>DASZHV010000047.1:0-68854 GCA_035937535.1 Puia sp. | reverse complement strand
CAAGTGAAGAGCCGATCGTGAAAAGCCTGTCCTGGATTTCGCGCAACATCTCACGGCCATGAGTATCCGCTAAATAATCTCCCAGTAAACCGATATAAGCATTCAATTCATCTACTGTACCATAGGCCCCAATGCGGATATAACTTTTAGGAACCTTGGTCCCGCCGATCAAACTTGTCTTTCCGTCGTCTCCGGTTTTGGTGTAGATCTTTTGAGACATGACTTTATAATTATGGGTTATGGGTTATGGGTTATGGGTTCAAAAGATATTCATAACCCATAATTCATAACCCATAATTTACATTGTTACGGCTGCATGCATCCCTTCCCTCCGTTTATCCGTTTCAATAATCCCATCCCGCAGTCTGACCACCCGGTGAGCATAATTGGAAATGTCTTCTTCATGGGTAACCAGAACAACAGTATTTCCCGCAGCCTGTATCTTGTTGAATATTTCCATGATTTCGATGGAAGTCTTGGAATCCAGATTTCCGGTCGGTTCATCTGCAAGGATGAGTGAGGGATTATTTACCAGCGCACGGGCAATCGCGACACGCTGACACTGACCGCCCGAAAGTTCATTTGGTTTGTGATGACTCCTGTCTGTCAGACTTACTTTATCCAAAACCTCCATAGCCATTTCGTTTCTTGTCCTTTTAGTGATGCCTGCATAGACCAGCGGAAGGGCAACATTTTCTGCAGCTGTTAGCCTGGGCAATAAATTAAATTGTTGAAATACAAAACCAATTTCTTTATTCCTTACTTCAGCAAGATCATCATCGGCCATTTCACTTACATCCTGGCCATTCAATATATATCTACCTTCAGTAGGAGAATCCAGGCATCCAAGGATATTCATTAACGTGCTCTTCCCCGAACCAGAGGGGCCCATAAGTGCTACGTATTCATTTTTGGAAATATCAAGACTAATACCCTTTAATACCGGAACAGCCTGTTTACCCATGAAATAACTCTTCACTATCCGGTCCAGATGAATAATAGCGGTAGATGTCATGATTGAATTTCTTTTAGCCTCCTGTAGAGGTGGCAGGATTTTTAACTACCTGCGGTACTTTAAAATACTGTTGATCAGCCATTGGGGCATTTTTCAAAGCATCCTCCCGGCTAAGTGGTTTTTCAGGAATATCTTCACGCATCACGTTCATCTCTTCTCCCATATATAAAAGCGGTTCTACTTCCCGGAGATCGAGTTCGTTCAGCTTTTCAACAAAGCCGATCATTTTCTGCAGATCTTTTTTAATTTCCTGCTTTCCGGCTGCGTCAAATTTCAGGCAGGCCAGTTTACACAAATTATCTACGAGCGAATCATTCATTTCCATGAAAGGAGATTAAGACAAAAATAATGGTTTCAGGGAGAATTTGAGTGCCTCTTCATTATCTTCGCCTTCCTCATGGAGAAAAATAAAGAAATTGTTTTAAGCGGTATCCGGCCAACCGGTTTTCTACACCTGGGGAACTATTTCGGTGCACTAAAGAACTGGGCAAGGATGCAATATGAATATGAATGCTATTTTTTTATAGCTGACTGGCATAGTCTTACAACCCATGCCGATACCAGTGAATTAAAATTAAACACCCGAAGCCTGGTTTCGGAACTAATAGCCGGCGGCCTGGATCCTGATAAATGCACGATCTATGCCCAAAGCGATATCCCTGAAATCCCGGAACTATACCTATACCTGAATATGCTTGCTTATAAGGGGGAACTGGAAAAAACTGTTACGTTTAAAGATAAAGTAAGACAACAGCCTGAAAATATAAATGCGGGTTTACTTACGTATCCTGTATTGCAGGCAGCAGATATCCTTATCCACCGTGCACATTATGTACCTGTAGGAAAAGACCAGGAACAGCATATTGAAATGACAAGGAATTTTGCAGAACGGTTTAATCGCCGCTATGGCGAAATATTCCCCATTCCGAGAGCATTCAGTTATAGCGAAGATCTTGTTAAAATTCTCAGCCTTGACGGAAGCGGTAAAATGAGCAAGAGTGAACAACAGATGAATACTATTTACCTGAATGATGATGATACCCTCATTACAAAAAAAATTATGAAGGCAAAAACAGACCAGGGACCTGTTAAAGCCTATAGCGAAAAACCTGAATATATCCAGGGGCTTTTCACCCTTCTCGGACTGGTAAGTAGTACTGAAATTTTAACAAAATTTGAATATGATTTCAACCATTGTCAGATCCGGTATGGCGAAATGAAAAAACAGCTTGCGGAAGATATGATCCGATTTATTAAACCCATCCGGGAAAAAGCAGCGGCCCTGCAGAACGATCCGGTGCAGATTGATATTATACTTGCGAAAGGATCGGAGAAAGCAAGGAAAAGCGCGACAGCAACTCTTTTGGAAGTACGTAAAGCGCTCGGTTTTAGGTATCTCTGATACCCAATCGATTCTTTTTATATTTCGCTCATAAGATTTTACATTTAGGAATGGCAAAAACAAAGAAACCCAAACATATCGCCGTAGCCGGTAATATTGGTGCCGGTAAAACAACCCTCACTGAATTGCTGAGCAAACACTATAAATGGATCCCACAGTTCGAAGACGTTGATCATAATCCTTATCTGAATGATTTTTATGATGATATGCCCCGCTGGAGTTTCAATCTGCAGATTTTTTTTCTGAACGGAAGACTGAACCAGTTGCTTGAAATATATAGTGGTACAGAAACGGTCATTCAGGACCGAACAATTTATGAAGATGCCCACATCTTCGCACCTAACCTGCATGATATGGGACTAATGAGCAAAAGGGATTACAATAATTATTTTCAGTTTTTTCAAACCCTTAAAAGAATGGTTCAACCACCAGACCTGCTAATATACCTGCAGGCTTCTGTACCGACACTGGTCGGTCAAATTCAGAAACGTGGTCGTGAATATGAGGAAAATATCCGGCTCGATTATTTAAAAAGACTGAATGATCTTTACAATAAGTGGATCGACGGATATAAGGAAGGCAGTCTGCTGGTGGTTGATGTGGATAAGAATAAATTCCCGGAAAATGAAGAACACCTCGGGGAAATCATTACACGTATTGATGCGCAATTGTACGGGTTGTTTTAGTTAGAAAGTTAAATAGAAAAACCCTTACCGGAATTGTGCAGGGAAATAAAAAAAGCTCCTTTTTTGGAGGAGCTTTTTATAGCAAACAATGTTAGAGGTCGTTAGGTAATAAACAATTGGCTGCCAAGATGACGAAAATATTTTTAAAATAACAAGTTTTTATTAAGTTTTTTTAGAATTTACGATTCCGGCCGCTTTTTGAGGCTTAAAACTGCTGGTTTTGCCTATCCAGCCTATTTAAAAGGATGAAATATCTACCATTAAACCCCCTGATATTTAAGCAGAACCGGCAGCGTTTCTCCAGGGAAATGCAACCTGATTCCATCGCCATTTTTGTCAGTAATGATGAATTTCCTTCCAATGGAGACGCACAATATCCTTTCAAACAAAACAGCGATCTCTACTGGCTAACCGGCATTGTTCAGGAAGATACCATGCTGGTCTTGTTTCCGGATCATCCGGATCCAAAGTACAGGGAAGTGCTTATCCTCGTTCGTCCTAACGAACTGAAAGAAAAATGGGACGGTAAAAGATTGCGTGCAGAAGAAGGGAAAAAAATTTCAGGCATCAGCACAGTGATCTGGCTGGATACCAGCGATGCGCTCCTGCAGGTTTGGATTCATCTCGCAAAAAATATTTACCTGGATTCAAACGAAAATGACAGGAAAAATAATCTTATTCAAACACGCGAATACCGTTTTATCAAAGAAACTAAAAAACGATATCCCCTTCACCAATACCTGCGGGCAGCCACCATTTTAAAAGAACTTCGTGCAGTCAAAACAGCTGAAGAAATAATTGTGATTCAGCAGGCCATTGATATTACAGCGAAAACTTTTTTACGTGTGATGAAATTCATGCATCCGGGTGTTTTTGAATTCGAAGTGGAAGCAGAGATACAGCATTCATTTCTTTCTCAAAGGGCAACCGGTCCGGCTTATAGTAGCATCCTGGCTTCCGGTGAAAATGCGTGCACATTACATTATGTATCGAACAATCAGGAATGTAAGGACGGAGATCTTATACTGATGGATTTTGGTGCAGATTACGGAGGATATAATGCGGATCTTACACGAACGATCCCTGTGAATGGAAAATTCACCAAACGCCAGAAACAGGTTTATAATGCCTGCCTGCATCTGCATCAATATGCCAGGAGTCTCCTGAAACCAGGCATTACGATCAATGAATATCATACGCTGGTAGGTAAGGAAGCGGATATTATTTTTCAAAAAATCGGATTGCTCACCAAAGCAGATGTCAGGAATTCGACCCCTGAACAGCCTGCTTATTGGAAATATCTGTATCATGGTATTTCCCATCATCTGGGCATCGATGTGCATGACCTCGGACCACGTGCCGAACCACTTCACGCGGGTATGGTACTTACCGTTGAGCCGGGCATTTATATCCAGGAAGAAAAAATGGGGATTCGTATTGAAAATAATTTATGGCTTACTAAAAACGGACATAAAGATCTGATGAAAGATATTCCGATTACAGCTGATGAGATAGAAGCATATATGAAGAAGCTTAAAGCGTAAGGCATAAGGCGCAAGGCGCAAGGCGTAAGGTATTTTTTGATTAGCAATTTATAAAATGATTTTAAATATAATTTTCATACTCCCATACTCCCATACTCTCACACTCTAATGAAACATATTCCCAATTTATTTACTTTACTCAATTTGTTCTTCGGCTGTATTGCGGTGATCTGTATTCTGCAGAACGGAATAACCATAATATATTCTACCGAGGGAACACAGTATGCAGACTTTCCTGAACGTATATGGCTGGCGCCTTTGTTCATCGGACTTGCAGCTGTTGCAGATTTTTTGGACGGATTTCTTGCAAGGCTATTGAAACAATATTCTCCACTGGGCCGTGAACTGGATTCACTAGCGGATGTGGTGAGTTTTGGGGTAGCACCCGGATTGATTATATACCAGTTTTTAAGAATGAGTTTTATGGGCCAGGAAGACGGTGCAGATGTTTCAATGATCTGGCTGCTGCCAGCCCTTATCCTGCCATGCGCGGCTGCCTATCGCCTGGCTGTCTTTAACCTGGATTCTATGCAGTCCCGGAGTTTTAAAGGCGTCCCGGTGCCTGCGGTCGGTTTGATGGTCGCATCTTTTCCTTTGATATACTGGACAAGAAACAGTAATTGGATATTGAATCTCCTGCTGAATAAATGGGTATTGTATGCGATCGTGATCTTATTGTCATTCGCAATGATAAGCAGGATTCCCATGCTTTCTATGAAATTTAGCGGAAAGAAAGATTCTCAGATGCTTCCCCGTTTGATATTGATCCTGTTAGCGCTGATTGCTGTATTTATTTTACAATGGCTGGCTGTGCCGCTCATCTTCCTTTTTTACATTGCCATATCTTTGTTCTTCAAAAACAGGATCGCATGAATTTTTCGGTACAGGTAAAAGTAATGCCACTTAAAGAATTGCTGGATCCGCAGGGAAAGGCAGTCATGGGGGGACTTCATAATCTCGGAATCAAATCAGTGCAGGATGTACGGATCGGGAAAACGGTCCAGCTCCAGGTAGACGCAACTTCTTCCGATGAAGCTAAAAAAATTGCGGAAGAAGCGAGTAAGAAGTTACTGGCTAACCCGGTTATGGAATATTATGAGATCACAATACTATGAGAGTATGGGAGTATGGGAGTATGGGAATGTAAATAACAATATCCGGTTCATAATTTTCATACTTAAACAATAATTATAAATTTAATTTCCACACTCCCATACTCCCATACTCCCATACTAATGTTATATCTCGTACCATCACCAATCGGAAATTTACAGGACATCACATTCCGAGCGCTTGAAGTACTCAAAAAGGCTGACCTGATACTCGCAGAAGATACAAGGAACTCGCTTAAGCTACTGAATCACTATAAGATTATTAAACCGCTCACGCCTTATCATCAGCACAATGAGCATAAGGTGCTGAGACATTTAGTGGATCAGTTATTACAGGGTAAAGTGATGGCGCTATTAACGGATGCAGGAACACCAGGTGTTTCAGATCCGGCTTTTTTACTAATTCGTGAATGCATACAGGTGAATATACATGTGGAATGCCTGCCCGGTGCTACAGCTTTTGTGCCGGCCCTTGTTAATAGCGGACTTCCAATGAATCGTTTTTGTTTTGAAGGATTTTTGCCCATAAAAAAAGGCAGGCAAACACTATTAAAAAAATTAGCGGCAGAAGAAAGAACCATGGTTTTTTACGAGTCTCCATTACGCCTGGTAAAAACACTTGAAGAATTTACAGTTTACTTTGGTTTATCCAGAAAATGTACTGTTAGCCGGGAACTCAGTAAATTGTTTGAAGAGAATATTCGAGGGACTTTGGAAGAAGTTATAGCACATTATACTGAAAAGGGAGTCAAGGGGGAAATCGTTATTGTGATCGAAGGCAAAGGATAAAATTTGAATTGGGAATTTTTTTATACAGACCGATTTAATTTATTGAAGACATAATGGAATGTAAAGACGTTGCAATTTTTGAGTGCGAATGGAACACTATAACTTTGCAATTTCCATTTTTTTACTTTTTACTTTTGATTTTTAATGAAGAAAAGTATGCACCATAGTCATTTCAAAAAACCATTCCGGATTATCCTATATCTAATGATCCTGCAAGGGTTTATTTACGCAGGATGTGCCCAGCCTGACCGCTGGCAGCAGCGAGTGAAATATGTCATGGATATTGAAGTGAACGTGGTGACAAACAGGTTTACCGGCAAACAGTTATTGGATTATTCCAATCATTCTCCCGACACATTAAAAAAAGTTTTTTATCATCTCTACTGGAATGCGTTCCAGCCAAACAGTATGATGGACAACCGCAGCAGGGAACTCGGAAAAGTTATTGTCAATGACCAGCCGGATTGGGACCCGCGGGTACAGGACCGGATCCAGCATTTGAACCCCGATGAAATTGGGTATCAGAAAATTTTATCTTTAAAAATGAATGGAGTCGTTCAACCCTTTCAGGTGAAAGAGACCATTCTGGAAGTAAATCTGACCAAACCGATTCTTCCCAATACTACAGTTCATTTCGAAATGGAATTTGAAGCCCAGGTTCCACTTCAGATCCGGCGTAGCGGACGTGACAATCCTGATACAAAAGTTCGTTATTCCATGAGTCAGTGGTATCCCAAGATCTGCGAATACGATTATGAAGGATGGCATGCTACACCCTATATCGGTCGTGAGTTTTATGGTGTATGGGGAGATTTTGATGTAAATATCCATATTGATAAATCTTATATCCTGGGCGGCTCGGGTTATTTACAAAACCCCGAACAGATCGGATATGGTTATGAAACGAAAGGAACTAAAGTTTCAAGGCCTGCCGGAGAGAAACTGAACTGGCATTTTTACGCACCCAATGTACATGATTTTGTTTGGGCCGCAGACCCGGAATTTATTCATGTAAAAAAGAAAATTCGCAATGATCTTACCCTTCACCTCTTATATAAAAAAACCAACGAGCAGGAAAAGAAATGGCTGAATATACTGGATGTAGCCGAAAAAGCTCTTCCCTATATGGAACAGACTTACGGCGCCTATCCCTACAAACAGTATTCGTTTATACATGGTGGTGATGGAGGCATGGAATATCCAATGGCTACTTTATTAAAGGATGCCGGGGGCTGGATGCATGAATGGATGCATAGCTGGTACCAGGGTATGCTGGGAACAAATGAACTCAAGTATCCCTGGATGGATGAGGGTTTTACACAATACGCAGCAGCAAGGAACTGGGGATTCCTGAATAAGGATACTTCAGCGGACCAGACTTTCAAAAGAGAATATAACAATTATTATTACCTGGCAAAAAGCAATTTCCAGGAACCAATGACCACTTACGCCGATTATTTTAGTACAAATATTGGTTACGGATTAACGAGTTATTATAAGGGAACGGTTTTCATGGTGCAGCTGGGATATATCGTAGGTGATCAGGTGCTTGATAAGATTTTACTCGAATATTACCGGGAATGGCGCTTTAAACATCCGAACGCAGATGATTTTTTCCGTGTGGCAGAAAAAGTAAGTAATCTGCAACTTGACTGGTATGAAGATTTCTGGATCAAGAGTATAAAAAAAGTGGACTATGGAATTGACAGTTTGTGGGAAGTAAATGGAAAAACCAGGATCAGGCTTCGAATGCTCGGTCAGGTTCCGATGCCTATTGACGTACTGCTTCAATTCAAGGATGGAAGCAAAGAACTCGCATACATTCCTCTTTATTCGATGTTTGGAATCAAACCGGAAGAGGACAAAAAAATTCCGCGGTTTGTTTATGAACCCTGGAAATGGACAAGTCCTTCATATGAATTTGAAGTGAACCATAAACTCACAGATCTAAGGCTTATTGAAATTGATGCTTCCCATCGGATGGCGGATGTGAACCGGAATAATAATAAGCTCGAACTGAAATGGTAGTCGGGATCTGTGTTCATGACCTTCTAAAATATTTATTGATAGCTTCCACCCGGTTCCCAACCTGGAGTTTCCCGTAAATATTATAAACGTGTTTGCGTACCGTTTCACAACTTATATAAAGATTAGCGGCAATTTCTTTGTACAATAGTCCGCGGGAAAGATGTTGCAGAATTTCGTTTTCCCGGTTTGATAATCCTGGAAGGGACTTGCCTTTTTTTGCATGAAGGGGATTCCATCCCCACCCGCCACTGTCATTCACCTGGAATACACTCACTACTTTCTTCGCGATAAGACCGCTCATGGGAGCACCGCCTTCATACATTTCTTTTAAAGCACGAATTAACTCAGCAGGGGAAGTTCTTTTCAGCATATACCCATTTGCACCTGCACATAAGGCTTCGAATATTTTTTCATCATCATCAAAAACTGTACAAATCATGAATAGGATTTCAGGATGATCTGGTTTGATTTTACGGATACAATCAATTCCTGACCCATTATTCCCAAGGTTAATATCTATAATTACCACATCAGGTTTCATAAGGGGTATCAATACAATAGCTTCCTGCATATCTTCATAACTTCCGGTCAGCTCGAATTCTTCTGCGCCGGATATTATTTTTTCAAGTGCTATACGCATTGATGGGTTGTCGTCTACGATGGCAGTTTTAATCATTGGTTTATGGTAAATGGTTTATGGTAAATGGTGTATAGTAAATGGTGTATGGATTTAGGCAGACCATAAACCATCCATTATAAAAATACTGGAGACCTAATTCCAGGAATAAGTAAAATCACCCTTTCTTTTAAAGAAAAAATGCGGATCTTTTAAATGTTACGCTGGTAAGGGACCTGCAGAATAAATTTTTCCCTGAAAGACTCTTCGGGAAAGAGATCATAGATCTCAAATATTTTGGGGCGAGTGCCACTTTCAGAAATTTCTTCAGCAAGGTCACCACCTTTGAGACAAATTAGTCCGCTGGCATTTGGCAGGGCAACTGGATTTACATTAAGGGATTGCATGTTTTGTGGTTTCAATAATGGTCTGGCCCAGGACCACAGATCTTTTAAGGGAGCAACTGCCCTCGAAATAGCGATATCAAATTTTCTTCCCTTGATTTCTTCGGCCCGGATATGCTGGGTGCAGATATTAGTAAGCGAAAGAGCGTCCGCCACCGCGTCTACAACTTTTAGTTTTTTTGCAACACTATCAACCAGTTGAAACTTGGATTCAGGAAAAAAAATGGCAAGTGGAATGCCGGGGAATCCACCTCCTGTACCAATATCTACTACCCTGGATCCCGGGGGAAAATTAAAAACTGCTGCAATGCTCAGGGAGTGCAGCACATGTTTTTCGTAAAGGCCGCCAATATCTTTTCTGGAGATAACATTTATTTGAGCATTCCACTCCTGGTATATTGCTTCCAGTGCCTTCAACTGGCGAATTTGTTCAGTTGTAAAATCTGAAAAATAATGGATAATTACCTCCATTCCGCGCGTGGCTTCTTCCATAATGAAGGTGCAAAGATGATATAATATCCAATCATCCACAGGTCCAGCAACAACCAGAAAGGGAAAAGATCTGACTCGCCGAGTTTTTTCATACAACGGAAATAAACGATTCCCTGCACGAAAAATCGGATCAGGAAAACTGCCATGGTCCATTGCCAGTGAAAATAAAACAGGCTGAGAATGAAGGCAGGGTAGAATAAAATATGGCTTATTGAATACAGTGTAAGTAAAAATTTATGTCGTGACTTATAATATTTTCCTGTCGTATAATGTCGTGTTTTCTGTCGCACCCATTCCCGAAAGGTTTTTTTAGATTCTGACAACGTGAAAGATTCCGGGTCAATTACAATCCTGGTATTTGCCGCATTGGCTACTTTATTAACAAATAAATCGTCGTCTCCGCCCGGAACATGGTTTATGGAAGAAAACCCCTTGTTCCTGAGAAAAAGCTCTTTTTTGTATGAAAGATTTCTCCCAACTCCCATATAAGGCTGACCCGCCAGCGCATAAGACAAATATTGAAGGGCCGAATGAAAGGTTTCAAATCGTATGAGTTTATTCAAAATGCCGGGTTTTTTCTTATAGGGACTATATCCAAGTACAATCTGTGTCCCATCAAGGTATCCGTCCTGCATTTTTTCAACCCAAAATTCACTTACTGGGACACAATCGCTGTCCGTTAATAGCATCACTTCATGTCTGGCTTCCCGAATTCCTATGCTCAGCGGATATTTTTTACCCGGAATTCCCTTGGCTTCATATTCTAGGTTCACGATATGCAATCCTTTGAAAGTCTTTTTAAATTCTTCCAACAGGTAGCGCGTATCGTCCTGGCTGTTATGGTTGACTACAATCACTTCATGGGTGCTTGGATAGATTTGGGAAAGCGCGCCGGGAAGGTTTGAAGCCAGATTCACGGCTTCATCCCTTGCACAGATAATTACACTTACAGGATGCTGCTGAGATTTATTTTTGGAAGGCTTGCGAAAAAAAGCCAGACGCAGGAAAAACCATATGTAATAAAAAAGCTGGATAAAGCAGATTAAACAGAAAAGGGTAAACCAGATTTCACTCCACAACAGATAAGGGGGCAGTTTAAGCATCGAACCACAGTTAGTTAGGGATGGTAAAAATACGGATTTCAGGCTTAAAGCCTAACGCTTAAAGCTTAACGCCTAACGTTTTTTTCAGACCGTTGTTGCAATTTATTTTCATGGCAATAATTTATAACCTTGATTCCAAAGCCGAAATGAATAGAAATACTTTTAGCGTTAAGCCTTAAGCCTGAAGCGTTAAGCTTTACGCCTTACGCTTTAAGCCTTAAATTGCGCCCCTATTATGGCCCAGTTATCATTCGAATTAAGCGGGAAAGATGCATTTTCGTCCGCACGTGCAGGTTTGATACATACTGATCACGGTGAGATCCAAACCCCTGTTTTTATGCCTGTAGGTACGGCAGGGAGTGTAAAAGCCGTTACGGGTGACCAGTTGGTTAAGGAGATCCATGCGAAAATCATCCTGGGAAATACCTATCATCTTTATCTGCGTCCCGGGACTGGGGTATTGGAAAATGCCGGGGGGCTGCACAGTTTTATGAACTGGAACCTGCCAATTCTGACAGACAGTGGCGGTTACCAGGTTTTTTCGCTTGCAGGGACAAGGAAGATTTCGGAAGAAGGGGTGATGTTTAAATCCCATATTGACGGATCACCACATATGTTCAGTCCGGAGAAAGTCATGGATATCCAGCGAAGTATTGGCGGAGATATTATCATGGCATTTGATGAATGTCCAGCTTTTGGCACAGGATACGAATACGCGGAGAAGTCCATGCACCTGACTCACCGCTGGCTAGACCGATGTTTAAAACGATTCAATGAGACGCCTGACAGGTATGGGTATGCGCAAAGCCTTTTTCCGATCGTCCAGGGCGGGATATTCGAAAATCTTCGTCGTGAATCCAGTGATTATATTGCTTCCAAAAACGCGCCCGGAAATGCAATCGGCGGATTGAGTGTAGGAGAGGCGGATGAAGAGTTATATTCTATGACAGCCCTTTGCTGTGAACATTTACCTGCTGAAAAACCCCGTTACCTGATGGGGGTAGGCACGCCCTGGAATTTATTGGAATGCATCAGCCTCGGCATTGATATGTTTGATTGCGTTATGCCTACCCGCAATGGAAGGAATGGCATGTTGTTTACTTCCAACGGTGTTATAAATATTGACAATAAAAAATGGGAAAACGATTTTACTCCTATAGATGGCGGGATCGATTGTTCCTTCAGCAACCAGTATAGTAAAGCCTATCTCCGGCATTTGATGAAAAGTAAAGAGCTCACGGCCCTTATTATTGCCAGTGTTCATAATCTCGCATTCTATTTGCATCTTGTCAAACAGGCGCGTGCGCATATTCTGGCAGGCGATTTCACCGGCTGGAAGTCGCGGCAGGTGGAGATTTTGAGAGAAAGACTGTAGAACTTAATTGTTAATTGTTAATTGTTAATTGAGAATATTAAACGTGGAAGTATGATTATTGTAAAAAGGTTATAGAACTTTTCATCGTTAACAATTAACAATTGACAATTAACAATTGACAATTAACAATTGAATCAGTTCCCTTTCCACACATTATTATTCTCATCAATATCAGGCAACATTCTATCGGGATCGACGGTTACTGTTTCTATCGTTCGCGTAGATGGATATAAGAATTTCCATTCTCCGCCTCTCTGCCAGATTTCAACAGGAAAACTAATCCTTCCGATTTTCCCACCAGCTTCTTTCACCTCAACCGTTACAGGCATAGGAAGCTTTTCCCGGTTTTGAATCGTTATTAACGCCCCATTCGCCGGATTGCTTTGTACATATTCCACATTGGTTACCGCCAGATCAAGTTTCCAGTTATTCATAAACCATCCTTTCCAAAACCAACTCAGATCCTCACCACTGCCATTTTCAATGGCATGAAAGAAATCCCAGGGAGTCGGATGTTTAAATGCCCAGCTGCGGATATAATACCGGAATGCTGAGTCGAATCTTTCTTCACCCAATATATCATATCGTAAAAGTTGCAAACCCATTCCAGGTTTTTCGTAAGCATTTGCTGAGAGATAGCGTCCATTCGTTACTTCCGGGCTCGTCATGATGGATTCAGAATTGGGTTGGAAGAATCGGGTGGCGCGTTCGGGATAACGGGGTTTTCTGTAAAATTCCCCATGATTGAAATCCTCATTAGCCACAGAATTGATAAATGTATTGAATCCCTCATCCATCCAGGGATATTTTCGTTCATTACTTCCTACAATCATTGGAAACCAGGTATGACCGAACTCGTGACTGGTAACACCCCATAATTCTCTTCCTCTGGAAGCCGCATGACAGAATACAATTCCCGGATATTCCATACCCGCCACATTCCCTGCGACATTTACTGCATTTGGATAAGGATAAGGATACCACCTGGAAGAATATCCTTCAATGGCTCCCTTTACAAATTCGGTAGATCGTTTCCATGCGGAATCATTGGAAGATTCAATAGGATAAACCGACATAGCCAGCGATTTTTTTCCATCAGGCAGGTTCATTCTTGCGGCATCCCAGATGAATGCCGTGGAAGCACCAAATGCCACGTCGCGTGTATGATTACACTTGAAATGCCAAACGAGTTTGCTTTTCGATAACCTGCCTGTTTTATTTTTTACATCTTCTTCCGACCGGATCACTATTGTTTTGTCGCTATTGCGAGCGGCTTCCAGGCGTTTTATCTGTTCAGGCGTCAGCACTTCCGCTGGATTCATCAGTTCTCCTGATGCCACTACCAGTTGATTTGAAGAAGTTGTAATAGTGAAATCATAATTTCCATAATCGAGGTAAAACTCACCCGCACCCAGATATGGAATTGCATTCCATCCAAGCACATTATCATATACACACATGCGTGGGTACCATTGTCCGATAGTATAGATCCAACCGTACGAAGTTTCCATTCGTCCCATGCGGTCCGTACCATGCTCAGGAATTCCAAAACTGTAAACGATATTTATTTTCAGGGAATCACCTTTGGCCTTCAGAGCCTCCGGAAGAAAAATCTGCATCCTCGTATCATTCACGATATAATGGATTTTTTGTTCCCTGCCCTGATAACTGACCGAGACCGACTGGATCGAGTACCCGCCCGAAAAACCGACATTCATATAACGGCTACCTTCAACCGGAGTTGTTGCTTCTCCTCGGGAATCCAGTTTATAGATATTTTGATCCAGCTGAAGCCATAAAAAAGGCAGTGACTCAGGACTGTTATTTTTATAGGTAATCTGTACATTGCCGGAAATCTGTTGATTCACATCATCCAGTGTTGCCTGAATATTATAATCGGCTTCATTCTGCCAGTATTTTGGACCGGGTGTTCCTGCAGCTGTCCTGACTTCATCTCCAAATGCCGGATAGAATATAGGTGCAAAAGCTTCATGCTGGTCATAGTTTCCAACGACCTGTGAAAATCCTGTGTATGATATGGAAATCATTAAGGCTAACAGCAATAAGTTTTTCTTAACAAACATTCAAAAAGTTTTAAGCCTGCGAAGATATATGGTAAAGTCCTTTTAAAAAGAATTAAATGTGACAGGTGGTTAAATCCGGAAGAGCTAATTTGCAGGCTTGGCATTATGAAAAAACTGGATTGGTATATCTTGAAGAAATTCCTGACCACTTTTGTGTTCACTATGCTCACAATCACCGTGATAGCGGTGGTGATCGATACCAGTGAAAAAGCAGATGATTTTGTTAAATCCGGACTAAATACCTGGGGAATTGTTACTCATTATTTCTTCGGATTTATCCCGTTTATCATGTCCATGATTTTCCCGCTCATGGTCTTTATAGCGACTATCTATTTTACCTCCAAGATGGCGGCTCAGTCGGAGTTTGTTGCCATCCTGGCCGGCGGCGTAAGATATAACCGGATGCTGCGACCTTATATAGTAGGTGCAATTTTACTAGGAACTTTTTTCTGGTTTGCCAGTCAGTTCTGGGTTCCCAAGGCCAATGAGATCAGAACCAATTTTCAGTCGACATATATTGATCCCAGGAGTACTTACAATGGAGATCTCTATCATTCAAATAATTTTTACCTGCGGGTGAATGCGGATACCTATGTAGGTCTGAAGTATTACGATACAACCCTTAAAAGAGCAGGCGCATTCTTTCTTTCAAAAATAAAAAATAACCAGGTCTACTATAATCTGCGTGCGGAATTCATGCGGTGGGACACTGCAAAGAAGAACTGGGCGCTGACGAATGTGGTTGAGCATACCAACGATGGATTAAAGGAAACTTCACGTTTGATTCCTTCCATGAATATCAATCTCAATGTAAAACCTGAGGAATTGAAAAGGGATGAATACCTGAAAGATAAATTCACAACTCCCGAATTGATTCGTTTTATCCGCATGGAGGAAATTCGTGGTTCTGAAGGACTGAGTACGTATAAGGAAGAAAGATATCACCGAGATGCGACACCATTTTCTGTAATTATATTAACCTTGATGGGAGCTGTGATTGCAATACGTAAAGTCAGGGGTGGAAGCGGCGTACAAATCGCCATTGGTCTCGTGATGGCTGCCCTTTTTGTGATCATGGATAAGTTTTCTGTAACTTTTGCAACCAAAGGAAATTTTTCTCCAATGCTCGCAGCCTGGATGCCAAATATCATTTTTAGTTTCGTAGCCTTTTGGCTCTACTGGAAAGCCCCAAAATAAATATTAATCCCCGGTTAATTTTAAACATTCAGATTCAATCATTTGTTCCAACAACATTCATGGTTTAACTTTAGCAGCCTATACCTGATAATCCCAAAAGCGCGGTATGCCCATTAAAGAAAAGTTTAAGGTCAAAGCAGACAATCTGAATGCAGAGATAAAAGATATTCTCAAAGAACATGGTTCTAAAAAAATAGGAGAGGTTACCCTGTCACAGATTTACAGCGGGATGCGTGGTATGACCGGGCTGGTCACAGAAACATCTTTACTCGATCCGCAGGAAGGCATTAGGTTTCGCGGATATTCCATTGCTGAAATTCAACAGAAGCTTCCTAAAGCTCCCGGATGCAGCGAACCTCTTCCGGAGGGATTATTCTACCTGATGCTTCTGGGAGAACTTCCCAAAGAAAAAGACGTGCATGAACTAACGGCCAACTGGCAGCGCCGAAGCCATGTTCCAAATTATGTTTTTGATGCCATTGAAGCTTTGCCTGTTTCAACTCATCCGATGACGCAATTCGTCGTTGCCATCATGGCCCTGCAAACGGAAAGCCAGTTTGCAAAAAAATATGCAGAGGGCCTTAATAAAAAAGATTACTGGGAAGCCATTTTTGATGATTCCATGAATCTGATTGCCCGGCTGCCAAGAGTTGCGGCATATATCTACAGAAGAAAATATAAAAACGGAGATCATATACAACCCAACGGTCTGCTGGACTGGGCTGGAAATTTCGCCCATATGCTGGGTTATAAAGACGGGACCTTTCATGAACTTATGCGGCTTTATATGACCATCCACGCAGATCATGAAGGTGGAAATGTGAGTGCACATACAACGCATCTCGTGGGTTCCGCATTAAGCGATCCGTATCTAAGTTTTGCAGCGGGCATGAACGGACTGGCCGGACCTTTACACGGACTTGCCAACCAGGAAGTGATCAAATGGATCCTCGAACTGCGTGAAGAATTGAATACAGAATTGCCTACAAAGGAACAGATTGTAGCTTATGTGAAAAAAACCCTGAGTGAAGGGAAAGTAGTTCCGGGATATGGGCACGCGGTATTACGGAAAACTGATCCGCGTTTCACCTCCCTGATGGAGTTTGGTAAAAAACATTTGCCCAATGATTCGCTCGTGAAAACCGTTTGGAATATTTACGAAGCGGTACCGCCCGTCTTACAATCCCTTGGTAAAATAAAAAACCCCTGGCCAAATGTTGATGCACATAGTGGCGCTCTCCTGGTACATTTCGGGCTGGTGGAATATGAATTCTACACCGTTTTATTCGGTGTAAGCCGCTCCCTCGGTGTACTGGCAAGCCTTTGCTGGGACCGCGCCCTGGGTTATTCTCTGGAAAGACCCAAATCAGTTACAACTGATTCAGTCAGACGATGGATTGAAGGCAAGGAAGAAATATGGGGAGAATAAATAGTATGGTAAATATGTAATTGTAATAAATTAAAAATGGGTGAATTAAAGTGGGGAATGATAATTTGAAGATGAAGGATGGAGGGAGAAATAAACAATTTTACTGGGTGAAATAACTGTAAAATCCTGATTGATTTTCAATAATATTAATTCTTTTAAGGATCAATTATTATTGAATAATGAAAGAGAATATTATCCTCAACAAATCTATCAATTTTTCAGTAGGTATAAAAAATTATTGCCAGGCGCTTTATTTCAAAAAAGAAACAGCCATTGCGAATCAGTTGATAAGATGCGGCATGGCGATTGGCGCAAACGTCTCTGAAGCACAACAGGCCGAAAGTCGCTCCGATTTCATCCATAAAATGAAAATTGCTGCAAAGGAAGCAAGTGAATCGTTATATTGGCTATCTGTTTGTGAAAAATCAGACATTCCCGGATTTCAGCATGGGCTGATAAGTGAGGTAAATCAAATCATCGCGATCCTTTCCAAAATTATAATATCAGCCAAGAAAAATATCTAATCCATATCCCCACATTATCATTCCCCATTTAACTTTCACATTTTTAATTTCCTACAATTTCTCTTTAGCCTCATTAAAAAAACTATAGTGCTTGAAGAATATCATTCAAGATATCATCTTTGTATTCCAGTCCGCAGGAAATGCGTATAAGCCCCGGCGTTATATTAACAGCCTGCCTTTCTTCTTCAGATAATTTGGCATGTGTTGTACTAGCCGGATGGGAAGCAATGCTGCGAGTATCACCAAGGTTGGCCGTACGGGAAAGCATTTTCAGATTGTCGAGAAATTTTCTTCCGCTTTCCAGTCCGCCTTTCAGTTCAAAACATAAGAGACCACCACCGTTTTTCATTTGCTTTTTTGCAATGGCGTACTGGGGATGTGATTCGAGAAAAGGATATTTAAGCCAGCTGATGGACGGATGATTTTGCAGTTGCTGAGCCAGGTAAAATGCATTGAATGCATGACGCTCCATCCTGACTTCCAGCGTTTCCAGGCTCCTGCTTAGTACCCAGGCATTGAATGGTGAGAGGGCCGGGCCCGTACTCCTGCAAAAAAGATATATTTCATGAATCAGCTTTTTACTGCCGAGCACAATGCCACCAAGTACCCGTCCCTGCCCGTCCAGCCACTTGGTTGCGGAATGCACTACAAGGTCTGCACCATATTCTGCCGGAAGCTGCCCGATAGGTGTTGCAAAACAATTGTCCACGCAATAAATAAGACCGTGTTTTTTTGCAAGATCGCCCACAGCCTGCAGGTCAATCAGGTCAAGGCCCGGATTGGTCGGTGTTTCCAGATAAATCATTTTTGTGTTCTCCTGTACAGCGACTTCCCAGGCTGCCAAATTATCCGCCGGTACATAAGTATATTCAATACCATATTTAGGTAGAATCTTCGTGATAACTGTATGCGTACTTCCGAAGATGGCGTTGCATGAAATCAGGTGATCTCCTTTTTTCAGGAACGTTAACATGGATGCGAATACAGCACTCATTCCGGAAGAAGTGGCGAAACCGGATTCCATTCCTTCAAGCACACACATCCTGTCAGTAAATTCCTGCACTGTAGGATTGGAAAAGCGACTGTAAATATTATCATCAGTTTCATCGGCAAATGCGGCCCGCATTTCTTCTGCATTGTCGAAACTGAAACTGCTTGTGAGAAATAGTGGCGAAGAGTGTTCCATTTCATTGGTCTGCTCAACGCGCGTGCGGATCATTTTGGATACGGGGTGTAAGGACATATTTAAAATGTTTAGGATATGATTTTTGTTTCCCAATGAATTTTACAACCTGCACCCATCAGTGTAGCTGCAACGGAACAATATTTTTCTATGGAAAGTCCACAGGCTCTTTTGGCTTTTTCCGGATCGATGATACCCTTCAATTCAAAAATAATCTTAATATATTTCCATAGTGTGGGATCTTTACCAGCCTGTCTTTCACCTTCAATAAGAATACGGAATCCTTCCACAGTCTGCTTTTGTTTTTTCAGAATGGAAACGATATCAATTCCACTGCATCCTCCCAGTCCCATAAGCAACATTTGCATTGGCCTGATGCCGAAATTATGTCCGCCGCTTTCCGGGCTGGAATCCATTTTGACGCTATGACCGCTGGCATCTTTTCCTTCAAATCCAAAATCATTGTTAACACGTAGGACTTCAACATGGACCATAAAAAGATTTTTGCAAAGGTAATTCATGCATGTCCTTATTTTGCACCATAAAATTTGAATCTGCAGCATGGAGGAATTTCTGCATTACCACCCCTTTCCCCTGGAAATCGGTCAGACCCTGCCCGGAATCAGGATTGGTTATCATACATATGGCAATCTGAACGCAGCAGGGGATAATGTTATCTGGATTTGTCATGCGCTGACGGCCAATTCAGATGTTATCCGCTGGTGGCCGGGCATGGTGGGAGATCATCGTTATGTAAACCCGGAAAAACACTTCATTGTATGTGCCAATATTATTGGTTCCTGTTACGGGAGCTCCGGCCCGCTGAGCGAGGATCCTGTTACAGGCAAAACTTATTTCAGCAGTTTTCCTGTGGTTACTATACGGGATATGGTAAAAGCGCATATTCTGTTACGTAAGCACCTGGGCATAAAGCAGATTCGCCTTTTGATGGGCGGAAGTATGGGTGGTTACCAGGCGCTTGAATGGAGTTTGATGGAACCCCTGATTATCCGGGATCTATTCCTGATCGCTACGTCCGCCGCAGAAAGTGCCTGGGGAATTGCCGTTCATACAGCCCAAAGGCTGGCAATTGAAGCTGATCCGACCTGGATGGAAAGATATGAAGAAGCGGGAGGCAAGGGTCTCCGGGCTGCGCGGGGTATTGGCATTCTTACCTATCGGAACTATGCGATCATGAAAGAAAAACAGTCAGATGCCGATGTAAATAAACTGGATAATTACAGAGCTTCTTCCTATATCTCTTACCAGGGAAATAAACTTTCCCGGCGTTTCAATGCATATAGTTACTGGCTGCTGACCAAGGCAATGGACAGTCATAATATTGCCCGTAACCGAGGCGGCGATCTGAAAAAAGTTCTATGTAGTATTACCCAGCGTACACTAATTGTAGGTATTACCAGTGATATCCTTTGTCCAATCGCAGAACAGGAATTCCTGGCCTCCAATATACCTAACTGTAAGCTGATCAGTATTGATTCACTCTATGGCCATGATGGTTTTATGGTGGAGACGGAAAAGATTGGGTTTTGCTTGAAGGAGTGGATGTCATAAGCTTGATGCTTAAAACAATTAATATAGAGTTATGGGTTATGATTTATGGGATATGAGTTATGGATTTAACTTAAAAGAACTCATAATCCATAAACCATAACCAATAATTATTAAAGACTCAGCCTTCCTTCGTAGTATTCTAAAATTTTCGTTCTGAAAATATAGTTATATCGCGCAGCACTCAGGTTTAAATTGGCCCGGTCTACATTATTTTTTGCGATTACATAATCAACAGAAGTTATTACACCGGCATTGAACCGTATTTCGGCTGTGCGGAAAGATTCTCCATAAGCTTGCACCTGTTCAACATAACCTTTATACTGGCCATATGCAGCACGAAGATTCTGCCATGCCTGTTCCACCATTTGTTGTAACTGGTTATGTGAAGAAGTAGAAACTACTTTGGCATTTTCATAATTCAGCTTGGCAATTTTCACATTGTTTCTTAAGAAGAAATAATTCAGTATCGGAATATTCAATTGCAAACCTATTGACTGGTATCTGTTATTTTTTACCTGATCTCCAAAGGAAGTTTTTTCGGAAGGATACCCGTTTGACTGAACATCGTAGGTATTGGGACCTATATTAACAAACTCTCCGGTAGGATTTACAACAGCCTGGCTGCCAGGAATTGTATTTGTTGCAATACTTGAATAATTGGAATTGAGATTTCCATAGAAATAAAGCGATGGAAACATTTTTCCCCTGGCAACAGAGATACTTTTCTGAAATGACTGAACCCGGAGGTCATTCGCTTTTATTGTTGGAATCGTTTGCAGTGCAATTTGATATATACTATCTGAACTGGTATTGAGATCACTGATATCCGCATTCATGTTCACCATTTCATAGGTTGCATCTTTTTGATAAGGCACATTGAGATAAGAAAATAAAGTCACTTTTGAAGTTTCCAGTGCATTGACTGCATTAACCACCGTTACTTGATCGCTGGCATACTGGCCCTTGAGATCGTATAAAGTGGCTGGCGGAATGGCTCCCTGCTGGTTCTGAATTTCAAGGCGTGCAACCTGGGCGGAATCAACAGCAGCCTGCCTGATCGCAATGTCCAGCGCCTCCTGGTTGCCCAATACAGTCAGATAGGAAAGTATTACACTCAGTGTAATATTGTCTTTCTGCTGTTGCAAATCCATCCTGCTTGCATGATAAAACAAGGCATTTTGCCTGATGGCATTTTGTAACTGAAGCCCGTTAAATAAAAGAAGATTGGCATTGAGTGAATAACTACCTGAACTATTTTGTTGATTCACATATCCGTTATTGGTATTGCTGATGCTTCTTCCGTAATTCATTCCCTGGGAAACAGTCCCGCTAACCTGAGGAAGTAAATTATCCTTTGCCTGTTTAAAATTTACGCCATTTGTTTCCAGTTGTATTTCACTTTGCTGAACCAGCAGGTTATTCTTGATGGCCAGATCCACACATTGCTTTATGGTCAGGTATTTGGTGCTGTCCTGGCTGAAACCCGAAACATGAAAAATCAGAATGAAAATAAAAATCCAACTACTGTACCGCTTCATCATTTCTTCTTTTAATTGGTTACCGTTTTTTCAATACGTCCATCGAGCAGGTGGATAATTCGTTTTCCGTAGCTGGCATTTTTTTCAGAATGTGTTACCTGGATGATGGTCACGCCATCCTGTTTATTGAGCTGAACAAAAAGGTCCATGATTTCTTCCCCCTGCTTGGAATTCAGGTTACCGGTAGGTTCATCGGCCAATATGAGTTTGGGTTTGGCTACCAGCGCCCTTGCTATGCCCACAAGTTGTTGCTGGCCTCCTGAAAGTTGGGTCGGGAACAAATCTTTCTTACCAACCATCTGGAAACGGTCAAGGATATCCGCAACAATGGCACGGCGTTCGGAAGATTTGACGTCCTGGTAGATTAGTGGTGTTTCAATATTTTCATATACTGTGAGTTCGTCAATCAGGTGATATGCCTGGAATACAAACCCGATATGGGTTTTATACAGGTTGGATCGTTGTTTTTCCTTCAGTTTAAAAACTTCCGTCTCCATGAAATCATAATCCCCCTCAGACGGCGTATCGAGCATGCCGATGACGTTAAGAAGTGTTGATTTACCAGAACCGGAAGGGCCCATGACGGAAACAAATTCGCCTTCTTTAATATTCAGGTTAATGTCTTTCAGAATGAAATTCCGGATATTACCCTGGTTTATCCACTTCGATATATGTTCTAATTTTATCATAATTTGTTTAATATTTATTTTCAGTTGGCCGTTGGCGGTTGGCCGTCATCCGGCATCCGTCACTCCGTCCTCAGACTTTTAACAGGATTCGAAACCGCTGCTTTGATGGCCTGAAAGCTGACGGTTAAAATGGCGATCAGTGTTGCTGTCACCGCAGCTATAACAAATATCCACCATGAAATCGGGATCCTGTAGGCAAAATCCTGCAACCATTTATGCATGGAAAAATATGCAATGGGTGATGCAATGATAACGGCGATGCCAACCAGTCTCAGGAAATCTTTTGATAACAGGTTTACAATATTCGTTACAGATGCACCCAATACTTTTCTTATTCCAATTTCCCTAGTACGTTGCATAGTGTTGTAGGAAGCAAGTCCCAGCAGGCCAAGGCAGGATATAATGATAGCCAGGATGGCGAAATTCAAAAACAGTTTTCCAAACCTTTGTTCTGATTTGTATTGTTCATTAAAATATTCATCCAGGAAAAAATAACTGAAGGGCCTGGCAGGGATAAGTGTATTCCATTTATTTTCAATGGCTGAAATCGTTCCCGGTAAATTATTTCCTGAAACCTTGATTGAAACCAGGGAACATCCATTGGGTTCGATGCGCATGGAAAGAGGCTTTATTTGCTCCTGCAGTGACTTAAAATGAAAATCTTTCATCACCCCGATGATTTTACCTTCTCTTCCCCATTGATTAAAATCCCGGCCGATCGCATCCTTTGGAGAACGGTATCCAAACATTTTCACCGCCGCTTCATTGAGGATCATCGAATGTGTGGTATCCGTCATAAAATCCCTTGAGAAAGTACGGCCGGCAGCCATTTTTATATCGAATTGTTTCAGGTAATCAAAATCTACAAAATACAGGTCCAGATTGGCAATCTGCATTTCGCCTTTTACATTTTGAATTTTTGAATAAGCTCCCATATTTCCTCCTCCCGGCACGCTGGACGACATGGAAACAGATTTCACATTCGGCAATGTTGATACTGCGTGCATGAAAGCATCTCTCGCAGGATCCCCGTTCGAATTGATTACCATCAACTGGTCCTTATTAAATCCCAGATCCTGGTTTCGCATAAAATTCATCTGCAGATAAACGATGATCGTAGCTATGATCAACGTGATAGAAATGGTGAACTGTGAAATGACAAGTCCTTTTCTAAGCAATATGCCCCTGGTTCCGGTCGTAAATCTTCCTTTAAGAACCGTTACAGGTTTGAATGAAGATAATACCAGGGCCGGATAAATGCCCGCCATCACACCTATTACGATACTGGCAAGTAAAAGGATACCTAAAATACCCATATTGTCAAAAACTCCCTTGCTAAGTGTTTTACCTGCCAGCAGATTAAAAGAAGGAAGTAATAAAGCCGAAGCGGCGATTGTAAGTAAGAAAGCAATTACACAAAGCAAAACAGATTCACCGATAAACTGACGTGTAAGTTGTTGTCTTTCGGCTCCCACTACTTTTCGGATACCCACTTCCTTGGCCCTTTCTGCAGATCGTGCAGTAGTCAGGTTTATAAAATTAAAACAAGCGATCAACAGAATAAATACGGCAATAATAGAAAATATATAAACGTTCTTGATACTTCCTGAATTACTATCGTTACGGTCTGACCGCAGATATGCATCCTTAAACTTTTCCAATATTAAGGTTGGATACATATTCAACAGCTTCATTTCCGTCCCGTTCATTTTTTCCAGGAAAGCGGGAATTTGTTTTTCAAAAGCAGATGCATTTGCATTCGGCTTAAGCAAAACATAGGTTCTGTTTCCATAGTTGCCCCACTGGTCATCCAGACCCGGATTAAGTTTACGAGTTAATGTATTCATGGAAACTATCATGTCGGCCTTAATCATTGAATTCTCCGGAATATCCTTCATCACTCCGGTGATTTTGGCCGTAAACCCATCTCCCGTTAGCAATACCGTCTGCCCTATAGGATCTTTATCACCGAAGTATTTTTTCACAGCTGATTCGGAAAAAACGATATTCAGCGGATCGTTGAGCGCCGTTCTTGGATTTCCTTTTATCAGTTTAAAATCAAACATTTCGAAAAAAGAAGAATCGGCCCATAGGGAATTCTTCTCCTGGAATTTGATATTGCCCTTTCTCACCAGCAATTCATCACCTGTAGTACGTACGGCTGCTTCCACCTGCGGAAACCCGCCCATGAGATGTGGACCAACGGCCCAGGAAGGCCCGCCCGGATGCATGGTTTCCGTTGGTGTCTTAATATCACAAACGATCCGGTAAATCCTGTCGGCCTTGGTATGAAATTTATCATAACTCAATTCAAAACGCACATAAAGAAAAATCAAAAAGCAGGCAGTCATACCCACGGTAAGTCCCAGGATATTAATCAGGGAGAACACACGGTGGCGCCAGAGATTTCTGAATGCGATTTTGAAATAATTCTTTAACATAGGTCTTAAAATAGTTATGGTTTATGGTTTATGGATTATGAGTGAGTATAATTGAGATAGACCCATAACCCATAATTTGTAACCCATATCTTAGTTAGCGTCTTACACAAGAATGTTTTCAGTAACGGTCTGTCCATCCAGCATCCGGATGATGCGGTGACTGTACCTTGCATCATGTTCAGAGTGCGTAACCATGATAATGGTTGTGCCCTGTTCATTAAGGTCCGTGAGCAATTCCATCACTTCGTTACCATTGGATGAGTCCAGGTTTCCTGTAGGTTCATCCGCCAGTATGAGTTTTGGTTTATTTACTACTGCTCTTGCCACGGCCACCCTTTGCTGCTGACCACCGGATAATTGTTGAGGATAGTGGTTGCGGCGATGCATGATCTGCATCTTGTCCAGCATTTCTTCGACACGTTTTTTTCTTTCATCACTCTTAACCCCGAGGTAAATGAGGGGTAGCTCCACATTTTCGAAAACAGTTAGTTCATCAATCAGGTTGAAACTCTGGAACACGAAACCGATATTTCTTTTTCTGAGATCGGCTCTCTTGCGTTCATTGAAGCCGGCCACTTCGATGCCGTTGAACAAAAAGCTTCCACTGTCAGGATCATCGAGCAGGCCGAGGATATTTAATAAGGTTGACTTGCCGCAGCCCGAAGGTCCCATCACAGCTACGAATTCACCTTCATTCACCTGGAACGAAAGTTTATTGAGGGCGATGGTTTCTACTTCTTCTGTTCTGTAGATCTTTTCCAGATCGTGAATCTTTATCATTGTTTTTACTTTATACGTGAATGAGAATTATTTTTTAAGAATGAGCTCCTGCATGGTTCCGTAATTTTCATAACTGCTGGTTACCACTTTATCTCCCGGCTGCAATCCCCCCAAAACTTCATAATATTCCGGGTTCTGGTTACCCAGCTGGATATCGGTCTTAAAGGCTGTTTTACCGTCTTCGCTTACTTTGAAGATCCAGTTTCCACCTGTCTGCTGGTAAAATCCTCCTCGGGGAACGAGAATGGCTACTTTTTCTTCACTTAGAGCCAATAGGATCTGAAGAGTCTGACCACGTCGGATTCCCTTTGGCACCCGGCCCACAAACTGCATATCCACCTGGAAATGACCGCCGGTTGAAACTGTATATACTTTAAATATTTTCAGAACATAGTCGCTGTCAGCGAAAGTAAACTTGCCTGTCAGACCAGAATATATCCTGGATATATAGTGTTCATCTACATCAACTCGAACTTTAAATCCAGTTAATACGTCTATCTGGCCCAATCTTTCTCCCTTGTTCTTGTTCTGACCGATTTCAGCATCCAGTGAAGTAAGTTGCCCGTCAACAGGAGCGCGGACTACCAGATCGCCTGATTTTTTCTTCAGAACTTCCATGGCCCGTTGGGCACCCACCACTGACTGCCTTGCCACACTTAACTGCTGGGCGTTGGAAGCTGAATCCTGTGACATGATTTGGTCTACCAGTTTCTTTTTGACTACCAGGTAGTCATAATTATTCTTTGCCGACTGAAATTCCTGTGATCCAATGGCTTTTTTTTCATAAAGGACTTTATCCACCTCGTAAAGTCGTTTTGCCTCACGCAGGAGGCTTTCCACATCTGTTACTGCGGTTTGTTTGGTTACAGTATTCTGAAGTGCCGCGTTGCTGGCGATCTGCATCTGTGCCAGCAGATTATATACCTGAGTCTGCTGGGAAACCGTACTCAGTTCAATATCCGTGTTCGACAGCCTCAAAATTGGCTGGTCCTTTTTCATAATTGTTCCGTCTTCCACATATTTTTCTTCCACCCGTCCACCTTCAACAGCATCCAGGTAAATACTACTGATGGGAAGAACAACCCCGTTTACCGGGATGGTTTCCTGGAAAGCACCCTTGGTAACCGTGGCGATCGTTATACGGTCAAGATCCACGTTCAGCCGGCTTTTACCAGAAGTGAAATAATAACTGCCAAAAGCAAGTAATACCAGGGCGGTAACACCGCCGATGGTTAGAAGTCTCTTTGTTGACCACCTTTTCTTCTTAATAACCCTGTCTACCATTGGTTGAAATATTTTTTATAAAGTCACCAGGTATTAAGATACCCGGTGATATAATCATAGCTGAAACTTAGAAATTACGGATAGCAATAATGCAACCACGTGCCAGAACCTAAAGAATGTGATTTACAACTATTTATAAATGAGGACCAACCCTTCCCGGTCGGTTCTGATACAGGAACTGTTCGCTTTCGATACAGGCATTCCGGACCCGATTCTGTTTAAAAAATTAATTGTCACCATCTTATCTTATAGTAAACTTGTGGCATTGTTTTGTTGCATCTTGCATGAATATTTTTAACTGCTATGGTTTTAAAAAACGCACGTATCCTGGTTATTGACGATGATGTGGACATCCTGACTGCTGTCCGGTTGCTTCTCAAAACAGAAGCTTCGGAGGTTCTTACGGAAAAAAACCCTGAAAATATCCGGTCAATATTATATAAAAATCATTTTGACCTGATTTTACTGGATATGAATTTTAACAGTGCCATCAATACAGGCAACGAAGGTTTGTATTGGTTGCGCAAGATAAGGGATTGGGACGCGGCAGCATCTGTGATTATGATCACAGCTTATGGGGATATTGACCTGGCGGTCAGATCTCTCAAAGAAGGGGCCCTTGATTTTGTGGTAAAACCCTGGCATAATGAAAAGCTGGTAGCTACCATACGCGAAACACTTCAGAAAAAAGACGGATCCGCACCTGTTAAATCGGCTGATTTACCCGTAGGACAGGGGCAAACACCATTTATAGGACAGTCTGCCCCGATGAAAGATATTTTAAGTAAGGTAGAAAAAATTGCACCCACAGACGCCAATATCCTGATCATGGGAGAGAATGGCACAGGAAAGGATCTGATGGCGCGCATGATTCATGAAAGATCCGGCAGGGCGGCTAAACAATTTGTAAAGGTAGACGTGGGCGCACTGACGGAAACTTTATTTGAAAGTGAATTATTCGGACATAAAAAGGGAGCGTTTACTGATGCCCGTGATGACCGCACCGGGCGCTTTGAAATGGCTTCAGGTGGTACTTTGTTTTTGGATGAAATAGGGAATATCACCCTGCAGCAACAGGCCAAACTCCTGTCGGTTATACAAAACAGGCAGGTATCAAGACTGGGATCCAACCTTCTAATTCCGGTGGATATCCGCCTGATTTGCGCCACCAACCTGCCAATCTCCGAACTTGCCAACGAGACCAGGTTCAGGAAGGATCTGATTTACAGGATTAACACAGTGGAGATTACCATGCCGCCGCTTAGAAAAAGACCAGATGATATTCCACCACTTGCCAGGGAATTCGCCCTGATGTATGCCGGTAAATACCTGAAGCGCTCGCTTGAACTGGATAATAAAGCCATTGAAAAACTACGGGCCTATC
Organism: Puia sp.; assembly: GCA_035937535.1. Taxonomy (GTDB): domain Bacteria; phylum Bacteroidota; class Bacteroidia; order Chitinophagales; family Chitinophagaceae; genus Puia. The sequence goes on along the minus strand of DASZHV010000047.1, from coordinate 40,183 downwards.
ATTTCCCGGGTAACGTCCGGGAACTGCAATACAGTATTGAAAGAGCAGTGATCATGAGTGAGGGAGACGAGATCCGGGCGGAAGATATCATCTTTTCACCTTTGGAAACCGTTAAGGAATTGGCAGAGGAAGACGACAGTAATTTCACTCTCAGTACAATTGAGAAAAACACTATCCTGAAAGTTATTGAAAAACATCAGGGAAATATATCGCGCGCCGCGCGTGAGCTGGGGCTTACACGCACGGCACTTTACCGCCGGCTCAGCAAATATGATATCTAACGCTTAACGCTTAATGCATAACGCGTAACGCCTTCGATCAACCGTCATCTGTTAACTCTAAACAATGTTTAAAAGATTTGAACTTCGCATACTTGTCCGTGTTATTTTTATGTTCCTGATTCTCTGTCTGGCTTCCATAACAGTGATGCAGGCCCAGTATATTTATCTTATCATCCTCATTCCGGTTATTGCCTGGCAGTTTGCTGATTTCTACCGCTTCTTCAGGAAAACCCAGGACGAACTCGAGCAGTTTGTGGAATCAATTCATTACCGTGATTTCTCCAGGCATTTTGATGTAAGGCATGCACCCGTTGAACTAAAAACCATGCGCAAGGGGTTTAATGATATCAACAGTACTTTTAAAGTGATCAGCCGGGAGAAGGAAACCCAGTATCTATATCTTCAGAAAATTTTGGAACTGGTAGAAACGGGAATCCTTTCTTATGAAGTGGAAAGCGGGGATGTAGTATGGATGAATGATTCCCTGAAGAAAATCCTTGGAATTCCTTATCTGAAAACCCTTCATTCCCTTGCAAAAAGGGACCCTTATCTTTTCGAGGAAATTAACCAGCTTCAACCTGGGGCCGGGAAAATTCTTTCCATCTCGAAAGATAATGGCATCGTAAAAGTGCTCGCTTCTGCCACGGCATTCCAGACAGACAATAAAACCTTTAAGCTGGCTGCTTTTCAGAATGTAAACGAAGCTTTGGATGAAACGGAGGCTAAAGCATGGCAGAAATTGTTAAGTGTGATGACCCATGAAATAATGAATTCTGTAGCGCCTATTTCTTCCCTTGCCGATACCATGTTGAGCCGGTTGCAAAAAGCCACGGATTTTATGCTCGAACAACCGGCGGCGGTAGAAGATCTGGAACTGGGAATTGAAACCATCAGGAGAAGGAGTGAGGGGCTGTTGAAATTTGCAGAAACATACAGGAATCTCAATAAAATCATTTCACCAACAGTTAAAAAAGTCTATCTCCGCGACATGTTTGAGAACCTGCACCAGCTTATGCTGCCAACCCTTCAACAGAAAAATGTGGAGCTGGAAATAATTTTACAAAATCCGGACCTGTCTTATGAACTTGATGCCACACTTATTGAACAGGTACTGATCAATTTACTGGTAAATGCTATTGAAGCCGTTAAGGACAAACCGAAACCAAGGATCCAGTTATCGGGTTTCTCGGCTTCGGGCAGCAGTAAGATCAATATTAAAGTAGCTGATAATGGATGCGGCATTCCTGCTTCCCTGATGGACCGGATTTTCATTCCATTTTTCAGTACAAGGAAGAACGGAAGTGGAATCGGACTCAGCCTTTGCCAGCAGATCCTTCTCCTGCATAAAGGAAATATCCAGGTACAATCAGTCGAAAATGAGGGATCGGTCTTTACTTTACATTTGTGATATAGGCTTAAGGCGGAAGGCGTAATGCTTAAAGCAAGTGTGGTAGTGTGGTAGTGTGGAAGTGTGGTAGTGTGAAAAAGGGGTTACAAGTATGTAATAGAATTCATAACTCATAATTCATAATTGATGAACTTGCGCATAGGCATCACCGATTGTGGCAAATTCGAAAATTACCGCCGTTGGGTGGAATCTGAAGCCGGCATCAAGGTTATAAAGCTGAGTATGCATAACAAGAATGCCGATGAAATGGACGAATGTGACGGGGTGATTTTCAGCGGGGGAGAAGATTTGCATCCCAAATTATATGGTAAACCGGAATTTGTATTGGAATATGGATTAAAAGAGATCATTCCCGAACGCGACCAGTTCGAATACGAGGTTATCGCAAAAGCATTTACCTCAAAAAAACCGGTTCTGGGAATCTGCCGTGGACTTCAGCTGATCAATGTATTTCTCGAAGGAACCCTGATTCCCGATATTCCAAAAGTCTTGCATTCTATTGCACATGGTAAAATAAACGGGGTGGATCAGACCCATTTTGTACGGGTTATCCCGGATACCCTGCTTTATAATATTTGCGGACAGGAATTAGGTGCGGTTAATTCAGCACATCACCAGTCGGCTGATAAACCGGGCGAATTACTTAGAATTTCTGCATATAGCGAACCCTCCATTATAGAAGCCATGGAATGGAAAGAACCGTCAGATAAGTCCTGGCTCCTGATGGTTCAATGGCATCCGGAAAGGATGTCAGATCCTTCATCTCCATTTTCAGCTTCTTTAAAAACTTCCTTTCTCGATGCCTGCGCCCTGGCTTAATGATCGAACTGGAAGTAAATCACATAAGAGAAAACCCTTAGTCTAATATTAAGAAATTCCTTTCTTCCTTTCAGGAATGGGAGTTGGCAAAAGAATTGATGGTATATATTTTGCCTTGTAAAATGCAGGTAAAATCCAATCATTGTTGTTTATAATTAAGCAGAGATTCTTAATTTTGTTCCACATCAACTGTACTAAGTTCCTCGTTTTTAAAATCCCATCCAGTTAAAGGCCTCTGGTCCCACCCTCCGAAAACAGTTCTATATCTGTTGCAAACCTTGATATATAAAATCATCTCAGAAATATTTCTGTGTTTAGACCGGTGAACTGATTAATTACTGATTATGAAAAAATTTTACGTTCCATTTTTTGCCGCAGTTTTTCTTTTTGTTTCTTTTTTATCGCAGGGACAGGTCTATAATTCAATTTCATCTAATCCAAGCGCCTATACTTTAGATGATCCCCGTTTCTGGATAGGCGCTCCGCCTCCGAATCCATGCACTGGCTGTACTATCAAAATAAATTCAAATGTTAAGATGGTACAATGTTGCGGATTGAGCAGTACCGCGCCTTCTGTTGCTGCAACTGTATTTACCAGTCAGATTCCTACAGGAACAAATTTCAATGATGGACTGGCTCTTACTGTTGGAATGAGATTTCAATCAACTGTTGCCGGTAATGTAACCGGAGCCAGGTTCTTCAAAACAGCTGTCATGGGGGGAACGCATACTGCCGTGTTATACGATAATACCGGAACTGTACTCGCGGGACCAACCAATTTTGTTGGTGAAACAGCCAGTGGATGGCAGACCCAGAATTTTCCGGCTCCCGTTCCAGTGGCAGCCAGTACGACATATGTTATCGCTGTTTTCTACTCGGATGGAAATTATACTGATGATAATAATTATTTTACGACAGCTGTTACCAATAATCCGTTGACTGCGCCACAGGATGTGCAGCCAGGAGGCCCCTTCAATGGTGTTTATAATTATAACGTAGCTCCGGTATTCCCAACTACTAGTAATGGACGATCACCTAACTATTGGGTGGATGTTAATTTTAGCTATACAACAGATGTAGCTGCGTTAAATGACGTGGTGTTAAATACCAGTACAGTTAACGTTTACGGTAATACTACGCTTACTTTTAACACTTATGTACAGCTATTCAATACCAGCATTACAATTGGGAATGATCCGGTTTCTACGGAAACAATAAAACTGAATGACCAGGTAGACCTGAATGGTACCTCAACAGTACAATTAGCTAATAACAATACAACAGTAGATGCGACTGATCTTGGCCTTAGACCCATTGCGGGCCCTCATACTGATTTTCCTAATGGTAGTATTGTTGTTAGCCCCGGACTTTATGCGATCATTCCGCCAGATGTGAATGGTTTCGACTATACCTGGACTTTGGATGTACATGGACTCGGTAAATCAACCGCGCCATATACGCCTAACGGAAATCCTTACTATGGTTTAAACTGCCTGCCATACACAGCAGGTTCTCCTAATACATGCGGAGCCGGATTAGTTTTTGGACCGGCAACCACAACACTTGATGCAACTTTTGGCCTGATTTTCACATCGTCCACAACTCTACCTGTTCAGCTGGTACAGTTTCTCGCAACCAAAAATGACGATGGTTCAGTTAAAATCAGTTGGGCAACGTCACAAGAACAGAATTCAGGTTATTATGAAGTGGAAAGAAGTGGTGACCAGACTGAATGGTCAAGCATCGGCACTATAAAAGCAAAAGGTTATTCATCCACAACAACCAATTATTTTCTGAATGACAAATTACCTATTAATGGGACCGGTTATTATCGTCTGAAAATGGTTGACCTGGATGGCAAATTCACATATAGCAAAGCGATTTCTGTGACAACTGACAAAAACAGCCTGCCCCTGGTTATTTACAGCAATCCGTTCAGCGACCAGATCCGTATGAAGATAAATGTATCAAGGCCGCAGAATTTAATCATAACGGTTTCCGACATGCTGGGTAAAACATATATCACCCAGTCTTACCAGGCCCAAAACGGCGATAATTTTGTCAACCTGCAGCCTTCGATAGGAGGCAGCGGAATGTATATTCTGCGCATTCAGGGAGACAGTTATGATCAGACAGTTAAACTGGAAAAGCAATAAAATAATCTGATAATCACTATTTTCGCATGCCACTGTTCCGGAGAAAATACCTCTGACAGTGGCATCGCTTTTATAAAACGAATCAGGGGTACTATCTACCCCCTCTTTTTATTCTCAATAAAATGCTCTTTTCCTGATATCTGTGACCCGGAGTAATACTAGGTCCGAAAATTAAACTCTAAGAGAAAACTATTAGGAAAATTACGATCCAACCCCATTTATTTACGTTAGGAGACCAGCAAATTTTTTGATGAAATGAAATAGATAGAAAAATGTAGATAAAATTCTACTCTCTTCGCTTTTAATTCGTTTGAGAACCTTATTTTTGTTTCATATCCTTAGAAATCCCCCTTTCTCAAAATCCCATCCATTCAAAAGCCTGTTTCGTCTCTCCGAAAACAGATTCAATACCTGATGTATACCTGTTAAATAAAATCGTCCCGGAAAATTTTCCGAATATCAAAGACGAACTGATTAATTAACTGATTATGAAAAAATTTTACATTCCTATTTTTGCAGCGGTTTTTCTTCTTATTTCGTTTTCATCGCAGGGGGTGGTGTATAATTCTATTCTTACAAATCCTAGCAATTATACATTGGATGACTTCCACTTCTGGCAGGGAGGCGTTGCCCCACCTAATCCCTGTATTGGTTGTACTATTTTTGTAAATACTTCTGTTACTGTAGCACATCAGGGCGGCAGTAGTCTTCCGATAGATAATGTAGGCACAGGGTTGAATCATATTACATTAAATGCTAGTACCTTAAAATTGCAGGGAGCTGGCACTGTCTTAACCATAAATACTTATCTGAGTCTTACAAATGGCACACAGGTCTTTGTCGCAACTGCTCCGAGCTATAACGTTTCAATTATATTGAATGACCAGGTAGATATGGATGCCAGTTCAAGCATTCAGATAGGAAATATCAACAGTTATATCAATGCAAATAATCTTTCGGGTAATCCAATCCAGGGTACAATTCCTGATTTTGGCAATGGTGGTATTCCCGATGCGGGTATTTATAGTCTTATACCAAAGGACGGGCAACCCTATACGCTTGTCCTAAATGGTAATGGAATTGGAACACCTTCAAATAATTTCGCATTTTATAACTTCAATTGCGCAGGACCAGCAACCTGTACTTTTGGAGTTATTAACGGACCCGCTACAACGTCTTTAAATGCCACATTTGGAGTTATTTTTCAGGCATCAACTACTCTGCCTGTTGAACTTGTTCAATTCCTGGCCACTAAGAATGACGATGGCTCCGTTAAAATCAGCTGGGCTACTTCACAGGAAGAGAACTCAAATTATTATGACATAGAAAGAAGTAGTGACCAGTCACAATGGTCCAGCATCGGCACTGTAAAGGCCAAGGGCTATTCATCCACCACGACCAATTATTTCCTGAACGACAAGTCACCTATTAGTGGGACCGGCTATTACCGCCTGAAAATGGTTGACCTGGACGGTAAATTCACTTATAGTAAATCGATTTCTGTTACAACAGATAAAAACAGCCTGCCCCTGGTTATTTACAGCAATCCGTTCAGTGACCAGATCCGTCTGAAGATAAATGTATCCAGGCCACAGAATTTAATTATGACGGTCTCCGACATGCTTGGCAAAACATATATCAGCAAGTCATACCAGGCACAATCCGGCGATAATTTTGTCAACCTGCAGCCATCCATAGGAAGCAGCGGGATGTATATCCTCCGTATCCAGGGTGACAGTTATGATCAAACAGTTAAACTCGAAAAGCAATAAAATAATCTGATAATCACGATTCCTGCATGCCACTGTTCCGGAGACGACTCTGACAGTGGCATTGCTATTATTTAAAGATACCCATGCTAACTTTTCCCCTTGCACTGATTTTTGACCTGAATGGTACCATGATTAATGATATGGAATTTCATTTGAAGGCATGGACCGAGATTCTCAACAATGATCTGAAAGCGGCACTAAGTCCCGAACAGGTGAAAAGCCAGATGTACGGTAAGAATTCAGAACTGTTTGTCCGTGTTTTTGGAAAAGGGAAATTTACTGAAGCCGAAATGGAATACTGGTCGAACGAAAAGGAAAAAAGGTATCAGAAAGCATATTTGCCTTACCTACAACTGATAAAGGGTCTCAGAGAATTCCTTGATAAAGCCATGGAGAAAAAAATTCCGATGGCCATTGGTTCGGCTGCCATACCATTTAATATTGATTTCGTTTTGGATAATCTGAATATAAGAAAATATTTCAGTGCAATCGTTAGTGCCGATGATGTTGCCATCAGTAAACCAGATCCGGAAACTTTTTTAAAAGCTGCTGATCTACTGAAAACCGAACCTTCTGCATGCCTGGTATTCGAAGACGCGCCTAAAGGCGCTGAAGCTGCCGCCCTTGCAGGAATGAAATGTGTGGTACTAACGACAATGCATAACCGCAATGATTTTTTCCGGACAGATCATATCCTTGCATTCATAAAAGATTATTCGGATCCTTTTATTCTTTCACTATTCTGAACGGGCCTTTTCAGGAAATTTTATCCCAAATCCGGAAAGAAAAAGAGTTTGCCAATCTGCAAATCATTCAGTTTCAGATGGTCTGGTTTTGGTACAGAGATTGAATTCTTCAGGCAAACCTACTTATATGATACAGAATATACCATCAGCATTTTTAAGTGAAAAGATAAAAGAGCTGGAAAATGCATTATTCATGTCTGAATCAAATGCATTGGTCAATTTGCCAACGCATATAGCACGTATTACAGAAGTGGACGGTGAAGGAAATATCTGGTTCATTATACCAAGGCCAACACAGATTGTTGAATCATTTTCAAGGGAAATGCCTGCCAGGCTGGACTTCTTCAAAAAAGGAAAGGATTTCTTTCTTAAAATAACCGGTGTTGCTACTATTATATGGTCGCTTGAAGAATTGACCTGTGCCAAACTTAAAATGCAACTCTCAGGTTCTTTTGAAAAAAATAACGTAGTAGCCGTAAAGGTGAGAGTAGAGGGATCTGAATATGTGGAGAAAACACCAAGGGCCAGCTCTAATCCCCTTTTAAATGTTGGAAGCCAGGTTTATAACTGGTTGCTGAATCCACTTTTTAATGCTTAAAGCCTAAAGCCTAAAACCTAAGGCATAAATCATAACCCATAACCCATAATTTCTAAAGTAGTACCCTTAAGCCCGAGAGGTCGATGGTCGATGCTAGGAGCAGACCATTGGCCATTTTTTTACGGTCAATCATAATTGGTCATTGCTCATCGATACTGCTTCATGTCTTACCGGAAAATTAACAGAATTGGCAATAAAACAAAAACGGTGAGCCTTATCATGAAGGGCGCTTGTTTTTTCAATCATCCATTCTTCTTTTACTTTCACAACCGGGTGCAAAATAACTTCAGAGAATTTTCCGTTGCCATCGTCTGATTCTGTCATTATCCCAAGAGCCGCGTCAGAATATTCCAAAACAATTACAGAAGCATCGGAACATAAATGCAGGAACCAGAGCATATGGCAGGAAGACAGTGATGCCACAAACATTTCTTCGGGATTATACCTGGTTTTATCTCCCCGGAATGAAGGATCAGAACTTGCTTTTATGATCTCTTTTCCTTCAACAGAAATTATATGAGATCTTTCATATCCGCGGTAAGTTTCAGTCCCTTTACCTGTATTGCCGGTCCACTGAAGATTGGTTTTGTAATAGTGTTGTTTCATTTTGGATTATGTGTTATGAGCTATGGATTATGAGTTATGATTTTAGCTAAATAGCGCTCATAATTCATAACCCATAACCCATAACTCAATTAATCATATTAAGTTTTATAGTGATAATTCCACCTCCCACAACATCATCGCCTTCATAAAAAACAGCACTCTGACCTGGTGCGATACTTTTTACCGGCTCATAAAAATGTACGCGAAGCTGGCTGCCTTCAGCATAAATATTACTTAGTGCTCCCTTGTCCTTATACCGGATTTTTGTGATGACTTCCATTCCTTCCGGAACGGTTTCATATTTCTGCATATTCAGACCGGATACCATGAGTGACCTGCCCGCGAGATCTTTTTCATCTCCGAGCACGACCGTATTATTTTCAGGGTGAATAGCAGTTACATATACTGGTTTCCCAAAAGCAATTTCAAGACCTTTACGTTGGCCGATTGTATAAAAAGGATAGCCACGGTGATTGCCTATGATATTTCCTCCTGCATCTACAAAATGACCACCTTCCACAGCTGTTTCGAGTCCTGGTATTTTCTTTTTCAGGAATCCGCGATAATCATTATCCGGCACAAAACAAATTTCATAACTCTCACTTTTCTTTGCAAGTTCCGGATACCCGTAATCTATTGCCATCTGACGAATTTCCGGCTTTCTGTATTTTCCCAGGGGAAGCATCGTGCGGCTGAGCAGGTCCTGTTGCAATCCCCATAACACATAACTTTGATCTTTCTGCTCATCAACTCCTTTGCTAAGGAAAAAACGTCCATTATCGTTCTGATGTATAAATGCATAATGTCCGGTGGCAATGAATTCGCAATCTAGCGCATCTGCTCTTTTCAGCAGTGCACGCCATTTAATATGCGTATTACACATGACGCAGGGATTGGGAGTGCGCCCTGCGAGATATTCATCTACGAAATTGTCAATCACGGCCGTTCCGAATTCATCCCGGATATCCAGTACAAAATGAGGAAACCCGTGTTGAACGGCCGCCATGCGGGCATCATTGAAACTATCCAGGTTACAGCATCCGGTTTCTTTTTTGGATGTACCGGAGCCGGCATAATCCCAGGTCTTCATGGTAATGCCAATAACATCATAACCCTGATCCTTCAGCATGAGGGCAGTGATGGTACTGTCGATACCCCCGCTCATTGCAACCAGCACTTTACCCTTTCTGCTCATAACCGCAAAGATACTTATTCCCGGAAAATAGTATTTTATGGCCTCCCCAAAACCTGTAAATTGCTGGATTAATAATTTTAAGTACGCAGCTAAATTTTAAGTTATGATCAAAATGCAAGTCATCGGAAATCTTGGAAAAGATTGCGTGACCAATCTTGTGAACGGTAAAAATGTGATCAATTTCAATGTGGCCCATACGGAGAAATTCCGTGACGCACAGGGGAACCAGAAAGAGAAAACAATGTGGGTGGATTGTGCTTACTGGACTGACAGAACAGCGATCGCTCCTTATCTGAAAAAAGGAACACAGGTATATGCAGAGGGGATACCTGATCTGCGCACATACCAGAAAACCGATGGTACACAGGGAGTTTCATTAACCCTCCGGGTATTATCAGTTCAATTACTTGGAAGCCGCAATAATAATGAAGCAGGTGGAAATGAAAGTTATAATGCTGGTTCTTCTGGCAGTGTTTCGGGTGTACCCGCAGCCGGAGAAATGACCGCACCGGTGGACGATCTTCCTTTCTAAGTATTCCGTTAAATAAAATGTCCCGCCATCAGCGGGACATTTTCAATTAATTATCTTCCACCCTCATTTTTAAATCAGTTTCATGAAAAGATCTTCCTCACGTCGTCATTTTATACAGCAAATGAGCGGTACAGCTCTGGCGCTTGCAGCGGCTAATTCAACGTTGGCTTTTGCAGATCAATGGCAGAACCGGGTGGACAGTTATTCGAGAAAAATTTCACCCAATGATAAAATCCGGATTGCTACGATCGGGATGGGCATTATGGGATATAATGATACCAATACGGCACTGAAAATTCCAGGCACCGAGCTGGTAGCCGTGGCGGATTTGTATACTGGAAGACTGGCAAGGGCAAAGGAATTATATGGAAATAATATTCAGGTTACTGCAGATTATAAGGAAATTCTGAGCAGAAAAGATATTGATGCTGTCATTATTGCTACCGCTGATTTATGGCATGCACGCATTTCGATTGATGCACTGAAAGCAGGTAAGGCAGTTTATTGTGAAAAACCGATGGTGCATGAGATCAGTGAAGGACAGGGTGTGGTTGATGCGTGGAAAAAAAGCAATAAAACCATGCAGATCGGTAGTCAGCGTGTAAGTAGTATTGGTGTGATTAAAGCACGTGAGGCAATAAAAAACGGGGCTATCGGACAGTTGGCCATGGTGGTTGCTAATTTCGACAGGCAAAGCGCCCTGGGCGCATGGGAATACACCATGCCAACGGATGAATCAGATACTACTGTTGACTGGAAACGATATATAACTGGAATGAAATATGAACCATATGATCCGAAGAAATTTTTCTGGTGGAGAAATTACCGTGCATTTGGCACCGGTGTAGCAGGAGATCTTTTTGTGCATCTTATTTCAGGGATCAATGTGATAACAAATTCGAAAGGACCGGAAAAAATTTATGCTTCCGGGCAAACCTGTTACTGGCAGGATGGCCGCGATGTGCCGGATGTAATGGCGGGTGTTATGCAGTATCCTAAAACAACAGAACATCCGGAATTCCAGGTGATGCTAAGGGTAGATTTCATCAGTGGTAACAGCGAATCAGGAGGTACCCAGTTCATCGGATCAGAAGGTGTGCTTACGCTCGAAGGGGACGGGTTTTCAATCCGTCACCATAAAATGTCGAAAGCACCGGGCATTGGTGGATGGGATGCGCTGGAAACCTATCCAATTAAAATGCAGGATGAATTATTAAAATCATATAATGTGAAATGGTCTGCAGCAGATCAAAGAGATCAGACAGAGCCGGATACTGTTTTCAGAGCGCCTGACGATTTTAATGCAGATGTTGAACATTTCGGACATTTCTTTGAAGGTATGCGTGCGGGTACTCCGGTTGTTGAAGACCCGGTATTTGGTTTTAGGGCAGCGGCTCCGTGTCTTGCTGCGAACGAAAGTTATTTTCAGAATAAGATCATTCATTGGGATCCGGTTAATATGAAACTTGACGAAAAATTATTATAATGATGCATGGAAAAAATTTTTGAATATGATCAGCTCTTGCTATTTACTAAAAATGTTTTTAGAAGTATAGGGTCCGTCGAAGAACATGCCCAACTGGCGGCTACAGGATTACTGAGAGCTGATCTGCGCGGCATCGATTCCCACGGCATTGCGCGATTATCCGGGTATGTACGATTGTGGGAAGCTAAGCGTGTCAACGCAAGGCCCGAAATTAAACTGGTTCATGAAACTCCTTCCACAGGCGTGGTTGATGGAGATGAAGGTCTCGGACTGGTTGTAGCGCCATTTGCAATGAACCTTGCAATCAGAAAGGCGAAAAATGTGGGAAGCGGATGGATCGCTGTAAGAAACTCCAATCATTTTGGAATTGCAGCGCAGCATGTATTGAAAGCGCTTGATGAAGATATGATCGGGATTGTGATGACAAATGCCAGTGCGCTGGTTGCTCCAACATTTTCTATTGAAAGGCTTTTGGGAACCAATCCCATATGTGTCGCTATACCTGCAGGTGATGAACCGCCCTTTGTGGCGGATATGGCAACAACAACGGCTGCCAATGGTAAACTCGAAATTCTGCAAAGGAAAAACCAGGAAGCACCGGAAGGCTGGATTCAGGATAAGGAAGGGAAAATTTCTACCAATCCCCACGAATTGAAAGCAGGCGGCGCCTTATTGCCATTGGGAGGTGACCGGGAGCATGGCAGTCACAAGGGATATGCATTAGGCGCCATTGTGGATATTTTTTCAGGTGTATTAAGTGGCGCGAATTATGGCCCCTGGGTACCCCCCTTCCCGGCATATATTCCAATACCGGAAAATATGCCAGGTAAAGGAATCGGGCATTTCTTCGGGGCTATGCGAATTGATGCATTCCGGGAATCTTCAGCGTTTAAAAAAGATATGGACCAGTGGCTTAAAAGGTTCAGAAATGCGAATCCGGCTAAGGGTTTTGAAAATGTGCTGGTACCCGGTGATCCTGAAAGAATCATGGAAACTGACCGTATGAAAAATGGAATTCCTCTAATGCATACCGTTGTAGAAGACCTCCGAAATTTGGCGGATCGGTTCAGTATTTCAGCTCCGGGGCCATAGTGAATATTTCCCAAAAACGCAATAATTCAGCCTTCAACTAAGTTATTATACTTACTTCTGCCGAACGTAAACGGCAAAGGAAATCCAATATAGGAATGACATTCTCTAAATGGGAAAAACCTTTCAAATTTGAAAGGATAATCCCTTCAGAATCAGGGTTTTTTGAATTGGTATGCCAATTGGAACCCTTAAGGTGTCAAAAACCGTGTCTATGAAAAAAGTTTACATAACTGCTGTAAAATCCTACAGTAAAAATATACGGGAGACCCTCGCTAAAGCGACTGCGGCTCCTGAAGCAGGTTCTGTACAACTGCGTGGAATAAAAGCCATTATACTGGCAACTTTCATCATTCTCAATGGATTTGTATTGCAGGCCCAGAATTGTCCTGCATCAGGTACTACGATTCTGATGAACAATGAAAATACTTACTATCCCGGCACCCAGGCCAATGTTGCAGCCGGTGCTACATCAATTACTTTAGGAGCGATCGGTGCAGGAGCAAATTTTGGAAATACCCCTATTGCTACAGGTGATATCGTACTTATAATTCAAATGCAGGGAGCACAAATATCTGTGCCGGCATTAGTTACGAGTTCTGGATACGGTGCAAACTTTGCCGGTCTGGGTGCTGGAATGATTACTACCAACCTGGTAGCCGGTAACATGGAATTTGCTATTGCAACCAATGCTGTTCCTGTCGGTGGGGGTGTATTGAATATTTCTGCAGGACTTACTTATAACTATGCCTATGCACCTTACGGAGCAAATGGTCAGTATACTTACCAGGTCATCCGGGTTTCAACACATTTTAATATTCAATTAGGAGCTGCAATTACTACTCCGTTTTGGAATGGTTCTACAGGAGGAGTAACAGTAATAAGTGCTGTAAATCAACTCGACTTCAATGGTAAAACCGTAAATGCATCCGGGGCTGGTTTTCGCGGAGGCGGTACGCTTAAATTACGCGGAGGAACAGCCGGGTTAAATAAAAATGATTTTTACCAACCATCAACCATTCTTGCAGATGCAAGTAAAGGTGAAGGTATTGCCGGAACACCCCGGTACGTATATTTTAATAATGTGCTTGTAGATAATGTGGTGGAAGGTTATCCCGGAGGAAGTTATTGCCGTGGCGGACCTGGTAATGCGGGTGGTGGCGCTACAGACAGTGATCCGTCTGCTAATGACCAGAATGCCGGAGGCGGTGGTGGTGGTAACGGTGGTGCTGGTGGTCTGGGTGGTAATGGCTGGTTTTCTTTTGGATTTACCGGAGGCCGCGGTGGTACTGCTTTTCAAACCTATTCTCCAATAGTAACTTATTACGCTCCAAATCGCCTGATTATGGGCGGAGGAGGTGGTGGGGGTACTAATAATGACGGAACCGGCATACCGGTTGGTGGTAATGCCAGTAGCGGTGCGACAGGAGGCGGAATGGTTATAATAAATTCATCAACTATAATTGGAACAGGAACCATCAGTGCGAACGGAAATGCTGGCAACAGTACGGTTACCATTGACGCTTCTGGCGGCGGTGGCGCTGGCGGAAGCATTCTGATCTATGCCAACAGCGGTCAGGCAGGTATTACGGCAACTGCTAACGGAGGAAATGGTGGAAGTAATGATCCATTAATTCTGGGCGCAACCCAGCACGGTCCGGGTGGCGGTGGTGGTGGTGGAGTAATTTTCTCAAATGCTGCATTGAATATTGCATCTTCCGCAAATCAAGGTATTGCAGGTATAAGTACTGGTACCTCCGGGGTAAATAATTTTGGTGCGAGCGATGGTTTTCCAGGGGTGCTTACACAAACATTCCCTTTAGCCCAGCTGCCTCCGAAAATGCAGATTTGTCAATCCATCGTACTTCCTGTAACAATTCTGGATTTCAGCGCGACATATGTTTCTGCCAACAATGTAAAAGTTGCATGGACAACAACAAATGAAGTCAACGCTGCTTATTTTGAAGTAGAAAGAAGTTCAGACGGTTCAAACTTTATAGGAGTGGCCCAGGTGGATGCCAGCAGTTCAATGGATCCGACCCATTTTTACAGTATCAATGATCAGTTGTTTAATATCAATGGTAATATTATTTATTATCGTCTGCGTATAGTGGACAACGATGGAAAATTTACATACAGTAAAATCATTCCTGTTAAGCTGGATCAGCCTGTGAATTCTTTTTCAGTTTATCCGAATCCGGTAGATAACTATGCAATCCTGAATTTATATGCAAGCAAACCGGATAACGGGATGTTACGTTTGATGGACAATTCAGGAAGACAGATTCTTACAAAATCATTCACTATAAACAACGGTAACAACAGTATCATGGTTGATCAGCTTGGAAACCTTCCGAAAGGAATTTATATTATCCAGGTAATGGTAAATAATAACCTGTATAATCAGAAGATCATAAAAAAATAATGGAATTAATATAGTAAACGCCACTGCGGTTAAAAACCACGGTGGCGTTTTCGTTTGTATATTTGCGATCCCAAAAATGGATCGCATGAAAGTTATGAAATTCGGAGGCACTTCGGTAGGTAAACCGGAGCGTATGCATGAGGTGACAAAACTTATCACGGCAGATCCGGAATCCAAGATCGTTGTTTTAAGTGCACTGAGTGGTACAACCAATGCCCTGGTGGAAATTGGTCAATCTGCTGCCCGCTTCGAAAGAGATAAAGCCGGCGAATTAATAAGCAAACTCAGCAACCATTACAATGCGTTTATTGAGCAATTACTGAAAACAGGAAAAGCCCGGGAACAGGCTATATCAATCATCCACGAGCATTTTGAATTCCTGCGAATCATCCTGCGTATTTCTTTTAGCGAGGCCCTGAATAAAGATATCCTGGCCCAGGGTGAATTACTCTCAACAAAATTATTCAGTGTATATCTGGAAGAACAGGGTATTCAGCATGTGTTGCTGCCGGCTCTGGAATTTATGCAAATAGATGAAGAAGATGAACCACAACTGGAACTGATCCGCAAAAAGCTGACGGAATTGCTTGCGAAGTATCCGGCAAATAAACTTTTTATAACGCAGGGATATATCTGCCGCAATGCGAAAGGAGAAGTGGACAACCTGAAAAGAGGGGGAAGTGATTACACCGCATCACTGGTAGCGGCTGCCATCAATGCAACGGTATGTGAAATATGGACTGATATAGACGGGATGCATAATAACGATCCGCGGATAGTAAAGAAAACTATTCCGATTGAAGTGTTGAGTTTTGATGAAGCAGCAGAGCTGGCTTATTTCGGCGCTAAAATTCTTCACCCTACCTGTATCTGGCCCACGCAACAACAGAATGTACCTGTAAGACTTTTAAATACAATGGCACCAAAAGCGCCAGGCACGGTGATTCAGAAAACGGCGCCTACTTCAGGTGTAAAAGCCATTGCCGCTAAAGACGGAATCATTGCCATTAATATTAGGAGCAGTCGCATGCTGCTGGCTTATGGATTTCTCAGGAAAATATTTGAAGTATTCGAAAAATATAAAACACCAATTGACATGGTTACCACTTCCGAAGTAGCCGTATCCGTTACGATTGATAATGGTAATCAGCTCCATCATATTCTAAGAGAACTGGAGCCATTCGGGAATACAGAAGTGCAGCAGGACCAGACGATCGTATCTATAGTGGGAAACGAAATCGTTGAAACGAAAGATGTATTGAATAAAATCTTTGAAGGCCTATCCAGTATTCCGGTCCGCATGGTGAGTTATGGAGGAAGCAAACACAATGTGTCGGTTCTTATTCCTTCTTCATATAAAAAAATTACACTGCAGAAACTTAATCTAAAATTATTTGGATTAGAATAAGCTTAAAGCCTAAAGCTTAAAGTCGGTCATCGGTCAACGGTCATCCGTAAACGAAAAAATCCCTCCAAGAAAACGTGAAGGGATTTCAATAAAATTATATGTAGTGAAGATTAATAATCCCTGTCGAAGCCACCACCACCGCCGTTTCCGCGGTTGAATCCACCTTTCTTGTAACCACCACCGCCTCCGCTTCCACCTCCGAAAC
This sequence comes from Puia sp., assembly GCA_035937535.1. Lineage (GTDB taxonomy): Bacteria > Bacteroidota > Bacteroidia > Chitinophagales > Chitinophagaceae > Puia. Next base: position 23,457 of record DASZHV010000047.1, on the reverse strand, counting down.
TTCTCTTTTTGAAACCACCGCTACCACCACCCTGTTGTTTGGGCTGGGATTCGTTCACGATAATTTTTCGACCCATTACTTCCGAATCATAAAGTGCCGTAATCGCTGCCTGTGCTTCTGCATCGTTTTCCATTTCAACAAATCCAAAGCCCTTGCTGCGGCCTGAAACTTTGTCCTTAACAATTTTTGCGGAACCAACAGCTCCATGTTGTTCGAAAAGATTTCTGAGATCCTCATCGGTCATTTGCCAGGAGAGGTTGCCTACATAAATGTTCATTGTGCTAAAATTAAAAATGATAAAAACAACTCTAAACTTCTTAGCTACGATGAACGATGGTACTATCAAAAGAAGGGCACCAGCACAGCTTATAACCAGAATTACAGAGCGATTGTAAAGATAGGATTTTTTATAAATCAGTAAAATTTTGTGACCCGGGGTAAGGGCGCAACAAAGGCCCGGTTACCAAGAAAAAACCCTCCCCGTTTAAAACGGAGAGGGTTAAACTGATTAAAGGATTATTATTCGGCGCTTACTTCGAATTCAACCTCAGTTTCATTGCCATGACCAAAATCAACCTTAGCCTTGTAAGTTCCAAGTTCCTTCACTTCTGAAAGAATATGAATACGGCGGCGATCGATTTCGTATCCCTTCTGGTCACGGATGGCACGGGCCAGTTGCACTGAGGTGACACTTCCGAAAATCTTTCCGCTGGTTCCGGTTTTTGCACCGATTTTCAACGGAGAAGCCTTCAGTACTTCGATTACCTTGTTGACTTCAGCCAGCAGTTTTTCTTCTTTCTTTTTCTGCTGTTTGATTTTCTCATCCAGCTGTTTGAGGTTGGACGGGCTGGCTTCAATCGCCTTTTTTTGCGGAATCAGGAAGTTACGTGCATAACCATTTTTTACACTAACCTTTTCATGAGCGGCGCCAAGATTATCCACGTCCTGAATCAAAATGATTTCCATTATTAATTATTTGATTCCCTTCCCGCCTGGGCGTGATGGGAGAGTTTATCACTTAAATAAATCTGTTACGTAAGGGAGGATGGCCATTTGCCTGGCTTTCTTGATCGCATCGGCTACTTTGCGCTGATATTTCAGCGAATTACCAGTAATACGGCGCGGAAGCATCTTACCCTGTTCGTTCAGAAATTTTTTCAGGAATTCACCGTCTTTATAATCCACATAACGGATATGGTATTTTTTGAAACGGCAGAATTTTTTAGCCCTTTGCTGGGTCTTGATCGCGGTCAGATATTTTATCTCATTGGTCTTTGCCATGTTATACCTCCGCTTTTTCTGTTCCTGTTGGTACACCACTTCTCTTTCTGGCATTGTACTCGACGGCGTATTTATCGAGCCTGGTAGCCATGAAACGTAATACGGTTTCATCGCGGAGAATCTGAATTTTCAGTTTCTCATTGAAGTCGGATGGCGCATAATATTCCATTACCCAGTATAAACCAGTGGTTTTTTTCTGGATGGGATACGCCAGTGATTTAAGACCCCAGGGATTGTCGTGCACCACTTTGCCACCGTTTTCTTTAACGAAGGCCGTGAATTTGCTCTGGGCGGCTTTATAGTCCTCCTCAGACAGCACAGGGGTAAAAATCACCATCAATTCATAATTGTTCATTTCCCTGTTTTTGTTTAAAATAAATAATTGGGCTGCGAAAGTAAAGCTTTTTGGGGAAATAGCGAAAGGAAAATCGTTGGCCGTTGTCGGTTGACCGTTGACCCACTCTATTGTGATAAACAGATCAAGGCCGCCAACGGTCAACGGCCAACGACAACCGACATGATGTCAGCATAATCACCAATGGCATCGTGTTTGAACGGCAAGCCTAAAACAGCCAGCTATGCAAAAAGGGAGTATCAGGGTAGAGACAGAGAATATCTTCCCCATCATAAAAAAATTTTTGTACAGTGATCATGAAATTTTTCTTAGGGAGCTGATTAGCAATGCGGTAGATGCATCCCAAAAGCTGAAAACACTTTCTTCCCTGGGAGAAGCAAAGGGCGAAATCGGGGAACTGCCCATCCACGTAAAACTCGATAAAGAGGCCAAAACCCTTACTATTTCCGACCAGGGAATCGGAATGACAGCTGAAGAAGTGGATAAATATCTTAACCAGGTTGCCCTGTCGGGAGCCGAAGAATTTGTAAATAAATATAAGGGCCAGAACGAAAATGCCATAATAGGCAAATTCGGCCTTGGGTTTTATTCAGCCTTCATGGTCAGCAGCAAAGTAGAAGTAATCACTAAATCTTACAGAGAAGACCAGCCCGCCGTAAAATGGGAATGCGACGGCAGCCCTGAATATAGTCTGGTAGAAGACCCCAAAACCGAAAGAGGAACCGATGTAGTACTATATATACCGGAAGATTCCGCAGAATTTTTAGATGAGAACCGTATTCGTGGTATTCTTGAAAAGTATTGCCGCTTTCTGCCAATCCCCGTTTTCTTTGAGGAAAAACAAATTAACAACACTCGTCCTGCCTGGACGCGCAAGCCCAGTGAACTAAGTACGGAAGATTACCAGGCTTTCTATAAGGAATTGTATCCTTTTAATGAACCGCCATTATTCTGGATTCACCTGAATGTGGACTATCCATTCAACCTCACCGGAATACTTTACTTCCCGAAAATAAAACAGAGTTACGAGATTCAGAAAGACAAAATCCAGTTATATAGCAACCAAGTTTTTGTTACCGATGAAGTAAAAGATATCGTTCCCGAATTCCTGATGTTACTCCAGGGAGTGATCGACAGCCCGGATATTCCTCTGAATGTAAGCCGCAGTTACCTGCAGGGAGATCCCAATGTTAAAAAGATCAACAACCACATCACAAAAAAAGTAGCGGATAAACTGGAGGAAATTTTCAACAGGGAAAGAAAAGAATATGAAGAGAAATGGGAAAGCCTCGGTCTCTTTGTAAAGTATGGCATGATGACCGACGATAAATTCCTCGAGAAAGCCAATAAGTTCCTCATCATGGAAGATGCTGACGGTTCGCGTTTTTATACTTTGGAAGAATATAGAAACGCTGCAGAAGCGTTGCAGAAAAATAAAGATGGGAAACTGGTTATCATTTACACAAGCAATCCTGTTCAGCAGGATAGTTATATCCGTACCGCCCGGGAAAAGGGATATAAAATAGTGAAACTCGAAACCATAGTAGATGCAGGGTTCATCAACCAGATGGAAATGAAATGGGAAAATGTTCATTTCACACGCGTGGACAGTGAAGTAGTGGACAATCTCATCGATAAACAGGATTCGGCAGAAACCGTACTTAATAAAGAAGAAGTTGAGAAGCTGAAATCATTATTTGCATATGATATTCCATCTCTGCACGTTACGGTTGAAGTAAAAGGATTAAGCCCCGATGCAATGCCCGTTGTTGCTACAAGACCTGAATTCATGCGCCGTATGAAAGATATGGCTGCCCTGAATGGAGGCGGAGGCATGGGTGCATTCTACGCGAATATGCCCGATGAAGTAACGCTTACCGTAAACGGAAATCATCCCGTATATCCATATATTTTAAAAGAAACTGATTCGGAAAAACAACAGAAGATCATTAGCAACCTGGCTGACCTGGCACTATTAAGCCAGGGTTTACTCAAGGGCGCTGAACTGACGAATTTTATTCAGCGCAGCGTTGATCTTATTGAGAAAAAGGAACCGGGCAGAATCATACTTGAAAGCTGACATGCATTCATTTTGAAATTCTATTTTTTTTGGAATACTGTCGTCGCAGGAATTCAATTACTTTTTCATGCTCTTCATGATCGTATTGAAATTTTAATTTGCCTGCAACAATTTCAGCATAGTTGTCGAAGATCTTCATCATGATAAATAATGAATTCCAGATATTTTTTATTTTATAATCCGGATATGTTGTCAGTATTTTTTTATAACCGCGCTTATCCAAATATCTTTTCATCATTTTTCCCGATTGTCCGAATGAAACTGAAAATCCAGTTTCCACTCCTATATACCATTCTATCATACGCATGAACATACTTCGGACCGGTCCCTCCATCATTGCCTTTGCATAAGTGGTCTCTTTCCGTTTAAGCCCTTTGGAAATATTCGTGGACACCCAACGAAATTCATTGCAGCTTTCTGTAAATTCCTTTTCTGATGGCTTTTTAATGTGGTAATCTGAATCACCTGGTTTACCTATACCATTGAACAGGGCATCTTTGTCCAGCCATACAATGGATAAACTATCCGGTTTAAAATAACTGTTGATTTTTTCTTTCGGATAAATTGTAAGATCTATTCTGATATGGTCTTTGAAAAGCATTAAATAATGAAATCCAGTTTTTTCAACATGATGATCATTTAGTGTTTTCATTTCATCGGGAAGCTGCCAGATGATTCTTTCTCCGAAAACCAATGTCCAGCGATGATCAGTGATAAATTCTTCCATTTGATTTACTACAAGAAAAATATCAAAATCCTGGTAAGCATCCGGAATTACTTTAATGTTGGCGCGGGATCCCTGCAAAAGAACCGCCCTTATGCGATCGTCCCGCATAGCGAGATCAGTAAAGATTTGTTTTATTTCAGCAGGAGTTCTCATATTTCAGGCAATATATCCTTGGTCAACCCTCAACCGTCAACCGTCATCGATGACTCAACCGCACTTCTTATATCCAGAATCTTCAATTGCAGTTTCTTCTCTCCATTCCATTCATTCATATCAAGTGTATATGCAATGTCCAGGGGCTGGCCTGATTGAACCTGTTCCCATTTATCCGCCATATTGAATGCGATGCAGGAAAAAATCAATTCGCCCTGACGCAAAAATAAACGGAGGTGCTTTTCCTTAAGTAATTTTGAATAACCGGTTTCGTAAACCTGCTGCGAAACAAAAACCGGCTTGTAATTTTCAGGTCCGAAGGGCTCCATCTGTTCAACGATCCGGTAGGTTTGGAAATCAATATCCGAAAAACGGGCAATGGCATCAACTTCTAATTCCGGAACAAGGAATCTCGGATCAATAGTTTCAGAAACAACTTCTTCAAATTTCTTGCTGAATTTATCAATATTCTCCGGAGCAAGTGTCATGCCTGCTGCAGCGAAATGTCCGCCGTACCCTACCAGCCACTCCCGGCAGGCATGTAAAGCCTCATATAAATTAAAACCCGGAACGCTGCGCGCACTGCCTGATGCATATTCACCGCTTTGTGTCAGTACGATGGTCGGACGGTAATATTTTTCAATAAGCCGGGAAGCCACAATACCCACAACACCTTTATGCCAATGAGATTTGTATAATACAGTCGACTTTCGGTTTTGCATGATTTTATTTCCATCAATCATCGCAAGTGCTTCCTCGGTGATGCTGGAGTCTGCTTCACGTCGGTCCGAATTATCTGCATGCAATAAATTAGCATATAGCAAGGCTTCATCATAATTATCCGCAACAAACATCAGGACAGCTTTTCGCGCGTCATCCATTCTGCCAGCCGCATTCACGCGCGGCGCAATTGTGAAAACAAGGGAAGTAATGGAAGCAGGCGTAGCCAGTCCGCTCAGTGTCATCAGTGCGCGGATTCCATGATTCGGATTTTCATTTATTTTTTTCAGGCCAAGAAAACAAAGTGCACGGTTTTCGCCTGACATCGGAACAATATCCGCTGCAATGGCAATCGCGACCAGGTCCAGATATATCAGATACATATCCTCCGGAAGAGAAAGAGCCCGGCTCAGAGCGGTGATGAGTTTGAAAGCTACACCACAACCACAAAGTTCTTTGTAAGGATACTGGCAGCCGGATTGCTTTGGATTGAGGATGGCAACTGCTGAAGGTAATATTATATCCGGCAGATGATGATCGCAGATGATAAAATCCATTCCATTCGCTTTGGCATATTCCACAAGTTCAATGGATTTTATTCCGCAGTCAACTGAAATAATTAAACTGAATGCATTTTCTTTTGCGAAATCGATTCCTGCTTTTGAAACGCCGTATCCTTCGCGGTGCCTGTGCGGAATATAAAAATCGATAAATGCCGGATCGTAGATTTTGCAAAGGAACTGGTATATGAGTGCAACAGAGCTGGTTCCATCTACATCATAATCACCAAAGACAAGAATTTTTTCTTTCTGATCAATCGAATGGAAGATCCGTTTTACAGCAAGATCCATATCCTTCATCAGCCAGGGATCATGCAATTGGGAAATATCAGGACGGAAATACGCTTTAGCTTCAGAAAAACTTTCTATTCCGCGGCCAACAAGTATGTGGCTTAGTATGGGATGGATTTTTAGTGCATCAGACAGTGATAGCACTTTTTGCTCGTCTGCAGGTTTTATTTTCCATCTTTTTTTCATTTTATTCGTTGACAGATGACCATTGACCGAATCAAATTCCAATCTGCAAATTATAATTTCCCTCATTTCATTCCCATACTCCCATACTCCCATACTCCCATACTCTCAAGCTAATATTTCCGATCCGTTGTAAATCGAACTAATTCTTCCAACGCAGCCCTCATCTCATTCTCCTCAAATTCATAAAGTATCTTCAGTGCTTCATCACGGTAATGATACATTTTCTCATTAGCATACCGAATGCCGCCCGAGGCCACGACCTGACCAATTACATATTTTATTTTTTCAGGATCACGGTTCTGATTTTTTATTATATAAATCAACTCCCGGCGGAGAGGTTTACTGATAGTGTTTAACGTATAGATCAGTGGCAGGGTTAGTTTTTTTTCTTTCAGATCATTGCCGGATGGTTTACCTGTTTTCTCATCGCCATAATCAAATAAATCATCCTTGATCTGAAAAGCAATACCTACGGCTTCTCCGAAACGACTCAGTTTTTCTGTTATGGTTTCGTCCTCGCTTGTTGAAAACGCTCCTGCAGCACAGGAAGAGGCGAGCAGGGAAGCTGTTTTATTCCGGATGATCTCAAAATAAACCGATTCTTCCAGGTTCAACGTCCTTGCCTTTTCAATCTGCAATAATTCACCCTCACTCATCTTACGCACGGCGCCGGAAAGCAATTGCAAAATTCTGAAATCACTATGATCCAGTGATAGTAGTAAACCCTTGGCCAGCAGGTAGTCACCCACCAGGACGGATATCTTGTTTTTCCATAAAGCATAAGTGGAAAAAAACCCTCTTCTTTCCAGTGATTCATCTACAACATCATCATGAACAAGCGTTGCGGTGTGCAATAGTTCAACCAGGGATGCCGCACGGTAAGTGGATTCATTCACCGGTCCGCATAACCGCGCCGATAAGAATACAAACATGGGCCTTAGTTGTTTACCCTTGCGGTTTACTATGAAACGCATAATCCGGTCAAGCAGTGGTGTCTGGGATTTTACTGCTTCCCGGAATTTTTTTTCGAAAACAATCAATTCTTCCCGGAGTAATGATTGGGCTAATTGCATAAAATGACCGCCAAATTACTACTTTATCATTCGGTTAATATAAATACCCGCTTGCATATGTATGAATTGGCAATATTCTCTACAATTCTGTGGTTTCCAGTTTCTTTTGAGATAAAAAATTTGCAATTTAAGGGTTAACTTATATTTTTGTAAGGTGTAGTATTGTTTTTAATCACAACATTCTTACAAACTTCAGTCTATGATAGGGAAAAAGTATTCGGTACTAGCCGTTTTTATATTAGCATTTCTTTCACAAAGTTTCGCTCAGGACAATACTTCAGCAGAGAGCAGCAGCAGTTACGATATAAGAGATTCTTCTGTTATACCTGCCCGGAGAATACCACAACACAATGAATTTTTAAATAATGCTTATCCTTTTCCTGCGAGGCCCCGTGACCAGTGGGAAATTGGTTTAAAAGGAGGTATGTCAACTGTTTCAGGAAGTGTAAGAGCCTGGCTGCCTACTTTTGGGATTGGAATTCATGTAAGAAAGTCTTTGGGTTATACCTTCTCCATCAGGGGTGAATATGATTACATGAGCGCAAAAGGACTAAACTGGCAGCCCTCCTTTACGGGATATGCTGCAAATAATGTTATTTCTCAATATTTTAGTGCTACCAACCGGGAACCGGTTTTTTACAATTACAAAACAACGATTCAGGAGCTTTCCTTACAGGGAGTGGTTAATCTGAATAATATTCGTTTTCACAAGGCAAAATCCTCCATCCTTTTCTATGCTTTTGGCGGTGTTGGCGCAGCAACTTATGCCACCAGATATAATTTATTCGGACCCAATGGCCGGTATGATTATACCGGTATCATTACACAATTTGGTATCAACGGGTTTACTTACGGCAACAGAAAAGCTATAAAAAGTGCTTTGAAGAGCATGATGGATGGATCATTTGAAACGGTAGCCCAAAGGGACCCTTCACAACCCAGTTTGTTTGGAGTACCTTTCATTCCAGTTGGTGTTATTGGAGTAGGTACAGAAATAAAGCTTACTGACAAGTTTAATATAGCGATTGAGGATAAAGTATCCATTACGAAATCCAAATTGATCGACGGCCAGGAATGGCAGGAAACCGGAACTGCCCAGGCCCATGCACTAACCCACGATGACACGTACAATTTTCTTTCTGTAGGATTGAACTACAATATTGGAAAAAGATCTGTTGAGCCTCTCTGGTGGATCAACCCGCTGGACTATGCCTACGGAGAACTCAATGCTCCAAGACATATGAAACTTCCTAAGCCCATCCTGGATGATGCGGATGGCGACGGTGTTACCGACCAGTTCGACCATGAGCCAAATACTCCTGCCGGTTGCCCCGTGGATACACACGGTGTAAGCCGGGATACAGATGGTGATGGTGTACCGGATTGCAAGGATAAAGAACTTATTACACCAACCCAGTGTCAGCCTGTTGATGCAGACGGCGTTGGTAAATGCCCGGATCCAGCCTGCTGTAAGGAAATCAACGCGAGACTGGATTCAGGTGGCGTAGGCGGCCTGGGTGGCAAAACACGTTGCTTTATTGGAGATCTTCCAAGCATCGTATTCAAAGGCAGATCAGTAACACTTAGCAAGGACGGAATGGCACTTGCTTCAACCATCGCTGAAAAAATGAGGAATAACCCGGGTTGTAAAGTAGCCGTTATCGGTTATGGAGAAACTAGCAAAACAGCCCAACAGCTCAGCTGGGATCGTGTGAATGAAGTGATCAAATACCTGGTGGAAAAAGAAGGTATCAACTCAGACCGGTTCATATTCCGGTACGGACAGACCGGTGGGGATGAAAATACGATAGATGTCAAGGATGGAACGGGCGAAGAAGGTCCTAATACGGTACCGGCTCCGCATCCGAACCTTCGTAAGAGATAAGCCATTCAGATTCATTGGATGTCCCGCGTCATACGCGGGACATCTTTGTTTTAAGCATATTTTTTAACAAATCAGTAGCCTGAACAGAATGAAAACGGCCTATTTTCGTTTCTTATCCTAAATATTGTAGTTTTGCAGGCTTCATGAAACAATTTTTCCTCGTTTTTATCATTTTCTCAGCGGTTAGTTCCTGCTCTTATTTTAAGGCTTCCAATAATGGTACGCCGAATAATTTCAATAAGATCATGAAAAGCACGGATTACACTTTTAAGCTTAAGATGGCTGAAAAGTATTATCTGAATAAGGATTATAATCATGCACAAATGCTTTATGATGACCTGTACAGGGTCATGAAAGGATCAGAACATTTTGAAGATATATGGTATAAATACGCCTATTGTGCATATTACCTGAAGGACTATATCAACGCCGAAAACCTGTTTAAGGGATTCGTGGAAGCATTTCCGAACAGCCCTAAGTCCGACGAAATGGATTATATGCGTGCTTATTGTTTTTATAAGCAGTCACCCAAGTATCAGCTGGATCAGACCAATACGACCAAAGCGATTGGTTTCATGCAGGCTTTTATCGCCCAGCATCCCAATTCCGATAAGGTAAAGGAAGCCAATGAAATCATCGAGAAATGCCGCGCCAAACTGGAAGAAAAAGATTTTGAAGCAGCCAAACTCTATTTTAACCTCCATGAAACCAATCCAGCCTATTTAAAAGCTGCTTCTCTCACTTTCAACACATTAATGAATACTTATCCGGATTCGCAATTCAGTGATGAATATAAGTTGTATATTATCAAATCGGATTACCTGTATGCCATCCAGAGCATGGAAGAAAAGAAAAAAACACGCCTGGAACAGGTACTGACCGACTGTAACGATTTTAATGACCGTTTCCCTGAAAGCAAACTGAAAAAAGAAGCCCAGTCATATCTGGAACTCGCCAATACCTCACTAAAAAAAATAAATAATGAGCAAACTAAGAAGACAGGTTAGTACGCATATTGCAAATGTGGCTGAAACGAAGAACCTGACGGATCTGAAGAATAAGACCGGCAATCTGTATGAATCCATTGCCATCATTGCAAAAAGAGCCAACCAGATCAATATTACCATGAAGGAAGAACTCCACAGCAAACTGGAAGAGTTCGCTACACATACTGACAGCCTGGAAGAAATTCATGAGAACAAGGAGCAGATTGAAATCTCCAAAGCCTATGAAAGAATGCCCAATGCAGCATTGCTCGCCACGCAGGAATTCATGGAAGACAAGATCTATTACCGCAAGAACGAAGACGATCTTTTCAGCTAGGGCTTAACTTAATCTATGGTGGAAGGAAAGAAAATACTGTTGGGTATCTGCGGCAGCATTGCCGCTTATAAATCCATCTTTCTGACCAGGCTGTTTATTAAGGCAGGCGCTGAAGTAAAAGTGGTTATGACGCCTTCTGCCAAAGATTTCGTCACGCCCTTATCCATTTCAACGATTTCGAAAAATGAAGTACAGAGTGATCTGGTCCTGAACGATACCTGGATCAACCATGTTCAGCTCGGCCGCTGGGCCGACCTCATGCTGATCGCACCTTTAAGCTGCAATACCCTTGCTAAAATGGCGAATGGAATTTGCGATAATCTTCTTCTCGCCACCTATCTCTCGGCTACCTGTCCCGTTGTTGTTGCACCTGCCATGGATGAAGATATGTGGCAGCATCCTGCGACGGCTGCCAATATAGAAAAACTGAAATCCTTTGGAAACCGGGTTATTCCGGTTGAAAAAGGAGAACTGGCCAGCGGACTTTACGGAGATGGCCGGATGGCAGAACCCGAACAGATCATTTCTTTCCTGGAGATGAATTTTTTTTTTAGCGGCAGTTTAAAAGGGGAAAAAGCACTCGTGACTGCAGGCCCGACGCATGAGCCTTTTGATCCCGTTCGATATATCAGTAACCAGTCAACCGGTAAAATGGGTGTCGCCATTGCCCGGGAGCTCTCACAAAGAGGTGCAGAAGTGGAACTGGTACTCGGACCTTCCTCCATTGAAATCAATGATCCCCGTATACATGTTACCCACGTTCAGAGCGCGGAGGAAATGTACAATGCCTGTCTCGCCATATTCCCCTCCACCCGGATCGCGGTGATGTCAGCAGCCGTTTCAGACTATACACCGGTTTCTTTTTCAAAGGAAAAAATAAAAAAGAATTCGGAAACGTTCACATTGGAGTTATCAAGAACAAAAGATATTCTTAAGACCCTGGGGGAAAAAAAGAAAGCCGGACAAATCCTTGTGGGCTTTGCACTGGAGAATAAAGACGAAGTGCAGTATGCAAAAAATAAATTAAAATCCAAGAACGCGGATATGATCGTACTGAATTCTTTAAATGATGCAGGGGCCGGGTTTGGTTACGATACCAACCAGGTTACCATCTTTGAAAAGAACGGGATTGAAATTCCTTTCGGGCAAAAACCCAAACAACAGGTGGCCCGCGATATCGTTGACCGGATTATAAAACTCCTATGATGCGTGCAAAAATCCTGATCCTGTTTTCTTTTGTAATACTCTGTTTCCAGGCTGCCCGAAGCCAGGAATTCCAGGCCAATGTAACGGTGCTGTCTAACCGAATCAGTACCAGCGTCAACAAACAGATTTTTCAAACATTGCAATCAGCATTGTACGATTTCCTGAATGGGCGGAAATGGACCAATATTGCTTTCAACAACAACGAAAAAATCCAGTGTAATTTTTTATTGAATCTCAGTGCAGCAACGGACAATAACACCTATGCAGCTTCATTGACGATACAAACGGGACGCCCGATTTTCAATACCTCGTACCAGAGTCCGCTGATGAACTATATGGATGACAACTTTGCTTTCAAATATATTCAGTACCAGGCCCTCGACTTCAACGAAAACCGCGTGGGTGGTACAGATCCGCTGACGGCTAACCTGACTGCGGTATTTGCTTACTATGCCTATATCATCCTGGGATTAAACTTTGATTCATATGGATTGCGGGGTGGCGACCCATATTTTCAGCAGGCGCAGAATATTGTAAACAACGCGCCGGAAGCCAGTTCACTCAATGGATGGAAACCCTTCGATGGTTTAAGAAATCGTTACTGGCTTGTCGAAAACCTGACCAATCCAAAATATAATCCCATACATGACGCGATGTATAGTTATTACCGGCAGGGACTTGACCAGATGTTTGACCATGAAGCAGATGCCCGCGTTGCCGTGATGAGTATGCTGACCGCCATGAACAGCATCAATAACGAATTCCCCAATATTATGTTCATGCAGTTTTTCTTCCAGGGAAAGGGCGCAGAGATCGGGAATGTATTTAAACATGGCACTCCGGATGAAAAAAGCCGTGCCCTGGATATACTTTCAAGAATTGATGTTTCCAATCTGAACCAATATAAACAGGACCTTCAGTGAAGCGCCTGATCTTATATTTTATTGCCGCTAACCTGGCTGCCTGCTCCGATAGGTCGAGTATCCCGAGTGATATTATTCCACCCGATTCCATGCAAAAGATTATGAAGGACGTTATCATCGCAGGAGAATATTCCGCTCAATATATTGTCAAAGATTCCCTGAAACCTGATAAAATAAAAGCCAGCGAGGATCTGATGGAGACCGTTTTTAAAATACACCATACAACAAGGGAGGAATTTAAAAAAAGCCTTAGTTTTTATGAATCCAGGCCGGATCTGAACAAAATAATATTTGACAGCCTCGCGGCCGATGCCAATCGCCACAGGGCGGAATTGTATGCTCCGAGACCAATAGTAAAGCCAATCCCATTAAAATAAAATGAGCCACCTGATTTCATAACTTCATGTTATGAATAAAGTATTCCACAGCCCCCTGGATGCCGTTAAAGATATTCCAGATGGTGCAACCATCATGCTGGGCGGATTCGGATTATGTGGTATTCCGGAAAATAGTATCATGGCCCTCGTGCAGACCGGCGTAAAACGCCTGACCTGCATTTCCAATAATGCAGGCGTGGATGATTTCGGACTTGGATTTTTATTGAAGACGAGGCAGATAAAAAAAATGATCAGCTCCTATGTAGGAGAGAACGCGGAATTCGAGCGTCAGTTATTGCAGGGTGAACTGGAAGTGGACCTGGTTCCGCAAGGGACACTTGCTACGAGAATTCAGATGGCAGCCATGGGCATTCCTGCTTTTTATACGCCTGCTGGTTATGGAACTGAAATCGCCACCGGAAAAGAAACCAGGGAATTCAATCAGAAAATGCACCTGATGGAGCTTGCATTGCATGCAGACTACGCCATCGTGAAAGCCTGGAAGGGAGACAGCCTGGGGAATTTAATATTCAGGAAGACGACCAGGAATTTCTCAACATCCATGGCAAAAGCGGGAGATATTACTATTGCAGAAGTGGAAGAGCTTGTCGAACCTGGCGAACTGGATCCTGATCACGTGCACGTCGCCGGCATATATGTGCATCGCATTTTTCAGGGAAGAAACTATGAGAAGCGGGTAGAGAAGAGGACGGTACGCATTTTTTAATTGTCAATTGTTAATTGTTAATGGTTAACGATGATAAGTGAATACATTAATATATATAAATAAAAAGTCTTAAGAAGTACTACCGTTAACAATTAACAATTATCAATTAACAATTAAAGCGTGTTTATCTCCGCAAATCAGTTCGAACGGGAAATGGGCGTTAATAAAACGATCGGCAAATTTTTTGTAGATCGTAAACCGCCTGAAAATAACAGTTTCTGGAAGGGAAGGTTATTGTACATCTCATTCGGAAATGGTTTTGTTTCAATTCCTGTTTATTATGATATTCTTTTCAGGATTGGAATTCCAGTTGAAATTTTGCTGAATGAAGATCATATCCTTTTCATGGAACAACTCATGCACTATGCTATACTGCATGAAAAAAGAGAAATCAGTATGCAGGAAGAACTGAATACCATTTGCAGTCTTTTGAAAGGAAGAATACAAAATTCAAAATATTACGAAGCGTTGAATCTTTACCTGGATCAACCAGTTTTGAAACCGATGGGTCCATTCGGAGTTCCTTTTCCTTCCCTGAACCGTGCGGATGTATTCTTGTATGTGCTTTGCGACCTGCCATTGAATGAAATGCAATGGCAACAGGCTATACGTTTTTGGTATGCACTTCATCCTTCTTACCTGATCATGGATGATCTGCGTGACTATGCGAAAGATAAAGAGGAAGGAGAAGAAAATGTGATGATAGAACTTGGTGAAGGGACGGAAGGATTTGAAAAGACACTGGAACTCTATCGCAAAAACTGTGAAACCATACATGAGATCAATCCACTGCTCGCACAGTTTTTAACCAACAGTGAAGAAGATTTAATGGTCTTTGTTCCTTTGAAAGCGTAAGGCGCAAGACGTAAGGCGTAAAGCTTAAGGCTGAAGATAATTAAAGCTCATCGATAAACGATACACGATAAACGAAAAAAATGGCACTCGATAAATACGGGATAGCAAAAAGGATCGCGCAGGAACTGAGAGATGGTATGTATGTTAACCTGGGCATCGGCATTCCCACCCTGGTGGCAAATTATATTCCGCATGGAATTTCGATCATGATCCAATCCGAGAATGGCATGTTGGGCATGGGCCCATATCCCGATGAAAAAGAGCTGGATCCGGACCTTATCAATGCAGGGAAGGAAACCGTAACGATCCTGCCCGGCGGTGCTTTTTTCGACAGTGCAGAAAGTTTTGGAATGATCCGCGCGGGCAAGGTGGACATGACCGTGCTCGGCGCCATGGAAGTCTCTGAAAAAGGGGATATCGCAAACTGGAAGATCCCGGGTAAAATGGTAAAGGGAATGGGTGGAGCGATGGATCTGGTAGCCAGTGCCAGAAATATTATAGTGGCCATGCAGCATACTAATCCCAAAGGCGAGTCCAAATTGCTTCCGGAATGTACACTGCCTCTCACTGGCGTCCGCTGTGTAAAACGTATCGTGACGGAACTCGCTGTTATTGATATAACACCCGATGGATTTTTACTGATTGAACAGGCACCGGGTGTTTCTGTTGAAGAGATCCAATCCAAGACTCTAGGGAAACTGACCGTTTCAAAGAATATCAAAACAATGCTGTTCTGAATCATGACCAATGACCTGGAACCCAGTGTGCATGATAATAACCGGGAGCATAATGTCCGGGTACCCAATGCGCACCATAAGGATGGGCTGCTACTACACAGGAACTAAATCCTGCAGCCAGAATCACTGCTACGATTACCAGTTTCAATTTCCTGAAACCGGTTGATTTTTTTACGTATGTATTTTCTGTTTTCATGAGTCTTCTTTTACCTATTAGAGTGATTCCATATAAAATGGTTTAATTTACGGTCATGTGACTTTCACGAATTAACAAGTGTATAACCGCACTTACCGCTATATAAAATCCATCCCCATCTCATCATCAGATTAACAATAAACATGAAAACGTTTAATCAGATATTTTTTCTTTTACTCCTGTTTCAGTTTTTATCAGTGTCAGTAATCTGCCAGACAAAAACATTTGATTATGGAAATAATCCGGCGTCAGGTAAATATTATGATGTACGCGGAATAAAAATATATACAGAAGTGTATGGTACGGGCAGACCCTTATTGCTGATTCATGGCAACGGAGGCAGTATGCATGACTTCAGAGAAAATATTCCCTATTTCTCCAAAAGATATAAAGTAATCGCTGTGGACAGCCGTGCGCAGGGAAAAACGGTTGATAATAAAGATTCCCTGAGTTTTGAAATGATGGCAGATGATTTTGCGGCTCTACTCGATGCCATGCTTATTGATTCTGCTTATGTAATCGGCTGGAGCGACGGTGGCATCAATGCCCTATTGCTGGCCCTGCGTCACCCCGGTAAAGTAATCAGACTTGTATCCACCGGCGCCAATATGACGCCCGATTCCGGGGCGATTATTCCTTCTGCGTGGAAAGATGAACTAAAGCAATATGAAACGGATAAAAATAAACCGAGGACAACACTGAAAGAAAAGAATGACTGGAAAATATTCATGCTCGACTGGCTTCAGCCCAATGTGCCGCTGGAAGAATTAAAAGGAATTAAATGTCCCTCGCTTATCATTTGCGGCGACCATGATGTAATAACCATTGAACATACTACAGGAATATACAAGAATATCCCACGCGCATATTTATGGGTGGTGCCCAATTCGGGTCACCCCACACTCAAGGAGCACCGGGATGAGTTTGACAGATTGGTAGATGATTTTTTTAATAAGCCTTTTCATAGTTTTAATTGAAGTCCGTCAACCGCTAACCGCCAACCGTCATCCGCCAACCTCACTCCGTTCGGAGTGATTCGACCGGATTCGCAAGCGCTGCTTTCACCGCCTGGAAACTCACCGTAGCGAGCGTAATAGCAAGCGCACCGAGTCCGGCAGAAATAAAAATCCACCAGCTCATTTCTGTGCGATAGGTATAATGCTGCAGCCATCCGTTCAAATAATACCAGGATAGGGGCATGGCAATAAGAAGCGAGATCAATACAAGGATCACGAATTCCCTGCTGAGCAGTTTCCACAGATTAAAAACAGAAGCACCCAGCACTTTGCGAACACCGATTTCTTTTATGCGTTTTTCCGCCATAAAAGACGCCATCCCAAATAAACCAAGGCAGCTGATAAGAATGGCTAGTATGGCGAATGAAGCCGCCAGTTTGCCGATCCTTTCTTCATCGCCGAACTTCTTGGCGAATTCTTCATCCGTGAATTTATATTCGAAAGGTTGTGAAGGATTATAGGTTTTAAATACGGGTTCCATTTTACTTATGGCTTCGTGCGCACTCATCTGAGGATTGATACGCAGGTTGATGACAGGTTGCGCATCGGTTGCCATCACAAACACAGTTCTGGAAACAGGTTCATAAGGATTTTCCATTAAGAGATCATGCACGATACCTACGATCTGGTAGGGTTTTCCCATCCAACGAAGTGTTTCACCTACGGGATTTTTCAAACCCATAAATTTAACCATCGACTCGTTTAAGATCATTGCTGCCGTATCCGCACCGAAGCTCCTTGAGAAATCACGGCCTTCAACAATATTCCATCCAATTGTTTTTCCAAATTCATAAGAAACATATACGACACCAGCATCTCCCGTAAGTGAAGGATTTTTTCCCTTCCAGTCAAAACCATCATCCCATTCATCAACATAAGTAGGTGCGCTGGACGATTCAGAAATTTCCGCAATGGCTCCGGACTTTTTCAACTCCTCACGTACCGCCGTTATATTTTTATGAAGATCCTCGGTTGACATATGCAGCATCATCAACCCTTTGCTGGTATATCCCACCGGCCTGTTTTTTGCAAATTCTATCTGACGAAATACGGTGATCGTTCCGATGATCAGTATCACCGAAATTGAAAACTGAATTACCACCATCATTTTACGCGGTATAGATGCAAAGCGGCCCACATGTATGGCGCCTTTTAATGTTTTAGCTGCTTCAAAAGATGATAAATAAAATGCGGGATAACTTCCTGCAACAGCGCCGGTAATCAGACTAAAAACTATGCCTGCGATCCAGAATAGCGGCTCTGTCCAGGGGATCGACATTTTTTTGTCGGCTATCTCATTGAAGAAACCAATAACGGCCTGAGCAAAAAACAATGACAAAATAAAAGCTATAAAAACATATAACATCGACTCGCCGAAAAACTGTCCGATCAACTGGGTTCTCAGCGATCCGATGGCCTTTCTTATACCCACTTCCCTCGCGCGTTTTTCAGAACGCGCGGTGCTCAAGTTCATGAAATTGATGCAGGCCAGCAGTAATACAAAACAACCGATAATGCCAAACAGCCACACATAAGTGATGCGGCCACCCACATTTTTACCATTCTTGAAATCGTCATACAAATGCCATTTGCTCATCGGATGCAGAAATACATGGGCCTTGAATACCTGTTCTCTTTTGTTGACATGCTGAAGTTTGGAATCTTTAATCTTTGCAGAAATATTTTGCATGTCGGACTGATCATTCACCTGCACAAATGCGCGGAACATATTGGCTCGCCATGGATCGGCTTCTTTAAATGCCCAGTGCATATTGTCCAGGTAAAGTTTCCAGCTTCCAATAAACTTCATATATCCAAAATCTGAATTGTAGGGAAGGCTTTCATATACACCGGTCACTTTAACGGACTGGTCGTTATCAATCTTAATCAATTTACCCATTGGATCTGTGTAGCCGAATAATATTCTCGCTGTTTCACCTGAAATTAAAATGGAATGTGCATCTGATAAACCTGCGTGCATGCCTTTCAGCATTTTTAAATTCAGCATCTCCGTGATGGATGGTTCCATATACGCGCCGGGAATGGTAATTTTCTTTTCTCCTGTAGCAAGAACATGGTCCGAATTCCAGGAAGCCATCGAAATATACCTGAAGTTGCTGCCATAATCTTTTCTCAATTCATCGCCGATCGGATAAGGGAGCGACCGCTGCGTGCCTGTTTCGCCGTTGAAAGTCTGGCTTTGCATAACTTCTGCGATCCGGTTATAATTTTCAAACTGCTTATTGAATGAAAGTTCATCCCAGATCCAAAGACCGATCAGGATGGCCACGGCCATGCCAATGGAGAGCCCCGCGATATTGATGAATGAAAAAACTTTATTCCGGAAGAAATTCCTCAGCGCGACTTTCAAATAATTTTTGAGCATATTAAAAAAGTAAAAATTAAAAAGGAAAAAGCCCTTTTATATCCGCCAAATAAGTGCCATGAAGGTAACTGCGTATAAATCAAAATATTAGTTTGGCCTTTTAGCCGTGACTGTCCGGTTTCGATACGCAGCCTGTTCTTTTATATTCATCCCATATCCCATATCCCATATCCCATATCCCATAACCCATATCACATAACCCATATCTCATAACCCATATCACATATCCCTTATCTTCCCATCTTTACCACCTCTTTATAAAATAACGGCCCCTTTATTGTTTTCTTTTTAACGGGATGAAATAATACCGCTATAGCTGGACTATTACACACCCCCAAATTTTATAAAGAGTTATGGAATCAAAATATAAAATAGCCGTCATTGGCGGTACCGGCAAATCAGGACAGTTCCTCGTCATTCATTTATTGAAACTGGGTATTCCGATTAAAATGCTTATTCGGAATCCCGAAAATTTTCAGTTAAAAAGTCCTTTAATTGAAATCATTCGCGGAGATGCCAGAGACCCCAGGGCGGTCTATTCTTTAATTGAAGGATGCAATGCAGTGATCAGTACACTGGGGCAACCTAAAAATGAACCTCCTATATTCAGCGATGCGACGCGTAATGTGAACTCCGCCATGGATTTTTTTCGGATCAGGAGGTATATCGTAACGACAGGTATAAATGTGGATACACCACAGGATAAAAAAACCGGCTATACCGAAGCTGCGACGGAATGGATGAAAGATAATTATCCGAAGACGACGGCAGACAAGCAAACAGAATGGGAGTTATTGGTAGCTTCAGCGCTGGACTGGACCCTGGTGAGACTTCCATATATAGAACTCACGGATAAAAAAAACGAAGTAAAAATAAATCTGGAGGATTGTCCGGGTGAAAAAATAAGTGCAACCAGCCTGGCAGAATTTTTAACAGATCAGTTGAACGATACAACCTATTCTAAACAATCTCCTTTTATTTCAAACGGGATAAGTTGAAAATTTTATGCAGAAGATTTTTGGAAGACTGGCCGGCGATCACAAAAAATATTCCGCAGAA
Organism: Puia sp.; assembly: GCA_035937535.1. Classification (GTDB taxonomy): domain Bacteria; phylum Bacteroidota; class Bacteroidia; order Chitinophagales; family Chitinophagaceae; genus Puia. Next base: position 3,341 of record DASZHV010000047.1, on the reverse strand, counting down.
ACCAAGTGCAACGAAGAAACTTGTCCACTGGGGTTCAGTATGAAGGTTATTCGCGACAAGAACTGCATGAAGAAATATCAGCCAAAATAAAAACATTAACCCGAGCAGGGTGCAGGCCAGCCGGGTTTTTATATTGGTAAGAATGCTGATGAATCCTGCAATAAAAGCCACGCCTACAAAATATGCCCAGAAAACTTTAAGCGGGATCCATGCCGGAATGAGGCCTGCAATATAATCTGCGTACATGAAATGCTGAACGGAGAAAACCAACAGGGAGAGGGCGAATAATATCCTGCCTCTGCCTGGTAATTTACCGTATCCTGAAATGATAAATGCACCGCCGCATAGCGCCGCATTTTCAGCGATGGAAGTCCAGGGACCGGGATCATGGAGATTTGAAAGCAGGGTGATCAGGTGCGGAACGAACACCAGAAATAAAAGTACATAACCGATATACCTGGCAGCGAATTTATAGCTGGCTCTTCCAATCAATCCCAGGCCGCCAAACAGAAATAAAATACTGGTGAGATAGAGGAATAATTTTCTGGCAGGAAATTTTTGAGAAACCGGCAGGAGCCCGGCCATGAAATCCATGTTTACCAGCTGTATGATTCCGAATGCGATAATGGCGATGGCAAAAAAATACCTGCCGGATTTGTAGAGATGCTGCATGCTAATCGATCAGGTTATTTTTCACGGCGAAGAAAACCAGTCCGGCCGTATTTTTGGCGCCGAAGCGTTCCATGAGACGGTCTTTGATCGCTTCAACGGTGCGGGGGCTCACATCCAGTTTCTGTGCGATTTCCTGGGCGGTAAATTCCATGCAGATATATTTCACTACTTCCCTTTCACGTTCGCTGAGTGTGACTTCCGTATTCAGGTTGGGGATCACTTTGGTGCGGGCATGTGATTTTTTCAGCAGGATGCGGTTCACAAAATTGTTGAGATAGTATCCCTTGGACGTGACTTCCATAATAGCCCTTTTGATCTCGGCGGGATCGGCGCTCTTCAGTAAATAACCGTTGGCCCCGATCTCCATCATATGACTCACGAAACGTTCGTCCTCGTACATAGTCAGCGCGATGATATGGATCTGGGGATATAGTTTGGCAATCATCTTGGTGGTTTCGATGCCATCCTTTAGGGGCATGCGCAGGTCCATCAGGATCACGTCTGGCTGGGAGACCGCTAGCCCGTCGAGTAGCTCCTGCCCGTTCTCTGCTTCCTGGACGAACTTAATATTGCTATAGGCTCGAAGGGAAAGGATAACTCCCTTCCGGAAAATCTTATGGTCATCAGCAATGGCAACTTTTATAAATCCCATAGGTATTGTGTCTACCGGCAACTAAATTAAGCATTAATTGGTTCCGTTTGCAGGCTTCAGTTCATCTTCCCTGTTCATTTCAATCGTGACTTTATAATAGGTTTGCGACATATCTTTTTCGAAAAATATTTTACCCTGCAGCACTTTCAGGCGGCTCTGGATATTTTTCAAACCCAGTCCGACATTGCTCTTGCCCAGTTTCTCAAAATCAGTCTGCGTGAGTCCGCGCCCGTCGTGATGGAGGCGGATAAAAAACCGCTGGCCGCTGGTATTCTGTGTAAGGTGAATGAAGCTTGCGTTGCTGTGTTTGAGAATATTATTGATAAGCTCCTGGATGATGCGGAAAATGATTAGTTCGTTCTCGGCCTTCAGGCGTTCGCGGTAATCGTGAAAGCGCGAACTGGCATTCATGCTGCCCGATCCGCTGATCTTCTGGAATAGGTCGTTCACGGCGGATTCAAGACCGAAATTCTTTAATGTGGGCGGCATCAGGCTGTGCGAGATATTACGTATCAGCTGGATGGTATCGTCGATGATCTGCTTGGCATTGTAGATACTCTGGAGCTGGGTTTGTTTATCCAGGTTAACAAAATTCTCGTTGAGGTAGAGGCGTGCCGTGGCAAGGAGCGGGCCGGCATCGTCGTGCAGGTCGGCGGCGATGCGCTGGCGTTCTTCTTCCTGGAGTCGGATGGAAGCGTTCAGTAAAGTCTTTTGCTGGTCCTGTTCCATGCGCTGAAGCTGTTGCTGGTATCGGATTACTTTGCGCTGGTGAAAGCTAATGAATACGATCAGTCCGATTGTAAGGGCCAGCATGCCAATCGTGCCGAAAAACAGCACCATTGAAATATTGTTATCCGGGCTTAAGGCTTGCAGTAGTACCATTAGGAAGGGTCAGGGTTTTAGTAGTGATTGTTTACCGTTCATTTGAGCTGGTAAAATCAACAGTATGGCTTTCAGGGGTTGGTTTTTTATTCTGGGAACGATATAATATAAAAGCAGTAGAGAACAAAATATTAGTCAAAATATTACTATAGTTAGTAATAATCCAATAATCATTCATTTCTTTAACTGACAAATGATTAGCTATTATAAATAAGAATAATGTGCATGCAACATATAGCAGCAGTGCAATTACAATAATAAATTCAGGATTGAAAATATCAATTGAATCTTCCACAGGTTGTTTCATTCTAGAAATAAAATAAATTAAACATAACGCGAGAATAACAACCTGGCTAAAAAAACTTAAAAAAGAATTGAATTGATCATGAATAGTCTTATTTAAACTTAAAAAAAGAATAAAATAAATTATAGAAATAACTACAATTGCCAATCTTATTATGCGAAGCTTAATAGTTAAATAAAAAAAATATGATAATAGTGAATATTCAACTAGCGTAAAAATATTCCACAAAAAAAATTTGTGTTCTGCAGCCCATCCAGAATTTGCTAAGAAACCGTCTGAAATAAATGAAGCAATACTATAAAAAAAAATTACCCAAAATCCCTTTATATGTGTCTTAGAACAACACAATATAAAAAAAATTATGGGTAACAATGAAGATAGCAAACTGATTTTTGGAACCACTCTATTTAGGATTACCCAAATATAGAAAGTTACAATCAGATATACTAGGGTTAAGTACTATGAAAACCAGCTAATTCCTGTTTGGCCTCTATCTGCAGACATTCCCTCAGTTACTGCAAGTTTACCGTGATCATTAACAGTTGTAATTTCAAGAATATTTTTTCCATTTGAGTCAACGCCTACATAAACAAGTGTTTTAATACCAGATTCATTTATTGCATCAAAAAAACGAACTGCTACGCAACCAGGCTGTGCGAGAATTTGGTCAATAATTGTTTTACCAATAAGATATGATTTTGACTCCTCTGAATACCTATCATAATGATCTTTAACCATTTTAGCAGCCAGTTCATGAGAAATCTGTTCTCCAACACTTTGATAACTTACTTGTTCCTTAGCGAGTGATTCTTTGTTCATAATCAGAGTTTT
>DASZHV010000046.1:0-1544 GCA_035937535.1 Puia sp. | reverse complement strand
TCAAAATTCTGCATCCGCCTGATCTGAGCTCTTATGAACTTTCCATATTTAACCGATGGGGACAAAAGGTTTTTGAAACCAGGGATTATACCAAGGGCTGGGACGGAACTGTCAATGGCCAGGTTCAGGATACTGGCGTCTTTGTCTGGTTTTGTAAATATAAAAAAATAAACAGCCTTTTAAATGGCGAAATAACCGGAACTGTAGTTCTGATAAGATAATATAAAGCAGAAAACATGACTGCAAATGATCCTTTAAATTTCCGCGTTGAGAATATTACACCTGTTCTTTATGTAAAAGACATGTCTCAGAGTTTAGCTTTTTATGTTGACATACTTGATTTTAAAAATGCTGAATGGGGAGATGATAATTTTACAAGTATTAATCGTGACAATAAAGGACTTTATTTATGCAAAGGTGGACAAGGATCACCAGGCACATGGGTTTGGATTGGTTTTGATGGAGACATATTTTCAATGTATCAAAAACTTAAATCAAAAGGTATTACGATTAAACTCCCACCAATGAATTTTTCATGGGCATATGAAATGCAAGTGGAGGATCCGGATGGGCATATATTAAGATTTGGAACTGACCCAAATGACAAGGAACCATTTACTGACAGATAAAATAGAAATTCACTGACCACTCATCCTAATTTGCTGGGCCCGAAACGACAATACGATTATATTCGTAATACTTTCAAAATGCAGGTTCAATTTGATTCCGAACTATTTAAAATCAGCTGCACGCAACCTTCTCCGCGATAAAACCAATGCATTGATCAGCATTGTCGGATTGGCGATAGGAATTGCCTGCTGCATGCTGATCGGTATTTATATCCGCGACGAATTATCTTACAATCGCTTCAACAATGGGATAAAAGAAATCTACCGGGTCAACTGGATTACAAAGGATAATAACGGAATCAACACGGGCGCTTCCACACCGGTTCCTTTCTCTCAAAATCTCCAGGCAAAAATACCGGATATAGATAAAATAGCCAGACTCTATCAGCGCAGTGGAGAAATGGAATCAGATGATCCTGTCGGAGCAGGTAAGCAAAGATTCCAGGAGCAGGGAATTTATTTTGCAGACAATGATTTCTTCAACATTTTTGTTAATCATTTTCAGGAAGGCGATCCCAATAGTGCACTTGCTTCTCCAAATGCTGTAGTTATTACAGAAGAAATGGGCCACAAATATTTCGGAACAGATAATCCCCTTGGCAAAACGCTTCTTTACGAAAATAAATGGCCTTTGAAAATTACAGGAGTGGTTGAAAAAATGCCCCTTAGTTCAGATATCAAATTCGATTTCCTGATTTCTTTTGAAACTGTATTCTCGGTAGAAACACCTGCCTTTGCCGAATTCGTCAGGAACGACTGGACTTTTACACCATGCGAAACATGGATACGGTTAAAGCCTGTAGGAAATGTGCAAAAAACAGAACTGGCTCTCAAACGGCATCTACATGAAAACGGTTCGGAACGAAATCATGAGATGAATACGGTCCGCCTTCAGCCACTCACCGACATTCATCT
>DASZHV010000045.1:0-15086 GCA_035937535.1 Puia sp. | reverse complement strand
GGGAAGATCGGACTTTTCGTAGGGGATAGCTCGGATGGAGATTTTGCCAACCTGACTCTGCAAGAAAAATAAAAAGCCAAAGTCAAGGCAATTGTTTTTATCCTCTCCATCATTTTTCAAATTCTGTTTGAAAACTATATCCTACATAAAATATGTTGGCACGCTGAGAATAAATGATATAAACATAGTACATAAAAAAGGCCCTGATTACTCAGAACCTTTTTGCTCCCCCTGTTGGACTTGAACCAACGACCCTCTGATTAACAGTCAGATGCTCTAACCAGCTGAGCTAAAGGGGAATCTCCCGTCCAGGTTTCCCTGGAGGGCTGCAAAAATAAGCTTTTTACGCGTCTGGCAAAATCAGAATTCGATAAAATATTGAATCGAACATCAAGTTTTCTTTAGTCTTTCAATTCATATTTTGAATCTGGTAAACATCGAAATTCCATCCGGAACATCCGTAAATAACAGACGGATTATTACCTGATTCATATCAATAGGCTATCTCCAGGCTACCATCTCCATACGAAGTCCATCAAATAATGGACTTCGTATGGAGATGGTAGGAATCAGTCAGCCTTTTGGTATATATCCCGACCGGATCTAATACAGGAATTCTGTTTTGTATGGAAACCTTTCTCTGTATAATTCCTTAACTCTTCCAAGCAATGCATCCCTCAGCCCATCGACATTCGAACGCTCAGTGGCCGACATAAACACACAGGTTGCCTGGCATTCTCCCTCCCATCTTTCCTTGAGCTCTTTCAATAACTCTTCTTTTGTCCCATGTTCGAGCCAGGCATCGAAGTTTAGTTCCTCATACCTGTCCATCTTATTGAAAACGTAAATCACCGGCTTGTCAAAAGCCTTGATCTCCTGCAGGGTTTTGTTTACCACTCCAAGTTGTTCCTCATATCGCGGATGGGATATATCTACCACGTGAAGCAACAGATCTGATTCCCTTACTTCATCCAGCGTACTTTTGAAACTTTCCACCAGGTGATGAGGCAGTTTCCTAATAAATCCTACCGTATCGCTCATGAGAAAAGGCATGTTTTCATACACCATTTTCCTCGTCGTGGTATCCAGGGTTGCAAATAATTTGTTCTCTGCAAAAACATCACTCTTGCTCAATAAATTCATCAGGGTTGACTTGCCCACATTGGTGTATCCTACGAGTGCAACCCGAACGAGCTCCCCCCTTTCTTTTCGTTGGGTTTGGGCCTGTTTATCAATTTCCCTGAGTCTTTTCCTGAGCAGGGTAATTTTATCGCGCACAATCCGACGGTCCGTTTCAATTTCAGTTTCACCCGGACCTCTTGTACCAATGCCGCCTCCCAGCCTTTCCAGATGTTTCCACATCCCTCTCAACCTGGGTAGTAAATATTGATACTGTGCCAGCTCCACCTGCAAGCGTGCCTGGGCAGTCTTAGCCCTTCTCGCAAAAATATCAAGGATAAGATCTGACCGGTCGATCGTCTTAGTGTCCAGTACTTTTTCAATATTAGTGATCTGTGAACCGGACAGTTCATCGTCAAAAATCACTACACGGATATCTTTCCCCTGTATAAAGGACTTGATTTCTTCCAGTTTTCCCTTGCCGATAAAGGTTTTACTATCAGGATGGGATAGTTTCTGCATGAATTTCCTTACGGTGTTCGCCCCGGCGGTTTCGGCAAGAAAGGCAAGTTCATCCAGGTATTCGTTTACCTGTTGTTCGGTCTGCTCCTGCTGCATCACTGCTACTAAAACAGCCTTTTCTTCCGGCTGTACGATATGTCGTTCTAGAGCCAATTCAATAAAATTTCGCTAAAGATAAGATGGTTATGATGGATGGATTATTAGTTATGAGCTATGGGTTATGGGTTATGAGAAATAATTCATAGCCCATAATCCATATCTCATAACCCACTAAAGTCCGCTAAATACAATCCCGATGGAATAAGGATTGACAGTTGGCCCGGCTGTGGCTTTAAGTAATGGAGTCAGTTGTAACTGTCCGAAAACACCAATCCAACCATAATTAACGCGCACAGTACCTACGATCCTGCCACTGTTGAAGAATTGTTTGGAGCTATATTTAACGATTGCAGAATTTACCAGCTGGCCGGCTGAATTAAGCTGGTCTTTCTGCTTAGTATATGCGCTTAACAAAATGCCTGCTTTAAATCCGAGGGCGATTTTCCAGCTTTTATTGGTATTCTCGGGATGAAATGCATACCGAAGTTCTAGTGGAACTTCCAGGTTGGTGAGTACCAATTTATATTTCTTATAATGATCTGAATTTAGCGTACTTGTAAAAGCCAGAGTCTGATTTCCGGGAACAGCTACCAGCACTACAGTATTGCTAAAAAATATATTACTGGCATCAATCCCGATTCCTGCTCCTACACTAAAATGCGGATCGCTTTTAAAGGGAAGATCATACATGAAATAAAATGCGAAACCACGGGAAAAGCCCGTGGTATTCATAGAATCCGTCTTACCAACCCAATTGTCATAACTGAACTCAATCATGAAATGATCGTTGGCACGGTTCGCCAGGTTAAGTGATGCATAAGTAATTTTTTTCTTTCCTGTTTTGGTAGTATCGGACTGTGCAAAAACAGCATGACCCAAAAATATCAGCAATGCCATGCTAACGAACTTCTTCATATTTTCAATTGTGTGACAAATGTATTTGCCTTGAGGTTAATAAAAGGTTAAAGCAATCAATAAAAAAGGCTCATAGCCATGGCCGTGAGCCTTTGAAATACAATGTGTTTTAAATAATGAACGCTTTGTGGACCCTGCTGGGCTTGAACCAGCGACCCTCTGATTATGAGTCAGATGCTCTAACCAACTGAGCTAAGGGTCCCGCCTTTTCAGGCAGCTGCAAAAATATAGCTTTCAGTGTCATGATTAAAATATTCTGCATCCTCATCTTTTAAATGCAGCAAATAATTCCATAACATGGTCAATCAATATGTTCAGTTTATTTGGTAACTTGTCTGCCCCTGCCAAAACAGTTTTACATGCCATCGATTGCTGCTCTAAGAATAAAATACCTGCAAACCAGAATCAGCCGTTATAACGACCAACTCGCTTATAAGGAATTATTTATTGGTTTTTATCCCTCCTTAATCCAGTTTGTTACAGGAATTATTAAGTCCCGCCAGTCCTCCGAAGAAATCGTTTCTGATTTGTTTATGAAGATCTGGGAGAAAAGAGAAACACTGGAAGAGATCCAAAATCTGCGTGTGTATTGTTTTGTATCTGCTCGTCATTTGAGTATTAATCAACTTGAAAAACAGAAAAGACAACATCACGCCGATATCGAAAATTATAAAACCAGGCTCGTTCACCCGGCTCCCGATCCGGAAGAGTGTATGATCAGCGCCGAAATGCTGCGGCGCATTCATGAAGTTGTAGAAGAATTACCCCCACGCTGCAAACTTTCTTTCAAACTGGTAAAAGAATACGGGTTTAAATACAGGGAAGCCGCAGAAATTCTGCAGGTTTCTGAAAAGACCATCGAAAACCAGCTGGCCATCGCTATGAAAAAGATCAGTCATTCGATACATTTCGATATCGGCCGAAGCATCCCGGTTATCGCCGGTTACCACTAATAAATTGTTCCCCCACCTTCTCGATCCCGCGTCCCGCCGGAAGCGGTCAGAGTACTCCCATACTCCCATACTCCCATACTCCCATACTTTTTTTGCCTTCCTTGGGGGTAAACCACAAAAAACCTGTCCTTTCTCCATCTAACTTCCAACATGGATAACGATCGCATCTGGAATCTAATCGCTAAAAAGCTGGCTGGTGAAGCCTCAGTTGGTGAATTGAAGGAATTGGAATCAATCCTTCGAATCGATCCCGACCTGCATTATTCCCTGGAAGCACTGCACGATATGTGGAAAAAGAAATCCCAGCAGGAACCGGAACAGGCTGAAATAGCTTTTCAAAAGCATCTGGACAGGATGTATTCCAAAGGCATTGATATTGGTACAATGGAAAATAGTTTACCCATTGATGAATTTCCTGATTCACCCCGTCGTTTCATGAATTGGAAAACCCTTAGATATGCTGTTTCAGGATTTTTCCTCCTTACGCTTGGGTATTATTTTTATAGTTCCCATAATCCTGCTTCTGCAGCACAAAAACCAGTTTGGGAAGTTGTAACCCGTAACGGATCCAAAACAAATCTCCTGTTACCAGACGGAAGTACTGTCTGGCTCAACGCTGGTAGTCGTCTTAGCTACGATTCACTTTATGGTTCCAAATTGAGAGAAGTAACACTAAGTGGTGAAGCTTATTTCGATGTTGTGAAGAACCCGAAAAAACCCTTTATCATACATACTGGAAGTATTAATATTAAAGTGCTTGGAACGATTTTTAATGTAAAATCATATCCGGGAGAAAAAACTGTGGAGACCAGCTTAATAAAAGGCAGCATTGAAGTGACCTTCCCTTCCCTGTCAGCAAAAAAAATTATTCTCAAGCCCAATCAAAAACTTATAATAGATAAAACGGAAACGATTTCAAACGTTAATATCAATAAGGTGACAGCTGCACAAATACCCTTCATCAGTATACAACACCTCAACAGAATCGGATCTGACAGCACCATTGAAGAAACGGGCTGGATGCAAAACCGCTTATATTTTAATGATATGTCATTCCAGGATCTGCTAAAAAATATGGAAAGAAAATATGGGGTTTCATTTCATGTAGCAGATAGCTCGCTCGATACAATTCACTTTACAGGAAGTTTTAAAGATGAAACGGTAACGCAGGCCCTGGATGCACTGCGTTTAACGGCGGAAAAGTCAACCGCAGATTTTATTTATGAAATCAAAGGCAGCCAGGTCTTTATTTATAATAGTATTAAAGTTGTTCAATCAATTCAGCCAAAATGAAAATCTCATCATTTATGAAATGTAGTTTCCTGTTGGTCTTTATTGCACTGCTGCAGTTTACTGCAAAGGCATCCGGACAGCCACTCGTTTCCATCCACATGAAAAATGCAGAGATCAGCCAGGTTTTTTCTACGCTTGAAAAAGAAAGCGGTTATCATTTTTTATTCAACAGCCGCCTGCCGGGCATTCATAAAATGGTGGATGTGGATGCTGATAATGCGGATATAAGTGAGGTGCTGAAAAGCATTTTCAAGGGAACCAATCTTCAGTACAAAATGCTGGACAATAAACTGATTGTAATTAGTTCGACTGAAGCGGATCAGGATAAAATCATTACCGGTAAAGTAACGAATGAAAATAACGAACCTCTTTCCGGAGTCTCCATAACAATAAAAGGAAGAACGACGGGAACCACTACAGATGCAAATGGAGGTTTCACCATTTCAGTACCAGAAAACGCTACGCTGATTATTTCTTATGTTGGATATGCCACCCAGGAACTGCCAGAGTCTAATGAGATGAATATTAAACTGGTACAATCAGCTAAAGTTATGGATCAGGTTGTGGTAGTGGGCTATGGATCACAACGTAAAAAAGATATTACGGGTTCAGTTGCAACGGTTGGCGGACCTGAAATGGTTAAACAACCGGTTTTAACTGCAACTCAGGCTATTCAGGGTATGGTAGCAGGTGTTCAGATTATCAGCAGCGGTGCCCCGGGAAGCTCGCCACAAGTCAGGATTAGGGGAACCGGAACCGCCCTGGGAGGCACGGCTGTTCTATATGTAGTGGATGGTGTTCTTACGGATGATATTAGCAATATTAACACTGGGGACATCGTTGATATGAGTATTCTGAAAGACGCTTCTGCCGCTGCAATTTATGGTTCACGAGGAGCAAATGGAGTAATGATCATTACTACCAAGAAAGGTGTCGTTGGACAAATGAAAATAAATTATAACGGAAATATTGGTGTACGAACAGCTGCAAACCTGGTAAAAATGGCCAATGCTGCAGAATATGATAATTATTACCAGGCTTCAACAGGACAGATCCCACCTGCTTCGACTTCATCAACCGACTGGTACAATACTATTTTAAGAAATGCATTTGAACAGAATCATAACATTTCCATATCGGGCGGAAGTGATAAGGTTCTTTACTTTTTCAGCGCCAGTTATTATACGGATCAGGGAATAGTAGTAAATAATGATTATAAAAGATTTACAGTTCGATCAAACGATGAATTCAAAATAAGTAAAGAAGTACAATTTGGTTTCCAGGCTTCCTTTTCAACCAGCAATAATCAAAATGGATTTAACAATATTAATATAGATCCGGATGGGAATATAGGTTCCGCTTTTAATGATGCTTACCGCGCTGCCCCAATTATTCCCAGCATTATAAACGGGAAATACGGGAATACGTCCACTTATCAAAATGTTGGCAATCCTCTGCTCGATTTAAGTGATAATAATGTACTGGTTACCGATAACCGTTTACAAGGGTCAGCTTATCTCAATGTCAGGCCTGTAACCTGGCTTACATTCAGATCAACCCTCGGAGGAGATTACGATAATTCACCAGCAAGAGCCTACAATTATCAATTTAATGCAGATAGTACCACTTTTCTGATTGCAGGCGGAAATCAATACAACACTCATAGTAGTTTGCAATCACAAAATTCACAGAACTTCAAATGGGTCTGGGATAATATTTTAACGTTCTCTAAAACATATGGTGATCATTATGTCAGCCTGATGGTTGGTACGACGGCTGAAAAATTAAAATCAAGTTATTTATCGGCCTTTCGAAAAGATGTTCCTGCTGATCCAAACTTATGGTATATCGGTGTTGGAGATGCCAGTACTTCCCAAAACAATGGAGGCGGAGATGAGTGGGCAAGAAATTCCTACCTGGCCAGGCTGAACTACTCTTTTGAAGATAAATATTTATTAACCGGTACTATCCGTAGAGACGGCAGCTCCCGTTTCCCTGTACAAAACAGATGGGGAAATTTCCCTTCTGTTGGAGTAGGCTGGGTAATTAATAAGGAAAGTTTTATGGATAATCAGAAAATCTTCAATTACCTGAAATTACGAGGCAGCTGGGGAGAAGTGGGGAATGATCAGATTCCAACAGATGCTTTCACGACAACCGTAGCCCTCAATTTACCGTATGCCTTTGGTGGAAGTAGTCAGGCGGCTACAAATGGAGCCCAGATTAATCAGATTAAAGACCCAAATATCACCTGGGAAGTTACACAGGAATATGACGGAGCTATCGAATTTGCCACATTAGATTCCCGTTTATCAGGTGAAGTGGATTATTATAATAAGAAAGTAAAAAATGCGCTGATCTTTGTAAATATTCCTTCTACTGTGGGAGATATAGATGCAAAGGTATTAACGAATGCCGCAACTATTCAAAATATGGGATGGGAAGTTCAATTGAATTGGAAGGATAAAATAAATAAAAATTTATCCTATCATATTGGAGCCAATGCAACTTTTAATACAAATACTGTATTGGGTCTGAATGGAGGTCAACCTTTACTGGATGCTGGTATCGGGGCTCAGCAGGGATTTATTACACGTACGGATAACGGACATCCGGTTGGTAGTTTTTATGTACTGAAGATGATCGGAATATTTCAGTCTGACGCAGAAGTTGCGAATTATGTAAATAAAAGCGGCAAAGTGATTCAACCCAATGCCCATGCAGGTGATATTAAATATCAGGATACAAATGGAGACGGGCAAATAGATGATAATGACCGTATTTTCGCAGGGGCTTATCAGCCAAAAGTATATTTCGGTTTAAATGCTGGATTGAATTATAAAAACTGGGATTTTACTTTTGATATTTATGGAAACCTCGGTAACCAGGTGTATAACGGTAAAAGAGCCATCCGAGTAGCCGGAACTGATAATATTGAGTCTGCATTAGTTTACAACCGGTGGTCATCCATAAACCCTTCGCAAACCCAACCTTCAGCTAATAGTGGAAATCAGTTAGCATCTACTTATTTTGTTGAATCAGGCTCTTTTATTAGGATAAATAATCTGACTATTGGATATACTTTTTCATCGCCTTCATTGGAAAAACTGAAAATTGTAAGCCTTCGCGTATTTGCAACGGGACAGAATTTGTATACCTGGAAAAAATATAGCGGTTTTACTTCAGAATTGCCGGGAACTCCAACTAATTCAGGCATTGAATTGAACGCTTATCCAACAACCAGAACCATTACCGGAGGAATTTATTTAGGTTTTTAAAATTAAAATATGAAAAAGCTAATCATATATATAAACCTTATTTTTTTTGGCGCCCCATTTTTATCATGCAGCAAAAACTTTCTCAATGTCCCTGTACAGGGAGGCGAGACAACTTCAGCAGATCCTGCTCTTGCCCAAAAATTAGTAACAGGAGTTTATAACAGTCTGATGCAGGGAGACTCATGGGGAAATGGCGACGTGCATGGATTTGCATTTCTTTCTGTCACTAATATCATGTCGGATGATGCAGATAAAGGAAGTTATGCCGGAGATCAGCAGTCAGTAGTAACGCCATTAGATGACTTCACACTTACGTCAACCAACGAATTTGCCCTAACACTTTGGAGCGGTCATTATAATAGTATCGGTGCGGCCAACCAGGCATTGAAGGCATTGGCAACTGCGGCAATAGACAGTAATTCGAAAATTGAACTTACGGCAGAAGTGCGTTTTATCCGTGGTTATCTATATTTCAATCTCGTTAGAATGTTTGGAGGCGTTCCATTAATTCTACGTGTTCCCAAAGATGCCAATGATGCAAATACGGATCCTGTTTTTCAAACGCGTGCAACAGATACAGCTGTATACAATACCTTAATTACTGATTTGCAATATGCGGTTGATCATTTACCATTAAGAGCTGCAGCTGCCGTTGGACATGCAACAAAAGGATCGGCAGAAGGCATTCTTGCCAAAGTATACATGTATCAAAAACAATGGCAGAAATGTTTTGATCTTACAAATGACATTATTTCTTCCGGTCAATATCAGTTATTAAGCGATTATTCTCTTATATGGCGTCAGGCTTCAGAAAACAGCTCTGAATCTCTTTTTGAAATTGAAACAGGCGCTTTTAATAATGCTAATCTGCAAGTTGCTAATTATACCGTTTGTCAGGGTCCCCGTGTAGGAGGCGCAGGAGGGTGGAATGATCTTGGATGGGGGTTTGATGATCCCAGCATATCATTAATCAATTCTTATGAACCCGGGGATGTTAGAAAAAATGCAACAATAATATTTATCGATAATTCTGGTACACATACAGGGACGATTTTATGGGATGGTTTCCGTATTCCAAGTTCGGATTCCGTTCAGAATTTATATTATAATTATAAAGCATATACCAGTTCAACAAAAGAAACCTATGCAGATCCGATAGACAAGGACAAGCCAAAAAATATCAGAATTCTCCGCTATGCAGATGTTCTGTTAATGAATGCAGAAGCAGCTTTACAACCCGAAGTAAATCAACCTGGAGTAGCAGTGGCAGATATTGCACCAATACGTCAGCGTGCCCAACTCCCTCCAAAAGGAAGCGTATCTATTGCTGACGTTTGGCAGGAGCGCCATGTTGAACTGGCTATGGAACACGACAGGTTCTGGGATATCGTTAGACAGGGAAGAGCGGCACAGATTATGCATGCAGTAGGTAAATCCAATTTTGTAGCTGGTAAAAATGAATTACTACCCATTCCCAGCTCTCAAATTCAACTGAGTGGAAATAAACTTACCCAAAATAACGGTTATTAATTACCAGTATATAAACTCTAATCTCAATTACACAATATGCACAAACAAGAATCATTAAAATTTTCACAAAAATCAAATTCTAGAATTATGAAACGTTCAAAAAGCAAGCTGGTAATTCTTACTGTTACCGCTCTAATCGGAATTATTATTTTTAATGCATGCTCAAAAAGCAGCACGCCTCCATTGCCTCCCATTAACGGATATAATACGTCGAACGATGTTGCCAAAACAAATCTGCTGGCGCACTGGACTTTTGACGGTACCAATAATGAAACTATATCAAGTACCGCACCTACTGTGACTACCGGGGCATCGTTTACAGCAGGTGTAAAAGGACAGGCATTGTCTCTTAACAATGGTTACCTTGTATTTCCTACAATTGCTGCATTAAGCGCAGCTAATGCCATTGGGAGTGTCACTGTAAGCTGCTGGGTAAATACTGATAACCGCGACTCACTTGCCAGTAGTGTATTTTGTCTCACAAAAACCTTAACTGCACAAACAGACTGGAACGACGGCCCTGTAAACGTCTATCTGGAAACAGGTAAAAATCATTTGACTTATGATGATACCCTTGTTTTGCATTCCGCTTTTGCAACTTATCCGGGAGGTGTACGCCAAGGTGGAGATAATATCAATGATTATGGAGTACGTGGTACAGATTTCCAAACTGTTCACGGTACAAAAAAGTGGGTTCATTATGTAATGAGATATGATGGAGTCGGTTCAAATATTGATATCTATGCAGATGGTGTTCGTGTTTCAAATAACAATTTCCGTAACAGAACAACTGGTACACCTCCGGTAGGCCTTGGTGCGATTATAAGTCCTGTTCCAACTCAGGTAGTAATAGGTGGTTGGCCAAATGCTAAAACAGGTTATACAAATTCAGCGATTCAGTCCTGGCAGGGTTTGTATGTAGGATCTATTGATGAAATTCGTGTTTATAATGCAGCATTGACCGATCTTGAAATCGGTTCTTTGTATCAACTTGAATTAGCAGGTAGATAGGTATATATTGGGGAACAAACGCTATTAATAAAAACGTTTGTTCCCTATTTTTTTGAAGTCGTTTAATGATTCCATTTGAAAAAGATCTTTATTGCAGGAATTGCCTTTCTCTATTTATCCTGCACTAAATCGAGTGGCCCGCCTCTAAATACCACTCCGTTTAATGTCAAGTCTTTCACAGTTAATGGAGACTTTCAAGGAAACATATATACTAACCTGAAAAATATCAATCTCCGATTTATATTTACAGGAGGTACTATTGATAAAAATTCAGTAAATACAAGCGTTTCATTAAAAACGTTTGGTGGCCTGAATGTTCCCCTGAATTATTCATACGATAATGACAGCACCCTGAATGTAGTTCCAAATGGAAACCTGACACCACTTACCGGCTATCGCTTTGAAATATCTACTGCATTTAAGTCTCAACAAAATACTGCATTGCAGAATCCTGTAGCTATCAACCTTTATACATCCATCGATTCAACCGATAAATTTCCTCAAATCACCGACAGCGCACTGCTGGACCTTGTTGAACAACAAACCTTTAAATATTTTTATGACTTTGGTCACCCGGTTTCAGGTATGGCGCGTGAACGCAATTCCGATGCTCAAACCGTAACTACAGGTGGCAGCGGCTTTGGCCTGATGGCACTTATCGTCGGTGTAAAAAGAAATTTTATTACACGAGCACAGGCACTAACCCGCATAGATACGATTGTAAATTTTTTAACAACAAAGGCCCACAGATATCATGGTGCCTTCCCGCACTGGATGGATGGTACCACGGGTGCAACCATTCCTTTTAGCACGCAGGATGATGGCGCTGACCTCGTAGAAACTTCTTATATGATGCAGGGACTTCTTACTGCACGCCAGTTTTTTAATACAGCCGATCCAAATGAAGTAACACTCCGTAACAATATAAATAATTTATGGAACGCTGTTGAATGGAACTGGTTCCGGCAAAACGGACAAAATGTTTTGTACTGGCACTGGAGCCCCGATTTTAATTTCATAATCAACCAGCAGGTCAGTGGCTGGGATGAGGCCATGATCGTATATGCACTGGCCGCTTCTTCTGCCATTGATTCCAACCGCATTCCTAAAATCGTTTATGATAATGGCTGGGCCCTTAACGGGAATATGAAAAACGGGAAATCTTTTTATGGTATCCCTCTTCCGCTGGGACCCAATTACGGTGGTCCCCTTTTCTTTGCCCATTATTCATTCCTTGGCATTAATCCTAATAATCTTGCTGATGCATATGCCAATTACTGGACACAGGATACTGCGCATTCTATGATCAATTATACTTACTGCGTCACAAATCCCCAACATTTTAATGGTTATAGTAATGCCTGCTGGGGACTAACCGCCAGCGACGAACAGGGCGGATATTCGGCGCATTCACCAACCAATGATGATGGTGTGATATCGCCAACTGCAGCCATTTCGTCTCTGCCCTATACTCCTGCACAGAGTTTAAATGCCCTCCACTTTTTTTATTATAAACTGGGGGATAAAATCTGGGGACAATATGGATTTACAGATGCGTTTAATCTGACGAATGTATGGTTTGCTAATTCTTATCTTGCAATAGATCAGGGTCCGGAAATCATCATGATCGAAAATTATCGCTCTGGTCTTTTATGGAACCTCTTCATGAGTTGTCCGGAAATAAAAACGGGAATGAAGACGCTTGGATTTCAGAGCCCGAATCTGAATTAATATTGCTATGTCATATTTTCTTTCAAAAAAAGGAATCTTCACGCTGATCATTAGCGTGATTTCTCTTGCTTCCTGTGCCCAGGTTCCTAAGCCGGTAGAAACAAAGTCTTCAACTTCAGCAGAAAGAAAAATCCTTTCCGACAGCGCCCTGCTCGATCTCATTCAAAAACAAACATTCAGATATTTCTGGGAATTCGCCCATCCTGTAAGTGGCCTTGCACGCGAACGTTCCAACATCACACCGGCATATGGCAATGAAGTTGTCACCACCGGTGGCAGCGGATTCGGTATTATGGCCATCATCGTAGCTACCGACCATCATTGGATCACCCGTGATACCGCAGTGAAACATATTTTGAAGTCAGTCAATTTTTTATTAAAAGCCAATAGTTACCACGGTATTTTCCCGCACTGGCTCAACGGTGCCACAGGTGTAACTATTCCCTTCTCAAGAAAAGATGACGGGGCAGACATCGTCGAGACTTCATATCTTTTTGAAGGACTGCTCTGCGCACGTCAGTATTTCAACCAGCAAAACCCGCTGGAAAATCAATTGAGAAATAAAATCAACTGGCTCTGGACCGCCGCTGAATGGAGCTGGCACCAGCGTGACCAGGGAAATTCTTTATACTGGCACTGGAGCCCAAACAACGGCTGGAGTATGAATTTCGAAATCCGCGGCTGGAATGAATGTCTCATCACATATATATTAGGCGCTTCATCCCCAACTTATCCCATTACAGAAAACGTATATAGAAAATGCTGGGCCGAGAGCAATCATTTCATCAACGGAAAATCTTTTTACGGAATTAAACTGCCCCTGGGTTTTGACTACGGCGGTCCGCTTTTCTTTGCACACTACAGTTTTATGGGGATGGATCCGCACGGACTGAAAGACAAATACGCCGATTACTGGGAGCAGAATTATAATCATACCCTCATCAACTATAAACACTGTGTTATAAACCCTTATCATTTTAAAGGATATGGAGAAAACTGCTGGGGATTAACAGCCAGCGATACATACGACGGATACAATGCGCAGTCACCTGCTAATGATTTCGGTACGATCACACCTACAGCTGCACTTTCTTCCTTCCCCTATACTCCGGAATATTCCATGAAGGCATTGAAACATTTTTATTACGATCTGGGAGATAAGATATGGGGTAATTATGGTTTTGTAGATGCGTTCAATGAAAGCAAAAACTGGTACGCTGAAAGTTATCTGGCCATTGATGAAGGCCCGATCGTAGTAATGATCGAGAACTACCGCTCCGGCTTATTATGGAAACTCTTTATGAGTTCTCCGGAAATACAAAGCGGATTAAAAAGACTGGGATTCGAATGCCCATATATTTTGAAGTAATAATTCATGAAAAATAAGTTACTGCTATTGCTAGGTACGATCGTTTTCATTCTTAATGCAAAGGCACAGCAAAAAACTTATTGTAATCCGTTAAATATTGATTACGGTTATACACCCATTCCGAATTTCTCTGAAGCCGGCAGGCACAGGGCCACGGCCGATCCTGTTATTACGATGTATAAAGGAGATTATTATTTATTCTCCACCAACCAGTGGGGATACTGGTGGAGCAGCGATATGCTGAACTGGCATTTTATCCGTCGTTCATTTTTAAAACCTTACCATCATGTATATGATGATCTCTGTGCACCTGCCACGTTGGTGCTTGGCGACACCCTGCTGGTAGTCGGTTCTACCTATGCGAAAAATTTTCCTATCTGGATGAGCACGAATCCGAAACAGGATCAGTGGAAGGAAGCGGTGGATTCATTTCAGGCCGGGGCCTGGGATCCCGCTTTATTTTTAGATGATGACGGAAGAATTTTTCTTTATCATGGATCCAGCAATTTATATCCGCTATATGGTTGGGAAATAGATCGCAAAACTTTACAGCCCATCGGCGAACACAAAGAACTGATCAGACTGCACGATGATGTTCACGGCTGGGAACGCTTTGGTGAATACAACGATAATAATTTTCTCAACCCATTTATTGAAGGAGCCTGGATGAATAAGCATAATGGAAAATATTATCTCCAATATGGCGGACCAGGCACAGAGATCCGTGGGTATGGGGATGGAGTGTATATATCAGATCACCCAATGGGTCCGTTCACATACCAGGCTAGTAATCCTTTTTCATATAAGCCGGGCGGTTTTGCCCGTGGTGCAGGTCATGGTTCCACTTACCAGGATCCGTTTAAAAACTGGTGGCATGTATCCACGATGGTAGTAAACATGAAAAATAATTTTGAAAGAAGGATCGGCATCTGGCCCGCCGGTTTTGACAGCGATGGTATATTGTACTCAAATACCGCCTTTGGTGATTATCCACAGTTTCTTCCTGCAGAAAAAAAGAACCATTCAGTTGGAAATTTCACAGGATGGATGTTGCTGAACTATAATAAACCGGTAAAGGTCTCCTCAACCTACGGCGGATTTTCAGCCAATAATGCAGTAGATGAAGATATCAGGACGTACTGGTGCGCCGCCAGCGGTAATGCGCATGAATGGATTCAAACCGATCTGGGAAGTTCCAGTACAGTTTATGCTGTACAAATAAATTATGCGGACCAGGACGTGGATTCATCTTTTCTTGGAAAAATC
>DASZHV010000044.1:0-3108 GCA_035937535.1 Puia sp. | reverse complement strand
TCCTGCAGTAGTGATGTGCGAAGGGATACGGGAAGAATCTATATGCCTGATATGACATATAGCCGTGCTTATGAAACGTATGCGCTGACTCCGGAGGAAAAAGAAATTTTATTGAAGAAGGGCATTCATTTTAGCAATATTCCAGTTCCTGGAACCATGAAAAGGGGCGCGCTATTTCCTTTTGAAATTCCAATGGATTCAGTTGCAGGTGATACGACAAATTATGTGGCTTCCAAACAGATTAAGAATCCGCTGACCGGTTTGGATGAAACCACGATGATAGAAGCACAACGTTTGTACCTGGTTAACTGTGCTATTTGTCATGGCCCCAAACTTGACGGCAACGGTCCGCTATATAAAGGAGGTGATGGTCCATTCCCGGCAAAACCGGCTACCCTGGTGGGAGATGCTAAATATGAAACGATGCCTGAAGGTCAGATGTATTATTCTGTTACTTATGGTAAAAATAAAATGGGGAGCTATGCTTCACAGCTGGATACCCGACAAAGGTGGATGGTGATTGCTTATATCAAATCGAAACAGGCAGGACCCAAATCGTCAACTGCAGCATCTGATTCAACAGGAAATAAAAAATAAGAAGAGCGGTATAAAAATTATAAAGAATGTCTATTAAAGAACGTTTTGAAATTCCTTCTGGTTTCAGGATGTGGTCATTGGGACTGATGGCTGTAGGAGTTCTATCGCTGATCGTTGGATACTTTGTATATGGCAACGGTGACGAAGCGCATCAGACCCGCTTCTGGGCTACAATTTTGCAGAACAGCATTTATTTTTTATTGGTCGTCAATGCCGCTATGTTCTTTTTTTGTGCCGTTACCCTAGGCATGGGAGGGTTCCAGATGACTTTCCGTCGCGTTACTGAGGCCATTTCAGCTTGTGTGCCAGTGATTGGCGGTATTACTTTCGTGATCCTGATGAGCGTTGTGCTGGGACACAAACATTTTATTTATGAATGGCTTGATAAAGCGGTAGTTGCAAAAGATCCTGTTCTTAATGGCAAAAAGGGTTTCCTGAATCCGACTTTCTTTACCATCTGGACCACTCTTACGATTGGTCTCTGGACCGTACTCGGATATAAAATGCGTATAATAAGTCGTGAACTGGATAACCATGTTCCGACTGTTGAGGAAGGTAAAAAATATATTTTCAAGAATACGGTATGGGCTGGCATTTATATTGTTTGGTTCGCACTTACTGTTGCATCTACCGTCCCCTGGCTTTGGCTGATGAGCATTAATGCCCACTGGTTCAGCACGATGTATAGCTGGTACACTTTTGCGAGCACTTTTGTAGCTGGTGTAGCGCTTATTACGTTGTTTGTTATTTACCTGAAAAACAAGGGTTATCTGGAATATGTAAACAAAGAGCACCTGCACGACCTGGGTTTATTCCAATTTGCTTTTTCTATTTTCTGGACCTATTTGTGGTTTTCCCAGTTCATGCTTATCTGGTACGCGAATATTCCGGAGGAAACCACTTATTTCAGGCCTCGTTTTGAAGGTGCCTATACCGGTATTTTCTATCTGAATCTCGTTATAAATTTTCTGGCTCCCCTGCTTATTTATATGCGCAGAAGTTCCAAACGCAACTATGCGGTATTAACCATTATGTCTGTAGCTTTGCTATTTGGTCACTGGCTGGATTTTTACCAGATGGTTTTTGCAAGTCTGTTTCCGGATCATGTGTCCTTGAACCTCTTTGATATTGGAATTGCTGCAGGTTTCGTGGGACTGATCATCTACCAGACCGGGAACGTGTTGGCGCGTTATCCGGTATATGCAAAAAATCATCCGTTTTTTAAAGAAAGTATTATTCACCATACTTAGTCGTTCTTGTTGTCCGGGAAGCGCTAAAACGATTAAATTTTTTAAAGTATCATGTCTACCATTTTTCTGTTTGCGATTTTATTGTTGGGTTTTGTGATCACATTTCAGATTGCAAAGGCCAGTGAGTATGTGGGCATCCTGAAAGGCGAAAAGAAAAATAACGAACAGAATAACCGGATCAATGGATTTCTGATGATCGTTTTTCTTGTCCTGGGTCTTATTGGTGTTTATTGGTGCAATGAATTATTCAAAGGTAAAATTCTTGGAAAAGCAGCATCGGATCATGGTGAAAAAATTGACTCGATGCTTTACATCACGATCGCCATTACCGGTGTCGTATTCTTTATCACACAGATCCTCTTATTCTGGTTTTCTTTCAGGTATCAGTATTCTGAAAAAAGAAAGGGATATTATTTCCCTCATAATAATAAACTCGAAGTAATCTGGACCGTGGTTCCCGCCATTGCACTAACCGTGCTGGTGGGTTTTGGTCTTATGTATTGGTTTCAGATTACAGGAGAAGCGCCGAAAAATGCCATGCAGGTAGAAGTTACCGGCAAGCAATTTAACTGGATCTTCAGGTATCCGGGGAAAGACAATGTTTTCGGTAATAAATATTATAAAAATATTAATGATGCGGAAAACAATTCACTGGGTTTATTATGGGATGATCCAAAAACACATGATGATATCGTAGTAACAAATACTATGTATCTCGTGGTGAACCAGCCCGTGAAACTCATTATCAATTCACGTGATGTGATTCATGATGTGGGCCTTGTAGCTTTCAGAATGAAAATGGATGCAGTCCCGGGAACTCCTACAACTATGTGGTTTACTCCGAAATATACAACTCAGGAGATGAAGAAGATGACCAACAATCCGGATTTTGAATATGAGATTTCCTGCGACCAGATGTGTGGCAAAGGACATTATTCCATGAAAGGAATCGTCCAGGTAGTATCTCCGGAGGAATTTATTTTGTGGCGCGCGAAACAGGTACCAAATTATGCGCAGGTGATGAAGGATAAATTGCCTGCAGCATCCGCCACAGATTCAGTTAAAACAACGGCTGTGAGTATGCCTGCGAAATTGGTTGTCGCTAATTAGACATTGAGCTTTAAGCGTTAAAAGGATTAAAATAAAGAATTAAATTTTTACTGATGAGTACTGATTCGACGATACATGGGACTGGTGAGGTAATCGTTTCTCACGACACGCATGATGCTGGTCATGAAGTCCATCATCATAAGGAGACTTT
>DASZHV010000043.1:0-30058 GCA_035937535.1 Puia sp. | reverse complement strand
GTCTTTATAAATCTGTTCCTGGTATTCTTCGCTCCATGAAGAAGCCTCATCTTTTGGTCCGAGATTGCTGCCAAATTTAGCTTCCCCCCCAAACTCGGAGATGATAACAGGCTTTTGATAAACGAATTCCCATTTTGTATCCAACGGACTGCCTTGCCAGGGCACATACCATCCAAGATATTCATTTATGGACATGACATCAAAATATTTATATAGGGTATCCCAGACTTTTAAAGTATTGTTTTTATACTGCTGATCATTGATTACAGAAGTAATGAGTCTGGTCGAATCCAACAGCCGGCAGGTTTTTGAAAGTTCAATTAATGATTTGTCGCGATCCGGTGATGAATTTGTTTCATTGGACAAGCTCCAGATTATAACTCCGCATCGGTTCTTGTCCCGTCGAATCATCTCAGTCATCATTTGATTCATTTTTTGCTGAACAGCCGGCGAAGCAAATTGTATCTGCTGGTATACGGGTATTTCATCCCAGACCATGATGCCCATTTGTTCAGCCATTTTAACCATATTTTCATTGTGGGGATAGTGTGCGAGCCTTACGAGGTTGCAGCCCAGTTCCTTTGCCCAGCCAAGAAGTATCTTTGCATCTGCTGCCGAATTTGCCCTGCCGCCTTTCATTGGTTTCTCCTCATGAATGTTTACGGCCCTGATAAATATGGGATTACCATTTAGCAAAATCCGGGTACCCTTCGCTTCAATATTTCTAAAACCGATATGATCAGTCACTGTATCTGTTTCCGATTCGAAAATCACTTCATACAGTTTCGGGTTTTGAGGAGACCATAATTGAAATGCAGCCGAAAAATTTACTGCTGCACTTCCCTCCTTGTCGGATTTAAATATTTTATCCAGCTTTAATTCCGGAATTTGTACCCTGACATGCTGAATCCCTTTATTGCTATTTAATTTAATCCAGCCATTTACTTCTTTGATGGAGTACTTGCCCAGTTGAATGAAATAATCTTCAATAAAACTATTCGGGGTTACGATCAGATTAACATCCCTTGTGATGCCTCCATAATTAAACCAGTCATATCCCAACCCTGGTAATCCATCTTTCACCCGCTGATTATTAACCTTAACGACAATTGAATTTCTGCCTTGATTTACGAGTTCTGTCAGTTCAAACTGGAAAGGTGTAAAACCACCTTCATGAGATCCCAGTTTTTTCCCATTCAGATATATATCGGCAATATAATTTACTGCGCCGAAGTGCAGGAATAATCTCTTACTTGTATCCTTTTCATAATTAAATATTTTTCTGTACCAGACCGTACATTCTTCATAAGTTAATTCGGGCATTTGGGTGTTAAAGTCACCCGGGACCTGCAAAGTTGGTCCACCTTCAAAAGAATATTCTACGAAATCTGTCTTTTTTTTAGGTTTTTTCTCCAGCCAGATCTGCCGCCAGTCGCCCACACCTGCCGGATCTATGATCGCATCCCAGGATCCGTTCAGGCTGATCAATTTACGGGCATCAATATTCATCATGGACCCCTGACCATGCAGGTAGTTAGAGTTTTCTAAAATGAGTATGAAAAAAACTGCAATAAATTGAATTATCCTCTTTCTCATCAAATAAAATTGTGTCTTTTGAGTTATTTCTATAACTGTTTTGCAATCTATCCTTTTTTCCATTAAGTGAATAATTGACTCCTATCCGAATCCAAAAAAATACTTTGTTTCACCGGTGCTGGGGTTCATTAATCAGACCATATGGAAATCATCGGAACTGAAAATTTCGTAACCAGTTATATCTTATCTGCGTCAAATGAATATATGAGAAGCTTCATTTCTTTTTGTTGTTTCCTTATCGTCGTTATGGCCTGTCATAAACAAAATGACAATCCTCCAACGCGCAGTTTCCGGATGGGATTTGCAAACTCCGCACCAAGGCCGGATTTCAATGCATTCATTCAATCGCTGAATGAATGGAGTCAGCGGGCCGATGCTGCCATCATTTCAACCGAAATACCCTGGGACTCATTATTGAATGGAGAGTCCGGATATGATTATATCATTCATAATTACATAAACCTAGTTCAGTTCTACCGGCAAAAAAATTTTACATTATGGGTTTATATCGATCCTGAAAATGGATTAGATCGCAAGTCTGATGCCGATGCACTTGTTAAACTTGGTAAAAGTATTGCAGATTCAGATATGCAAAATATATATACAGGTTTTGTTGTGTTGATGGACAGCCTGCTCATGCCGGATCACCTGGGCCTGGCGCTTGAAACCAATCTGATCAGAGGTTCGGCTGACCCTGCTATATATGGAGGCGTAAAATCTGCAGCTAATATTGCGGCTACTGCGATCAGAACTTTCGATACTAAAGTAAAATTAAGTGTGAGTGTACAGGTTGATTATGCATGGGGGAAAATAAGCGGGCAGCCATATATCGGTATTGACCAGGACCTGCTGGATTTCCCTTTTCTCCAGGAGCTGGGCCTTTCTTCCTATCCTTATTTTAATTTCGCAAGTCCTGATGAAATTCCTGATAATTATTATTCCCGGCTTGTTGAAGGAAAAAATTTGCCCGTCATGGTTACTGAAAGCGGATGGATATCCAATCAGATAACAGGTTTTAACGGAGGTCTCATTACCGGAACACCGGCCTTACAACAAAAATATATTGACAGACAGGCTTTACTCCTGAATCAGGCAAAAGCAATTTCATGGTTTCAACTGACATTTACAGATATCGATTTTTCTGCGCAACCACCATCTACGCCTCAAAACTTACAGTATTTTACTACCATAGGTTTAGTAGATACCTCTTTTCAACCAAAGCCGGCGCTTTCTTCCTGGGATAGTATTTTTAAACATCAGTACTTCCATTAATTCACCTGAACGACTTCATACGCATCCTGTCCGTCCTGTGATACGGGCTGGTAATAGGTATTATTATAAACCAGGTAGGTTTGTCCATCGATGTCCTGCTGCACAGCACCATCAGGGATCTGTGTAACCACCGCGCCGATAGGCGCCGGCACCACCTGGTAACCGTTTCCTGTATTGATATAAAAAGTACCGCCATAATAATAGTAGTAATCATTGCCAACCATCGTAGTCTCGTAACCTGGAGGCAGGAAACTTACTACTGCGCCAATCGGTGCGGGCACCACTGAATAGCCTCCTGAATATGGCTGGTAATAAACTCCTTCGTCATAATAGTATTGTTGGTTGGCGAGTGAAATAAGGAATGCATCCCTCGCCAGTGAAGCTGCAAAATATCCAAGCGGGTGCCAGTTATGACCCCAATAATAGGGATGATAAGGATGATAAGCATAAGCATGTACCGGATTATAATGATTATGATATACATTAACATTTTCATGAACGACAACATTCCTTTGCACTGAGACATTCTCGTGCACATTGACAGGGGCTTTGACAGGCGCATTACTCTGGTGATATTCATGGTTCCCGGTATTGTAACTGCCTCCATTAATGGTCGGACGGGTTTCAACAGGTGCGGGCCGATTCATTGGCGGTGCAGGACGATTCATTGGCGGTGCAGGACGATTCACAGGTGGTGCAGGGTGAAACGCAGCAGGTGCGGGTGCCGGCCGGCTGAAATTTTGTGACGGAGCAGATCCCCTGTTGCCACCTCCGCCCCCACTATAATTAGGATGATTGAAACGCTGGGCAGATGTTTTCTGCGGAATACTTATCAAAGAAACCACCAGGACAATCAGGCCCAGGGAAAAAGCAATTCGGAAAGATGTTTTCATACCTGAAATTTATCGTATAAATAATTTTATTTCTTTACGGGGCCCCTGGCAAGTTTGATTTTCCTTGCTTTTGGTGGTATCATGAATTCAAAAATCGCCGATGGTAGAACCGGATTGATCTGCCAGTCGGAAAGGACGGCTTCATATTGCGGATTCATATCCCGGTTCGTATACACAATTACCATTTTCAGCGGAAGATTAAGGGCATCGTCAGAAACCCAGAACTGGTATGTCTTATCAACAGTAGTCCCGGCAATATGAAAACAATCCTTACCATCCACTTTTGTCATGCCCAGGTAAATAAGGTTTTTAGATTCAGATAATATATCATCCACAAAGGAAGGATAAAAGAAATCTGCCGCTGGAAAATCTATATTATACAATTTATTAACCGTATCAATCATTTCCATGATAGGTGCGGAAAGCGGAAATGCTGCATAGTGATTGTTCTCCATGGAATAATAAATAAGTGTATTGCCATTGTAGTACAATGAACGTGCTCCTCTGTCACCTTCTGCACGGATAAGCAATTTGTCAGGCCCCTGAATGTATAACTCTTCCTGGTCCTCGTGTTTAACGAGTCCAAGATGCTGGCTCCGTATATCATAATGTGAACTGACGGTGACATGACAGGAACTGAGGTCCCCGATCATGGCAGCCATGCGGTCAAGGATGGCAACTGCAATAGTATCAATATTCATTTTTTGCGCATTTACCTCACAGGTAATAAGGCCGCAAATGAACAAACAGAAAAAGATTTTTTTAGTCATCTGTAATTCGTTTTAATTCAATAACCATTTTGATGATTAATCAGTAGGAAGGCAAATTTACTCTATTTCTGAATGAATGATCCTGTGGAACTTAATACCCAGTCCGCTGTCAATTATTTCAAAATAAATTTGGGTAACTAAAAAGTTACATATATATTTGAGTAACTAAAAAGTTACCTGTTATGCAAAAAGAAATAAAACACAGCTGGTTCTTTTCCCATCCGGCGGAAATCATTTGGGAATACTTAACAAACAGCGAACTGCTGAGTCAGTGGCTGATGAAAAATGACTTTAGGCCCATTGTAGGACAGAAATTCATGTTCAGGGCCGGATCCCATCCAGAGATGGAATTTGATGGAAATATTTATTGCGAGGTCATGGAAGTTTTACCCCTGAAAAGAATTTCATATTCATGGAAATACGGTCCGCGCAAAGGTGAAATAGTCATTGACTCCTTGGTTACCTGGACTCTCGCATCAAAAAATGGCGGTACAGAGCTTATACTGGAACATACAGGCTTCAGTGGAACCGAAAACCCCGTGCATTTCAAGGCTATGAATACCGGATGGCAGACAAATGTGAATAAGATCGAAGGTTTGATTTCAACAAAAATGAAAAATGAAACAGCCAGCAATTGATCCTTTCCAGGCACTTAGTGATCCAAACCGGCGACTTATACTTCGCCTGCTTTCCAAAGAAAGCCTGACCATCAATTCCCTCGCGCAAAATTTTGATATGACAAGACCGGCGGTTTCAAAACATATTAAAATTCTGTATTCCGCAGGCTTTATATCGATTCAGGACCTGGGCCGGGAACGTCATTGTAAACTCAATCAAAAAGGATTTAATGATCTGCAGGAATGGATCAGTTACTTCGACCAGTTCTGGCAGAACAAGTTGAAAAAACTGGAAGATTTACTCAATAAAAAAACAAAAAAATGAAAACAAGTATTCAAACAGATTATCATGCCACTATTATGGTAAATGTTTCACCACAACAGGCAACAGAAGCCATAAATCAGGTTAAATCATGGTGGACGGAAAATACCGAAGGAAGCACTAATAAACTGAACGATTTATTCAAAGTAACCTTTGGTGAAACTTTCTCCCGTTTTAAAATAACTGAAATGATTCCCGGAGAAAAAATAAACTGGCTGGTGCTGGACTGTAATCTGCACTGGATGAATAACAAAAAGGAATGGAAGGATACGAATATCCTTTGGGAAATTTCATCTTCCAATAATTCCACCCGGATTGATATGACGCATATTGGCCTCGGACCGGGAATCGAATGCTTTGAAGATTGCACAAAAGGCTGGAACCATTATGTAAAAGAAAGTCTTTACAAATTAATAACAGAGGGCAAAGGTGTGCCGGATCATAAGGATCATTCTGCCCGAAACAGGCAATAATAATCGTACCAGGGATTATTTCCAGGAGATTGGTCTTAATTATATTGGATTAGTTGTAGCGTTTGTCCACAGTTTCATGAGTGAAAGCCCAAACGAGCGCAACGATCCATCCAACAAAGGTCCAACCCAGAAAAATATTCAACATCAAAATAGCATACCTGTTACTTTTTCTTCTGTCAAAAGCAACAATGGCAGGAATAAAGTAAATGGCTGCGCTTATTAAAAATAGAAACATCATATAATATCGCTTCTATTGAATAATTATTCGGCGATAACAAATTTACATTTTTATTCCGTCTTTAATATTTTTGCCGGGCTGGCCACAGCTGCTCTTGCAGAATGAAACATCGCCGTTATGACCGCAGTAATTACAATTACCAGGGCCGACAATATGAATGGAACTGGAGATATTCCGGCATTATAAGGAAATATATTTAACCAGTTATTCATAAAAAACCAGGCAACAGGAAATGCAATGAAAGCTGCTATCAATGACAACCATAAATAGTTTCTGGTAACCAGGGTAACTACTTCTAATATGCTGGCGCCTAAAACCCTTCGAATACTGATTTCCTTTTGCTTTTGCTGTGTGGTAAATGCAGTGAGGCCCAGCAATCCAAGGCAGGTAATAATAATGGTGATTACAGAAAATGCGGCGAATATCTTTCCTCTCTTCTGATCGGCAGCATATTGAGAATTAAAATCCTCATCCAAAAATTTATATTCAAAAGGCAACTGGGTAAAATATTTCTTCCAGACAGATTCAGACTTTGCGATAGAAGTTTTGATATCGCCTGAATTAAGTTTTACCTGAATGATATTACTGTTAGGTGAATAAAATAAAATAAGGGGTGCAATCGTATTATACAGGGATTTCTGGTTGAAATCTTTTACCACACCAACGACTTCAAGATAGTGCCCTGAAGTATCGCTGGGAAATGTAACACGCTTTCCAATTGCATTATCCCATGAAAAATGTTTTACCATCGCTTCATTCACCAGAATACTATGCAATGTATCAGCCGGACCTGAAAAATTGCGGCCCTTCACAATAGGAATGCCCAGTGCAGCCAGGTAATTTTCATCAATACCATAATCTTCTATACCCTTGTCAACATGCCCGGTATTTGTCTGAACAGTAAAAAGGTTCAGGTTGATTCCCGGTGATCCCGGATAGTTATTAGCCGTTCCGACTGTCTTTACCCCCGGAAGATTACGGAGTTCATTGTTCATGGCAAATATCTTACTCCGTTCATCCTCACCAGTATTCACAGTTATGGTCATTACCTGATCTTTATTATAGCCAACATCCTTCTTTCTTAAATAGGAAAGCTGTGAATACACCACCCAGGTACAGATCAGCATGATCATGGAAATGGAAAATTGTAATACGACCAGTGAACGACGCAGATTTACATTGCCTGACGCTTTTGACAATGCACCTTTTAAAATACTCACAGGCTGAAAACTCGAAAGATAAAATGCAGGATAACTTCCGCCCACCAGTCCGGTAAATAAAAGAATACCAATCAGCAAAAAGATATTAAAAGGTTGCAAAAGGGTTTGCATAGTGAATTCCTTTCCGGAAATGGAATTGAAGACTGGTATAAATAAAATAACCAGTATAATACTTAGTAACAGGGAAACAAATGCCGTAAGTAATGACTCACTTAAAAATTGTCCCACCAGTTGTTTTTTTGTGGATCCTGCTACTTTACGGATACCAATTTCCTTTGCCCTCCGCGCAGACCTGGCGGTTGTCAGATTCATATAATTAATACAAGCGATCAGCAGCATAAAAAAAGCCACAGCAGAGAAAATCCATATATACGACATGTCGCCTGTCTCTTCAGGTTCCCCCTCCAGTTTAGAATGAAGATGAATAAATGTGATAGGCATTACACCGTAATGAATCTTCACATTAAATTTTGCGAAAATCGGCGCCATATACTTGTCATACATGGGTATCAGTTTTTTATTAAAAGTTTCCGCACTGGTGCCCGGTTTCAGCAGGACATATGTGAAGTTGTTAAAACTACCCCAGTTGTCCTGGCCGTCATTTGCACCTTTTAAAATCGTGGATAAGGATATCAGCATGTCGAATCGCAAATGAGAATTTTTGGGAACATCTTCTATGACTCCTGTAACCTTATACAAGTCATACACCGTTTTCATAGTCTGGCCGACCGCTTGTGCATTCTTGCCAAAATATTTTTCAGCAAGTGTTTTAGAAATAACAATACTGTTCGGCTTATTCAGGGCATTAGCGGCATTCCCTTCTACAAACTTGTAAGAGAATATGTTGAAGATGCTGCTGTCAGCATAATATATTTTTGTTTCATAGAAACCATCATTGCCCTTTTTGAACAATGTCCTTTCCCTGTTAAGCAGTCTGGCAGATTCTTCCACTTCGGGAAAATCTTTCTTTAGAGTAGCTGCAAGCGGAAGTTGCGTGACTGTCCAATCCGTATTTTTATCTTTCTCCTGTATATAAGAAACGATCCTGACAATGCGGTCAGCCTTTTCATTGTATCTGTCGTAGTTCAGTTCATCTGTGATATAAAAAATCAGGAACAGACTGAATGTAATACCCAGGGTGAGTCCCAATACATTTAGTATGCTGTACCATTTGTCTTTTTTAAAATTGCGAAAGGCAATTCGTAGTAAGTTCTTTATCATGGATCGTATTTTATTCTGTTACCTGAAACTTGCAGCTTAAATATCCTAAAAGGTGCCAATTCTGCAATATATTCATAATCATTACATTACAGTTGATACGTCGTTATAGGTGTACGCTAATGATATCCTGGCTGTTCAGTTTTGAACGGATTATTTCCCCATTTCGTCCGCCAAAAAGGATCTTTTGATTAAATTTCTATGACGTTTAGCCAATGACTTTAGTTACAAGGATATGACACCAGAAACAAAAATTACCTGTGGTATAATTCTTCTTACTGTACCCACCATTCAATATGGCGGATATTTTTTATTATCCATCCTTTCGGGGAGACAGAAATTAGCGCTGACCGATTTCCAGAAATCCATGTTTCGGGCCGGTCATGCGCATGCGGGAGTGCTGGTAATATTTGCACTTATTGCCCAGATTCTGACAGACTATTCCAGCTTAAACAGGGCCTTGGAATTATTTGTACGCACAGGCTTTCCACTGGCAGCCATACTTGTAAGTGGAGGTTTTTTTGCAAGTGCTTCCGGTAAGAATATTACAAAACCAAACAGCCTGATTTCTATTTTATATTTTGGAATATTTATATTGGCCGCAAGCACAATAATTTTAGGCATTGGACTTATAAGCAATAAATAATCTTTTCAGATCTTTTAATAGTACTTGCAGAAAAATTGTTTATTTAGTCACAGGTTGTTTGTGATAATTCACCACCAGGTCATGAATATCCTGTTTTCTCTGTTTCTTTAAAGCGCGGATCTCCTGGCGTTTCTGTTTTGATGTAAGGCTGCTGTCCTGATGGACAGAAAAAATCCTGTCAGAATAATCCGATCTGATTTCGTTTTCCTTCCTCTCCAGATTACTTGGGCGGGCATATGCAGCACCGTAAGGATAGTAAGCCCCATATGGTAATCCATAATACCCGAACGGGCTGTAGAAAGGATAATAACCAAAACCTACGCTTATTCGGGGCTGAACAATATACCCATAGCTATGCACCCCAGCTACTCCCCCATGGCTTTGAGCCTCTGCTCCATAAGCGAATCCTGCACAGATCAAAATGATCATTAACTTTTTCATATATACGCATTTGATTTACCTGAATAACGCAAATAATATTCGTAGGATGTCTTTGATTTGCGCTATAACGAATCTGTAACATGTTATAACGATTCTGTAACAATTCTAGTTGACAGGATCCTTTCCTGCTGCCCAGAGAATGGCATTGGCAAACATTTTTTTGAATTCTGCTGAATGAAATATATTGGCATGATGACCCATCTGAAAGTAGATGTTGCGCGCTTTCATTTTATCGTTTGACCAGATTACCGGATGATCGCCCATTTTTATGTCTGAAGGCGGTTGATAACTTGATTCATCTACATTAGCGATTACATGAACATTCGGCCGGGGATCCTTATCGTATGTATACCATTCATCATCGGGTATTGAAAAAGTTTCAGGCAGTCCTTTCATTACAGGATGATTTTTATCCTCCACATGAACAGTTGCAGTCGCCCTTGCTGCGATATAGTTTTTCCAGCGTATGCCTCCCATGAATTGCGAAAACCAATCCCACATAGGGTAACCGTCAAATTCACCCAGCAGGGATGCATGATGAAAACCGATCCATCCGCCCTTTCCATCTTCCATATATTGAATAAATGCTGCCTTGGATTGATCAGTCCACATATAAGGAGGATAATTCAGTTGTATGAATACCTGGTAATGCGACAAGTATGCGTCACTTATTGAATCCGTTTTGTTAATGACCTCGAATTCAAAATTCTGTTCAACGGAGAAATCTTTCAGCCAGTCCAGTGCAGCAACTACAAATCCTTCATGTATCCCGCCTCTTTCCGTCAGGACCAGTACATGGAAAGTGTGCTTCTTTGTTAAATTTTGTCCAATGCTTAAGAAACAACACACCAGCAGAAGGCCTGTCAGTAGATAATAAATGCTGCGTTTCTTCATCAGATTATTTACAACAAGATAAAGATATCAGTGGAATCGATACCTTAAAATAATGGTTTGATTGAAACCGCCGCTCCACCGCCGGGTGCGAGTTTTAAGATCAGCTGGCTTGACTGATCCACTTTAATCTTTCTAATGCGATACGCTTCCGGATTTTGCAGCCAGTCGGCATTGTCTGCATCTTCATAAAGAGTGGCTTCATAACTCTTCCCTTTTTCGAGGAAAGAAAGATCGGCGGTCATTTCACGACGATGCTCATCCGTAATGGCGCCGATAAACCATGCATTTCCATTTTTTTGTTTGCGGGCGATCAGAATATAATCCCCGGGCTCCGCTTCCAGGATGCGGGTATCATCCCAGTCCGTAGGCACATCTTTGATGAATTGAAACGCATCCATATGCCCCGCATAATTTTCAGGAAGATCTGCCACCATTTGCAGAGGACTATACAGAGTAACATAAAGGGCCAGCTGTTTGGCAAGAGTAGTGTGAACCCGGCGGCTGCTGTCGCGGGAGTAATGATTGAGTTTGAAAATGCCGGGTGTATAATCCATCGGCCCTCCCATCAGCCGGGTGAAAGGCAGTATCGTTTCGTGTTCCGGTTGGTTGCCGTCAGCAAAGGCATTATATTCATTTCCTCTTGCCGCCTCACTGGCCATAAAGTTTGGATAGGTCCTTTGCAAACCGGTCGGACGAACAGGTTCGTGTTCATCTATCATCACCTGGTAATATGCTGCTCTTTTAATTGCGCGCAGGTAATGGTTTATCATCCATTGCCCGTCGTGATGTTCACCCCGCGGAATAATCTTTCCAACATATCCAGTCTTAACGGAATGATATCCGTGATTATTCATGAAGCGAAAAGCCGTATCCATCTGCCTTTCATAATTGGTTGCCGAACCGGAGGTTTCATTGTGCATGATGATCTGAACGCCTTTACGGTTTGCATAATCTTTTATATCATTCACATCAAAATCCGGATAGGGGGTTACAAAATCAAATACATTTTCTTTCCAGTTTCCGAACCAGTCTTCCCAACCTGTATTCCATCCTTCCACCAATACTCCCTGTATGCCGTTGGCGGCAGCAAAATCAATATATCGTTTTACATTGGCTGTATTAGCCCCGTGTTTTTTATTGGGAATTAGTTTCCCCTCTGCGTTAATGCTGTCAGGAAAGTCTGAATAACTCCAGGTACTTTTACCGGTTTGCATCTCCCACCAAATGCCTACAAATTTCATCGGCTTTATCCAACTGGTATTGGCTATTGCGGATGGGTCATTCAGGTTTAAAATCATTTTTGAAGAAAGAATATCCGTTGCTTTGTCGCTGACTATAATGGTTCTCCATGGTGTATGAAAGGGGGCATGCAAATATGCTTTATTTCCAACGGCATCAGGAACAAGACGGGCCGACAACTGATCCGTTGCTCCATCCACATGAAGTTGCATCGCAGCATAATCCATCAGTGCAGCTTCATGGATATTTATATATAATCCTTCCGCCGTTTTCAGCAATAGCGGGGTTTGCACGGCATATCGGTCTGGCGCAACCCTTACCGCAATGGCCGTACTGGATTCCACTAACTGCTTATTGTCGATGGTGCTAAGGGTACAGGTTGTGTAAGGATATTCATTAGTATCATAGTCGCCCGGTATCCAGAAAGCCTGATGATCGCCGGTTAAATTGAAATGGGTCAGTTCATCTTTCACAATAAAGTATTTAAGGCCTGGCTGTCCCGGAAATTCATATCGGAATCCTACTCCATCTTCAAAAACCCTGAATTCTATATCTAATAAACGGTAGGGTGAATTTTGCTTTACAAGATGCACCACCAGCTGCTTGTAGTGATTGCGGATATTCTTAAGCTCACCCCAAACCGGTTGCCAGTTTTCATCAACGGATTTTTCTTCCGATCCGGTCATTATAAAATCCTTATAAAATATCGAGTCGCAATCAAGTGAAAATCCTAATGCTGATGAAAGGATAAATGGTTTTTGATTAAAAGAAACCGAATAGGCAGGTTTGCCGCTTTCATCAAGGGTGAACTGAAGACTTATTTTCCCAATGCTGACAGAAGCTGCTTTTTTTGATTGCGCCAAGGAAGATTGAAACGTCGTGAAACATAATATGTATATACAAGCCTTTTTAAAAATCATGTGTTATTTTAATTAGATTGATTTATTGATTCAGAACGGATGTAGATTGCGAATGTTGGGCTTCCTTAAGATCCTTGCCAAAAAGTGGTTCGTAAAATTGATCATATTCACTGCTGTAAGAATAAGTTAACCTGTCTGTCCGGTTAGGATGTAGGGTGATTTTTTGAGGAGTGGTAAATTGCAGAACAGTTGATCCGTCGCGATTTAAATTAATCCTAACGAATCCTGTATCCTGCCTGAATTTTGAATCTCTGAATCCTGCGTCAACATGCCTTGAATAACCATTCACTTCAAGTATGGATGGCTGCGTTAGCAAGGTAATGACTTCTATTGAATCTTCCATGGCTGGCTCGATCCCATTTTCTATTTCGACTAATTTAAAATGAAAAGGTTGAGGAACCGTATTATGTTTATACTTCTTAAAAAAAACAACCGCTATGTCTTTACCATAATAAGGAGAAGATATTTTTTTCCACACCGTTTTATAGTAATTCAGTAAAATAGAAAATCCCTCATTGTGATTTATTTCAGGGGCCAGGTGATGTCCCTCCGGATAATCATTCCAGGTTATGATATTCATGATTGGAACATCTTCATGAATAGCGAATTCCAATAGTTTCCTGAAATTGTAAGAAAGCCCCGTAATAATATATTTTCTTTCTGATTTTTCAATTCCGGCCGCTGCGGCGCCTTCTGCACTAAAAATATTCCAGGTGCCGCGCTCAAGTAGTTTGGAAGTGTAAAAATCACAGAAGGCCGAGCCCATAAAAGTCCTTTTCCTTTTTTTGCAGGTGGCTGACACCAATTTTCCGATATAATTTTTTGTATAGGGAAGCGTCCAAATCCAGCATGCAGGAAAATAATCCAGGTATTCGTTCAGCTTTTTGCTGCTGATTTGTTCATTGATGAGAAATGAACACGCGAATTTATCGTGAACAGCATCCGCTAATTTTTTATAAGCAAAAGCAATATAGTAAGATCCTGGTAAACCGTTCAGATCTGCCGGAATATCTGCCAGACCATCTCCATTCCATAAGTAAACGATTAGTCTGCCTTCAGGCGTCCGGAGCCAATGTGAATTATTTTTGCCAACCTCACTGAAAATATCATTTATCCTTTTCGCATAGGATGCGATCCTGCTTTCCTGATTACCTCCGGAAGGGTGGGAAATGCAAAATGTAAAATAAAACGGGATATGTTGTTTTTCGGCCACTCTGAAATAGGCTTTGATAATGTTGTCCCAGCTTTCTGTTCCGAGTGGATAGTAAAATTGAAAACCATCTATGCCACTGGCCAGCGCCGCCCGCATTTCGAAAGCGACTGCACTATCGAGAGTAGCGTTCTTTAAATAAGAATCTTCCATAGGCAATACCTGTGTAAGGCCTCCAATGGAAGCTGTAATATTTCCCGATGAAGAGTAATAAGCCGGATCGCAACTGTCTTCAAACTTATGCCCTTTAAAACGGATAATATTGGTCATACAGTGAGCGATTACTAATTTCCTGTCGCTTATCGGAAGGCTCAATTCATCTTCATTTTTACCGGGGTTTTGCGCAACAATACTTCCGAAGATAAAGTTTACCACAAACAACAGAACTTTCCATCTATCCTTACAGATCAGGCTGACAAGATACATAGTAGCTGGTTAAATAAACAAACGGGGGTAATCCGGGAATTTAGGAATTATATGATAATTCCCAAATTCGCAAATTACTTAGCACCGTTTGCTATTATGATTAATAGCCAGGATTTTGCTGTGAGGCCACTTTTGGATTTGAATTGATTTCTGTTATCGGGATTGGCCACGCATAATTCTTATCATCCCACACGAATGGTGCGCCATTCAGAGTTCTTGCTGTTACATAAAAAGCAGCTTCTGATTTCCCGAGATGCCAGCGGCACATATCAAACCACCAGGCGCCTTCATTGAATAATTCGGCCCACCTTTCATAATAAAGCGGATTATTTCCCAATACCGGATCGCCGGCATTGCTGGCAGGTGTGGCATCTGTAAGGCTTATATAATCCATTGCAGAAGGGGCATCAACCGGGAGATTATAAGCCCTGCGTCTTACTTTGTTGAGATATTCAATAGCAGTTGCATTGTCGCCGCTCGCTGCAGCTGTTTCTGCATACAACAGGTAAATATCGGCCAGCCGAAGGATATACTGATTACATCCTTCAGATGGTATACTATTCATACTGTTAAAAATGGGAGCATATTTCCTCTCACTGAAACCATATTCACTGTTTGGATTGGCATCACCAAAAATATAATTTGGCCTTGAAACAGGAAACCAGTGCACTCCATCAAATTGAACTGAGTCAACCCAGGGTTGCAATGTATTTACATAGAGGCGTGGATCAACAGTGCCATTTGAACGGGCAGCAATGGATTTTGCCCTGTAAACAGGATCCATTACCATTTTAGGATTACTGTAACTAGCAGGTTTTGTATTATCGAAATTCGGATTGTTTACCAGTGTATATGTTCCAAGGTTAAATCCAAATCGCAATATATTTTTATCATGAGGTTCTTCATTTCCATAGCCTAAAGGATTTGAAGATTGTTCTGTTCCATCAGCTCCCAGTGAATAAGGAGCCCAGATCAATCCATTGATCGTGGTTGCATTCGCTGCTCCGCTGTATACACCGTAACCGCCTTTTGCATCGTTATCAACATTTAATTCAAAAAGGGATTCCTGATTGAATTCATTCGCTGAGATGCCGATAAATGCATCCCTGTACATGGCATAAGGCATCAGGGTTTTGCCACTGTTCTGGATCACATCAATCAGGGTAGTTTTCGCATCTGCCCAGTCTTTCGTGAAGACATATGCTTTTCCAAGCAAAGATTTAGCGGACCATTCAGTTGCTCTACCAAGATCATTGCCAGTCCACACCTGTCCTTTCAATAAGGTTGCTGCTTTTTGCAGATCGCTGATGATTTGCGCCCACACAGCTTTGATTGAACTGCGTGGTTGCTGTGTCGCTGCGAGACTGGCTGGCAATCCTATAAAAAGAGGAACGCCAAGTGTATCGGTTGGAGTCGGGTTCAGCAGGTAATCCTCACCGAATAAATTTTCCAGTTCAAAATAATAGTAGGCGCGAAGGAAATAAGCCTGGCCTCTTGCATAATCAAGCGATTGCTGTTGATCAGGTTTCATGTATTTAGCAGCAAACAGATCTGCGCCGGCAAGTGCAACGTTACAATTCTTAACACCGGTAAATAAAGCCTGCCATACACCGCCGACAAATCCGTCAGTTGGTGCAAGTGTATTCATGGCTATAAAACCTGCCCATTCCGGATCACTATAATTTGAATTGGCTGCATGAGTGGAATTCGCCATCATTTTCGTTAAAAAATTAAACCCGAACAGATTCTGATCCCGCAAATTTGAATAACAGGAAGTCAGTATACTATTCACATCGCCCAGTGTTGCAGGATAATTTGCAGTAGCATATTGGTCCGTAGGACTCACCTCCGACTTGGGAGCCTTGGTGCAGCCGGTCATTATAGCCAGGACCAGGATGAATGAAAATATTTTTTTATACATTTTATTAGATTTAAGAAGATTAGAAATTAACGTCCAGGCCTACTGAATAAAGGCGGGTTTGCGGATACTGAGGAACAGCATCAACTCCCCTTGTTGTTACACCCACTGAAGTACCTACGAAACCTGAGGCAGATTGCAGTGAATAGGAACTTCCAAGTTCCGGATCAAGCCCTGAATATTTAGTGATCGTAAAAAGATTATTGCCCATCACATAAAGCCGCGCGGATTTAACACTGATCTTAGAGAGCAGGCTATTGGAAAAAGTATAACCGATCTGCAGGTTTTTCAATTTTAAATAGCTGCCGTTTTCAACAAAATAACTGTTTACGGAATTGTAGTTTCCGTTTGGGTCCAGCGATTTATCCGGTGCAATAGCCCTTGGTTGATTCGTCAGCCCGTTGGTTCCGAAATAGGAATCGCCAAATATCTTGCTGGTAGTGTTCCCGTCAGAAAAAGGGAACTGTTCATACGCTTTCACACCATTGAAAAGATCCACACCTGCAACACCGTTGAAAAGGGCAGCCATGTCAAAGCCTTCGTAGTTTAATACGATATGAATACCGTAAACCAGTTTTGGATTTGGATTTCCGATTACCTGGCGGTCACTGCCATCAATAACCCCATTTTTGTCCAAGTCCTGGAACTGAAGATCACCCGCGTGGGCCGGTTTGCCATTCACTGTCTGGGAAGCGGCATCAGCATCTGTTTTAAAAATTCCTAATACCTTATAGCCATAGAATGAACCAAAGGGCAGTCCGGCTTTTGTTATCGTAAGCGGGGCAGCACCCATCAGATTGTAACCACTCTGATCCAGGTTGTTAAAATAATTTCGTCCGTCGTATAATGCGTCATTAGTAATATTATCAAGATTCGTTACGATATTTTTATTGAACCCTGCAGTAACACTGACATCATAACCAAATTTACCAGCATGGTCCCTGTATCCTAATGTGATATCATAGCCTTTGCTACTGACCTCTCCTATATTCACAAAATAAGGTGCAGTAAATCCGGAACTCTGTGGCAACGGTAATGCGTACAACATATTCTTCGTGATCCGGTTGTACCATTCAAGGGTAAAATATAATTTCCCCTTTAAGGCTTCTCCGTCAATTCCCAAATCTGTTT
Organism: Puia sp.; assembly: GCA_035937535.1. Classification (GTDB taxonomy): domain Bacteria; phylum Bacteroidota; class Bacteroidia; order Chitinophagales; family Chitinophagaceae; genus Puia. Next base: position 12,614 of record DASZHV010000043.1, on the reverse strand, counting down.
CATAAACGGTTTCCCAATGCAGGTTTGGATTCGGTACTGAATTGATAGAATTGGCAATCAGCAAAGGAGCGTTTGGTGCAAAATTCTGTCCTCCGTTGGCGATTCCGCTGCTACCATTGAACTGACTATAGGTTGCAACATATGAGTAAGGCGGGATATTACTATTTCCAAGGCTTCCATAACTTCCCCGGAGTTTAAGCGAGTTGAAGAATGAAACATTGTGTTTAAAAAAATCTTCTTCACCAATATTCCAGCCCGCGGAAACAGAACCGAAAACCCCTTTTTGTTTATTAGGTCCGAATACAGTATAGTTTGCATCCTGACGAATGGAGCCTGAAATCAAATACCGGTTATCGAAATTATAATTCAGCCTTCCGAATACGGATTTGATCAAACCATTCGGATCATCCTTGCCGGACACTGAAATAGTGGAAGCAGAAGTCTGAACAAAGGAATAGCCCGGTAATCCGACCGCGCTTTCTGTAGAATTAATATTATTATAGTCGGATGTGATTTGCTCATAACCAATTATTGCATTGATATGGCTTTTTCCAATGGTCTGATCGTAGGTAAGTATATAATTGCTCAAAACCGCTGTGCTCAGGATCGAATACTTGTTGAGGGAATTGGTTGATGGTGTACCGGGGCCAAAATTTTGGTTATTCTGGAAATAATTTTCGTTTTCATTGTAGTATGAATAACCGACGTTCGTTTTGAATGTAAGGTGTAATGGTAATTTAATCTCAGCATAAACATTTCCCTGGAGATAATCTTTTGTATTGTTCAGGTTAGCGGAGTTTACTACACCAAGTGGATTCGGTCCTCCAAAACTAATTCCATAACCCGGTGGAACCGTCCCGTATGTCCCGTCTTCATTGTATAACGGAATGATCGGAAGAGAACGGAACGGTGCATTTTTCAGCATCGATTCCACCGGTCCAAGCGGTGAAGTTGTACGCATGGAAAGAGCTAAATTTTCTCCGATCCTGATATAGTCTCCCAATTTGAAATCTGTATTGATACGGATTCCGCCGATATTGGAATAATTATTTAGAAAAATTCCTTTCTGTGGATTATAAAACCCGGAAAATAAATAGTTCACGACAGGAGAAGAACCGGATACAGATAGATTATAATTCTGCTCGTTGCCATTCCGGTATAAAGTATGCACCCAGTCTGTATTTGCGAGGGTATCCGTTTGTGTGGCATTCTGAAAGAATTGTGGGTTCAGCACATTCTCCATTTTGATATAACCGTTTCGGTCGAGGAGACTGACCAGCTCAGGTTTCGTCACGCCATAACGCATATTGAAACTGATCGCAGGTTTTGAACCAATCCCTTTTTTTGTAGTGATGATGATCACGCCACCCGCCGCAGCTGACCCGTAAATGGCCGCCGCACTCGCATCTTTCAAGATATCAATACTGGCAATATCCTGTACATTGATATTATCTACCGCTACCTGCACACCGTCTACTATGTACAAAGGATTCGGCTGATGTAAAGAGGAAAGGCCTCTGATAATTATGGTAGGCTGGGCATCAGGTGCACCTGAATTCTTTATAACTTCCACCCCCGCAGCCCTGCCCTGCAATGCTCCTGCCGCACTGGTCACGGGAAGGTCCTTAATGGAATTTCCGCCTACGGAAGAAACAGAACCTGTAAGGTCTCTCCGCTTCTGCGTACCGTATCCGACAACGACTACTTCGTCAAGATTGGAACGCGTGCGCTCCAATGCTATGGTTAAGATTGATTCTCCTTTCAAAGAAATTTCACGCGTTTCATAACCTACGTAAGAAACGACTAATGACTTTGTTTTGGGATTTACACTGATCCGGAAATAACCGGCAGACGAAGTTGTAACGCCTGTTGTTAATCCTTTCGGGGTAATGCTTACTCCTTCTAAAGGATTACCCTTATCATCTGTTATTGTTCCCTGAACCTCTGTTGTTGTTCTCTGAACCTCGGTCGTTTGCGCAAAAGATGACTGGAGAATAAAAAGAAGGCATAGGCTGTTTAGCAGCCTTTTTAGCAACCTGATTTTTTTCATAAAAGCAATTATTTTGATGAATCGTTAGGAAGATTCAAAAAAACTAAGATTTGAAAGCTGTTACAATTTATATGGACAGAATATAAATAATATTCAAAAAATGGTAGTTAATCTTATTATAAATAATTGAATTATAATATGTTACAAACATATTACTAATATCCATATATATAAGGAATAGGAAGGTTACATGGTTTTTATCTCCATGATCCGCTGCTCGAATTCGTCGTTGGGAACGATCGATTTGTTTTTAATCTTCGTTTTATATGTGTAAACTGTATTCACCGAATATTCTAAAATCTGTGCAATTTTTTCGTTGTCATGAATTCCCATTCTTATAAGTGCAAAGATGCGCAGGTCCGTGGTGAGCAATTCGTTGTCTTTGAGTTTTATCTGGTCTTCCTTTTTAAAAAGGAAATTAAATTCAGCGACAAATTCCGGGAAGAGTTTAAGAAAAACTTTGTCGAAATTTTTAAGAAGTTCTTCTTTTTCCTGTTTAAGATTAATATTGTTCACCAGGAATTTGATCTCATCAAATCTTCTGTCGCTTATTTTCTGATCTACTGATTTTTTAAACCTCTCGATTTTAGCAAAGAAATCGGAGTTTACATTGAAAAAATATCCAATATACTCTTCCTTGATCTTGTTGGCTTCTATAAGCTTGTTATTAATGTCATGCTGCTGTTCGTTTGCAAGGGTAATGATTTTTTTCGCCAGCTTAAGTTTATTAACCTGGCGGAATATGATAATTGCCAGCACAATTACAACCAACAGCAGAAATGTGGCGCCAACAGAATAGGCGATCAGGATTTTTTTCTGATTTTCCACCTGGCTGATCTTTTCTGCTTCAATCAGTGGTAATACAGCGCTTAACTGCACTTTCCGCTGACGCGCGCCATAAAAAACCGCATCATCCACCGCTTTCTGAATATAAACAGAAGCTCTTTGAATCTCCCTGCTTTTGAAAAGTAAAGAAGCCAGATTAAAAATGGCTGAGGTTTCTTTGGTAGAAGACTGAATATCAGCGATAGCGGCACGAACCAGTAAATTAATAGCAGTATCGGTTTGCCCCTTCCGGATATAAATATCACTCAGGGTTGAGGTAGTGAGCGCCAATTGATGCAGCGAAAGATCTTTTTGCTTTAAAACCTTATTGAAATAGTCCAGCGCTTCTGCTATTTGTCCTGACCGGATATTTCTCAGACCATTATAATATGCGTACTCGAAAGAAGATTTATCGAGAAGCAGTAAGGAAGAATCCAGGTATTGATTTCCCTTCGCATTGTGCTGGGGAGCATAGAAATCGTCGTGATCATAATCCGCCAGATCATAATAACAACGGGCCATCAGCGTATAATATTCTGCTTTCTGATCCGGTGCCAGCACCTTCAGGTTGATCGTGCCCAGGGTATCAAATACCTCCTTGAACATGCCGGAGGAAAGAAGGATAAATCCAAGTTTAATCTTGGCATAGGCTATAAGGTCCGCATTGTTTTGCTGAACGGCAAATTGTTGCATTCTTCTTGCATAAGTATAAGCCGAATCATAATTAAAAATGTTATACTCCTTGTAAAGATCCAGGTAATTGTCATAAATGTTGACTGAAGGATTTTTAAGTACCCTGTCACGAAGGACGTTTATCCTTTGAATTTTTTTCTGATCATAATGCGGTACTTCCGTTATAGCAGAATCAAGCCTGGTAAGCAGATTGTCAGTATATTTTTGGGAATAACCAGTCATTGACAGCAAGCACAGGACCAGCGAAAAAGCGGTATATCTCATACAATCGGTTATTCGGCAGTTAGCTCCGTTTATCGGAATCCGCGGCAAATTACAGAATACCTGCGTTTTCAGTATAATTATAGTTTAATAGAATTTTGTTACATTAAATACCTAATCGACTAAAATAAATAAACATCAATTACAAATTTTAGTCCTACTATTTACAATAGCAATATCATACTAAAACAAAATCAAATGTCATACTGCAGTTTTATAGAAACAATGTCCGGAGCAAAAAAAGATTTGCACAAAGCCTACCACGATAATCACTATGGCTTTCCCATTCATAATGATAATGAACTCTTCGGCAGGCTCATTTTAGAAATCAACCAGGCAGGCCTGAGCTGGGAAACTATTTTAAAGAAAGAGCCAAATTTTAGGAAAGCTTACCACAACTTCAATATAAAAAAAGTAGCGGCATATAAAGACGCCGACAGGGAAAGACTTTTGGCAGATCCGGGCATTATCAGAAACCGGTTAAAAATTAATGCCGCCATTGAAAATGCAAAAACAATTCTTCAATTGCAAAAACAATATGGTTCATTCGAAAAATGGCTGGAATCAAATCATCCTAAAACCAAAGATGAATGGGTAAAACTTTTTAAGAGCACTTTTCGCTTTACCGGTGGCGAGATCGTAAATGAATTTTTAACGAGTATTGGATATCTGGCAGGTGCGCATATAAAGCAATGCCCCGTTTACAGCAAAATCCTGAAGACAAATCCCCTTTGGAATAAACCCTGACGATTAAATGATTAAATATTTCCACTTCAACTGTAACTTAATAATAATCAACCAGTAGTATTTAATATAATCTATTGTATCATTTTATAGTAGTCCATAGTAAATCCATAGTAAGTCCATATCAAGTCCATAGTAAATCCATCAAATATTGCATTTACTATGGACTTTTTTTGGAATTTATATGGATTCGTTTATATTTTTACTAAAAGAAAACAAGTAATCCTGTAGAACAACAGGTTTTTACTTTTTAATATCCCGTTATGGCGAAACTGGAAAATAATTCCCGTAAGGGAACACTTGGAGAATTTATCTATTATAACTGGAAGGGTAAACAGTGCATACGTGCCAAACCCCGTAAATTTAAAAGGACAGAAGCTTCCGTTAAAAGCGGTTTAAATTTTGGAAAAGCAAGTCGTTTGGGCAGCCAGATTCGGCACCTTATACAATACATAAACCCCTGTAAAAATGATATCCAGGTCACATATAAATTTACAGGCGCCCTGAATAAATTCTTCAGCTGGAAGGAAAAACAGATTTCTGTCCCGGTAGATATATCAGGCGGGCTTCCTTATTTAAAAGATTTTCAATTTAACGATGAAGCCGATTTAAGCAATATGAGTTTTCTGAAAGTATCGGTAAAAATGATTACTCCTGATAACCTGGAGATCAGTCTGCCTTATTTCAGAACAAAGGAATCCATTCCAAATTATATCTATGCCAACCGGTATAAATGTAAAATGATATTGATAGGAATTGATCTTGATACAAATGAAGCAAAAGATTATGGTAAAGTTGTGATAGAAATACCGGTAAATGTTGAAATATTTGATCTGCCTGTTCAGACCTTGCGCACCGCAACAGAACCGGGTAAACTAATGATCCTGGTAATGGCCCTTCAATATTTCAGAAGCATAAATGACGAATCAGATATGCTGACCGAAAAAAAGAAGCTGCCCTGCGGAATTGCCCTTGCATATTTAAGTTAATGAAATATTAACATTGTGAAGAATCTGCAAATTTTTTATTCCAGATTAAAATTTTACAAAATTCTTTTATAAATAATTTAAGCGGGTGCAACATTTTCCTAAAACTCACGTCTTATTTTAAGAACGATAATTTTATATTGTTCGAACAAAACAATCATTGTATCATATCCGGACAGGCATTGTAAAGTTTTATTTTTTCATTGCGTTGATTTTTAGCGTATTAATTTTCTGGCACGCGCATCGCATGAATAATATGAACAGTAAGAAATAATATTTTCACTGATTCTCCGGAAAGTCGATTTTCAAAACCAGGACTTCTGCTAAACTACACCTGGACAACTGCTATTCTATACATGGACTAGTGCAACACATGAGAATGATGGTTGAGGCTCAACTCCGCCATGTGTTCATTTATTAATTTAAAAATCAGTAACAATGAAAAAGTTAATTTTTTTAGCAGGACTTTATTGCCTGCAACCGATCGTTCATGCAGCGTCAAATGTCCCAGCAGCTATGCACAAAATCGCTCCAGTTAGTGCCTATGACCGGGCAAAAGCCCATTTTAATGCGAACTATGCCGGGGCAAAAGATGCCACATGGTTTAACCTTCCAAATAATGAGATGTATTGTACGTTTCATGATGGAAAAGTTATTAGCCGTGTTTTTTATAACAGCCGCGGATATTGGCAATATACATTGCTTAGTTATCCTGGTTCAGGCCTCTCCATTGATCTGAAACACCGCATACAGGATAATTTTGATAGTTACCACATTTCATATGTAAACGAAATCAGGTCTGAAAAATCTGACCCCGTCTATGTGGTTAACCTCGAAAATGATAGTCATATTAAAATCGTAAAATTTGCAGGTGACGAAATCGAAGTGCAACAGGAACTTTACAAAGAGTAATCAACCATGTTAATTTGTCTTTTGGTTTAAAAACCCCGTGATTCTTCACGGGGTTTTATTGCGCCCTTCATCAGGGTAATCCACAACCAAATGACAAAATGTTTTTACGCCCAGAAGAAATCCACTTTCATCAATATAAAAATCAGGTGTATGATGCGAAGGAGCTGTGAGCGGATCCCCTCCTTTCGGCATTCCTCTTAAATAAAAGAAAAATCCTCATATCCCGTCACCGGATGCTATAAAATAACATTGTCGCTACCCGCCGATTGTTGAAGACTGGGCAGCATCTTTGCCACCAAATCCGGATCATTGAATGTGACAGGGCAACTTATACTATATGGAATAATCACTTCCGCCACTGCCATCATGATCGCCATATGCGAGTTATGACCGCATGCATGCATCACACCCACTTCCATTTTCCTGGTTACCCAATTCAGGACACTCATGAAAATCACGTCACCAGCCAATGAGTTTTTCATTGATCTTGTCAGCAGCCGCATCGAGCACTACATATTTATTATTCGATTGAGCCTCACTGCTAAGGGAGAGAACAATCAGAAAAGCAATATAGTAAAGGGTTTTTTGCATGGCATCCCATTTGAGAACAAGTTAATCCGGAAGCTGCTATATTAAGTTATTATACAGATTTTATTTTCCATAATTTCGTTGGAGACCCTTACCTTTTATGGAAGTGATTTTAACAATCAAATCAATTAAAAATTATGAAAATACGTTTGTGCTTATTCATCGTCTGTTTGCTTTCATTCAGGAATACAAATGCGCAATCCCTCAATTCAGAAGTTGAAATGTCCATTACGAATTTGAACGCAGCTATGATTTCAAAGGACAAATCCATCCTGGAAAAATTAACCGCTGAAGAATTGAGTTTTGGCCACTCCACAGGTGTTGTAGAAAATAAATCAGAATTTATGCAAAATATTTTATCCGGATCAACTACATTTTCCAGGATAGATATATCGAACCAGCATATTAATCCGGCGGGCGATATTGCGATTGTCCGTAATATCAGTACCATTAGCGGCATCAGCAAAGGACAACCCCTGGACTTAAAAATCGGAGTTTTAATGATCTGGAAGAAAGAGGGAGGAATCTGGAAACTATTGGCGCGACAGGGATTTAAATTACCATAAGTAAAATAGTTATTTACTTTCAGCAAATATTAAAAAGCTGCATATGACTTATGAAGAACTGGTAAAAAACCACTCCGGTGATATGATAGAAAAACTGGTGACCGATGTTGTCAGTAAGGACGCGGTGGAAATCCGATTTGAATTCGAGGAAAACGAACAATGGTCCGTCATCAGCATGTTTATTTACGAGGAGGATAAAGAAATTTCTTTAAGATTGCATTCCAACGAACGGTACGAAATTTACTTTGGTTACTATGATGATGAAGATGAATTTTTCGAGATCACGCAACCGTTAACTCCGGAAGAAATAAAGATCATTCCTAAAGGCCTTCAAAAACTAATGAAAAAAGTATTGGACGATGAGCAGGGCATGCGACTGCCTGGAAATTTTCTTTCGAAATAAGTAACGATATGTTTCCTTAAAAATCTATTTTTTACCTGATCTAAAAATTTCAATCCTTAATCGGATTAATAAATTCCCTTAATCCGCCAGGAGTTCCAACTAATAACGTACCCTGCACATAATATTCATTGTGCTGACTTTTATCCAACCCTTCTGCTTCTTCTTTATCAGTAACTCTAATTGGAACGATGAAGTTGATAAATTTAAAAATTAAAAAAGATACTGTGAAACTAAAAGCGACAACTATTAACATTGCTTTCAACTGAATAAGAAAAAAACTGAAATTTCCGTAAGCCCATCCGTTATTACCTGAAGCATTGATCGCTTTTGTAGCAAAAATACCTGTCATCAGCATACCGACCATGCCACCGATTCCATGGCAGGGAAATACGTCCAGGGTATCGTCTACCACTGTTTTGGATTTTAACTGAACAACCATATTGGATATAACTGCAGCGACTACTCCGATAAAAATAGACTGAGGAATGGCTACAAATCCCGCAGCTGGTGTTATTGCCACAAGACCGACGACAGCACCGACGCAGAATCCTACTACGGAAGGTTTTTTTCCGCGCACTACATCAAAAAACATCCATGATAGCCCGGCTGATGCTGCGGCAGTATTTGTGGCCGCAAATGCGGATACTGCGAGGGGGCTTGCTGCAAGGGCAGATCCGGCGTTAAAACCAAACCAGCCGAACCAAAGAAGCCCGGTACCTATAAGTATATAAGGAATGTTGGCAGGTTTTTCTTCAATCTTTTCAATATGAACTTTTCTTCTTTTCAAAACCAATGCGCCTGCCAGAGCTGCACAACCCGCCGAAATATGAACCACCGTACCGCCGGCAAAATCCAATGCGCCCATCTTTGCTAAAAATCCGTCCGGATGCCAGCTCCAATGTGCAAGAGGAGCATATACAAAAAGACTGAATAATATTGTAAATAAAACATAAGCAGCAAACCGCATGCGTTCTGCAATAGCACCTACGACCAATCCAGGAGTAATTATGGCAAACATTAATTGGAACATTGAAAACAATGTTTTTGGAATTGTAGGTGCAAGTACCCATGAAGAACCTGAAGCAACTCCCTTAAAGAATAAATGACTGAATGGATTTCCAATTATGCCATGAAAACTTTTTCCAAAACATAAACTATATCCGACGATGATCCAGAGAACTCCTACTACTCCTGCGGCAACAATACTTTTCATCATAGTGGAAAGCACATTCTTCCGGTTCACCATGCCTCCGTAAAAAAAAGCAAGTCCGGGGGTCATCAAAAAAACTAGTGCGGTTGCTACCAGAACCCACGCTATATCAGCCACATTATATTTGCCATCATCAAAATTTGGCAGTGTTGGTATAAAAAGACCAATAATTGCAATCAGGAATAAAATGAAAAAAGGTGTCCAGTTTTTTAAGGTCTTTATTTTCATATCAACAATTTTATTTGTCATAGTTATGATTACCCCAGTAAGATTCATTAAGACTGTATTCTTCAATTTTCCGGTAAAGAGTTGTCAATCCAATATTCAGGAGTTTTGCGGTTTCTACTTTATTCCCCTTTGTATGATGCAATACCCGTTGAATATGCATTTTCTCCATACTGCTTAAATCAAGATTTGAATTACTGATCTGCCTTATAAAAATTCTGTTTTGCAGTTCAAGCGGAAGATTTTCAGTAGTTAACTGAGAACCACTAGCCATAATGACAGCCCTTTCCATTACATTTTTCAATTCCCGAATATTACCAACCCAGTCATGCATTTTTAAAAACTGAACAAAGCCCTTACTCATTTCTTCTATATTCTGGTTAGTTTTTAAGGAAAAAATATGTAAAAAATATTCAGCCAGTAAGGGAATGTCATCCTTTCTATCCCTCAATGGGGGCAGGTCGATGGTAAATGTGTTTAAACGGTAAAACAAATCCTTGCGGAACGCACCTGATTTGACATCATTATCTATATCCTTATTGGTTGCCGCAATAATGCGGACATTTACCTTGGTGGATTTGATATCTCCTACCTTAATAAATTCACTTGTCTCCAGTACGCGTAATAGTTTTGCCTGGAGATCGATATGTAATTCTCCGATTTCATCCAGGAACAGCGTGCCACCGTTGGCTAATTCCATTAATCCCTTCTTGTCTTTTATTGCCCCGGTAAATGCTCCTGCTTTGTGGCCAAAAAGTTCACTTTCCAGCAATCCCTTACTAAATGCACTGCAATTCAAAGCTACAAAGGGATATGCGGCACGGGGACTTGCTCCATGTATTGCCCTTGAAAACAATTCCTTTCCCGTACCAGTTTCACCCAATAAAAGAACAGTTGCATCTGTCTGGGCCACTTTTTTGGCCAGCGAAATAGTTTCGGTTATTATAGGCGATTTACCAATAATACTGTCGAAACTAAAATCTTTCATTGCCTGTTCTTCCAGTTGTCTCACCCTTCTTTGAAGGCGGGCTTTTTCCATGGCATTATGGACCAGGGGGATCAGTTTATCATTGTCATCCCCTTTCGTTATATAATCATAAGCACCATTCCGCATAGCTTGCACACTATCCGGGATATTTCCAAAAGCCGTGAGCATAATGATTTCGATATTGGTGGATGGGGATGTCTTTATGAGTTTGGTAAAATCTATACCATTGCCATCCGGTAGTTTTACATCACATACGATTACATCAATTTCCTCGTCTTTAACAACCTTTGCGGCTGACTTAAGGTCAGCCGCTTCATAGGCTGTATAACCTTCAAGGGATAATACCCTTTTCAAAAGGAGCCGGATTTTAGCGTCGTCTTCTATAACCAGGACATTCCCCTGATGCATGATAAGTTTATTTTAGAGACTGATTATACAAATACTTTAATTTATAGCCTTTGAAATAAGAATCATAAGCAATAAGTTCCTGATCGTTCCTGAAATGTGCGTCAATCGCATAATGGAAGGGGAGATTATCCGGAAATGCCTTTTTTAAATTTTCAATGGTAAGTAACTGAATAGGGCTTTCGGCATTTTTGCTAAAGAAATATTCATCTGTTTTAACAAGACCTTTCCCTTTTACTTTCTCAACCTGTTCATACCGGTAATAAATGTAGAAATCAGATGTATCGAGAATCTGATATTCACCTTTACCGAAAAATCTATAAATTTTACTGTCACAATTCCGGTAGCCATATGCTTTGGTTTTATCAAAAGCATGTTTCTCTCCGTTGCTGACAATAGATCCACTCGAACTTCCAAGCATTTCGTTCAGTGTTAGTTTGCCATTGTTGGAATTGCAATCAAATGCGAAACTCAGCCTCTGATTATAAAAATCCATAACCGTTAAATAAATTCCTGAATTTCCGCCGGATTGAAGTTTATTACTTTTAAAAGCAAAGGTTATAAGCAGGATTCCTGTTAACATTAATCCTGTAATTGTTTTCTTTTTCATTTTGATTATATTTTTTGTTTTATTAATCGTGTTATACTTTTTACGGTTCTTAGTTTTTCGCTTTCTTCATCACTTATCTTTATTTTGAATTTTTTCTCGAGTTCATCAATTATTTCGATAAAATCGAGTGAGTCAATACCAAGATCATCCTCAAAAGATGCATCTTCCTGAATAGAATGAAAATCAATTCCCAGTTTTTCCGACAATATATCCCTAGTCATAAAATCAATCGGGTCATCGTTTGAAACTTTCTTCAATAAGAAATGTCTTGTATCTATTGCACTGTTGTTTTGCATCTGGATCTTTTTAAAATCTGACCAAAAAGGATAGAATGATCCTTGATTCTGATTTAACCATATCCGGTTGCCAGCCACCCCAGCTGCTCAAAGGAGGTGCGATGGACGCACCACTTGAACTATAAGTATACTGGCCTGTATTTGCAAATCCTGTTGGTGATGTAACTCCACCCTTACCCGCGAAATATCCAGTTAATTGTGTTGTTCCGGGAGCAGCTCCAATGTTTACTATTGCTCTGTGAACAAATTCAAGTCCGATGGTAATATTCTGACTTGGCATGTATTGAATATTGGTGGAACAATCCCATGCATCGAATGTGGAGCCCGGGCCTGTTTGTTGCTGGTATAAAGTATCTGCATAACCGGTAGGCGCAAGAACAAGGTATTGACCAGGGTTATGCATGTATCCACCTCCTACAGTCCATGCTAAATGATCTCCCATCCAAAGCCTGTTGTAGATCATCCCGCTGATAAAATTCTGGGAAGGAAGTCCCGCCTTGCTGCTGGTGGATTTGGTACCAAAAGGTGCAACACCATCCCCATTTTCAAATCCAAAGTCGGCCGTAATACTAAATGCAGCCTTCGTTATAAATCCACCACGCGGGCGATTAAAATAACGGAGTTCATAACTATCATCACTGTGGAAACGGTAGCGGCCCGGTGCTCCCTGATCGTCTTTTCCATAATATTGATTAAATACAAAAGCAGTTTTTTCAACTGGTCTGTAATAAATAGAAACACCCAGACCCGGAGAGTGATTGAACATGCCATAGCTCTGCCATCCATTCACAAACCAGAATTCGACTTTCACTTTATCTGATGGAAAAGTTTGCAGACGAAGGCCATTGAAGA
>DASZHV010000042.1:0-3921 GCA_035937535.1 Puia sp. | reverse complement strand
ATACTCATACCTGGATGGTTTATGTCCCTGTCCTGCCCTCGGAATTGAATTTTCCTGAAATTCTCGGATTGCGCACACCCTTGCCAACGCTTGTCTTAAATGATAATGACGATAATTTATATACACTTGCTGAAATGAAAGCGGCTGACAGGATACTGGCTGAGCTTTATCATAAAGCGCGTGCAGATGACCGTTATAAGTGTTCTTATTATCCAGGTCCGCATAAATTCGATGCTGCAATGCAGGCGGAAGCTTTTACATGGTTTGACCGCTGGCTTAAAAATTGAATTTTCCTACCTTCATTTTATGAAATGGATCACCCGCGAACGACCTAAAATCGACCGGCTCGCATGCCCCTGGCTTATTAAGCGATTCATTGATGAAGATGCTGAGATTATTTATGTTCCATTTGATCAGGTACTGAAAGATTCCAAAAAGCTGGGCGCCATTCCTTTTGACATACCGGATGTCGAATTCACTCATTATAAGGATGAATGTACTTTCGATTACTTCATAAAAAAATATAGAATAAAGGATAGAGCAGTCCTTGCGATGGCTGCCATAGTACGTGGGGCTGATACTGATCACCATGAGCTCGCTGCACAATCCAATGGACTATGGGCAATCTCTGCCGGATTAAGTTATAATATCAAAGATGATCAGGATTTGTTAAAGCAGGGAATGATCATTTATGATGCCTTATATTCCTGGGCTTCATTTCTTCAAAAGGAAAAACATACGCAGCAGCCTTTTGAAAATTTGCTTCTGGATGTTTTTAATAACTATTTGAAAAATAAACCTGGTTCTAAAAAGAAAATTCCAAGCTGGGCAAAGGAACTAAAAGATATTATTCAGGACCATATCGATACAAATCTGAGCCTTAAAGAAATTTCAAAGGGATTGGAAGTTAATCCGTCATATCTTTCAAGGGAGTTTTCCAAATACTTCGGAAATCAGTCGTTTGGTGAATATATTCGGAAACAACGTATCGAGAAAGCAATAGAACTGATAGAAAATCAGAATTATTCCTTAACAGAAATATCCTACCTCACGGGATTTTCAGATCAAAGTCATTTCACCAGGATATTTAAAAAATATACAGGCAGGAATCCTTCAGTTTACAGGAAAACATCTCATAAAAAGTAATTCTTATACAAATAGTCATTTTTATTCTATTTGAGGAATCCTGCAAGAGTTAGGTTTGCCCAAATGGATGAAACTCTTAGCATTAAACCCATCTATTCCCTCCGCCAATTAACAAGGTATTTTTTTGCATTAGGCTACAGCGGATTTGGGGGACCTGTCGCTTTGGTTGGCTACATGCACCGGGATTTAGTAGAAGATAAAAAATGGCTTTCTGAGGAAGACTATAAGGAAGGGCTTGCTTTAGCCCAAATGGCGCCGGGGCCACTTGCTGCCCAATTGGGAATATATATAGGATTTATTCATTACGGAATTTTAGGTGCTACTCTTACAGGACTAGCTTTTATAGTCCCTTCGTTTCTAATGGTAGTAGGGCTTGGGTTTGCTTATAATAAATTAGGTGGATTGCCATGGATGCAGGCGATTTTCTATGGTGTTGGTGCTGCTGTGATCGGAATTATTACTATAAGTGGTTATAAATTGACGCTTAAATCCGTCAGCAAACTCAACCGCAAATCCATAAAGAGTAGCTGGATGTTATGGATTTTATATTTATGGGGAATAATAATAACGGTTGTCACTCAAAGTGAAGAATTACTTTTCTTCATTGCTGCCGGTTTAATTTACATGTTTTACAAATCACCCCCCAATAACATAATGCTTTCAAAATCACCGATGTCATTATTTATTTTTACGGGAATTGGATTTTGGGATTATGAACCTGAAACGTTGTGGAAAATAGGTTTGTTTTTTCTTAAGGCGGGTGCATTTGTTTTTGGAAGCGGTCTTGCCATTATACCTTTTCTGCATGGTGCTGTTGTTTCACAGAATCACTGGTTGACAGAATTACAATTTATCGATGCGGTAGCTGTCGCCATGATAACTCCAGGTCCGGTAGTCATAACAGTTGGATTTATAGGTTATCTGGTTGGAGGATTTCCCGGCGCAGTGGTTGCAAGTCTTGCAACTTTTCTTCCCTGTTATTTAATTACTGTTATTCTTGCTCCTTATTTTAAAAAAATCGCAAAGAACAGTTCTATCATTGCATTTGTTGAAGGAATTACTGCTGCTGTTACAGGTGCACTTATGGGCTCGGTTATTGTAATAACATCAAGGACTATCCGGGACATACCAACTTTTTTTATCGCGGTTTTCAGTTTGCTCGTTCTTATTTTTTATAAAAAAATAAAAGAGCCTGTCATAATACTTATAGCTGCCATGCTGGGATTCATAATAAAAATTATAATATGAAAATCAAATCATCATTTTTATCAGTAATATTCGTCTTATACGCTATCTTATGTTTTGCCCAGATAGATTCAACAGGACTGAACAACGTTTTTGGAAAAAATGGATCTATTCAAGGAATGGTTTATAGAATTACTTATCCGAGATCAGATTTGAAAGTTAAAGTGAATGAATTTCAGGTTGCTCCAGGGCTGGCGCTAACATCCTGGATCGGGATATTATTTATGGGGAATGAATCAATGATGATGGGTGATTTGGTATTATTGGATACCGAAGAAGCCGAAGTTGTAAATAAACTGGTTGCTTCAAAATTATTCATTACGGCAATACACAACCACCTGACGAATGAAAAGCCGGCTATAAAATATATTCATTTTTCTGGTAGCGGTGATCCATTGCAACTCGCTGCTTCTATAAAGTCTGTTTTAGCTATAACAGGCACACCACTCAGTGCACCAGTTACGCAGCAGCAAAATACAACTCCCGACTGGTCAAGGGTGGAAGCTGTTTTAGGAAAAAGTGGAAAACATAATGGTCAACTTTTGCAATTTAGTTTTCCCCGTAAAGAAAAATTATTGGAAAGCGGCATGGAAATGCCTCCTTCCATTGGTATGGCTACAGGTATAAATTTTCAGATGGATGGTATTGATGCGGGAATAACCGGAGACTTTGTATTATTGGCCAATGAAGTTAATCCGGTCGTCAAAGCACTAACGGAAAATGGAATTACGGTAACTGCCATCCATAACCATATGCTTTATGAAGACCCACGTTTATTCATGCTTCACTTCTGGGCTGTCAGTGATCCCGAAAAACTGGCTATCGGATTAAAAGCTGCACTTGATAAAACAAATTCAAAAATGTAACAATTCATTTCCGGATCAATAACTATTAAATGGAATTTGAGGCAGAGTAAATTTTTCTTAATTAATTTTCTTGAAGTCAATAAACCCGCGGTTGATATCTGTATGAATTAATTGGACACGAACTCGGTTTCCCACATCCAGACCTTCAAAACCAGTCACTACTTTTCCTTCTACCGGTGGATTGAAAATCCGTGCCCAGGTGCCTTTATCTGATACACCCGTTACGATCCCATCGAATTGGCGGCCAATACTTCCACCCAATAAAAGAGCAGCCGTAGATTTTCCCACCTGCCTTTCAACTTTCCTGGCACCATCTTCCATATCTGTACAATGACCCGCCAGTTCCTCCAATTCTATATTTGTATAAGGCACAGCGTTTTTATAAAGAGCGGCTTTCAATAATCTTTGTGTTATCAGATCAGGATAACGTCTGTTCGGAGCGGTGGAATGTGTATAATCTTTAATAGCCAGTCCGAAATGCCCAACACTTTTTTCACCCGGATATTCAACAACATATTCTCCTGATCCCAGCAGCTTAATAACACTTAGAGAAATATCAGGGAACTGGTCAGGATCGGAGGATTTTACTGAGAGTAGGAACTGATCCAGTGCACTGGAATCCGGCTGTGCAGGAAGTTTGAATTTCCATTCGGAAGCCAGTTCC
>DASZHV010000041.1:0-5462 GCA_035937535.1 Puia sp. | reverse complement strand
GGCGATAGAAGGAACATCCATCATATTATTTATACGGGAAACTACATTATAGTAGGCAACCACATCGGCTGAAATCAGTCCTGCAGAAATAAACTGATCTGCGGATCTTCCAAATGCTGAAAAAACATTGGTCCCGAAAATATATTTTCCAAAATGGAACATACGAAGCATGGTTTGTTTATCAGTGTCAATTTTTGGATAAAAATATTCCCTGGCAAAATACATGAGTATAAGTGTACCCCAAAGCAGGGAAATGATCTGCAGCCTGGCGAGGTTCACCAGTGTCAGTGATGATTTATGGAAGATCAGGAGTGTGATAATTAAAAACATGAAAATTCCCTGTCTGAACAGATAACCATAGAAAATGGCTTTAAATTTAAAATGTGCCTGGAGCAAGACTTCAAAATGATTAAAAGGAATAAGAATGAGAATAATCAGGATACCCCAATTAAATAATGGGTAGAGTTCTGGCATATTCAGCATGTTTGCACATGTAGGTCCCCCGAATAATAACAGGCAGATCACGATGACCGAAAAAAGCATATTTGTGATAAGAGAGGCTGATTGGATTTTGTTCCGGTTATTAACGTATTCGGGCTCACTTAGGAATTTTATCATTGGGTTACGGAGCAAACCCTGTTTTATATTCTCTATCAGGGCAAAAATGGCCAGGAAAAGCGACCAGATTCCCATTTCCTTAACAGTTGGAAAAACCTTCTTAGCCAGTATTACATAGCTGATAACGCCAAAAGCAATTAATGAAAAACGGTTTAACAGTGTAAAAAAAATGGAATGGATCCAGAAGGAGGAACCGAATTTAAGTTTCAAAAACGGGTAATTTGACGTTAATAAATACGATAATATGGATTAAATTCTATAAAATTTCAATAATTAACCAGGTCTAGATCAATTCATCAAGAATTGTCATTAAATGCTCCGGTATATTGATTATCAATATTTACAAGAATTCACGAAGCTATCCAATCCTCATGAAAAATTAAAATTTAGCATTTATGGCCCAGACTTTAGAGGCTAATAAATCAAATAGATTACTTCTTATAATTTATATTATGTCAAATAGCAACCTTTGACATTTTTAGTGCCCAAAGCTATTATTGGCTCTGCTTCTATTTGCTTAGGCGATGTAACTTTAAGAGGAATTGTAATTTGATGAATTGGGATAATTAAAAACTTTAAGTATGAAAGCGAGTAAATTATTGTCAGCCATTTTTAAGGCTTTGCTTTGCATGGTGGGTATATTTTTTATGGGATATTTGGGTTATCATTACCCGGATGCAATGATGTGGGTAATTTCTGCTGCTATTCTCTGTGCATTTTCCAGGTATTTTTATACAAAAGGACAGGAAGATTAAAATCCGGTTTCATTTCAAAAATTAAGATAATACAATTTTAACTCTGGCAATTCAGTTTAGTCCAAAGACATTTTATATGAAAAGATTTTTCATAATAGCTGCCTTAGCCCAGGGTTTTTTAATGTACTGTAATTCTAAACCTGTCCCTATTCCAAACCAGTTGGAAAATATCTTACTTTCTCATTTGAAAAAAACTGATTCAACTATTATTTTGGATTCTTTCCGCGTTTTGAGAATGGATAAAATGGTAGAAAAACTGGGAAGAATTATTGATGATACGATTTACAAAAGAGAGTTATACAGGGTTCAGGATCAACTGGCAAATGCAATCAAGTTTCAAAAACATGACAGTATAGAATTTTATCAGGGTGAAGTCAACTATATGCTTCCCCAGATTGATTCACTTACAAAATCAATAGCACAGGCTGATACAACAAAAAAATTTGGACTTTTAGTAAGTTGTTGGTTTCAGATAAGTAAAAATAATATGAAGAATTCGGGATTAATTTTTTACTTTTTAGATCAGCAAATGACAATTCGAAATTCAGATATGATAGATTCAACAATTTCATTACTATCACGGAGCATGCACTAAACCATCTATTACTTTTTATCCTAAGTA
This sequence comes from Puia sp., assembly GCA_035937535.1. Taxonomy (GTDB): domain Bacteria; phylum Bacteroidota; class Bacteroidia; order Chitinophagales; family Chitinophagaceae; genus Puia. The sequence continues at coordinate 3,467 of DASZHV010000041.1, read as the reverse complement.
AAAACACCTATTCCATTATACGGTTTTTTTTATTATTCTTATAGTAAATTCAAACGATGAGATTAAAGTTTTTAACCCTGATAACGTTTTACCAGTTATTAAATTACTCCTCCATGGCTCAACAAAATACCGCGGATGTCAGGAAGCCTGATATTGTAAATTTTGGTTTGGGAATAGGATTCGATTATGGAGGTATCGGAGGCAATTTTATGGTTTATCCGCAAAAAAATATCGGATTTTTTATTGGAGGCGGTTATGCTTTTGCCGGTATAGGATATAATGCAGGTATCAAATTGAGATTATCTCCTGCCAAATCTACTGTGGTGAATCCTTATATAACTGCCATGTACGGTTATAACGCTGCAGTATCTATATCTGACAATCCTCAATATGATAAATTATTTTATGGACCATCCCTGGGATTGGGTATTGATATACGATCCAGGAAGCCAGATTCCAAAGGATACTTATCAATCGCATTAATGATCCCTATCCGTAATTCCGATGCGCAGAATTATATTGACCTATTAAAAAATGAATATGGCGCATCATTTAGTACCAACCTACCTCCCATAGGTTTTTCCATAGGTTATAAATTTATCATGTAGTAGGGGAAGAAAAGTTGCCGGGAATTTGTCTTTGCAATTAAATATCTACTCCCTTATTAGAATGATTTTATTAAATTCTATTTGAGATGCCGGAAAAGAGCCATATTTAATTCTGTCATTTCTCCGGCCCCCGAGATTCGTTTTATTTCAAGAAGTTTTTTACCGATTGCAATGGCGGTAGCTGTTGCAGGATTGCCGGTTTTCTGGGAAATAGATGGCTTGACCTGGACGGGTGTTTTCTGATTGGATTTCATAAATAAAGGATACAGAATAACGACTGTATCCTTTATTTTATGCGTTTTGAAAGGGAAATAATTCGATCCTGTTTAACAGTATTCGTCAAATGCTGCTATGAGGTTATTGGCAATCATCTGCGCAGACCTGCCTTCAATATGATGACGTTCAATCATATGCACTAACTGTCCGTCCTTAAATAGAGCTACGGCAGGAGATGATGCCGGATAAGGCAGTAAACGTTCCCTCAAAGTCCGTACTGCATCTACGTCAAAACCTGCAAAACTGGTTGTTAAATGGTCTGGTTTCTTCCTGGTATTATGTACGGCCATTAATACACCCGGCCTCGCGGTACCTGCAGAACAACCACATACCGAGTTTATCATTACCAGGGTTGTTCCTTTGGATTCCAATTGATTAATTACTTCTTCAGGTGTCCTCAGTTCACTGAAACCGTTTTCGGTCAGCTCTTCTTTCATTGGTATAACTAATTGTTCGGGATACATTCATTATGTTTTTTAAAACAACGCAAAATTAGTCATTTTGTTCATTATGCTGAAGGCTTAATTCATAATGCCTGAGGCATTATGAAAATGCTGACCTATTTGACCTAAATAAAAGAAAATCATGTAATTATGTCGGTCAATATTACAAATAAATGCCATATTGACTTCTTTGAGCTGCAAAAATCCAGATGGTACATCGTTTGACCATAAGGGCTGAAAACATTCATTAAATTTTAAACATAGTTCTATGACACTCGTAAAAGTTAACAACAGGCCTTTTGGAAATCTTTTCAGCGATCTCATTAATGAGATCCCTGGTGCAGCCCGTTCATTCGGTCAGGATCTTTTTGCTTTTCCTCAAACAAATATTCACGAATCTTCTGAGGCTTATCACCTGGAACTGAGTGTTCCCGGCAGATCCAAAGAAGATTTTAAAATTCTGGTAGATCAGGGTTTACTCACTATCAGTTTTGATAAGAAAGAAGAAACCAATACCCAGGATGGTTATAAAACAATTCGTCGTGAATTTGAATTCAAATCATTCAAACGCAGCTTTTCCGTAGACGATAAAGTTGATGTGGATGGTATTCAAGCCAAGTATGAAAATGGTGTTTTGAAACTTCTCTTACCAAAAAAAGAAGAATCTAAACATAGTGCAAGGCAAATTAATATAGCCTAATACCCTGCTGAAAAAATATGCATATTGTTGGTTTGTAGTCCCCTTTAGTCATAAAGGGGACTTTTTTTTTCACTTTGATTTCTTCCCATTGTAGATTAATTTTACCAATCATTTCCAGTTTTCTATGAATAAATCCAAGTACCCCGCGTTTTTGGCGATATTTTTTTTGTGTTTGACCTGGGTTCTTCCATCTTTTAGCCAGATGCAAGTCCTACGGTTTCCTGATGATACTATCCATCAGGTTGAAGATACTTTATTAAAACTCCCTACAGTCCAGGATACGGTATTAAGAATTCGAAATCTGAGTCCATTTTTTACATTGCATGTGGACTCGATGATGAGTTATAGTCTTGAAGTGAATAAAAATCCAACAAACTATTACTGGTATCTCAGGAATTCCCCACTTGGCATTAAAATCAATAAAGACAATGGACTACTCACTTTTAAAGCAGATAGGTCCTACTTTCTATCCGGTATATTAAAATATGACTATCCATATAAAGTGAGTGTTGGAGTTCAGAATTTACAAAATCCGGAAGAACGCTTGGATACAACTTTTACTATCCAGTTTTTTACGACAGAAATAGTTCCTTCCCGCCTGAAACCATCCGTAAACAGTGTTTTATTTGTTGACGAAGGTGACACCATAAATTTTAAAATTGAATGCGAAGAGGGAAGTTTTCCGGTAGAAAACATCAGTTTCTTTTCTAATTTTCCTATTAAGAACTATAAAGCGGTTAAAAAATGCGATGATGAATTTGTATGGAGTCCTCCTTATGATTTTGTTAAGGATAGCGATTCTGCCAAACTCAAACTGGTAGTACTCTATTTCATTGGAGCAAATAAGTTTTTCATCCGGGATACGGCAACAGTAAAATTATATGTTCGGGCCGCCATGAATTATCCATTTATGTTCCAGGAATACGAACGAACAGCAAAAGAAGTGCATACCTATACGCTTCAGTTGAAATATGCATTTGTAGAACTTGATAAAAAAGTAAAAAACACCAAAACGACGCGCACTACCTTTGATATGACATCAGGTTCCACTGCACTTGGTGGAACGGTATTTTCTTCCCTGGCTACAGCAAGTGCGCAAACAGTCGGCAAAATCCTGCCTAGCGTAGGTGTAGCGCTCGTTCCGGTTAAGGAAGCGGTTGCGCCACAAAAAACAGCTGAGCAAAATTCGGCTTCCCTGGTTCGCTCATCTATTAAAAGACTCGAGTATCAAATGCACGAAAATACACTGTCCGGAGAAAAAGATCCTAATATTGGTAAAAAGATTAACAAACTCAGAGATGAGATGCAACAGATCCAGATTCAGTTGATCGATGTACCGATTGATGAGAACACCAATATGACTGAGGAACAATTGAATGATTACTTCAACAGCAATAAGGTGAATAAGAAATATAAGCTTAAGCACTAGGAAGAAAGTAT
>DASZHV010000040.1:0-3692 GCA_035937535.1 Puia sp. | reverse complement strand
CTGTTTAAATCCCAGGTCTTTTCTGAGCATATAATGGATCTGGTTGCCAATAAAAATGCTGGCAATAATAAATATCAGGGAGACGGTAAATTGAAAAACAATCAGCCCTTTGCGGAAGTGATCACTGAACCCACCTTTGATACCAGTTTTACTTTTCAGTGCATCGGCGGGCTGGAAAGCAGAAAGTACCAGGCCGGGATAAAGCCCTGATAAAACTGTTGTAATAGCAAGAAGTGAAATGATAAACAAAATCGTTTTTGGATTCAGAATATCCGGTAACACTCCCCTGGGAACGAAAGAAGGAAAGGCAGCAAGGAGGGGTTTCATAATAAGCAATGAAACGATCAATGCCAGTAAACTCATCAGGAATGTTTCCGTCAGAAATTGAATCACAAGGCCGATCCTGCTGCTACCCAATATTTTTCGGATACCAATTTCTTTGACTCTTTGCAGGGACTGGGCCAGGGAAAGATTGACAAAATTGATGGCCGCGATGATGAGAATAATAGCTGCGATTCCGAGGAGACCATATAAGGTAGAAAGATTGGCCTGCTTTCCATAATCCATACCGTATATCTGACTATAATGCAGGTCAGATAATGGCTGGAGATAAACCCTATAGGTACCGGGATCCCACGGAAAATGACTACCTAAAAGTGATGTCAGTTCTTTCTCAAAGGGAGCCGTAGATTTCCCCTTTACCAGTTTTACAAAAGTTTGTACGTGCGAATCCCACGAGGTCCAATTAAATGACTGCATTACTCTTCTTAGGTAACCCGCATCGATGGTGCTGTAAGAAATGAAATCGGTAAAAGTAAAATCGGTGTTGCCTTCCAGCTCCTTTACAATACCTGCGACGGTTGTTTTAATGGTATCATCATAGATCACCTGTTTGCCGATGAGGTTCTCCCAGTCTGAGCTGCCAAAATATTTAAGTGCCTCTCGAGTGGAAAGCACTACCCGGTAAGGTTCTGTTAATGCAGAAGCCGGATTGCCTACAAGCCACTGATAATTGAAGATTTTAAAATACTCCGGTGCAGCGAATATCAAATTGTTGTTATTTTCTGCGTCGGACACTTTGGGAAATTGCCTGGGTTCAGCGCCGTGATTGGGAATGGTAACCGTTGCATTATAATTATGAAAACAGGTGATGGTCTCGATACCTGTTAGCTTCTCTTTCGCCTCGGCCGCAGTGGGCATAGGGACTGCAGGGCTGTAGCGGTGGTCCCCCGTTCCACCAAAATCAGAAACCAATCGGAAGATCCGGTTTCTGTCGGGATGAAATGTATCATAACTCAGTTCGTGTTGAAGGATAAACCAGATGGCCAAACTGGCGCTGATGCCGATGGCCAATCCGAAAATGTTTATTACACTGAGTCCCCTGGACTTTAAAATATTCTTCCAGGCAATTTTGAAATAGTTATACAGCATGGCAATGACCGTTTTGGTTTATATACGATGCATCACCAATAATATTCCATAAATTATATTCTTGTTAATCAATATCATAAAACAGGAGTTGTTTTTGCATTGACCGGTTGTGATACATTTTCTGTTCGGTTTGGGTTGGTGACTGTATCAAAATGGCAAGATGAGATTAGTCGAGAAAAATCATATCTTCTTTGGTTAACTCTATTTCGGCGGACTGTAGATTTTCTTCAAAATGTTTCAGGGAAGAGGTTCCGGGAATAGGTAAAATCCATGGGGAACGGTGTAACAACCAGGTTAGATTTATCTGCGCTTCTGTGGCTTTGTATTTTTTTGCGATCGTTGAAATACGATCATCCTTTTTTGGCATAGATTGGACCAACGAAAAAAAGGGTACGAAAGGAATACCGTTTTTCTCGCAGGTATCCAGTACTTCGCCGCCTCTGTTTTCACCTCCATGAGGAAAATTGAAACTAATTCGCTGACCATGACCATACATATTTTCGACTGTGGCAATGGAACCCATGGACATGGCCGTATCCAACTCATCAGTGTTTACGTTGCTCACGCCGAGGTGTAATATTTTTCCTTCTTTTTGTAATTGAAACATCGCATCCATCGATTCTTTGAAGGGAACGCCACCTGCAATCACCCTGAAATGAACCAGTGTGATCTGCTCCAGTTTGAGTGTGTGAAGGTTCCTGTCGATACTGGCACGTAGTTGATCAGGGCGGTTATATGTAATCCAACTTTTATCCGGCTTCCTGGTACAACCGACCTTGGTACAAATGACCAGATCCGAAGGATAGGGATACAGGGCTTCTGCAATGAGTCTGTTCGTAATGTCATCGCCATAATAGTCGGCCGTATCTATAAACTGAATACCGCTGGAGATGCAAGATTTCAATATCTGCAAGGCCTCCGGACGGTTCTTCGGTTCACCCCAGATACCTTCTCCAGTGAGTCGCATGGTACCATAACCGAAACGGTTTACTGTCAACGGATTCTTACCGCCGGCTGCAATAGTAATTTCCTTTGTGATCATTGAAATGGATAAGTGGAATAATCATTATAACGAGTCGGAGAAATAAAAGTTCAATAAAGGCATCGCCAGCCGAAGTCCCGCTTACTCCCGCCGTTGGCGGGATTCAGCGGGTAAGTCATTCAGCGCGAAGGCTGGTTACCGGATTCACCAATGCCGCTTTAATGCTTTGATAGCTTACGGTTAATAGGGTGATTAATATAGCTCCCGAGCCAGCCGCTGCAAAAATCCACCAGGAAATTTCTGTTTGTAACTGGTAATTCTGAAGCCATCTGTGCATAAAATAATAGGCCAATGGTGTTGAGATGAGCAGGGAAATGATAACGAGCGCCACAAAATCTTTTGATAATAACCGCCACAAATTCATCACCGATGCACCAAGCACTTTCCTCACACCAATTTCTTTGGTGCGTTGCTCGGCAACAAAGGATGCCATGCCGAACAAGCCGAGACAACTGATGAAAATAGCAAGCATCGCAAACGCACCTGCCAGTTTACTTACGCGTTCTTCATCACCAAATTTTCTGGCATATTCACTATCAATAAATTTATATTCAAATGGGGTTTCCGGAGCAAATTGTTTAAAAACTTTTTCAATTTTACCAAGTGCAGTGCTTGTGCTCATTTGCGGATTCAGCCTGATGCCAACATTGTATGTTTTTTCGTTGTCTGGGATATACACCGTCTCTTTAACCTGTCTGTAGGGTGATTGCTGCAACATATCTTTTACTACACCTACTACGGTATACGAAGTGGTTTTCCCAAATATCGTTTGCTTAATGACAGTACCAACTGGTTTTTTCAATCCCATATACTTTACCATACTCTCATTCAGGATCATGGCAGAAGAATCCGTTGCAAATTCCCTGGAGAGGTCCCTTCCATCAATGATCTGCCAGCCGATCGTTTTTCCATATTCAGGAGTTATATATGCCACACCGATCCAGAAGTTCGGATCAGCCGGTTTGTTATTCCATTGAAAACCATTTGAAGCAAAACCAAGCATCGTAACTGGGTTGACTGTTTCTGCAATCTCTGTTATAGCACCAGATCTTTTTAACTCCTGGCGCACCGTTTCAATATGATCATGTATTTCATCAGTAGGCGTCCTGACCGTAATCAATCCTTTCCTTATATAACCAACAGGCCGGTCTTTACCGAGTTGAATTTGCCTGTAGACGATGGTAACTCCAATAATTAATGTGATTGACACTGTAAACTG
>DASZHV010000039.1:0-9152 GCA_035937535.1 Puia sp. | reverse complement strand
CCGAATAAACATCCACGCCACAGGAGCGGAGAGTATGGCCACGATGGCAACTAGAGCCGCATGACGGTATTCATCAGATCCAAATAAGGCACCGGTAAGTGCAACAGAAAAAACCAGTACAGGCAGCAGAAAAAGCAATATGAGTCCGTTTCTCTTCAAAGGAATTCGGAAAGGCCGTTCGAGATCAGCTGCTGTTTTACGAAGGCGGATCAGTGCAACAAATTCCAAAACAATTCCCGCAGTATATAAACAGATATCCATTATGAAAAGATCTGCAAGGGGCCACAGAATAAGGATGCTTATAATACATGCACAGGCGATGATGGAAATATAAGGGGTTTGATATTTCTTATTTAGTCTGCTAAATATTTTTGGCAACAATTTGTCATTTCCCATAACAGCAGGCACCCTGGAAACAGAAAGAATTACCGCACAAAAAATCCCAATTGTACTGGCCATGCCTCCGATGGAAAGCACAGCTCCCAGGAAATTCCCACCTATCTGCGTTCCGAGATAAGGAATACCTTTCTCTGCAAATACGGAAGCAGAAATTCCGGAATGAAGTGCCAGGTATGTAAAAGAAATATAAAAAACATACACCGAGCTAAATGCTAGCAGGATTGCCGTCAGGTAAGAACGGACAGGCCGTACAACCTCACCTGCATAAGTTGTTGCATTATCCCATCCAATACAATTCCACATGATGGTAAAAAGGGCCAGGCTAAGCGATGTCATTCCGGTATGTGGATGATGAACAGAAAAGGCAGGATGTAAAAAACCTTCGAAATATAAAATTATAAATGGAATCATGACAGCTACCATCAGTAATAAAGCAGTTCTGCCGACAAGTACAATACCACGGATATTTAAAAAAGCAATAAGCCAAATCATGGCAAGACAAACCGGAGTTTTATACACTTCAATCTGCGGAAAAAAAAATGCGGCGTACTCAACAAATAAAACGGGATATATGGCCAGGTCAACAAATGAATAAAACCATGTCCAGCAACCCTCCATAAAGGCCCATTGGATACCCAGTCCGCGTTTCACCCATTCATAATAACCACCTTCCACTGGCATCATGCTATTAAGCTCAAGCACGACCAGGATCATGGGAATATCCCACATCAGTGGTGTGAGCATTAAGAGTGGGATGGAGTAACTGCCAGCGTAACCGATCAGGGGCTCAAGGCCATAGGGACCGCCTGAAACTGTGAAGAAAATCACTGCCGCCAATGGCAGAACACTGATTTTACGTATGAATTGGGGAACCGGGGCAATGCCTGATTTCATCAAGTACAAAATGTCAGCAACAATACAATAAAAATCAGGCGCAGGGCATGGAATGGAGAGGTTTTTTGCTGAATTTTTTTAAGTATATTTGCCGCCCTTAGCGCCAGGAAACAGAAGATTTTCTGACCGGGATGGCCCCGTAGCTCAACTGAATAGAGTATTTGACTACGGATCAAAAGGTTTCAGGTTTGAATCCTGACGGGGTCACAACTGATATTGAGAGATAATAAGTTACAGAAGAAGGGGATAAAAAAGGGGTAGTAAGATGCCTATTTTGATCCTCTTTTTGTATTTAAGTATTGGTGTATTTTCGCCATCTATCTGATGATTATTTATTTAGTGAAAAATCCCCTGATTGTCTACAATATCTCCTATTTAATTCTTGCATGGTTTTGCGTTTATATCACGCCTGATAACCATTATTGGACCTATTTTGAACAAGGTAAATTATATCGCTATGAAATAGCAATTGTATTTGACTTGTCAGGACTTCTGGTTTTACTCACATATACTGTCCCGGCCCCCAATAAACTGGACAGTTTTCTAAAGATAGTTTGGTAGTTTTTCATTTTCAAAAGGGATCGGATAAATTTTTTCCCTACGACCGCAAGTTTACCTTACAATCATTTCAACGTTAATTCCTTATAAAGCATGCGTAATGATTGACTAAGTAGTAACACATAGATATCACTCCTATTTGATAAGCGTCTTTCTACATTCGGGGTGTGCAGCCCTTCACCTGCACTTATTAAGGTCAGTTACTGGATATATTTGCAGCCCATTTTACCTAGGATCTTAATAATCGGTTAGTGATAACGGTTGACGAGTACGCGGTTTTAATAAGGCCGGGTACAGTTCGGGTGTTGGGTAACAAAACTATACGGGTCCAAGCTTCTGGAACGGTCAAACCGGGCACGATTATTCAAGCTATAGGCGATGGGTTAGAGAAATCAGGGATTTACTAACACGGCTGCCTATGCGCGGAGGTGAGAAAATACGAACGCTGCGGTTTTTTGGCATACTTCTGGATTAGTAGAGAATCGAGTGAAAGCGATAGGTAAATTCATCAGCATCATGTGGCCCAGATTATGAAGTCTCCAGGCCTATCAGTGTTTAGTCAGGTTCCTAAACTACAAAAATTTAATGTTTACTGACAGTTTCCAATCCGTTAAGCTGTCGCATTTCCCCACTCTGAACTGATAAGTGTTATATCACTCTAAATTTATCAGCTATGCAATCTGGCAAAAAACCACATGTTGCGATTTTGGCCCTTGAAGCTGAAATCAATCGCTACACAAAATTGCTTGACAAATCATTCGCCGACAAAGAGGTCCTTGAAAAAACAAAAATTATTTTTCATAACCTGAAAATTCTGACAGAAAAATTAGCTGAGCTGAAAACGGCCACACGGGACAAAAAAGTTGCCTGTGCAACTAAGAAGCTGAGGATCGTATCCGCTCATCCATTACAAAAACAAGCATCCTGATCTTCACAGGTTTGATACTGTAATGCGGTTTAACAGTTAAATAATATCAAGTCAGAGCCTCTTCGCTCTACAGAATTACCTTCGGGTTCATTTCATCTTTGATCTGATTAAAACATATTGGTATGAAAAATTCATTACTTGTGTTATTCATTTTGTCGGCATGGCTACAGTCCTAGACCTCAGGTACGACAAACGAACCGACAGCTCCAACAACAGGAAATTCGCTTACTGCCGATTCAGTAAGAGCCATCGGCAAAGAGGCATATATATATGGTTTTCCGATGGTAGACGGCTACAGAATACAGGATGCATATTTCTTTAACCAGAAAAGTCCGGAATATAAGCCTCCAATAATTAAAGGATAATGTTGTTCTTTGGATCTAAATTCAATAATCTGAAGCTTCCAGTAATTGAACGGGGAACGGGCTGAATTTAAAGCTGTAGGGGGATTGTTTGACGCTGTGTAAGAGTGAATAATTCATAAATTGCAAAAGGTAGTTGAGTAGTTTTTTATTTTCAAAACTGATCGGATTATAATTTTTCTGTCCTGCTTCGGGACCCTGGACTTTCAACGACCAGTGTTTGCGATTTCCGTTCTCCATTGAAGAAGGATTCAATCTCAAAACGATCTATTAGTTCTCTTTGCAGGTTCGAGTGCAGAGCTTCGATGTAGGCTTTACCATTTAGCGTTGCCATATGTAAGAACTCCTGGTAAATAACTTTCTCACTTAAGATGTGCTGGTGCATCCTAAAAGGCAGGAGCTTATCGTAAATCCCAAACATCCTTATTATGCCGTATTAAAAATGAAATAGCCTCCCGAACATTCACATCGTCACTCAGCTTTTATCGAAATAAAATACATTCTGTCTACCGTTTTTTAACCCTTTTTATAGTAATCAGAAGTGTTAGATTGGATTAAATTTCATACAACTCATTGCTATCCTCAGTGGCACATTGGCTATTGTAAAATTGTTGAAATGATTTACCTGCGGGAAACCGTCATTTGATCCTTCCCCAAAATCTATTGTATATCCCTTTCAGAGCATTGCTTATACCTTTAAATCAACGCCAGTTGTTTCATTTGCTTCCTGGATACAGTTATTTATTCATATAAGTTTCCCTTTGGGCGAATATTCTTTGTCCAATTTCATAGATTTCATTTGTTATAAATATGACATAACTATTCAAATAATTAGTCCTTTTAAAAGAAGACTCAACATTTTTATATGCAGAAAGAATTTCTTCAAAACATTTTTACGCAAAATCAGATGACATGCTCTTTTGCGTTTAATAAAATTTCAAATGAAAATATAGACTTCAGATTGAATAAACAGGCGGCTTCCGTTGGATTTATTTACCGGCACATAGGTGAAACAATTAATTTATTTGCCACATTTTTGGGATATCCTACAGATGTTCAAAATACAACCATGGGTGAAACTGACAGAGGACAAGGAAAAAACTTAGAAGAAAGCAGGAATTTGATAAATAAAGGATATGATATCTGGCAGCAGATTATTGAAACAACTCCTGACGAAGAATGGTTAGGCATGATTGATACACCATTTTTTGGGAAAGTCACCCGCCTGAGACTCTTTTCGCATGTACTATTTCACAATTCGCATCATTGCGGACAGATTTCATTGACCTTATCAAAAGGAAGTAATATTCCCTGATAACTTTATTTCAAAATTTGAAGCCTTCCCGATTTCCTAATTGGCATCTTTTCGATTATTTGGGCGGAAGTCATTAATGAAACTGCCCCATTACAGCCGTTTTAAGCCTCTTATAGGGACCTGATAATTCAAAAATATCCCAAAAATATAGTTGGTAAAAGAGGCTTTAATGAGACGAAGGGTCTATTGCAATCTTAAGCGGAGGATGACATATGAGTAACAATTGAAGGGTTGCATTTTAATGAGCCAGTTTGTATATTGGAATAATGGAGCAGGCCAAACATTTTGAATTATTGCTGCTGATTACCATAAGGAATAATAATAAAATTCCTACTGACGAATTCTATAAATTATTTGATGATAGTTGGCATGTTTACAGCAACAGGTTCAGGGACCTGGCAAATGAGGGATTATTCATGTATTCTCCTCTTGAAAATATGCCAGGATCTTATAGTTTTGAACTTACTAAGAAGGGAAAGGCTAGAATAATGGAACTTCTAAATGAACGTTCAAATGCAATCGATTTGAAACTTGTTCAACTTAAAAATAGAAGGGTTTACAGTAAAATTCAGGGGCCCAATATTTTCAGAAAAATATTAGGTTTTTTTACTCTAAGTTCCGCCCGACTCACTGGTGAGCCCTCTGGTGAAATTGAGCTTACGGTAACGGGTAAGGGTAACAGTATGAGTACATATTGATTCTGGTCAAAAGCCGGGTTTCCCAGGGGTTGCTGAGGGGTTTCCGGGGGGTTTCCGGGGTGTTAGCTTTGTGAATCCAGGGAAAACCCCTACTGAAGGAGCTAAAAAACCGGTGAAAATTCGGTAGAAAACAGCTTTGAATATAGATTAGGTATATAACTTGTAGCTTAAATCAGGCAAACAAGTTATTCATTTTTATAAATCCACCCTGTAGGAAAACTATTATATGGTATCAATGGGCCTTTTTCAGGAAAGGTCGGCCCTGTTGTAGGCTATATGCTCAATAACCAGGCCGGAGTAAAAAACCACTTACCCTCGAAGACGGGAAAGATGTAACTGATACACTTTAAACCCGGATCGTCAGTTTGTAAAAAAGAGGTAAAGGAATGCGAAGAAGGCTCATCGGAATATTGTAGTTCAAAAATTGAAGGAATTCATGAAGAAATAATTCCTGAATTAATACGTTAACGAACTATATGAGAAGCCATATTCAAAAATCCCTCATGCAGGGGATCAGAGAACTGCATATAAAAATCCTCCAGTCCAACAACCTTACGGACATTGGCAATTATCTTCAGGAGGTTTTGGATAAGGTTAATGAAGTGCCACCTGAGTATGTTGAAAAATTGCGAATCAGGTATTGGAAAGGTGTCAGCACGTCCCAAATAATCAGTACTCTTAAAAAAGATATCATTTCTATTCTTGACGGAACTTATACCAGGACTGAAATTGCAAAATATAAGGCCACCCTTCATATTGCCTGGTTAAAAAATCTATTCAGCGTTCCATTTACTCATTGAAAGAATTGCCGATTTTATATAAATCAGCCCTCAGCCGGTTATTGAAGAAATTCTGAAATTAAAATGTAAGTTTTTCCCCGGAATTATTATTCTATCGTAGTCCAAAAGCCATAATAATAACCGCTGCTGAATAGAGTATCGCCTGAAACAGATTTCCTGTATCTAATTTGTATCGCTGCCTTTTTAACTTAATCGCATCACCGCTTTTGAGAGTGGAAATCGCCCTGTAAACCGGAAGTTTATAAATCTTAGAAATGCTTCCGGCTACCAGCCAGAGCGCGATACCAGCTGTGATCCACCAATTGCCGAATCCATAGAAATAGTAATAGGGAATTACTCCCAGGAGAGGAAGATTCAGAACTATAATCATGAAGGGAGATTTGGATGAATACCGGACAAGCAATTCCGTTAGTTTTTTAAATTCGGCTTCATCAATACTGTTCATCATCTTTCGAAACACCCCCGCAAAAAATATTAAAAGTGCCGCATTAATAGCTACCGAAGTAAATAGTAAAGATTCGGCTAAGGTCTTAGTCATAATTACTTAAAATTATTGGTTAAAAAATCAGGTGAACATTTAATAGAATAATTTCAACTTAATTACTAAAAGATTTTCAGGAAAATCTTTCCGGGTCAAACGCATCTATTTTTACAGAAGGTGTACGTGCATTCGCTAAATCTGCAACGACCTGTCCTGTCGATGTTCCCAGGCCAAGTCCCATCATGGAATGGCCGCCGGCTATGATCATGTTCTTTATTTTCCTGCTGAATCCTATATAAGGTAAGCCATCCGCCGAACAGGGACGAAAGCCATACCATATATCCTTTTTATCAGGCAGCTCCAGTTTAATTCCTGGAATATATTTAGTAACGGATTCTACAATTCCACGAACCCTGTTCAAATTAATTTTTTTATTCACGGGCGCTATTTCCATCGTACCTCCAAATCGCATATAACCGTTCATCGGTGTAATGGCCACTCTTGCTTCGCAAAGAATAGCAGGAATATTCAATTTTTTATCAGGATTTTTTTTGGTGATTGAATAACCTTTTCCCGGCATTAGGGGAATATGAATTCCGGCCATTTTACAGAGATCAGGCAGCCAGGATCCTCCACTTACAACATATAGATCAGCTTCAACATTTTCCTTATCGGTCTGAATATTTTTTATTTTCCCGTTGGTAATATTCATACCTGTAACCGCAGAATTGATTTGTATGATGCCTCCATTGTCCCTTATACTTTGCATCAATTGCTCCATGAGTTTAACCGGATATAAATGTGCATCGCAATGATAATGTATGGCTCCCAGTATATCCAGTTCAGTTTCCGGTTCAAGGGATTGCACTTGTTCTTTTGAGAGCATTTCTGCATCCAGGCCAAGGGACCTGGCGGTGGCTGCAAGATGCGCTTCTTCTTCGGCAGCCTTTTCAGTTTTATAATACACCATTACACCTTTATGTTCAAGGGCAAAATCAAATCCGGGCTGATTTGCCAGTTCATCATACAAATGAGAACCCAGCATACTCAGATCGCGTAAATAAGGGGCGCCATGTTCCACATTTTGTTTATTGGCATGTCGGACGAATATCATTCCCCAATTTATCAGTTGCCTGTTCAACACCGGTTTTATATAAAATGGACTTTTGCTATTGAACATCCACCTGATCCCTTTTGAAATAATCCCGGGTGATGCGAGTGGAGTAATATGGCTTGGTACAATATATCCGGCATTTCCAAAGGAGCAGTTATCAGTCAGATCATCCCGTTCAAGTACAGTAACCTGCCATCCGCTTTTTTGTAAATAATAAGCAGAGCATAAACCAATAATACCTCCTCCAATGATAACAGCTTTCATGATGTTTTACATTTCTTTACAAAACCTGGAAACCATAAGCATAGGGATCATCTTCCTGATCAATACTGATGGTATTGTAGCCATAAATTCTCGCCCAGCCTTCAATCCCAGGTCTGATGGCTGGTTTCCCTCCGAGAGAAGTTTCCTCTTCAATAGTTCCTATGAATTTTGAACCGATAATACTTTCATGAATAAAAGGATCTCCTTTTTTCAATTTCCCTTTGGTATACCATTGAGCCATCCGGGCTGAAGTGCCCGTCCCGCAGGGGCTGCGGTCAATGGCCTTGTCCCCATAAAAAACAGCGTTTCTGGCCGTTGAATCTTTATCCATTACTGCACCGGTCCATAATATATGAGAACATCCTCGAATGGTTGGATCCTCCGGATGTACAAATTCGTATTTTTCATTTATGTGGTTACGCAATTCCCTTGCCCAGCTTATTAATTTATCAGCGCTGTAATGTTCAATTCCTTTGAAGTTTTTTTGTACATCTACAATGGCATAAAAATTTCCGCCATAAGAAACATCAACTACCAGTTCACCTAATTCAGGACATTTAGCAATTAGTTCTACAGCTGCTAAATATGAAATAACATTGGTAAGTTTTACAGATTTAACTTTATTATTCTCCATTTTATAACTTACTGATATGAGACCAGCCGGCGTTTCCAAACGAACATATCCCGGCTCTTTAGGCTTAATCAATCCTTCCTCTATGCCAATTGTAATTGTGCCAATGGTGCCGTGACCACACATGGGCAGACAACCGCTGGTCTCAATAAACAAAACTGCCATATCATTGTCAGGATCATGTGGCTGATATAAAATACTTCCACTCATCATATCGTGACCTCGCGGTTCAAACATGAGCCCTTTTCGTATCCAGTCATACTCTTTTAAAAAATGCTGACGCTTTTCACTCATTGAATTCCCGTTCAATACGGGCCCTCCGGTTGCAACCAGTCTTACGGGATTACCGCAGGTATGCGCATCTATGCAGGAGAACTTTTTTGAAGACATAAGTATTCAATGCAAATAAATCCTATATGCTTTCTCTTGTGAACTTGCCATTTATCTTTCGCAAGATGCCTAAGGGGTTTTCATTTTTCAAAGCATCAGGTAATAAATCCTGGGGACAGTCCTGAAAACAAACCGGTCTCAAAAATCGTTTAATGGCATCTGCTCCGACCGAAGTACTTCTTGCATCTGTAGTAGCCGGGAATGGCCCGCCGTGTACCATGGCATAACTCACTTCCACTCCCGTGGGTACTCCGTTAAATATCAGCCTGCCTGCTTTCCCGGTCAATATTTCAATACAACCTGCATATTTCAAGATAT
>DASZHV010000038.1:0-25791 GCA_035937535.1 Puia sp. | reverse complement strand
TTAGCGTAGGCACATTCGTTACGAAGGGCTGGTGGCAGTACAATCCGGCCAACGACACGTGGACGCGCAAAGCAGATTACCCCGGATCCGAATCGCAGTCGGGAACGGGGTTCGCGCTGAACGGAAAAATTTACAACGGGCTGGGAAATACTTCTGGGGTGGGTGGAAACAACCAATGGTGGCAATACGATACGGCAACAGACTCCTGGGCAGCTAAGAATTCTTTTCCTGGCAATGTCCCTTTATTCGGCGCTGCCTTCACCTTGTCCGGCAAAGGTTATGTTGCCGGCGGGTACGAGTGCTGGAAATATGATGACACTGGTGATACATGGACGCAAGTTGCATTTTTCGACTTTCGGGTCGGAGGTTCTTGTTTCGTAATAGGCAACAAAGCATTTTACACAGGCGGCCGCACCGGACCTCCCCCAAACAATTTCCTGCAAAAGGACCTCTGGGAATTTGATCCAACAAAATAAAAAATAGGATCATCCATAGGATCATCCATATGAGTCTGGGATAAATATTATCATTGAAAAAATGTACATCATGCCATCCTGATGAATCGCCGGCTGTCGGACTACTCTTACAATATAAATATTGGTTGGCAGGAATTTGCGGTAGCAGGATTAAACTATTGTTTATTGTTAAGGCGATCCATACAATTGCTCAGCGACCTGTAATTGTGATAGGTTGCTTTCCAGATCTGACTTTTTAATGCGGTTCTGTGTTCGGGAGATTTGTCGAGACCTTCGTCGTACCAGTCGCCCCACTGATGATCGATCAGGTAAGTTTGTGTATAGGTCCAGAGGGTTTTAAATTTTTCAAAATAGTGATGCGGGTCATTGGGAAAATTGTCTGCCATCAGCAGAAGACTGTTCAGGCCTTCGGCCTGCGCCCACCAGTTTTTGCTTTCTTTCAGAATGGTAATAACCGAATCACCTTTGAAGTAAAATCCTTCATCATAAAATCCGCCGACCTGTTTGTCCCAGCCGTTTTTCAATGCATGATCGACCAGCTTTTTGCCAATCATCAAAGTGATGGAATCATTTTTAAATCCCAATGCCTTTGAAGATTCCAGCATGAGATAAGCAGTTTCAACATCGTGGCCGAATGAAACATAATCCAGGTTATGATGGTGCAGAATAAAATCGCGACTGGAATCTTTTATTGAAACATGTGTCCAGTCCCAGGTAAAAAAAAGTCCCAGGTTTCCCCTGGAGGTGATGATGGTATCGCGGATCAGGAAAAGCATTTCCTGAAGGCGCTCCCGCACCAGCGGATCTTTCCATACTTCATACAATTCGGTCAAAGCTTCCAGCAGGTGTATAGAACTGTTCTGATCTTTGTATCCTGTTTCGGAAGTAACAGCTGTATTCAATGTTCTGCTGATGGGTTCCCCATCCCGTTTCATGTGTTGGAAATATCCTTTGTGCAATGGATCGTGACTATGCGCTTCCAGCCAATAGAAAGTTTTTTTGGCCAGTGCGAGTGCTGAGTTATCACGGGTTAACTGGTAATAAGCAGCCAGTGCATAGATGGCAAATGCATTTCCATAAGCATTTTTATCGGCCGGATCACCCGGCGGGATTTCTCCTTTTCGGGTAACGAGGGTATAGAAACCACCATACTGTTTATCCCACATCAGGTCAGCAAGAAAATGAAACCCTGCGGTTGCATCCCTGCGATAATATAATTTTTCTGGGTATCGTAACGCGGCTTTTGAATTCGTCCAGGTGTGGCGACTTTGTGTAACGATCATTTTCTCCTGGCTGCCCGTAGGTTTAAAATCATATGTGAAGGTGGAAAGAAAACCGCCATCTACGGTATCGAGTGAACGCGGATAATAGATATCGAGCAAATCATGTTTGAGGGATTGTTCCATTTCGATGGCAATCTGATTCCGCTCTGTAATACTCGCGTCCGTTTTTGAAACAGACTGTGCAAATGCGGATTGGTATCCGATGAATGCGAATAACAATATTGTTATCTGTATGCCGCGTAAAGTCATATTAAAATTAGAAATTCCGCTTTCGGTCAGTAACAAATAGATGCATCGAATTTTAAATCGAACCTGCCTTCGGTGATGACGACTGAATCCAAATTCTGTCCGATATATGTATACAAATTGAAAGAGAAGGTTCCGGAGATGATTTTATTGGTGGTGTCTAATTTCGTAATCATCACTGTGCCTGGAGAATAAAGCGGAAAGGCACTATAAGTGTCGCAACAGTCTTCTTTTTTAAAACTGATTTCCAGTGAATCAAAAATATTTCCGGTATGGGAAATATATGTTGGATAAGGAAAGACAGAAAATCTGGTCTTCATTTCGAAATAACTGGTAGAATTTACAGACACTCTTTGCGCGCTTAAATCAAATCCAACCGGCCAGACATAATTGCCTACACTATCCCTGTTGGTATAAAAAATGAGTGCGGCCGTCGGTCCCGAAAACCAACCACAATTATAAAAGGGAACCCATGTACTACCATCCAGCTTAAAGCCAAATGAGTTTTTTCCCTGTTCGGTAATGGGAGGCAAACCTGGTGCGGGAACATTTTTTTTGCATTGGGTAAAACAAATTGCACAAACAATTAATATCCATCTAATCATGTCACACATTTTTGTCTAACTCCATGGCCTATCGTGGGAACGTTTATCATTCCAGTCAGGTGTCGGGGCAAAATAAGATTTATCCGTTGGAATCAGATGTTTTTTACACTGTTCATCTTCCAATTCTATTCCCAGGCCTGGTGCTGTCAGGGGAACATTGGCGAATCCTTTTTCAAATAATTTCCTGCCATCGGTGGTTTTCACCAGGCTGTCCCACCATTCACTGTCGAGCGAGTGATGTTCCAGCGCCAGGAAGTTCTGTGTAGCGGCAGCGCAGTGCACGCTGGCCATAAAGGAAACGGGAGTCCCGGCAAAATGCATGGCCATTGCGATACCGTGTTCTTCCGCATAGTCACCGATCTTTTTTGTTTCCAGCAGACCACCAGCTGTTGCCAGATCAGGATGGACGATATCTACTGCATGGATATCAATGAGCGGTTTAAATCCGCTGAGCATATAAATATCTTCTCCTGTAAGAATCGGCGTCTCCAGGGCATCCGAGATGGTTTTCAATTGTTCCGTGAATTGCCAGGGAACCATATCCTCCAGCCAGGCCAGACGGTATGGTTCTACTTTTTTCCCAAACCTTATGGCATTGTTCAGATCGAAATGGCCGTAATGATCAGAAGAAAGAGGAATATCATATCCTACCACAGAACGCACTTCACTGATGATATTGGCCATGGCCTCCAGTCCTTTGTCGTTGATCTGAATAGCCGTGAATGGATGTTCTGTATTTGCATAATCCATATAACCTCCCTGCCACTGTGCCAGTTTCTCTCCCCAGAATTTACTATTGTTCAAAGCGCCCGGAATATCTTTTACTTCACCGATGGAAATATCCATTTTTAACCAGGTCATCCCCTGTACTTCCAGCCGGTGTTTTATTTTTAATTTGAATTCATCGAGTGTCGGGGCCTCAGGCGTGTCGGCGTATAGTCTCACTTTATCGCGATAACGTCCGCCAAGTAATTGCCAGCAGGGAACATTATATGTTTTTCCGCAAAGATCCCAGAGCGCCATTTCCACACCGCTCACGCCACCACCCTGACGGGCAGGGCCGCCAAATTGTTTGATCGTTTTAAAAAGCATTTCGACATTACAGGGATTTTGTCCGAGCAGGCGGCTCTTCAGCATAAGAGCATATCGTTCATCGGCACCGTCCCTGACTTCTCCCAAACCATAAATACCCTGGTTGGTATCGATGCGGATGATGGGCGTACGTCCCACATTTTGTATAATGCAATAACGCATATCGGTGATCTGCAAATCAGAAGGTGCAGAGAATCGTTTCACTTTTTGCGTGCTCTGTGCAATTATTTCTTCAATGGGAGAAAATAAAAAAGCACCGCCCAGGGTGATTCCGCCAAGAACAGATTTTTTTAAAAAACCACGACGGCTGTTTTCTTTCACTGAATCTTTTATAGGGAAAGGTTCAACCAACGCTTCCGGATCTTTCAATCCGATTTTGTGAAGAAACTTTTTTGATGCAGACATGGTCGTTTTTTTTAGTGTGGTAGTGTGGTAGTGTGGTAGTGTGGTAGTGTGGTAGTGTGGATCTTATTACCAGTTTCTTTCCTTCATGTAATCGTCCAGTTCCTTTCTCGTCATGGGAAGATTTTTTTTAGTGTCAAGCCACTGTAAAAAATCTTTTTTGATTTCATCCGACCATTGCTGGTCAATCTGCCCAGGCGTATATTTTTGCTCACGCAATCGCTGATGTCCGAAATCATCTCTCAGCTGCACGAATTCTGAATTCTGAACGAGATCCTGCAGGAATTGCGGAGGAATAAAAACAACACCTCCTTTTTTTGCCAGCACGGCATCCCCCGGCAGAACCGTTGCCCGGCCTATCCTGACCGGCATATTGATGCTACCCAACATCATCTGCTGGATATAAGAAGGATCATAACCTTTGATCCAGCCATTGAATCCATTGATCTCTTCCAGCCCTTCAATATCCCTGACCGAACCAAAAAATACCACGCCCCTGTGAGAATGCGCATATATCGCGTTGCCCAGGTTGTCTCCGATTAATGTGCCATCTGCTACTTTACCATAACTGTCCGCTACATAAATATCTCCATCCTTCAATATATCGATCGGCCATGAATTGGTTGATCCGATCCGACCCTCTGTCTTGCCCTGATCTTTTATTATTTTATCATAGTCAGGACGCAGGGGAAGGTATTGTACAGTCACTGTGCGGCCGGTCATCACCGAATCGGGCCGGATGATCATCCAGTCTCCCTCAAACTGGTTTTGATAACCTTTGTTTCGCAGGTAACCCCAGGCTTCTTCCATAGAAACATTTTTCAGTCGCTCGAGGAGCCGGTCACTCACTTTTGGTCTCCCGTCGGGAAAGCGTTCGCCGTTCCATTCAGGTGTCAGTGCTCTGATCTGATCTGTGGTTAAAGTAATTTTTTGTGCGCTGGAATAAAAAGCGAGAAAGAAAAAGACCAGCAGCAGGTGTATGCTTTTGTTCATATGGCTTGTTTTATTTTAAATGTCATTTCCTGTTCATGGCCATTTTAAAATACTTTCCCATCTCAGTCAGTTCGTAATTATCTCAGGATTTCAGTGAAATATTTATTTATTAAGATCATTAGATTTTAATTCACGGTTGATGCAAATATCTTTGTGTAATAAATGTAAGGTAAATTAGGACTCTATGCGATCCATTAGGTATAATTATTCATCTATGAAACACATATTATCATTACTCATTCTGGTGTTGACTTTTGTCCATTCATTTTCTCAAAGCAATTTCGAACCGCAATTACTAATTCTTGCTCCTTCAAATGTCAAATATGAAAAATCAATGGACAGCGTTATTGCGGTCTTTAATAAAAAAATAGAAATGCAGTATGGTAAATCATCCGAAATGGGAAAGCAACTAAATTCAGCTGAATTCCAAAAACAGTCAGTCAACATGAAACGGATAGCTGAGAGTTCATATAATTTTGGGAAGTCAATGGATTACGGTTCACAAATCAGTTTTCTAAGCCAGAATTATTTACTATACAGATTTTACGAAAAGTTTCCCAACCTTTTAATTCTTCTGGACTCCAATAAATCTGACGGTTCATTGCATGATTTACATGACATGGCCATTCGGGCACAAATGCAGTACATACTTAATTTTCCAAGTGTTGAATTTTATAAACAGGACGGAGAAAGCTATTCAAAAATCAGAGTTCAATTGTATGATCAGTTTTCCAATGGATTACTCATAGACAGTATGTACATCGGAAATTCATTGAATCCGAGTTTTGAGTTTGCGTGCGAAAATGGGACTTTCAATTGCACTATAAATAATGCCCTGTCTCCTTCGCTGGACGGTATCATACGCGAGATTTCTTTAAATAGCCCAACCTTACAAAATGAGAGAAAATTGGCAAAAGAACGGGCAGCGGTATTGATGAATGACTATTATAAAAAACCGTTTGACAAAGCTTTCATTTCCTCCATTATTGCATCCAAAGATACCAATATTAATTTGAAAAACCTTTATCAGTTAATGGTCAGTGATGATAAGGCTAAGTTTGTAGGGTTTTTTTTAGAAAAAGTTCAGCCACAGGATTTCAGGGGAATCTCAAAAAATCAAAGGGATGCGAATGTTAATATCATTTCTGGGAAAAGCATTAAAGACTCCGGCTTCCTGAATGCCATACCTCAGACATATGCTTATATCGTGAAGGGGGTAATATATAAAAATAAGTGGTACTTCGAAAAGTCCAATGTCACCTATTTTGAACCGGAGGATAATGAAGAAGGACGATTACAATTCTTAAATAATCTCCAGGAATGGAATTTCTTCGCCGTGGGTTCTACTAAGCCCAATCCTGATTTTTGGGAGACCAGCCTTTTTGCCAAAATTCAGGATAAACGTAAGGATCCTGATTGGGACAAGTATGGAAACAATATCTGGAAATCCGAAGAGGAAGAAAATAGAAAATACATAGGCATGTATGAAATCGTAGTTGATCAGTTAAAAGAAAAAGATCAACCTCAGATAAAACATGTCACTATTCATTAACTTTTAAAATCCAGGATCTTCGGATAGAATCTAACTCCTACAGACGACTATAAGTTTCCTATTTTAATTTTCTAATGAATTTACCTATTGCTTTTCCAGTTTTAAAGACCAGGCGTCTGATTCTGCGGCGGCTGGTTCCGGTAGATCGAAAAGCTATTTTTATTCTGCGTAACGACGAGCAAGTGTCCATGTTCATCAAGCGCAATATTATGACCAACGAAACCGAGGCGGCTGCCGATAATGATAACAATGAAGTTTATTCGCTTCAACATCTGCCGGAGAATTATGGGAAGGATGATAGTGAGATAATTAATAAATAACTTTCTTTCATGACTCACAAAGAATCAGTATCCATAACTCAATCAAAAACCCGGGCAATCGCCTATTGGATCACCACAGTTTTAGTCGTATCGGAGACAGCGGTGGGAGCGCAGTGGGATTTAGTGAGAAATCCGTATGTCACCAAAGAATTTATCGATTTAGGTTATCCCTTGTACCTTCTCACTATTTTAGGAATATGGAAAATACCAGCAGCCATTATATTAATTATCCCCCGATTTCCTTTAGTTAAAGAATGGGCTTATGCGGGCCTGTTCTTTGTTTATACCGGAGCAGTGGCTTCTCATTTTTTTATGAAACAAACGAGTGCAGTAATTGGTCCTGGTATATTTGCCTGCATGCTAATCGCCTCATGGTATCTTCGCCCACCATCGAGAAGAATAGGAAGAAAAGCGAGTTAGTGAACGACCCGTTCGTTATGTCATTCAGTCCTTAAACTCCTGACAGGATTGGCCAACGCGGCTTTGATCGACTGGAAGCTGACTGTTAGCAAAGCAATCAACACGATCAAGAGAAACGGAAGGAGAAAAAAGTACCAGTGCATGCCAATCCTGAAGTTGTAGTTTTGCAGCCAGCTATTCGAGCTAAACCATGCCAGAGGTATGGTAATAAAAAAAGCAATAGCCAGCAACCCTGCAAATTCACGGTATAACAAATTGAGGATATTGGCAACAGATGCACCCAGCACTTTGCGGATGCCAATTTCCTTTGTTTTTTGCAGGGTGGTAAAAGAGGCGAGTCCGAACAGACCCAGGCATGCAACGAGGATGGCGAGACTGGTGAAAATCCCGAATACTTTTCCAAACTGCTGATCTGCTTTGTACTGATCGTTGAAATGATCATCCAGGAAAAAATATTCGAACGTATTTCCCGGAAATAATTTATCCCATTCTTTTTTGACGCTGCTGATGGTTTGGGAAACATTGGATGCAGATATCTTCAGTGAGATGGAACCATTTACATCGGGAATAAGTCTTAAAATCAAAGGCTCATAAGCTTCCCGGAGAGACTGTTGGTGAAAGTTTTCAGTGATTCCTTCTATTGTATACTGGTCACCCCAAAAATCGATTTTCTTTCCAATTGCTTCCTGCGGATTATTGAATCCTAGATGTTCTATGCCCATCCGGTTGAAAATAACGGAATGCTTATCGGACCCAAAAGACCGGTCGAATGGTCGCCCGGCAATTATTTTTAATTCATAGGTTTTAAGGTAATCATAGTCCACACCGATCACGCGGTACTGCTTTTGTTTGGATTCATCCTGTCCCACCAGCTTAATTCCTCCGGCATTCCAACCCACGGGTTCACCTGCGATACTCGTTGAAACGGTTATGTGTTGAATGGAAGGTATCTGTTCTAATTCCTGTTTGAATGCAGTGATTCTTTTCAAAAATGTGGAATCGATACCCACCAGCGGGCGTGGGAGTACCAGCGTCTGGTCGATATTGATTCCCAGGGATTGCCGGCGCATGAACTGAATCTGCTGGTAAACTACCACGGTACCAATCAATAAAAACAGAGATGCCACAAATTGAAAAACGACCAGGGATTTTCTTAACAAGGCCCCCTGACCTGAATTAACGAGTTTTCCCTTTAGTGTATCTACCGGATTAAAACCGGATAGAACAAAAGCGGGATATAATCCGGAAAAGAAAACACCAATCAGAAACAATGCAGTTAGTCCCAACCAGAATCCAGGTTTTGCAAACAATGAAAAACTCAGATGTTGCCCGGAAACCGCGTTGAAGCCCGGAATGGCAAGGACAACGATTATGATTGCCAGTACTAAAGCAATGGCGTTTAATACAGCAGACTCAGACAAAAACTGTACGATGAGCTGACTGCGTTGCGAACCCACTGCTTTTCGCACACCTACTTCCCTCGCCCTGGTAATGGCACGGGCCGTTGCGAGGTTGATATAATTAACCCAGGCAATGACAACTATAAAAAATGCAATGCCCAATAAAAGATAGACAGTCTTTCCGTCGCCATTTTCACCCGGTTCCATCATATAGTGAGAATACAGGTGGATATCATTCAAGGGTTGTAAATGATAAATGACCCCTGCATTGTATTTTTTCATGTCGTCCTTTGTAAACTTCACTACTACCGGAATCATTTTCTTTTCCACGGTAGCGGGAGTGGTGCTCTTATTCAACAGCAGATAAGTGAGACATCCATCCCATTGCCATGCGGTTTCGGGGCCATTGCCTGCAGAATCGGTTGTCCATTTTTGGAAAGTGGAATAGGATAGGAGGATGTCGGGCTTTAGCTGGGTATTAATAGGAGCGTCAGGGTATACGGCCGTGATGCGGTAGTTATCTTTGCGATTCAGCTCCAGGGGCTTTCCTACGACATTTGTAGTGCCAAATAATTTGATCGCAGTTGATGCTGACAACGCCGCAGTGAATGGATCCTTCAGCGCCGTAGACTTGTCACCGGCTAACAGTGGATAGGTAAATATGTTGAAGAATGAAGAGTTGGCGAAATATACTTTTTCGATTTTTACCGGCTGATTCCTGATTTCGGCAGTGACTCTGTCATTCTGAATCACTTTTACATAGTCTTCTATTTCAGGTATCGCAGCCTTAAAAGCGTTGCCTACTCCGAATGCGCCGGCCGCCCATTGTGTGCTGATTTTACCATTGTCATAACGGTCCTGCTGTACCCTGTAAATACGGTCCTTATGCTGCTGGAAATCTTCGAAGCTCAATTCAAAAGAAACGTATTGGAGAATCAGCATGCATCCTGCGATGCCAATAGCCAGACCCAAAATATTGATGGATGAATAGGCCTTATGCCGCCGGATATTTCTCCAGGCAGTTTTGAAGTAGTTTTTAAACATCGATGTATTTTTTTACCGGTTATGCAGTGGGATCCTTCCTAAAGTCGCGCAAGCCGTAAAAATGTTGCATTCAACGCAATATTAATTGTGCGCGCGGATCAATTCATTTCTTTCTTTGTCGCTCGATAAGGTTCACCCAGAGGCGTTGTTCAGCTATGACCAAAACACCGATTACAATTTTTACCCCGGACACAACGGAATACTGAATTTTAGGGTTAGTCTGACCATAATTTCAAGGCAGCCATATAAAAGATAACAATAATTCGCGTGTTAACAATCAGCAAAATGATGAAGTATGTATTTTTCACAAAAACGGATATTGTACCTTAAACACTCAACAATCATTTCAAAATGAGAACGGTATTATCTTCTATTTGTTTGTTCTTTATTTGGTACACTGCTTCTTCACAGTCAACGGTCGAAAAATATTGCCAAATTGAAGCCTATCATAAAAATGGATTTACCAGTGCATACACCATCAGGCTTGTACCCGGTAATATTGATTCTTTATTTTCATTTAAAGATTCAGATGTGATTGATCATTTAAAAAAAGTCAATGGATTAACATCGATTTCTGATGCATTTAACCTGTTGGCCGACCAGGGATGGAAATTAATTGCCAGTTCAACTCTTGGAAATGGTGCAATAATTGAATTTTTTTTCAAGAAAGATTTTGACCGAAGGGATATTAATTAATAAGAGAGGTGTTGAAGTAATTGAAGTCAGCCCAGGTCATCCCCATTGGAAAGAAGAGTTTCAATATTTTCAAGTACTTTTTCATAGATATAAATTTACAAATCGTTTTTTAAAGAAATAAAAAGATATTTGGCCCTTGCATTTTTCTTATTTGCTCCCCGAAGCGCATATTGTTCTCACACATTTGGGAGTTATCAATATGGTAGCTATGTAGTTCTGAAAAATAATAATCTTGACACATTATACGTAAAAATCAGATTATCATAAGTAGAATAGATTGATTTCTTTGGACTATCTTAGACTCTGCTTTTCATATTAAATGTAGTCCATATGCTTCCCTGGCCAACGATCATCGTTCCTGATAAGGATTGCGATACACCCATCTATCTGCAGATTGCCAATTCAATTATTCAGGAAATGAAAAAAGGAAGAATCGGGCCGGGTATCAAATTGCCGGGAACCAGGCAGATGTCCGAATTACTCGGGCTTCACCGCAAAACCATTGTCCGGTCTTATGAGGAACTGGACGCCCAGGGATGGATTGAAATGCACCCGTCCAAAGGAACATTTACCAGTAAGGAATTACCGGAGATAAACCCGCGCAGGTTTTATATGAAGACCGAAAAACGAAATACATTTCCAGCGGAAACAGGCTACAAAGTCAAAATCAATAATAAGATCAGGAAACCTGTTTTGCCCTATCGGAATATTACCGGATTTCATGACGGGCCCGATGTGCGGCTGATGCCCGTTCAGGAATTGGGCAGAGCCTACAAAAGTATTCTCTCAAGGGCCGTGAATTTAAAATACATGTCCTATGTTGAAACGGCGGGCGTACAAAAATTCAGGGAAGTATTGTCGGAATATTTGAACAGCAGCCGGGGTCTGCAAACGGGTTATGAGAATATAATGATCACCAGGGGGAGCCAGATGGGGCTTTATTTACTTACATGTGTACTTTTCTCCAGGGGCGAAAATATTATCGTTGGCGACACCAATTATTATTATGCCGATCACTGTTTTGAAAATGCAGGTATGCATCTGGTAAGGGTTAAGGTGGACGAGTCGGGCATTGACGTTGATACCATTGAAAAAATATGCCGCAGAAAGAAAATCAGAGCGGTTTATATAACCTCCCATCATCATTATCCCACAACGGTTACCCTGATCGCTTCCCGGAGAATCAAATTGCTGGAACTATCTGAAAAATTCGGATTTATTATTATCGAAGATGATTATGATTATGATTTTCACTATCTCAGCAGCCCCATTCTTCCGCTTATCAGCGCAGATCAAAAAGGAATGATCGTTTATATAGGCACGCTTAGCAAAACCATTGCACCGGCCATCAGGACGGGTTATGTAGTAGCTCCGCCGAACTTAATCCTTGAACTGTCCAGGATAAGGCAGATTATGGATACACAGGGTGATCCGATCATGGAGATGGCTCTTTCAGAAATGTTTACAGAAGGTGAGATCCGCAGACATATGAAGAAAGCGCATCAGGAGTATCACCGGCGCAGGGATTTTCTTTGTGAACAGCTGACTCAAAAACTTCCCGGTATCATTGACTTTAAAATCCCTGACGGAGGGTTGGCTATATGGGCAAAATTTGATAAATCCGTACCATTACCTGCGCTCACAGAAAAGCTGAGACCGCTTGGACTCATTTTATCCAATGGATTAATTCATAATATTTCCACCATCTCCCTTAATTCCACCCGAATGGGATTTGCCTGGATGAATGAAAAGGAAACTGAACGGGCAATAGCCATTCTTACAAAATCAATCAAAACGAACCGGACTACCTGATTTATATAAACCGGATACTTATGTAGTCCGATTGATCCATACTTTTATATCGTCAAATAATTTAATAATCAAAAAGTATAGATCATGAAAAAGATTTTGTTCGCCGCGTTGTTAGTTATTATTGGTTTCGGATCCATGGCGGCCTTTAATCCGGTCCGGGAAAACCTGGTTCAAAAATTTACAGAACTTTATCCGGACGCGGTTCAGGTAACCTGGATTGAAAATTCTGAAACTTATACAGTCAGTTTTTTAGAGAAAGGGATCAGGTCAACCATCATTTTTGCATCAGATGGTCATCTTATCAGGGCCACCCGTTATTACACAGTGGATTATCTGCCCTATTACCTGGTTGAAGCCATCAGGGAAAGATATCATGATAAGAAGATTTATTCCGTCACCGAAATTTCTTACCCCGGTAATATTGATTATTATATCAAACTCGAGGATGCAAAAACCTGGACGACCATTAAACTGGATAGTGAAGGTGATATTAAAGTTCTGGACAAATACAGGAAGGCCTAGAACCGTCCTCAAAACAATTATTTTCGTAAATTCTGGTCTTTCCGTTTAAACGGAAAGACCTTTTTTTAGAAACCTTTACATTGCACCGATATAAATACCGAAGATTTATAAATGCGTCAATTTTTTCCAGAAGAAATAGTACGGTTAAGGGAAGACACTCCGGGATGCAGTAATGTCATTCATTTAAACAATGCCGGCGCATCCCTGATGCCTCTGCCAGTTATCCGGGCCATTCAGGAACATATTGAACTTGAGGGTAATATCGGGGGCTACGAAGCCTCAGAGAATATGCATAAAGCGATCGGGGAATTTTACAATATTGCCGGAGAACTTTTAAATACAAAATCGGGAAATATTGCATTTACAGCCAGTGCAACAGACGCTTTCACAAAGGCCCTATCATCAGTTCCATTCAAAAAAGGAGATTTTATACTCACTACAAATGATGATTATATTTCCAATCAAATTAACTTTTTATCCATTGCAAAAAGGTTTGGCGTTGTTATTAAGCATGTAAAGAATCTGCCGGAAGGAGGAATCGATTTAGACGATCTGGACAAACAGTTGAAGAAACTGAATCCCAAATTGATGTCCATAACACATATCCCTACTAATTCAGGTCTGGTTCAGCCGGTAGAAGAAATTGGAGCCATTATAAAAAACCGTGAAACCTTGTATTTACTGGATGCCTGCCAGTCAGCCGGTCAAAAAGAACTGGATATAGAAAAACTTCATTGCGACTTTTTAAGTGTTGCCAGCCGAAAGTTCCTGCGCGGGCCCAGAGGTGCCGGCTTTTTGTATGTTTCGGATAAAGCACTTGTTCTTGGGCTCGAACCTTTATTTATTGATATGAGAGGAGCGGAGTGGACTGAAAAAGATGTTTATGTTCCGCGCAATGACGCCACCAGGTTTGAAGATTGGGAGTTTGCCTTTGCGCTTTTATTGGGAACAAAAGTTTCTATAGAATACTGTTTAAAAATCGGGCTTAACAGGATATGGGTGAGGATACAATATTTAGCGGCTTATGCCCGTACAAAGCTGCGTGAAATAAATGGAGTCAGACTTTTAGACGAAGGCCGGGAGCTCTGCAGTTTAATTACGTTTACGATACCTGGGTTTGATGCAGAGATGATAAAAGATGGGCTTGCCAAGAAAAAAATAAATGTAGTTATAAGTTACAGAAATTTCGCCGTTATTGATTTTGATAAAAAAGGTGTACAATGGGCGATCCGGATCTCAGCACATTATTTTAATCTTGAAAGCGAAATAGATTTTTTTATAGAGCAGCTAAACGTGATAATTCGAAATAAGATTTCACTCAAAGCGATCTTTTAAGTGGCATAACTGACTGTATATTTGAAATCATGACAAAAATGGAACCACGCCGTCCCGCTCCCGCTTTCAGCGGGACGGGAGCGGGGGGATGCCGCTTCGATCCCTGACGGACTAAATAACGTTGGACTTTCATGTTGAATCGGATTCTTTACCGCTGGTGTAGAAAAATTGGACCAGCCATGACTTGAGTAAATTCTCGAAAATAATTGGACGGGATCCGGATCGGATTAAAGGCAAAAAAAAGCCCCCCATAAATATGAAGGGGCAAACTTTAGGCTCTGAATACGTGTATGTTATTATATTATGCAATTTTCTTGCCACCGGTTTTTATTCCGGTTCATGCAATCGCCGGAATCAGCTCGCCGAAAGATTCGTCTGATTCAGTTTCCATATTTTTAATTCGTGATTGAATCTCTGACTGAAGTTGCTCCACAATTCCTTTTGTATATAAAAACTGTTCTGAAGGAGGAATATTCAATGCCAGCATTCCGGTATAAATCCTGGTATATACAGTGAGAAGATCATATAATTCTGACAGATCGAAGCCTCTGAAGTCGGGCATTATGAGAGATGACATTCATTCCGAGTAGCAAAAACCATGCAATGGTTGAAAGCCAGGTTTAAATAATTTGCATATTTTGTAAAACCGGGATATTTACAGGGATCTGTATTAGTGAGAAAATAGCAGTCGTTGAAAATTTTCCACAATAATTATAGAAATGCCATCCATTACTGCCACTGGCTTATAATTCTCAAATGTTTTTGCCGTCATGATCCGGCCTGTAGTTTCATGAGGGCAAATAACCTGGGAGAATGCCGCTTCGATCCCTGTCTGTCCGGGAAAAGTTATTCTTGGACTGAGAATTCGAGCAGAGTCCAGAAAAGGATGCAAGCCGGGAATGGTTGTGTCACAAATAATATTTGCTCTACCATCAATATCGGTTCCACTGGCAAATATGGAATATTGTTTTAAATAAGAATCATATTCCAATGTTCCGGTAATAGAGTCATAAGTACCTGCAACGGGTGAATCACAGCCACAACTTTGAGTTTTAGATTTTTACATTCTAATAATAAAATTGCAACGATAAGGAGGATATAGGATAAATTGAGCATTTCAGCACGCACTTCTCATTAATTAATTGACTAAGGATTTGCACAATCGATAATGATTAAAATAAACATAGAAAGGTTGCATTAGTCGACCTTATGAATTAGTTAAATTAAATATAAATTAAAGTTGTTGCCATAAGCTGCTCTTAATAAAAACTATTTTTAGAATCTTTGAAGAACGTTATTCTGCAAGACACCAAGTAAGCTTTAACCCGGAATTTCAGTAGTCCACACCGAATTGGTGGATGTGCCATTTGGTAATGATTCCGGATTTCAAAAATCAGGTCACCGGATTCGAAGTAAATACGGGAATGGTCATGCATCTTTATTTCAGGAAAGTGAGTTAACCGGAATTCTGGCTAAATATAAGTTCGTTGAAATGAAAATTTGCTGGCCGGTTTATACCATATTTCAGTTTTTGTGTGCAGGTGCTCTAGCACAACGACAAGTAAGTGGAAATATAACTGGTGATTCGGAAATTTTAGTTTCGGCAACGATTCGGAATATCAGTCACCTAAAGATGAATACTTCTGACCTGGGCGGTAATTATAAAATTGCGGCTGAGATAGGCGATAGTTTAATTTTTAGCCATGTAGGATACATTTCCGATACGGTGGTGGTTAATAGTATGATGTTTAATGAAAGACTAGCTATTGAACTTAAAATAAAAATAAATTATTTGAAGAATATTGATGTGGATGAAATGGCAAAATACAGGTATGATTCATTGAGAAGGAGAGTAGATTATGATTATATTTTTCAAAATAAAAATGCAAAGCCTTTGTGGGATAATAAATTATCTGGTGATGGACGTGGAGTAAACTTTAGCCCGATTGGTCATTGGTCTTCTCATGAAAAGCAAAAGAGGAGATTGAAAGAAAGATTAATAAGGGACGACAGAGAAGAGTTTATATACTATAAATTTTCACATCGTGTCCCTAAACTGACCGGTTTAAGTGGGGATTCACTGATAACATTTATATATAAATATAAACCCACTTACGATTATTGCCTGCGTGCAACCAGCCTGGATATGCTGGTGTATATAAACGATAAATTTATTTTATTTAAAAAGGGGAACTATAAATAAGCTGGTTAAAAATAGTATTCAATTGCTGCTTTGCCTGGTTTTCTTATCCGGGCACAAATCAGATAAGAAGCAGCAAATCCCGCTGGATACAAAGTACTCTACTGCTGCAATGAAGGCGGACTTCAATCAACTCCTGGCTCAGATAAAAAATAACCATCCTGCCCTTTATGATTTTACATGCAAAGATGTATATCAGGAAATCGTCAAACAGCAATTTGATAAAATCAGGGATTCAGCCACTGTTACTGATTTTTATAAAATACTATTGCCGCTGGTTGTAAAAATAGGTTGCGGTCATTCCCAGTTGTGGTTGCCTCAACGGGTATGGAATGATTCAGCAGTCGGGTTCTTACCGCTTAGATTATTTATTGAAAAGGGAAAGGTTTATATCGTTCGCAATTTAAGTACGGATACGAATGTGAAAATCTCTTCGGAAGTCTTGAAAATAAATGGCAAAATGATTCCGGATCTGCTGGATACTATGAATTCATTTATTTCAACGGATGGTGATAATCTTTCTGCCAAGAGAGATTACTTAAATACCAGCTGGTTCAATGGACTGTTGGCAATCGCCCTGGATTTTCCAAAAGAATATCTTGTTGATACAAGGCGGACAATCGGTGATCCGATTCATCAGTTAAAACTTCATGCATTAAACCTGCAAACCTACAATAGGGTTGAAGCATGGCCTTCTTCAACGCCGAAGTTTTTGATCGACTCATCAAATAACACCGGTATTCTTACCATTCGCTCTTTTTCTTTTTATGACAGCGTTGCCGGCTTTAGACACTTCATCGACAGCTTTTTTGCGAAAGTGAAACAACAACACATTCATTCTGTCATCCTGGATCTGCGGGACAATAGTGGAGGAGATCCTTTTTGCAGCGCATACTTACTGGCATACCTGGCTAAGGCACCTGTAATTTATTATAGTGAATCTTATGAGGGTTATGCAGAACTCGCGAAGCCCATGCCTCTGGCGGCTGATCATTTTGAAGGAAATCTTTACACATTAATTAACGGGAACTGTTTTTCCTCCACGGGTCATCTCTGTGCAATCCTGAAATATTATCATCTCGGGAAATTTATTGGATCAGAAACGGATGGCACTTATACGTGTAATGATAATAGCAGGATCATATTTTTAAACAATACCGGGATACAACTCAGAATAGCAAGAAACAGTTTTAGTGTTGTTGTAAAGGGAATTCAAAGATTCAAAGGAATTCAGCCTGACTTTCCGATTGAGACCAATGTTGAAGACAATATCGCCGGCAAAGATTCAGCGAAATTATTTGCACTGGGTCTTATAAAAAATGAAAAAGGACCATAGCGCAGTCTTATACTTTAGCCTTTTTGCCTTTCGCCTTCATATATTATAAGCCGCGTCCTAATCTTTAAAATTCGAAATGACTTTTCCATAAAATGTCATGTTCGACCGTCTGTTGCTTATTACTACGGTCCTGCAAGTACCCGTAGAGCTTATGGATAAATCAATTCTACTTGCTGAGCTCTGGCCGTTCGGTTGTATGGTAATATCCCAGCCTCCTTTTTTTGTGGTATCGGCCTTATAGGAGAACTGGCGGGTATGGAAGTTAATACCTGCATCTTCCTTCGATGCTCCATAATGACTGGATTGATCCGTTCCAAAAAAAGGTAACACAACGGTCAGACTGTCTCCCCCTAAAAATATAAAATAACCTCCGGTTAACTGAACTGTCTTGCCTTTGTAAGCAGCTCCGGATGTGGCTAAAAAATGAAATTGTTTTGAATCGATCCCGTGTTTAAGTTTCTGATAACTACTTTGTTTTGCCTGATCGGAATTCGATTGTGCTGAACTGTGTAAATATATGATCGTTAAAAATGGCAGAAGCAGACGGTAGATTTTCATATAGAAAGTTTCATTAAAATTAATGCTTTCTGCAAAATCCGGCGACAGCTCCCAACCGTATTAGTATGCAATGAATTCTACTGGATAACACACCGAAACGTCAGTTCGCAAAAAGCAAATTATTTCGCTTACTTTCAATATTGTGCTGTATCCCCGTACCGTCCCGTTAAAAGTGGGAGACTCTTCGCTTTATTCCCGCCGAATAAATAATAAATACTTACTTCAAATGTCTGATTCCTGGCTTTATCACTTTCAGGAATAGTATAAGTTTCTGGAAATATAACGCCTTGTCCGTTGGAATAATAGAAGCTCTGTTTAGTTTTCTCGATGCCTATTAAACTTCTTACAAAACTAAAATCAACACCCCATCTGCCCAATTGATATCTTAATCCTGCATCTAATCCGGGATCAATCCTTTGAAATTGATTGGTAGTTATAAAAGCAGAATCGCCTTCACCTATTTCACTATTCAATAATATCCCCAGGTCGATACCCAATAAAACCTGTAAATGATTGGTGATTCTGTATCCGCATAAAACAGGCAGGTTTAAATAATTGATTCTGAAAATGTATCCGGAAAAAACGGTGGATCCCTTTTGAGCATAGTATAATTGAGGTGAAATAAAAAAATGTTTCCCTAGATCAATATCGCTGGTAATGCCTGCCACTAAACCTCCTGCATAAGGATTTTTGTGACCCTGAGCTAATGTGGTTGAAAAGTCCATTCCGGCCTTCACTCCATACATAAACTGACCGTTTGCTGCATCCGTAAAAAATGAAAAACTCAGGACAATCAATAAAACTCTACAGAAAGAATTAATCATTTAACATACATGTTAACTGCATCTGAATCGTTACTAAAGTTAATCTGTTGAATGCTGAAAACAATCAGCATTGTAATTTCTTATTGTTAATACGTGTTTCTACTCAATTGAGAAAGTGATTTAATTTTTCAAAAGTTCTGAGTGGTTGCACTGAGTATGGTAATATTTAATCATTTAACATAAATGTCACTGGTAGCCGTAAACGGTATATTAGTAAAACTTGCACTCAATCCATATTGCGTATAACCATTGGCATAGAAAGTACTGCTTGTAGGTTGGCCTAAAGCCGAAAACGCAACATTATAATTTCCGTTTGGTATTTGACCCACACCGTAATATGTATTCGTATTTGCATTCAATACAAAATTATAAACAGTGTTGGTTGATGTATTGGTAAAAGCCACCTTGTAATTGATCGTTTTGCTGTCGTATCCCTGAAGCGACACTGGTAATGGACAGGCTGAGACATTATAGCTGCCTGTGACCCACTGTAATAGATTATAAGTCGGACTGCATGGGGAAACATCTTTTTGCTGTACCAGTTGATATCCCGTATTAAATCCACTCCCGTTTACCTGGCATTGGGTTAAGCCGGTATTTTGCCAGTTAGCAGTACATATCAGTGTTAAGGTATAGGTGCTTACAGCAGAAGTAGCATAGTAAAAAACTCTTTTCAATGATACGGGAAGTACTGCCTGTATTTGAGAACCTCTGCCTATCGTAAGAGTAACTAATGAATTTCGTTTTAATTTTTGAAGATCGGTAGAACTTATCGTATAGCTTCCGTTATCGGGCACAATATAGCTTAAAGTTGTATCGTAAGAGGATAATGTTGAATCACTCAGGAAGCGACTTTCAACACCCTTGTAAAATATTTTAATTGCAATATTCCCCCAGGTGCATGCGGGATCGGGTGTCCAGTTCAAAGTCAGATTACTGGCAATATTTAATTGACCCAATGGAAAATCGCTCGTATATCTAAGCACTTTTTTGGGCACATAAATTGTCTTTGTAATAGTATCAGCACTTGAGCTGCCTGTAATTTTTACCTTAACATTGGTTCCATAAAGATTTAATCCTTCCTGTAAATAGGCTGCTGTATCACTATAATTAAATGAGTAGGTATGATCTGGATTGGGTATAACTGATCTGGTATTAATTACCAGGCCATTCATTGGAACTAAATTTCTGGTAACAGTGTCCGTAAAAGCAGCCATTGCTGAAATTCTGAAGTTGCTATCTAATGCTGAAATGACTTGGTTCCCGTTCAACCATACATAACTGTAAATAGTGGCGGAGTCGCCTGAAGTCAATACGGAAAATTCTTTCAAGTTTTTTAAATCTACTTTACGAAGTTCGAGCTTTTCGCAAGAGGATATATTCAATAAAAATATCGTACAGCAGATATGTTGAATGATTCTAATTTTATAATTATTCATATTTTCTAATTATTTGGTACAAGACAACCGCATGAGTTTGCGACATTTTCTCCAAATGGTACAGTAAGTGCATTAAAAGTAACGGTAGGTGCCAAAGTATATGTTCCTGCTACTTCATTCCCTGCAAAATGAATCACTGGTCTCGCAGCATATGTTCCAAGCGGAGGGCTAAGTGATTGAGTTTGATAACAATAATCACTAAAGCCGTATTGGGTCACTGCACAGGTTGAACATTGAGTAGCATAAATATCATACGTGACCGAGGCAGGATGTCCATCTTTAGGAAACTGAGCAGTAAATGTAACTGTACTCGAAGGATTTGTGTTGGCTGATGAAATTGTTTTGTTTAGTGACAAAGACATGCGTTATAGGTCACGTCGAATCTTCCATCTGTAACAACCAGGGAATCACTGGTAAACCCATAAGAAGAATTATACAGCGTAAAATAGAATGTCCCGGAGACGATCTTATTAACAGTGTCGAGCTTGGTAACGGTTATGGCGTTTGAAACATGACTTATAGGGTACTGCAGGTAATAACTTATGGAATCCCTGGTGTATATGACGATAAAAGAGCTGTCAAACTTACCCGTCTTCAGGATTCTTGTCCTTATAATGAAAGAGGTAAATGAACCTTGCCCGATTTTTCTTGAAGCGAAAAGATCAACCTCAAGGGGAAGTTTGCTTGTTGTATCGAATGGGGTCACGACTGATTGCAACTCTTCACAATGTGTCAGGAAATTAATGAGACCACACTGACTATAGGGTATCCAGACCTCACCATTAACCATACAACCGAAAGTGTTCTTCCCATCCTGGGTCATGGGTGGTAAAATATTTGGGGGTGGATGACTCTTTTTACACTGAAGATTAGCAAGCAATAGAATAAAAAGTAAACCACGGAAAGACAGAGTAAGCGGGCGCATACTATCAAGTTACCCTTTTTTGTGGGTCAAAGCGTTCCCGGATATATTCTAACGGAGTTTTCACTTATCACCAGATTTACCGGATTAAAGAATGAAATGCAGACGCTTAAATATATTATTTTTTGTTTGTTAACTTTCTCAGGATCAAACAACATGGAATGAGAAAGAAATTCATTGTTCTGGCTTTTTTCCTGTATGTATTTTTATATAGTCAGGCCCAGGTGTACGATAGTACCGTACTGGCATTTACAGGCGGATATGGAAAGCTGGAGAAGCTGGTTTTAAACGAGACTTCGGCATCTGATGTAATGCAAAACGATAGTTTCTATAAAAACCGATATATATACTACCAGGTTATATTCAACGTTGCCAGGGATGGTACCATGGGAGACATTTGGATAAATAGTCTCTATGATACTTCCCTGGTCAGCAGTTTTTTAGAAGCGATGAAAAAAACAAACGGGCTTTGGATAAACAATTCCAGGGCAGAACTCGTAGCAGTGCTACCCATTTATTTCAATAATGTGCCCGGTGACACATTGGGAAATCTCATGTTCAAACAAATTTATGAACGGATAGATAATACCGGGTCCGTGAAAATCTTCAGCAGTTTTTATCAGAACTGGGTGCTGCGAAAGATAGTCCATCTGAAACCCATTAAAATTGTATCATTTCCTCCTTATCATGAACCGGGGAACCTTCGTAAATCATAGTTTTTACAATTGGAAAACTTTGCCGTCTTTCCGTCCCGCTCCCGCTTTCAGCGGGACGAGAGCGTGGGATGCCGCTTCGATTCCTTATCATTATTTAAATCATCAATTCTATCCTGCAAAATTTTCATTTCGTGGAATATTTTTTTGACTTCCAACAGCTCAACGTTATGGTTAAGGGCATCGTCAAACTTACCTTTTAAAGAATCCAGCTGTATTTGTAAGGATACTATTTCAGGTTGTAATTCTGCTGACTGCATAACTGATAGATTTGAAGGCTCATACATATCAGTCTAAAATTGGGCCAGTTTTTAACCTTAGACATAAAAACCTGGTAAACAATCTACTAATTGAATGTTTATGCATTCGCCATCACCCCATACAGTTCCTCCACCACATCATTCTGCCATTGCTGCTTTGTTCGAACATCCATGATCGTTAGTATGCCGGTTTATAAAATTTACTTCATTAAAATATCCTCAACCCGATATATATCTGAACGGTTCTTGTGTTCCAGGAGCCGGAGCCGGAAAGGTTATTAATGTTGGTAAACCCGTAAACATACCGAACGCCTCCTTTAAATTTTAAAAGATTCAGCTGGACCCCTGCGACCATGGAGAAATTACCTGATGTAAAAGCATTTTTCCCATTGGTTGTGAGGTTGTCATTTTTATTCAAAAGGGTGCCAAACTGCGGACCAATTTGAAAACTCAGGATGGGGATGGGTAGTTTAATGGTCAGCAGGACGGGTATATTCAAATATTGAAGTTTGATGCTTTGGTTGTTTGCGCCCACCGTATTGATCTGGCTATACAAGACCTCAGGCTGGATACCCAAAAGGATAATATTGACTTCAGCAAAAGCGCCGGCCATGAAACCGCCTTTGAGTCCGCTCTGTACAGAGTAACCGGTGACTTCGCTAAGGTCTGAACCTGCCTTGATACCCAGGTGTAATCCCTGGGCCCCGGCAGTCGAACAATTCATTAAAACAAGGACAAGTAAAATAAGAAAGCTGTCTTTCATGGCTGCAATTTAAAATATCATAACAAATATCCTGACGAGATCTTCAAAAAAAGCCCGCATAAAAATATGAAGGGCAAATGTCCGCCACCACTTTCGGGTTAGCTATAACTTTTTGTTACCTTGATATAAAAATAATTTACCAGCATGAAACCTAAAATACTTTTGAGCATCGCGTCGGTAATTATCTTATTACATGCAGTCGGTCACTTCTTAGGGGTGGCCAGTTCGACGAAAGCCGATACTGACGAACAAAATCTGGTCATACACGCGATGACCGATCACCGCTTTCCGGTTATGGGTGCGGTCCACAGCTTTGCTGATTTCTTACATGGATTTGGATGGATCGGCGAAATTGCATTGCTGCTGACTGCTTACTTACTTTGGCTCACCGGATCCATTGCAGGCAGTCAGCCAGGGATAAGCAGGAAACTGTCAGCCGCACTTTTTATCAGCCTTCTTGGGCAGTCTGTATTGGAGATTATTTATTTTTTCCCTGTCGCCTACGTGATGACCCTGTTTGCCACCGTATTAACTGGACTGGCTTTTCTTACGACTAAAAGAGAACCAACTGCTTAGACAAAATGAAGTTTGCCGACCAGGCACTTCGCTCCAAACCCTGACAAATTAATTGTGCCAACTCATAGATATAAACTTAGATAGTATCGGCATTTCCTTATGGAATAAGTTTCACGGGCGATACCACAACTGTTTTAAAAGTTAATATCGATGATTCAAATACATTTGGTGACGTAATCTGGCTGGTAAACCAGACCCTCGTTTATAAAATCCGGCGCCGGGCGATTCCTGACAATAGTTTTTTCTTTGTAAATTGAGATAGCTGGCGATATGTTTGATAACATAAGATGCCCATGATGAAATTTACCTACCTCCTCCTTCTTTTTCCGTTGGCTGCGCTGGCGCAAAATGTTACCAACCAAAATCTTTTTGATACCGTCCCTTTTCTTCCCGAACATACCCCGCAAAGGCTGGCCCAGTTTGCAAAGGAGCCCATAGTTCCGGGGAGGATAATTTTCCTTGGTAACAGCATTACTGAAATGGGCGACTGGAAAAAAGTCTTGAATGACAGCACGGTCATTAATCGCGGCATCGGCGGAGACATCACCTATGGCGTATTAAAACGTCTTAAGGACATTACCGACCGTAACCCATCAAAAGTTTTTATCCTGTTAGGAATAAATGATATAGGAAAAGATATCCCTGATGTCGTTATAGCTGATAACTATCTGAAAATCGTAAACGAAATCCATGATAAATGCCCCGGGACCATCATCTATGTGCAGAGTGTACTTCCTATTAATCCGCAACTACCCCATTTTCCACAACACTATGACAAGCCAGAGCATATTCTGGCACTGAATAAATTACTCGCCTCGCAAGCTAAAGAAGGGAACTATACGTATATCGACATTTTTCACTTGTTTGCAGACGCAGAGGGCAACCTCATCAGCCAGTATACTTACGAAGGGCTTCATTTAAAACCGGTTGCATATCCGGTTTGGGTGGATTATTTGAAAAAGCAGGGTTATTTGTAAAAAACAATCGCGTTGGACGTTACCCTAAAACTAGTCCTGTAATCTGTTTTTGCGATAAACAATTTCTTATTAAATAGACGAGTACAAATATTGTAAATTAGATCATCAAGTTGATGACATGAAAGTATCTAAATACATTAGCAGCATGCCATCTGACAGGCAGTCGCTACTAACTGCCCTCCACGACACGATTATGACCAATGACCCGGGTGTTAATCCGGTCATTAAGCCGATGATGGGCAAGGAAATGATCCTTTACAAAGAGCGTTCTTACATGAAGTACGGATTAGCAAACACCAAAAATTATATGTCACTGCACTGCCTGCCAATATATATGAATCCGGCGTTGCATGCCAAATATGTAAAGCTCCTGCCGGTAGCAAGGTTCCAGAAAGGCTGCATCAATTTTACGGATATGACTGCTATGCCGCCTTCAATAGTAGCAGCTTTGATCGCTGACTGTTCGTCTATCAGCATTGCAGATATGCTTGAAAAACGGAAAAGAAATAAAAAGTAACTGTCAGCCTGGAGAACCAAGCCCGCATTTGGTATCGTTGCAACCGATGATAAAAGCATCGTTCCTGACATCATATGGGGTGAAGCTCATGACAGTATGGTGAGCGTTTATATCAAGGACAACGGAATCGGAATTCAGGAGGAGGGTCAACAGAAAATATTTCACGCGTTTCAGACGATGCATGATAAAAATGAATATGAGGTGTCCGGTCTCGGTTTGGCTATATGCAAACGAATTGTCGATATTCATCGGGGACACCTGTCTGTTTCCAGAGTTATTGGCGAAGGCTCTACTTTTATCGTCGAACTTCCAAGTAAATCGGGTGAGATGTTTTAATATACTTGCACCCGATTATTGCTTGTTACAGTTAAATTATGTTTTTTATGACTTCTGCAAATCAGAAATAA
The DNA here is from genome assembly GCA_035937535.1 of Puia sp. Taxonomy (GTDB): domain Bacteria; phylum Bacteroidota; class Bacteroidia; order Chitinophagales; family Chitinophagaceae; genus Puia. The sequence goes on along the minus strand of DASZHV010000038.1, from coordinate 101 downwards.
GGCGGACACAGCTGCGAAGTGTTTCCGGTCGGACATCATTGGTTATTCATCAATACTCCGGCCTATATGCAAATAACGAATGGAACCTGTTTTACCTTGGC
>DASZHV010000037.1:0-3239 GCA_035937535.1 Puia sp. | reverse complement strand
TAACCTTTTAATAAGAAACGGCCTGGTCGTTTTTCAGTTCACGATCTCCGTTGTACTGATCATCTGTACGATCGTGGTTTTTGAGCAACTGAAATATGAACAGGGCAAAGACCTTGGATTGAATAAAGAAAATGTTGTAGTTATCGCTAATACAAAACGTTTGGGAAATACCGAAGAGACCTTCAGGGCAGAGCTTAGGAAACAGCCGGGTGTGATCGATGCGTCCATATCCAGCAGCATTCCCTCCAAGGGAAATTTTGGCGACGGTTATATGCCTGAAGCAACAGAAACAGACAAGCCTTTGGTAAGTGAAATAGACCTTTCTTCCTTCATGGTTGACAATGATTTTATTCCCACATTGAAAATGCAAATTTTGCAGGGAAGGAATTTTTTAAAAGAATTTAATGATTCGGCCTCTGTTATTATCAATGAAACTGCGGCCAATAAGATAGGCTGGAAAGATCCGGTAGGAAAATATCTTGCCTATCCCGGCAACAGTCAGCGTTTTAAAGTGATTGCCGTTGTAAAAGATTTCAATGTTAGTTCGTTGCATGAATTGGTCGAACCTTTCGCCTTGTTTAATGCTTCATCAAAGACCTATAACCTTCATACTTCATTTATCTCCGTAAGATTAGAGGGCGGAAAAATGAATGAGCAGATCGGCAGAATAGAAGCAAAATGGAAAAGCTTTGCTCCTGCTACGCCCTTTGATTTTAGTTTCCTGGATAATGAATTTGATGCCTTATATCGCTCCGAACAACACATGGGTACCGTATTTGGCATTTTTACATTTCTCTCCATTTTCGTTGCCTGTCTTGGTTTGTTCGGCTTATCGATCTTCACTGCAGAACGCCGGAAAAAAGAAATCGGCGTGAGAAAAGTGCTGGGCGCTTCTGTGCAAACGGTGGTCGGCTTACTATCGGGGGAGTTTTTAAAATTGGTGACCGTGGCGTCATTGATTGCATTCCCCATTGCCTGGCTTGCCATGAATAAATGGCTCCAGGATTTTGCATACAGGATAAACATGGGCTGGTGGATATTTTTTATTGCGGGAGCATCTGCTATGGCCATTGCATTAGTAACGGTAAGCTTCCAGGCAATTAAAGCAGCGATAGCAAATCCCGTGCAGGCGCTGCGCGCTGAATAGCTTTCATACCGGAGGTTAAGCTACAAAAAGTGTTGAGTTAAACACTCTCACACTCTCACACCCTCACACTTTCCTAGGGTTGCTCAATAATCCCGTTCTTCACCGCATACATAACTAATCCGGCCATGGATTTGGCGCCGGTTTTGGTTTTGAGTTTGTCGCGAATGGCTTCGACGGTGCGCGGACTGATATCGACGAGGTCGGCGATTTCCTTGGTGGTTTTTTCCTCGCACATCATTTTAAGAATTGTCGTTTCCTTATCGGTGAGGCTGGCCTCCATGGGCATACTGGGTTCGGTGCGCTTGGTGCGCAGGCCGGCTAAAAGAGCCTTGTTGGTGAGTTCGTTGAAATAGAATTCCTGTTCGTAACAGGTTTTGATGGCATTGTAAATATTTTCAGAATCGGTGTTTTTGGTAAGGTAAGAGTTGGCACCGATTTCCATTAGTTTGGAGATCATGGAATGGTCGTTATGCATGGAAAGGATGATCACTTTTACCTGGGGATAGAGTTTACGTATCTCGGGCAGGGTGGTTATCCCGTCCATGATGGGCATCTGGATATCCAGGAGGATCACGTCGGGCTCCATATGCTTCAAAAGGTTGAGCAGCTGCATGCCGTTATCGGCTTCAGCTATGAGCTCTACGTCCTTCTTTATGGAAAGGGCTGTTTTTACGCCAGCCCGGAACAAGGCATGGTCGTCTGCGATAATTACTTTGATCGTTCCATTGGTTTCTGGCTTTTTCATACGGTGAATTTAAGGTTACCCCTTGGGGAAACCGACACTCAAAATGATAAAAATTGGTGACAGTTACTATAGGAAAACTACGAAATTAAGCGATTTCGGATTATACTGAGGAGCAATTTTTACGTAGTTAAACTACGGGTATGTATAGGAAAAGACCCCGGGAAGGATAGAAAAGCTACGAAATCAGCCGTAAATGCCGAACAGGGAAAAACGAGAAAACCTTCTCTTTTTCTAAATATATGTTAAGTATACATTTGATTTAAGTTGATTGACAGGAATAAGCAACCTGAGAATCCAATATCCAGAGAATTACCCGTCCATAAAGAGTTTCCAATATCCACCGAAAGCCAGGCGAAGTCCAATGTCAATCAACTTATTTTTTTTTCAGATAGCCCGTTTTTTCCGATATACCCGGATCCGCCAAACCCGGTTGAAAAAGACGGCCTATGAAAAGCCAATCCGCCCGATCCAATCCTTCTGAAAACCAGTGTTAAGTTCATCATTTTACTGCCTGCTTTTTCGTGAGATCGTTATCTACGGAAAAGCAGGTTTTTTTTATAAATTGATTTAGTATTCTTAGCAATTGATGTAAGTCCACTTTAAGTTATCAAAATAGTGAAGCATACTCGCTTTGATCCCTTTTTAATATAGAAGTCCCAAGGTTAAAATGGGGGCTATTTAATTCATCCAGGCACCTTATTCCAGGATGGTCAAAGTTTCCATCTCGCCTAAGGTGGGACTGGAACGAATTCCTTCCCGGCATCAGTTATACAACATTTAGGAGCGATACAACTTTTTAGTTCATGCATTGCATCATTTGTAGGATGAATTAGAATAAAATTTCTTTACGGTATATTCATCAGCAGGAAATACTTATTAAGCTTCTGGTTGATTCTTTTCACTAGTTCATACTTTCTCTCAGGTATACACGAAACCGGTGCGAGGTTTTCCTTCCAATGAAGTTTAATGCTGTACATCATCAAACGATATTGATGAAGGAATTTTACATTGGTTCCTCTGGGTAATATGTTCTGATAAGCCCCAGTTCCATTATTCAATTTTTAAAATAGCCAAACCTTATTGGAAAGGGTTTGGGTTTGTTTCTTGCTTTGCTTTAGGCCTTACACTATAACCTTTAAGCTTGAAACGGTTTTCTCAGGGAGGATCTTTATTAGTATTCCATCCTATGGCTAATATCACAAATATGCGGTCCGATTTGAAGGATTTAGAGAAGTCCTTTAGGAGCCTCCTAAATGACTTCGTTATTCGACCTTAATTAGGTCAATATTTGTACTGTCAACAAAAAGCTTCCAGCTCGGGGTGAAGATCTAAGACTCTGGCCAAAGA
>DASZHV010000036.1:0-92540 GCA_035937535.1 Puia sp. | reverse complement strand
ATATCCGCATTGGGGCCTATGGTACAGTAGATGAATTGAATGCTTATATCGGTTTACTGGGAGATTATTTAGCGGATACTCATGGCCGTGAGATGTTGCGCGAAATCCAGGACAGGCTTTTCACGATCGGCTCTTCACTTGCCTGTGACCCGCATAAGGAAATTGCCATGAAAATCCCTGACCTTCAGGAATCGGACATTCTCCTGCTGGAGAATGAAATCGATGCAATGAATGAAAAACTGCCTGAGATGAAATCGTTTATTCTTCCAGGAGGACATATCGCCGTTTCAACCGCGCATATTTGCCGTACTATTTGTCGCCGCGCCGAAAGATCTATCGTAGAACTCAACGAATTGGAACCCCTGGCCCAGCCATTGATTATTAAATACCTTAACAGGCTGAGTGATTATCTGTTTGTCTTAGCGCGATACATTGGCTTCGCGAACGGAATAGCAGAAGTAAAGTGGGAACCAAGGAACTAGTGTGAAAGTGTGAAAGTGTGGTAGTGTGGTAGTGAAAAAAATAACTACCACACTACCACACTACCACACTTTCACACTTTCAAAGTTTAATCTTCCCATCCTGCATGCGAACTACACGATCAGACATCTCTGCAAGTGCTTCGTTATGTGTTACAATTAGAAAAGTCTGGTTAAATTTTTTCCTTAATTCGAAGAATAACTGATGAAGCTCTTTTGCATTAGCGGAATCCAGGTTACCCGTTGGCTCATCTGCAAAAATGATATCAGGACTATTAATCAGCGCCCGGCAAACAGCTACCCTTTGTTGTTCTCCGCCCGACATGGCAGCCGGTTTGTTCTCCATACGATGTCCCACGCCAAGAATTTCGAGCAGTTCCCTGGCCCGGGCTTCAATGGAGGATTTACCCGCTCCCCCTATCCATCCGGGTATGCAGACATTCTCCAGGGCGGTAAATTCAGGTAATAAATGGTGAAATTGGAATACAAAGCCAATATGGCGGTTTCGGAAAGCTGCCAGTGATTTTCCCTTTAAACTATGTAATTCCATGTTCTTGAGGCGGATTTCACCTTCGGCAGGTTCATCCAAAGTGCCCAGAATGTGTAGTAAAGTGCTTTTACCGGATCCGGAAGGGCCTACCATGCTCACGATCTCACCGGCATGGATATCCAGATCTACGCCTTGTAGAACGTGAAGCGCACCATAATATTTATGAATATTCCTCGAAGAGAGAATCGGATAACTGGCCGCTGATGGGATCATTCACAAATATAACGGCTTGTTCCAAGCAGTTAAGCGGTTTAACTCCTATAAATGGTATTTGGTTGTTTCATTATAAAAATTACTTTTGCGAAAAATTAAAGACAGGGTCTGCTCCCTTTGGTCCGGGATTTACCCTTCAATCTGACCTTATTAAAAACACCAGAAACTAAATAAAGGATACGATGTTTTGGACACTAGAATTAGCCAGTTACCTTGAAGACGCTCCCTGGCCGGCTACGAAAGACGAACTTATTGATTACGCCATCCGCTCAGGCGCACCCATCGAAGTAGTGGAGAATCTGCAGGAACTGGAAGACGAAGGAGAAATTTATGAGGGAATCGATGATATCTGGCCCGACTACCCTTCGCAGGAAGATTTCTTTTTTAATGAAGACGAATATTAGGCTCAAGGCTGAAAACCCAAAGCTTAAAGCCTAAAACTTTTTATAATATAAAAGTCCTCTCATAATTCGAGAGGACTTTTACTTTTCAGTAAACTGATAAATATTTATTGTGATTTAATGCGAAACCAGTTTTAGGCTTTAAACTTTGGGCTTTGAGTTTTATATCACTTCGTGTCTTTTTTCAATCTCCTGAACAACTGCCTCTGTCACGCCGGTAAAGGAGAAACCCCCATCGTGAAAAAGATTTTGCATTGTAACCATCCTGGTCAGATCACTAAATAAAACAGCGACATAACCGGCACAATCATCCGCACTCGCATTACCAAGCGGGCTCATTTTTTCTGCATATTCCTGGAATCCGTCGAATCCCTTTACTCCACTGCCCGCCGTCGTTTTTGTGGGTGACTGGGAAACTGTATTAATACGAACCTTCTTCTTAATTCCATAATAATACCCGAAACTTCTGGCAATACTTTCCAGTAAAGCCTTGGCATCGGCCATTTCATTATAATCAGGAAATACCCTTTGTGCAGCAATATAAGAGAGTGCCACCACACTGCCCCAATAGTTTATAGCATCCAGTTCATAGGCTGTCTGTAAAACCCTGTGAAATGACATAGCGGATATGTCGAGGGTTTTTTGATTGAAGCCATAATCCAGTTCAGTATATGCACGTCCCTTTCTCATGTTTACGCTCATGCCTACGGAATGTAACAGGAAATCGATCCTGCTGCCAAAATGAGACATTGAATCTTCAAACAATTTTTTCAGGTCCTCTGACTTAGTTACGTCCGCACCGATGACCGGGGCTTTTACTTCATCCGCAAGTTTATTGATCTCACCCATTCGCAGGGCAACAGGAGCATTTGTTAAAACCAGTTCTGCACCTTCTTCATGACAACGCAGGGCTGTTCTCCATGCGAGTGATTTTTCGTCCAGCGCGCCAAATATGATTCCTTTTTTCCCCTTGAGCAATTGATAAGACATATTATTGAGCCATTTTGTGCCCGTAAAAATAAGGAGATATTTCCAACGGACGTGAGAAGGGTCATTATCCGTTTTCTATTTACTAAACAGAAACTGAACTTCCAACGCCGGCGTTAAGTATAAAGGAGAATATATATATGGCCTCAGTTTACCTGTTTTTTATTAAATATTTTCGACTTGATCGTGTGGGCTTTATAGGTCAGGTAATGCGTCATCTTTTTTTCAAGCCAATGATGAAGAGGTAACAGCAATGAGATAATAAATATTTTAACAGCTAGTACTTTCCATGGTTCGCCATTTGTTAGAATCTGAATCTGATCGTCCAGCAGAAGAACAATGAATTCAAATAAAAAAATAAAAGCGAAAAACCCCAACGCGCGAATGATGGCAGGAGATATTTTGAAAACACCCAATGCAACGAGAATTATAAAAACAGTCGCAATCACTGCCGTAATACCCATGTATTCGATGTTATTTCGCGTTCTTCTTTTTTCTTCCTCATCCTTCTTTTGCTGTTCCGCCATTTTATTTGCATTTTGAATTTCTATGCTTAATAAATCTTTTTGTTTGCTGAGAGACTCGATAGAATCTCTGTAAAGATTATATTGGCTAAGATATTGCTGTGAAATTTTATAATTTCCCAGGAGATAACTGACGGAATCCAGGTTAAGCACAACTTCTTTTTTGAAATAAATATTCTGCGATGAATCCGCAAATTTATTTGCAAGCAGCAAAGTTTTATATTCCTCCGGATATTTATGCATATCCTGATATACACCAGCCACCTGCTCGGCAAACTCGTATTTTTCAGAAAAATTCCCTTTTTGACCGTATTCGAATGGCAGTGCTAAATTCAGATAATATAATGCCGAATCGTATTTATTTTTTGTGCTCTCAAGCACCGCGTATAATTTATTTACCTGGTACTCTATTCCGAATTTCCGTATAAATTCCATCAATTCGGGATGCTGGGCCATATATGCAAATCCTTTTAACGGATCACTGATGTTAAAGTAATAATTTAACAGGTCCAGATAAATTTGCAATTTTAAATTTCCAATTCCCAGCGAATCTCCATACATAATCGCTCTATCATAAAAAAAAATGCCGAGTTTTTCATTTTTTTGATGCAGATGCGTTCTTCCAAGCGCACGAAGGGAATTAAATACAAAAACACTTTCATTCCATTCCTGTGCTTCATTTTTGCAAATGGTGTAATAATCCTTCGCCTTTTCATAATCGTTTACGGATTCATAAAAATTTCCCAGTTCATAAAGACTTTGTGCAATCAGTGTATGGTTTTTTGATTTTTCGGCAAAATTCCTCGCATTCAATAAGGCCTGAAATTCTGAAAGTTTGTTGGCGAGGGCATTCCAGGTATTTGAAATCGACGAATAAGACTGGCAGAGCAAGCTGTCTGAACCAATAGCCGATGCCAGTGAAATTGCCTGGTTATTATAATCAAGCGCCTTTTGATTTTGTGCGATGTTCAGATAATATCTCGCGTAGAGTAAATAAGCAGAAACTTTATATCCATCCAGTCCGCTTTCATTGGCTACCTGGAGGCATTTATCCGCATAGGGCTTCCCCTTTTCATAATAGTCGAGTCTGTTGTAATAATTCAGATATGACTTTGAAATCTGACTGTAGGACAAACAGATGTAAGTCCTGTTACGACTATTTTCCGACTCTTCAATCAACAGATTTTTTAAACTATCAAACAAGGGCTCGTCCGGAAGGTGGTGGCTCATTAATTCCGAAATAATCAGAATTCGGCTTGTAGACAGGGAGGCATATTCGGTTTTTAGTAATGTCTGCAAACTGTCTTCCCTAAAGAAAAAGTTCTGTGCCTGTGTAAAATACCCTCCCAATATAAATAATAATAGTAAAAAAGAGTATTTAATTCCAAATAGGGCAGATATGCGTTTTAATAAATATCTGTCTGCAGTTAAATTTCTTTTCTCAAATTCTGCCATGAAGATTCGTCCAATTAATTATAACGAAACTACAAATTATTGGAGATAATAATTTTCGGTTATTTCCTCATAAAGGAAGAATGGAAATATTAAGTTCTTTCAATTGTTTATCATCTATAAACGCCGGCGCATCGAGCATCACATCCCGCCCACTGTTGTTCTTGGGAAAAGCGATGAAGTCGCGGATGCTTTCGCTGCCACCCAATATGGCGCAGAGACGGTCGAATCCGAAAGCGATTCCTCCATGGGGAGGTGCGCCATATTCAAATGCACCCAGCAGAAAGCCAAATTTGTGATTTGCTTCTTCTCGGGTCATGCCCAGGGCATCAAACATTTTTTCCTGCAGTTCGCGTTGGTAGATTCTGATTGAACCACCACCTATTTCATTTCCATTAAGTACCATATCATAGGCATTCGCCTTGATTTTCGCGTAGGGATGCCTGAGATACTGAGCAGCATCGGCAATCAGCGGATCGTTATTGATCATGGTGGCTATCTGGTCAGGCTTTGGTGCCGTAAACGGATGGTGCCGTGCAACCCAGCGATTATCTTCTTCGCTATATTCAAATAAAGGGAAATCGATAACCCAAAGCAGCTTGAATTCATCTTTCTTCCGCATGCCCATTCTTTCTCCCAGTTCGAGGCGCAGATCACTGATCGCCTTCCTTGTTTTTTCTTCTCTGCCCGAAAGTATAAGGATAGCATCTCCTTTTTGTGCATTGGCGAACCCGGCAATGGCTTTTAGTTTTTCTTCAGAATAAAATTTATCAACACTGCTTTTGAGTGAACCATCTTCATTATACCTGATATAAACCAGTCCCTGCATGCCCACCTGCGGGCGCTTAACCCAATCCGTTAGTTCATCAAATTGTTTACGTGACCATGTAGCGGCGGAAGGAACGGCAATGGCCAAGACTGTTTCAGCATTATCAAATACCTGGAATCCGGCATTATTAATCAGAAAACCATCTGCTTCTGTGGAACCTCTTCTTTTGAAAACTGATTTCAGGTTGGAGATTTTCATTCCAAAACGAATATCAGGCTTATCGTTTCCATAATCCCACATTGCGTCTTCCCAGGTTATTCTTTCAATTGTATCCGTATAGTCAATGCCCTTTACTTCTTTAAATATATAACGGATCATTCCCTCGAACATATCGAGGATATCATCCTGTTCGATAAAGCTCATTTCGCAATCTATCTGGGTGAACTCGGGCTGACGGTCAGCGCGAAGATCCTCATCACGGAAACATTTCACCACCTGATAATAACGGTCATACCCGCTGACCATTAGCAGTTGCTTAAAAGTCTGCGGACTTTGGGGAAGGGCATAAAACTGACCGGGATTCATGCGGGACGGAACCACAAAATCACGTGCTCCTTCGGGTGTCGATTTGATTAGAAAAGGGGTTTCTATATCCATGAACTGGTTCATGTGGAGGTAGTTCCGGGCAGCCCGGTTAACGTCATAACGCAGTTCAATATTCTTTTTAACTGGATTACGACGCAGGTCCAGAAATCGGTATTTCATGCGCAGATCATCGCCTCCGTCAGTCTCGTCCTGTATTGTAAAAGGTGGTGTGGCAGACTTATTCAATATCGTAATCTGACTAACTTTTATCTCAATTTCCCCGGTTGGAATTAAAAGATTCTTGCTGGACCTCTCTGAAACCATTCCCGTAGCCTGGATAACAAATTCCCGGCCTAAGGGAATATTGGCCTTTGTATTGTTCTGACCCTCATCCAGCACTAACTGGGTAATTCCATAGCGGTCCCTGAGGTCAATAAAGGTAATACTCCCAAACTTTCTAAGGGTTTGAACCCAGCCTGCCAGGGTAACTTCCCGGTTAACGTCCCCCAGTCCCAACTCGCCACAGGTATGTGTTCTGAACATTTGATTCCTGGATTAGCCGGCAAAGGTAGGGCGTGGCTGGTAGACCGAAAACGTTTAAAAAAAATAAAAAACTGTTTAGACCCCCTTTCATTTATAAAAAATAGTTTTTACCTTGTATCCATCCGTACGATTCACTTCCCCATGATTAAACCTTTTCTGGTTATTCTATTCTTACCTTAAGCAACTTTATCCATACCCTTGTAAGGCCATCTGTTTTTTGATCGGACCAACCTGAAGCAATCAAAACGAAAAACGGACCTTATGGAATTTATTATTATCGTTACGCTGGTTACGGCCGTACTTATTCTGCACCGACCTCTTTCAGCTTTATTCAATAAGCTCTATATAAGCCGGCAACAACATAAATTTATCGAGTGCGAAACCTTCTATCATAGTGTGGTTTCCAAATACATACGTTTTTATAACCGCCTTGGACTGGAAGATCAGCGCAAGTTCCTGTTCCGTACTTTTCTTTTCAGAAAATCCCGCCGCTTTCATTATATCGAAGTAAAAGAAAGTGCAGAAATGCCTATTCTGATCAGCGCAGTGGCTATCCAGCTAACATTCGGGTTGGATAAATACATGTTGAATTATTTCAATGATATTTATGTTTTGAAAGATGACTACCACTACGGATTCTATTCGCGCCCGTTTATGGGTCATGTGGACCAGAGCGGAATCTATCTTTCCTGGGATAATTTTATCAAGGGAATTAGCGGCCAAACACCTAATTGTAATGTCGGTCTCCATGAAATGGGGCACGCCCTGGCTTATGTTACCTTCATTACAGAAACTGAAGAAGACAAACATTTCAAAAAAGAATTCAAAAACTTCTCTAAGGTCGCGAGACCTATATTCGCCAGTATGCAGGAAGGTAACCGCAATCTGCTTGGAGAATATGCAGCAGTCAATTACCATGAATTCTGGGCGGTTTCTGTTGAAACCTTCTTCGAAAATCCGGTTTGTATGCAGCTAGACTTGCCGGAATTATACCAGGCCATGGTCAGCCTCCTCCGCCAGGATCCCCTGCAAATGCGAAATAATAATATCGGCAAGGCAATCTTTATGGTGAAAGCAGTGAAACAGGATGAAAGCATAAGGCTTAAGGTGTAAAATAATTTTGAATTATGGGTAATGTGTTTTGGGTTAAATCAATATATCTTAAACCGTTCACCTTATACCATATATAACTTAGCCCCAACTTTCCTGCGGCAAACTGGCCCCAACTACAAAAACAAGACCGCACAGTATCTGCATCAAAAGCGGACAATCAAAAAAACATCTCTTTCTTAGATTATTGACTTATAGCCTATTGACTTTCCGGCATTGGCTTGGATTATAGAATTACCGTACAATTCCGTGATGATCAGGAAAATTTAAATAACAGGATTAAAAATCACTTATGCTATTCAATTATATAAAAATTGCTTTCAGGAATCTTTTAAGACATAAAGCTTTTTCTTTTATCAATATTGCCGGTTTGGCTATTGGTATGACCTGCAGCATTTTTATTTTGCTTTGGGTAAGGGACGAATTAAGTTATGATCAGTTTCACGAACATGCAGACCAGATTTACCGTTTAACTGCTAACGCAGGTGAATTCAAGGCAGCTGTTAGTCCGGCTGGCATGGCGGCAGGACTTAAAAGTGAGATGCCTGTTATTAAAAATATCACGCGGATCAGCAAACCCCAGAGTGTCTTATTTGAAGTGGGCAATCAAAAATTTCAAGAAAAACGTATGATTTATGTTGATTCCAATTTCCTGGACATGTTTAGTTTCCCATTATTACAGGGAGATCCAAAAACAGTATTGCAAAATCCAGATGCGATATTGATTACAAAAGCGATAGCTAGGAAATATTTCGGGGATGAAGATCCTATGGGCAAGATCATTCGTAAAGACAATCAGGAAAATTATAAAGTTGCAGGTGTCCTTGCAAATATTCCTTCCAACTCACATCTGCTTTTCGATTTTATTATTCCTATGTCGGCCATCGAAACAACAGATGGGGATTTAATCAGAAAAACCTGGGAGAATTTTAATTACTATACATATCTGTTACTAGATAAAAATGTCGACCCTTCATTAAAAGGTATATCAAGAGTGACTGATGAAATAGACAGGATATATAAAAAACATGTAAATGAAATCAAAATTGATTTTCATTTGCAGGCTTTGAGAAGCATTCATTTACAACCAGGTTTGCAGGTTGATCTGCCAGGTCATGGTAATATGCAATATGTCAATATCTTCTTTATCGTTGCACTATTTATCCTTACTGTTGCCTGTATAAATTTTATGAATCTTGCCACTGCGCGTTCGGCACGCAGAGCAAAGGAAGTAGGCTTACGTAAAGTTGTTGGTGCTGGACGATACCAGATTATTACCCAATTTCTTGGAGAGTCTGTCTTCATATCAATACTTGCCTTTCTTTTCGCAATGCTCCTCGTTTGGGGCCTCCTGCCTGCATTCAATGAGCTTTCGAGCAAAAACCTGAGTATTCATAGTTTCGACGCCAAATTAATTCTCAGTCTCTTCGGACTTGCTCTGGCTACGGGATTGATATCAGGAATTTATCCCGCAATTTATCTTTCCGGATTTAAGCCTGCGAAAGTTTTGAAAGGAAAACTGAAGTCCCTTGGCGGTAATTTGATTTTCAGGAACACACTGGTAGTTACCCAGTTTATAGTTTCCATTGTTTTGCTCGTAGGAACTGCAGTCGTTTACAGACAGCTTCATTTTATAAAAAATATGAACCTGGGTTTTGAAAAAAGAAACCTTGTTTATGTGCCTTTTTCAGGCGAATTATGGAATAAACTGGATGCCATTAAGAGCGAACTGAAACAGCAGCCGCTAACTAATGATTATTCAATTATTTCCGATCTGCCAACTGAACTGGTTACGGGCACTATAGATGTCATTTGGGACGGCAAGGATCCCAAATCGCAAATAGTATTTCCATCAATGGATGTGGATGAGAATTTCACGAATGTATTCCAAATGAAGGTTTTAAATGGAAGGAGCTTTTCAACTGCCTTCAAAGGAGACAGCACGAATTATGTAGTGAATGAAAAAGCAGTTAAGACGATGGGAATGACGGTAAAAAATGCTGTGGGGAAATCGCTAAATTTCGGCGGAGCCAAGGGCATCATTATCGGAGTAGTAAAAGATTTTAATTTCAAACCCATTCAGCAACCGATTGAGCCGCTGATTTTACGTAAGAACAAATATGGAGGATATATTTTTGTCCGGACAACGCCCGGCAACACCGAAGCAACATTGAAGTCTCTTGAAAATATCTGTCAGCAGCTTAACCCGGCTTATCCCTTTGAATATAGTTTTCTGGATGAAGATCTGGCGAATCTTTATAAAGGTGAAGAAAGAATCGGCAGTCTTTTCAATGTATTTGCCATCCTGGCTATTTTCATTTCCTGCCTGGGTCTCTACGGATTGTCAGCTTTCATTGCTGAACAAAGGACAAAAGAAATCGGTGTTCGGAAAGCTTTGGGAGCTTCGGTTTTCAATATTGTTTACCTGCTTTCAACAAATTTCACACGTGTCATCCTTATAGCCATAATTGTTGCAATCCCCATTTCCTGGTATGTAGTTCATCAATGGTTGCAGGGATTTGCTTATCATATTGATATTGGTTGGGGGATTTTTGCACTGGGAGCCTTTTCCGCCCTGTTCATTGCCTGGTGCACAGTTAGTTTTGAATCGGTTAAATCGGCAGTCGCTAATCCGGTGAAAAGTCTGAGGTCTGAATAATTGAGTTCTGTAATGAAAGGTTGAGCTTGAAATGGGGATTTATCCGGGATATGTTATCTATTAGTACCTGACTGGTTTATTTAATCAGGGTAATTTCTAGGTATTTCGTTCGCTAAGCTATCCCAACAATATACGAACGATATACGAACGATATACGAACCAGGTACGAACGATATAGGAACCGGATAGGAATCAAACAAGAACAAATACTATTGAATCCAGAACAAATCTCTTTTGATTAACGTTCCGACTTGGTATTTCCGATTCCAGGACTGAAATGGCTTTTTTTCTTCAGGTCAATCCTAAAAACTAATATAATAAAATCTAAAAGCGATTCAAAATGTTTTTCTTTTGGTTATTAGAAGATCATTAAAAAGCAGGGACTGCTTTTATGTCAGACGGGTAAGTATCCTTCCGAAACGGTTTATATCGGCAAGGGGGTTGATATTTCCCTCCTGTTTTATGTTGTCAACCAACTGTCTGGCGAAATATGGAGCCAGTGAACATCCCTTGGTTCCCATTCCGTTTAATATACCAATCTGTTGATGAAACGGATGAAACCCAACAAATGGTCTTCGCTCAAGCGTGGCGGGTCGAATGGATGAAAAATGTTCGAGAATGGTATAGGATAATTTTAAATTATAATTCAACCACTCCTCAGCATTTTTTCTGAATTTCTCAGAGGGCTTATCATTATCGAAGGACCATTCATAGGACGATCCCAGCCAAAAAATATTATTCCTGAAAGGAACCAGGCTCATTCCCTTTTTATATACCTTGTTGGCAGGCAGACTTTTTATTTCAACCAAAATGGCTTCTCCTTTATTTAATGCGAAAGGTAATTTATCAAAATGCGGATTTTGCGCCGATGACTTACCATCACAGAATATTATATAACTGGCACGGATACCCGAATAATCTAAACTTTTATTTGCTTCTTTTAATTTTAAAAGATCAAAAATATTCTCAACCAGGTAATTATTTTTTTTCAGCCATGCTCTCCAGCTGGTCAGTAATTTTTCGACGTATACCAGTTGGCAGGGGTTGATCTCACCCCAGCCAAGATCATACCTAAACCATTCTGAGTATTTTTCGCGGTCTTTAACCGGAAGCAGATAAGTTGAATCTTCTTCATACCGTTTTTGAAATGCCTGCAGCATTTGTACACTGGGGAAGAAATCGATCACGCTTGTTTCATTAATTAAAACTTCACCCAGAAAAGATCCGATATCCCGGTACGCATTAATTGCAAAGGGTAAAAGTTCATCAATCATCCAGGTAGTTACGATTCGTCTCCCGGTGACAGGGTTGATCAGGCCTGCCGCACGCAGGGAAGCACTATCCGGGTTTTTCTGATCAATGATTTTAAATGATATACCAGATTTATACAACCAGTAGCTAAGCCATGTTCCGGCGAGTCCCTGTCCAATAATTAACACCTCCACTTTTTCCATAACATTATAGTAGTTAATTATAGAAAGGAAAAAGTAAAAAGTAAATAAGAAAAAATCATCCGGGACAAGAAAAGTCCTCCATGGAGTACAAGGAGGACTTTTTGAAGATTTGGGTAATTCGATTTTCCCCTTTTTTGCTTTTTACTTTTTACTTTTCCCTTTTTACTTTTTATTTTTCAACACCTTCGCCATGGTAGCTCCGATATCCGCAGGGCTTTGTACTACTTCAATTCCACATTCGGCCATGATTTTCATTTTTGCTGAAGCTGTATCGTCGGCACCTCCAATAATTGCACCTGCATGACCCATACGGCGTCCGGGAGGTGCGGTTTGTCCGGCTATAAAACCAACTACCGGTTTACGATTATTGGCCTTTATCCAACGGGCGGCTTCCGCTTCCATGCTGCCTCCGATTTCTCCAATCATAACGATACCTTCTGTTTCGGGATCATTCATTAGCAATTCAACTGCTTCTTTTGTAGTTGTGCCGATGATGGGATCTCCGCCAATTCCGATGGCCGTGGAGATTCCCAGACCCGCTTTTACTACCTGGTCTGCTGCTTCATAGGTAAGCGTTCCGGATTTTGATACAATTCCAATCTTTCCTTTTTTAAAAACAAAGCCAGGCATAATACCCACTTTACATTCTCCGGGAGTAATGACACCGGGACAATTTGGGCCAATCAGTCGGCTATTGGTGCCCGTTAAATAATGTTTAGCCTTTACCATATCCTGTACGGGAATACCTTCCGTAATACATACTACGAGAGAGATACCCGCTTCGGCAGATTCCATAATGGCGTCTGCTGCAAATGCCGGTGGCACAAAAATAATGGAGACATTGGCGCCGGTTCTTTTTACCGCATCCGCTACCGTATTAAATACGGGCTTGTCGAGGTGTAAAGTTCCGCCCTTGCCAGGCGTAACGCCTCCCACCACCTGGGTTCCATATTCGATCATCTGGGAGGCATGAAAGCTACCTTCCGTTCCGGTAAAACCCTGTACAATGATTTTTGAATTTTTGTTGACTAATACTGCCATTGTTCTTTTTTAAATGGTTTTATGCGTATCAAAATTAGTTATTTCAACATTTCATCCATGTTGCGGTTATTATCAATTTTCCCTTTCATTTCCAGTTGACGCATATCCTTGGCATCCTGCAGGAATTCCGAAGCAAAAATGAAATCATTCAGTTTCTTGTTCTTACTGAAAATGATTTCCTTATTGGTGCCTTCCCATTCCTTCAGTCCTTCATACATATAAATGATATGATCCCCGGTTTCCATTACACTGTTCATATCATGGGTATTTACAACCGTCGTAATATTATATTCACTTGTAATTTCCTTGATCAGTTTATCAATTAATATAGATGTCTGTGGATCGAGTCCCGAATTCGGTTCATCACAGAAAAGATATTTCGGATTTAAAACAATCGCCCGGGCGATGCCCACGCGTTTTTTCATGCCACCAGAAATTTCTGCAGGAAACTTATTGTTCACATCTTTCAGATTCACGCGTTCCAAAACCTCATTTACCCGACTGAGCTTTTTTGAAAAAATATCATTGGTGAACATATCCAGAGGAAACATAATATTTTGTTCCACGGTCATACTGTCAAATAAGGCGGAACCCTGAAACAACATTCCGATCTGCTGACGAAGTAATTTCCGGTCTTCTTCGTTCATAGTAGTGAAATCTTTTCCTCCATAAGAAATATCACCGGAATCAGGTTCTAATAGTCCGACAAGGCATTTCATCAATACCGTTTTGCCGCTTCCACTGGAACCTATGATGAGGTTACATTTTCCGGTTTGAAAAATAGCACTTACCCCGCTGATGACTGCTTTACCTTCGAAGCCTTTTTTTAGATCTTTTACCTCAATCATGTCTGTTGCTTATAAGAGTATGGAAGAAAGCACGTAGTCCATTAATAGGATCAATACACAACTGACTACAACGGATTTAGTGCTGGCCCTTCCGATTTCAAGGGCTCCCCCATTTACATAGTATCCATAAAAAGATGAAATGCTTGAAATAATGAACGCAAAACAATATGATTTTACCAGGGCAAATAATACGTTGAATGGTTTGAAATATTGAAACAATCCTTTATCAAATTGTGATGTGGAAACAATACCTGTCGCAACAGCGGCCAGTTTTCCACCAAGGATACCAAGGACGGCAGAAATTATCACCAGCATCGGAATGGTGATCATCGCAGCCAGAATTTTTGGAAGGATCAGGTATGTCTTGGTATTGATTCCCATGATTTCCAATGCATCGATTTGTTCGCTCACACGCATATTCCCCAGTTCCCCGGCTATCTTACTTCCGACCACACCGGCCAGCACTATACAGACAAGTGTAGGTGAAAATTCAAGGATTACCGTATCTCGTACAATCTGTGCAATGGTAGACAATGGAATCAGTGGGCTGACAAGTTGATAAGCCGTTTGAAGTGCAGAAACTGCACCCATAAAAACAGAAATGATAATAACGATTCCCAATGAACGGATACCGATTTCGACACATTGATGCATCAGTTCTTTCCAGTACATCTTCAGGTTTTCCGGTTTGGAAAACATATCCTTAGTCATCAATATAAATCGCCCCAGTTCAGTAAAAATATTCATGTTAATTCCTGCGATGAAATTACGGTTTATTTCTTGGTTCTTTTCCACCAGGGCGACCTGCGCATGGCTTCTTCCGGCGTTTCACGGCATTTGGTTTGTGCATCAATCACGGCTACCAGCGCCATATTATAAATATTTCTCACAGAACTGCCCAGTTGAAGAACGTGCACCGGCTTTTTCATACCAAGTAAAATGGGACCGATCGCATCCGCAGCACCTAATTCTTTTAATATATTATATGCAATATTACCTGCAGCGAGGTTGGGGAAGATCAATGTATTCACTTCCTGGTCGACAAGGCTGCTGAATGGATAATTCTCCCTCAGGATTTCATTGTTCAATGCAATACTTGCCTGCATCTCTCCATCCACAATCAGATCAGGATCTTTTTGTTTAACGATTTCAGTCGCCTTCGCCACGAGGCGGGCTTCGGGCGAATTACTTGTTCCGAAATTTGAATAACTCAACATTGCAATACGCGGCACGAGATTAAAATGCCTCACTTCCTTTGCTGCAAGCAATGTAATATCTGCTAATTCTTCGGCCGTTGGATTGAAATTTACTGTAGTATCTGCTAAAAAAAGCGGGCCTTTTTTTGTAAGCATCAGATACATGCCCGCAATTTTTTTAACACCTTCTTCCGTACCGATTATTTCTATCGCCGGGCGGATCGTATCGGGGTAGTTTTTCGTCAGACCTGAAATCATTGCGTCGGCTTCACCGGTTTCAACCATCATGCATCCGAAATAATTCCGGTCGCGCATGATTTTGGTCGATTCGTATTTATTAAATCCTCTTCTTTGTCTTTTTTGAAAAAATAATTCTGTATATCTTATACGGCGCTCATCATGTTCTTCACTCCGGGGATCCACGATAGGGAATTCTTCAATATCAATTTTATTTGCGGCTGCTGTTGCACGAATTCTTTCTTTGTTCCCAAGAAGGATTGGATAAGCCACTCCCTCATCAAATAAGAGCTGCGCTACTTTAAGAATTTTAATATTATCCGCTTCCGCAAATACCAATCGCCTAGGATCACTTCTTGCTTTGCTACCCAGTACACGGATCAACTGATTATCGAGTCCGAGACGCTTATTTAGTTCAATAGCGTATGTATCCCAGTTTTCGATGTTTATCTGCGCCACATTACTTTCAATAGCTGCTTTAGCAACTGCCGGTGCTACAGTTGAAAGCAATCGTGGATCAAATGGTTTTGGAATAATATAACGCGAACCGAAACTGATTGTCTTTTCGTTATAAGCCATGTTCACTATATCCGGCACCGGTGTTTTGGCAAGACCAGCCAGTGCACGAACTGCAGCCAGTTTCATAGCTTCATTTATTTGTGTGGCCCGCACATCGAGGGCTCCACGGAAAATAAAAGGAAAGCCAAGAACATTATTCACCTGGTTTGGAAAGTCGCTTCTGCCTGTCGCCATGATGAGATCTTCCCGCACAGCCGTTGCTGCATCATAAGTAATTTCCGGATCGGGATTGGCCATGGCAAAAACGATGGGTTTCTTCGCCATGCTTTTTATCATCTCAGGCGTAACCACATTACCAACACTCAAACCAACAAAAACATCTGCATCCACCATGGCTTTTGCCAGCGTGACATCTGACTTGCTGATAGCAAAAACCAAACGGTCTTCTTCCAGATCATTGCGTCCTTTATGAAGGACACCATCTTTGTCGAAGACAATAAAATTTTCAGGTTTGGCTCCAAGTGCAACATACAGTTTGATGCAGGCCACGGCAGCCGCTCCTGCGCCATTTATAACAAACCGGACTTTGTCAATTCTTTTCTTTTGAAGTTCCAGGGCATTGATGAGTGCAGCACTGCTGATTATAGCAGTCCCATGCTGATCGTCATGCATCACAGGAATTTTCAAAGTTGCGCGGAGCTGTCTTTCAATATAAAAACATTCCGGCGCTTTAATATCCTCCAGGTTGATGCCGCCAAAAGTCGGTTCAAGAGATTTTACTATCTGTACGAATTTCTCAGGATCTGTTTCGTTTATTTCAATATCAAATACGTCGATGTCAGCAAATACTTTAAACAAAACGCCCTTCCCTTCCATCACCGGTTTGGAAGCCTCGGGACCGATATTGCCAAGTCCCAGTACTGCCGTACCGTTGGTGATAACCGCCACCAGGTTACCTTTAGCCGTATATTTATACACTTCATCTTTATTTAGGCTGATCTCCTTACAAGGTTCTGCCACACCGGGTGAATAGGCAAGCGAAAGATCCCTTTGTGTTTTTGCTTCCTTGGTTGGAACCACTTCAATCTTTCCCGGTTTGCCTTTCGAATGATATTCGAGTGCCTCTTCCCTTCTAAGTTGCTTTTTTTGCATAATAGATTATTGAGGCAGGTTATTCGTTTCGTAAATACTTACGCCAAACCAGGCCATCATTCCCATACCTTTTTCAATGGCGGATTCGTCAATATTAAAAGTCGGCGTATGTACACTGGACGTTATTCCCTTTGATTCGTTCATCACACCGATCCTGTAAAAACAACCCGGAATTTCCTGTGTATAATATCCGAAATCTTCAGAGCCCATACGAATTTCCGTTTCCAGCACATTTTCCATACCGGCAAATTCTTCTGCTCTTTTGCGGGCGACAGGATACAGTTTTTCATCATTAGTAACAACAGGGTATCCAACGTCTACGAGCACATCAATTTCTGCACCCATGGCCTGGCCAATGCCCTTGCATATCCGGTGAATCAGTTTATGAGCCTGGAAACGCCATGTTTCATCCATGGAACGGAAAGTACCCATCAGTTTTACTTCCGAAGGAATCACATTGGTTGTAAATCCTCCCTGAAATGAACTGATGGATAGTACAGATGGAGAGAAAGGGTTTTTATTTCTGCTGATAACCTGCTGCAGTGCAACAACAATATGGGAAGCCACAAGAATCGTGTCAACTGTAAGATGCGGCGTTGCTGCATGTCCACCCTTGCCTCTTACCGTAATATAGATTTCATCCGCACTGGCCATGGAAGGCCCGCCGCGAAAACTATATTTTCCAATCTCCAGCCCCGGATGTACATGTAATCCGAAGATAGCCTGGGGCCTAGGATTGTGAAGAACGCCTTCCTTAACAAGCAAACTTGCACCGCCGGGGTTTTTTTCTTCTCCCGGTTGAAAAATGAGTTTAACTGTTCCTTCCCATTCTGATTTCAACTCCTGTAAAATTTTTGATGCCCCCAGCAGAATACTGGTATGCGCATCGTGGCCACAGGCATGCATGATTCCATCGTTCTGCGATTTATATGAAACATTATTCTCTTCCCTGATGGGAAGTGCATCCATGTCTGCCCTAAGAGCAATAATTCTTTTTTCCGGGTTTTTCCCCTGAATCATACCAACCACTCCGGTGGTTGCTTTTATTTCAAAGGGTATGCCCAGGCCTTTAAGTTTTTCCTGTATAAAGGCAGAAGTCTGAAATTCTTTATAGCTCAATTCCGGATGTGCATGAAGATGCCGCCTGATATCAATGGTTTCAGGTGCATATTGTTTTGCCAGTTGACGGATTTTTTCTTTCAGCATATGTAAAAATTAGTCGGGCTTTACTTCGATGATATCTGGAACCAGGTAAACACCTGAAGGGAAATTTTGTATAAGTTTTTGCAAATAGGGATCCGCTTCCTCCGGTGTTTTGAAATTGCCCACTTTGAGTTTATAATTTGGCGGTTGATAAATAAGATAAGGTTTTAACTCCGGATATAACTGGTAGATCTTTGTCTTTATATTAAACACCAGGTTCCGGTCATTGGAACTGGCTACCTGGATCCTGAAACCTGGTATGTTCCTGCGACTATCCCTCGTAGTCACTTCGTTTATCTGGATCTGCTTTTTTATCAGGGAATCAACTCTTGGATCTCTGTATATAAGGGAGTCCTGTGCATAAGTCATACCGTTATAAAGAAAGACTAGTATCAATAATAATTTCATATCAATTTTTCTTTAAGCCTGGCCTGTTTCTCCTCTTCTATTATCTGCATACTTGCACTGCAACCCAGACGGTCAGCCCCGGCTTCTATCAGTTCTTCAGCAAATGTATAATGGCGTATACCGCCTGAAGCTTTGATCTTCACCTGAGCGGGAAGTTCTTTTCTCATTAATTGCACATCTGAAACGGAAGCCCCTTTTTCTGCATATCCCGTGGAAGTTTTCATAAAATCTATGCTCATCCTGCCGTACAATTCGCAGCAACGGAAGATTTCATCCCTTGTTAAAACACCTGTTTCGATGATTACTTTAATAATTCTTCCACTATCATGGATGACCGGCACCAGTTGTTTCATTTCCTTTTCAAGATAAGACCAGTCGGCGTTCTTCAGTGCGATTAAATTAATTACAACATCAAGTTCATCGGCTCCATCTTTGATCGCTTCCTGAATTTCCGAAATTTTTGATCCGAGGGAAGAATAGCCCATTGGGAAACCAATAACTGTCGCTGTTTTTACCGGACTTTTGTTTAATGTGTTTACAGCATGTTTCACCAGGAAGGGCGGAATACAGACAGCAGCAAACCCATTTTCAACAGCTTCCCGGCACAATTTGCTGATTTCAGCTATTGTGCTAACGGGTTTCAGCAAAGTATGATCTATGTAAGAAGCAACCGATTCTTTCATGGTTCTTAATAAGGGGCGAATTTAATCTTTTTAGGCGTAAGGCGTATCGCGTAAGGCCTAAGGCCTTATGTGGAAATATGAAGATGAATATACCGTCGATTGACAACCGCAAACCAAAAAAGTTTTAGGTTTGAGCTTTGCTCTTTAAGCCTCAGGCTTTAAGCCTTAAGCTTAATACCTTTCCTCCGCAGAAATCGAAACAATACTATCGCGCCAAACAAGAAAAGTCCGAATACCAACAGATCCACCCGGATCATGGATGCTTTTTTCTCATCGTTTTGCCTGAGCCGTTTTTCGGTGTCTTTAATATAATATGCCAGGCCCGGGAAACGATTATTCAGTTCATTCACTGTTTTGAACTTCACGAGTGCATCTCTGTAAAATCCGCGATCATAAAAAACCACTCCATCCCCGAAAAGCTTAGAAGTTTCACTTGGGTATGCTGTTACCCCGGCGCTATCAAGGTATTCTTCCAATATCGAAACCGGAATCGCAAAATTCAAACCAGCTGCAAGACCGCCACTGTTTTCAAGACTGCCGAATGTGGTGAGTCCGACCACTTCCCCTTTTTCATCGCAAACAGGTCCTCCGCTGCTTCCCCGGTTTATATTGGCATCCATCTGGATAAGGGGCCAGCCGCCAACAGAATTCTTGAGCGCGCTTACAATACCTGTTGTTAGTGTTGGCTCTATCGCAGATTCTGTAGATACATAATTATTATTGGTAACAGGCCCGGGAAAACCATACACAAATAACTGTTCACCTACTTTGGGAAGTTCATCCTGGGCAATTGTCAACGTGGGCAGGGTGCTGTCGCCATCCATTTTAAGTATGGCAATATCTTTACCCGGCATGGGCTGACCCTTGATAATTACTTGGGCAGATTTTTTTATGGAACTTGTTTTCCCGCTGTCTGTATCAACACTATATTCTATATAAATTTCTTTCTTCAGGTCATAAAGCGCCATAGAAAACAAACGCGCATATACGGAAGCGTAAGTATTATATAAAATTGATTTTTGCTGTTCGGAAAAACGGGTTGCCCATGCATTTTCCAACGCTGAGATATTGGCATCTGTGATCTGTTGAAAGGCAGAAAGAAAAAACTGGCGCCTGATAAAAGCATTGTCCCTGTCGATCAGGTGACAATTGGTAGCCACATATCCGTCGCCTGTAATCAGGAACCCGGTACCGCTTGAAGTAATTTCTTCCGGCTCTTTGATATAATCCAGTGAAGCTTTAAAGAAGAGGTTGGGATGGCTGTTAATTTCTTTCAGAACAATATTCAGTTTCTCTTCAGCAGTATAAATAACCCCGCTGCTGTCAACTTTTTGTATGGAATCCACCAGGTGGTTGAAGTGGCGGGAATCCAGCTGCATTTTGTTTATATATACATCAGCCGAAAAAACGGTTCGTACCATTACCACGCCTGGCCGGTTTACCCCGTAATTCTGTACGGCAGTAAGTTGCTGTGCACAGGATGTTAGTGGACCGGTAATCAGCATCAGCAAACCGGTAATAAACGCTCCTAAATTTAGAGTTTGGGTTTTCATGGTAAGGTCTTCCCCTTATATAAAACCTTAAAAGGGCTAACTTGTTGTTGCTTAAAGGTAAACTTTTTCTATGTCATCAAATCCTGCGCCCCTGGCAGAACGGCTTCGTCCTGAATCACTTGACCAGCTGCTGGGTCAAAAACATCTTACCGGAAGGGGCAGCATCCTGCGAACTGCCATAGAAAAAGGTAAAATCCCTTCCATGATACTCTGGGGAGCTCCGGGAACCGGCAAAACAACAATTGCCAATATTATTGCACATACCCTGGGAGCTCCCTTTTATACCCTGAGTGCTATTTCTTCCGGTGTAAAAGAGGTGCGGGAAGTGATTGAGGAGGCCCGCCTGAAGGAAAATACCATTCTTTTCATTGATGAAATTCACCGTTTTAATAAAGGTCAGCAGGACGCGTTACTTGGCGCTGTGGAAAAAGGTATTATAACCCTTATAGGCGCAACTACGGAAAACCCATCTTTTGAAGTGAACAGCGCCTTATTGAGCCGCTGTCAGGTTTATGTTTTGAAACCCCTTGGAAAGGAAGAGTTGACAGAACTATTGCATTCTGCCCTGAAAAAAGACAGTCTTCTGAAAAAACGTAAAATTGAACTGAAAGAAACGGAGGCTCTGATCAATATATCCGGGGGAGATGCACGTAAACTACTCAATCTCCTTGAACTCGTTACCGATGCGCAGGCCGATCCGCTTATTATAACGGATGAAATAGTTATGGAAACGGCTCAGCAAAGAATAGCCCTGTATGATAAAAAGGGTGAACAGCATTATGACATTATATCTGCATTTATCAAATCCATGCGGGGCAGTGATCCGAATGCTGCTGTTTACTGGCTGGCACGGATGATTGAAGGAGGCGAGGATGTGAAGTTCATCGCACGCAGGATGCTGATCCTCGCCAGTGAAGATATTGGAAATGCAAACCCTAACGCATTGCTGCTCGCCAATGCAACATTTGACGCCGTAAGTAAAATCGGGTATCCCGAATCCAGGATCATTCTCTCGCAATGTGCCATTTACCTCGCAAGTTCAGCCAAAAGCAACTCTTCATTAGTTGCTATCAGCGAAGCACAGGATACTATAAAAAAAACCGGCGACCTGCCCGTGCCTCTGCATATCCGGAATGCTCCCACGCGGTTAATGAAAAATATGGATTATTCCATAGGATACGAGTACAGTCACTCTTATGAAAAAAACTTCTCACCCCAGGAGTATCTTCCTGATGAAATTAAAGGAAATACCTTTTATGATCCAGGGAAAAATGCAAGGGAAGAAGAGATCAGGAAACACCTAAAGAATCTTTGGAAAGAAAAATATAAATACTGAAATACAAGTGTGGTAGTGTGGTAGTGTGGTAGTGTGGTAGTTAAAAAACTCTATAGTTAGAGTGAGATTTACCTTTTATTTCCGGTAAATAGTATGAGATTAGAGTTTTTCAAAATATCTAATCTTATTAAAATGCAAGACGGGCCGATTGTAAAAAAATCACTGGCATTTTCAATTGATATTATCAGGTATTACCGGGATCTCGTAAGAAAAAAAGAATATGACATTGCAAGGCAACTTAAAAGATCCGGGACATCAATAGGTGCAAATGTTTTTGAAGCTCAGTATGCTGAAAGCAAATTGGATTTCATTCATAAAATGAAACTTGCTTCAAAAGAAGCCAGCGAAACATTGTATTGGTTAACTTTATGCGGACAAATACCTGATTTTGATGTTCCGCAAAAAATGCTAAGCGAGATAAAAGAAATCTTAGCTATACTTTCAGCTATAATTATTACAACCAAGAAAAACTTAAAATAGAAATCAAACTACCACACTACCACACTTTCACACCACCACACTCTAAGTAGTATGCAATGGATCCTTAAACCATTCGACGACCTGACTCCAAAAGAACTCTATAAAATATTGCAGCTCCGTAACGAGGTTTTTATTGTAGAACAAAATTGCCCTTATCAGGATTGTGACAATAAAGACATTTATGCCTGGCATTTAATGGGTATGCGGGAAGACAGGCTATTGGCTTATTCACGGCTCCTTGCTCCCGGAATCTCCTATAGTGAATCTTCGATAGGCCGTGTAGTAAGTTCCCCTTCGACACGTAAAACAGGCATGGGAAAAAAACTCATGCAGGAAAGTATCGAGCAGATCAGAAATCTTTTTCAGACGGATATCATCCGTATTGGCGCCCAGCTATATCTGCAAAAATTTTATGAATCATTCGGGTTCATAAAAGACGGGGATATCTACCTCGAAGATAATATTCCACACATATTGATGTTGAAAGAACCAAAATGAAACTGTATTCCAGTAATTGGAATTAGTCTCAATAATATAGTTTATCCTGATTACACCATATAAAGAATAATTCCCGTTCTTGTATGGTAACTGGTTTTTATTATATTATAAGAACATTAATCCAAACCGTCGAAAACTAAATCGATATTCCATGAAAACAGGTTTACACTCCGTATGGAAGTGTTTGTGTTCACTAGTCATAGGACTGGTATTTTATAACTCTTCCTATAGTCAGCTTTCCGCTGGCAATTATTTCGAAGCAGGCATTACAGTGGGTCCCATGGTGTTTCTCGGCGATCTGGGTGGCCATAATGGTATAGGAACTCCCTTTCTGAAGGACTACAATATGAACGCCACAAAACTTTGTTATGGCATTTATGCTGCTGCACATCCCAATGAATTATTAGGTATCCGACTTTCCGCAAACTTTGGAAGTGTGGAAGGAGATGATAGTTATATAAAAAATAAAGGTGGTGAGGAAGTAGCCAGGCTGAACAGAAATCTGAATTTCAAATCAAATATTACTGAAGCCAACCTGATGTTCGAATTATATCCTACTGTTTTGTTTGAAGACCAGCCTACAGAACAAACAGGAAGATTAAGACCTTATGGAGTTATTGGTGTCGGGGTTTTTCATTTTAATCCAATGGGTACCTATGTAGATCCAAATACATCCGCAACAACCTGGGTTTACCTGCAACCACTGCATACAGAAGGAGAAGGATTTGTGCCCGGCAGACCAAATTATTCACTTACCCAGATCAATATTCCAATGGGCGTAGGTATGAAGTATTATATCAATGAGACTATAAACATGAGCCTCGAATTACTCTACAGAAAAACATTTACGGATTATATTGACGACGTGAGCACAACTTTTGTAGATCCTGCAGTACTAGCAGCCAATCTGCCTCCTGGAACTGCACAAATTGCGATTGCGATGTCGAATAAAAGCCCCTTGCAGGGCATTCCCGGAAGTGGTTATAATCCGGGAGACAAAAGAGGAGATCCTACCCAACCCGATGCTTATTTCACCCTTGGTTTAAAATTAGGGATCCGTTTAGGAAGTGATCATACTTATGACAATTCGACAAGATGCCCTTTACTAAGATTCTAAATATTATTTGTTGATCCGTACCCTTTTTTTACCCTATGATGAAAACTTTACGCGAAAACATTTCTGGAAAATCGAGAAAAGTTATTTTGCCACTGGCTCTGGTAACTACCAGCCTCTTATCCTATGCAGGAGGATCATTACCCGTTCCAAACGAAGTAATGATCACAAAAAATCTGAATAATAAAAAGCATAAGGTCCGGCTTTTTACCGCTTCGGATAATAAAACCCTTTTGTTTACAGTGGATGGTGTGGAAGGGAAACAATATACCTTATTTATTTTTGACCTGGAAGGCAAACTCATCATGCAGTCTGCAATAAGAAACCGTGAAACCGGAATCCTTCCCGAAATCAGTGCAGGTAATTATCTGTATGAAGTTCTGGTGAATGATACCAAGGTTGAAAACGGTCAGCTGAAAGTTAAATAACCCTTAACGCAACCCAATAAGCAGCGGGAGAATTGGTAAAATCTATTATCCGAAGGTTGTAAGACCTGATCCGTTCCCTATTATTTTGTACCCAAACGGTTTTATTAATTAACTCCTGCTTCCCTTATTGGATTTACATATTTTGGTTCACCCAATATCCTCAGCAGCCGGCGATGAGTAATTGCCGGCTGTTCCATTTGGTTGACCGATGACCGATGACGGTTGATAAATTTCAATATCACATTACCACACTACCACACTTCCACACTTCCACACTACCACACTTTCATACTTTCATACTTTATTTCATCTCTTGCTTTAAAAACTTTGCGGTAAAACTTCTTTTTACGTCAACAAGATTCTCCGGTGTACCCTCAAATAATATTTCTCCCCCTCCGTCTCCTCCTTCGGGACCGAGGTCAATTAAATGATCTGCCACTTTTATTACGTCCATATTATGCTCTATGACAAGTACCGTATTCCCACGGTCAACCAGTTTATTCAATACATCGAGCAGATGGCTGATATCTTCAAAGTGCAAACCGGTTGTGGGCTCATCCAGTATATAAAATGTTTTGCCCGTTTCACGTTTCGATAATTCCGTTCCCAGTTTAACACGTTGTGCTTCTCCTCCGCTGAGTGTTACCGCCGACTGTCCCAGTGTGATATAACCCAGTCCCACTTCCTGCAATACTTTTATTTTTCTGTACAGATAGGGTACGTTCAGAAAAAACTCTACTGCTTCATCCACCGTCATGTCGAGTACATCACTGATCGATTTCCCCTTATATCTTATTTCAAGTGTTTCACGGTTATATCTTTTGCCATTGCATTTTTCACAATGGACATATACGTCGGGCAGAAAATTCATTTCAATTACGCGCATACCACCACCTTCACATACTTCACAGCGGCCGCTCTTTACATTAAATGAAAAACGCCCTGCAGTATATCCGCGGATCTTGGCTTCAGGTATAGATGCGAACAACGTCCTGATATCAGTAAAGAACCCGCAATATGTTGCCGGATTACTCCGTGGTGTACGGCCAATCGGTGACTGATCTATCTCAATTACCTTGTCAATATTCTCGAGCCCTTTAATACTTTTATATTCCAGCGCCGGACCCTTGGATCCATAAGCATGATGACTCAATATCGGATAGAGCGTTTCATTTATAAGTGTTGACTTACCACTGCCACTTACGCCGGTAACGACAATAAATTTCCCCAGTGGAAACCGTGCATCCACATTTTTTAAATTATTCCCCTTTGATCCTTTAAGTTCCAGAAATTTCCCATTCCCTTTTCTTCTTTCTGCCGGAAGTGCAATCCTTCTTCGTCCGTTAAGATAATCCGCTGTGATGGTATTCAGTTTCAGCATGCTGGCAGGATTGCCCTGCGCAACTATCCGGCCTCCATGAAATCCTGCTTTCGGTCCGATATCGACAAGATAATCTGCAGCCATCATGATTTCCTTATCATGCTCAACAACAATTATACTGTTGCCGATATCTCTTAAATTTTGCAAAGCCAGAATCAACCGCTGATTGTCCCGTTGATGCAATCCAATGCTGGGTTCATCCAGTATGTACGTGATCCCCTGCAGTTGCGATCCGATCTGCGTGGCCAGCCGTATGCGTTGGGATTCGCCACCACTCAGTGTTCTTGTCGGCCGGTTCAGCGTGAGATATGTAAGGCCGACATCCAGCAGGAATTGTAAACGTTCACGAATTTCTTTTAATACATCTTTGGCAATTGTATTCTGTTTGGTATTGAGTCTTTTTTCAATATCATTAAACCACAAAGCAAGTTTGTCAAGGTTAAGATTACTGAGCTCAGCGATATTTTTTTTATCGATCCGAAACCAGAGACTTTCTTTTTTGAGTCTTGTTCCGCCACATGAATCACAGGTCCTGAGTTCCATGTATTTCTCCACCCATTCGTGCAACAAGTCGTTGCTTGATCCATTAAACCACCTTTTTAACATAGGAACCAGGCCTTCATATTCGGAGTTTGCCGTTGCCTTTTCATTTTCATCAATATTTAATATTTCCTCAGAAGCCCCATCTGTAGTACCATATAAAATCAGGTTGAGTCCCTTTGCCGGCATGTCTTCAATTGGTATATCGAGACTAAATTTATATTTTCTAGCGAGTTTCTGCACCTGGGTAAAAGTATATGCTTCACGCTCTCCCCCAATTGGAAGAATCCCTCCTTCATTTACCGATTTCTTTTTATCAGGCATGATCGCGTCGAGACTGATGCGGTAAACAGATCCCAATCCTTTGCAAACAGGACAGGCTCCATATGGCGAGTTAAACGAAAAACTATTGGGTGAAGGTTCTTCGTAACTGATGCCTGTTTCATCACACATCAGTTGTTTACTATATTGCACAACCTCGTTACTGTCGTTGATCAGTAAAAACATCAGGCCCTTGCCCATTTGCAGTGCAGTCTGAACGCTCTGACTCACACGCGTTTTCATATCGGCAGTAACTGCTAGCCGGTCAATCACTACTTCAATATCATGAATTTTGTAACGGTCAACCTGCATCCTTGGAACCAGGTCTTTTACTTCACCATCCACACGCACTTTTACAAAACCCTTCTTCCGGATGTCCTCAAAAAGTTCGCGGTAATGTCCTTTTCTTCCACGTACTATCGGAGAGAGAACTGATATTTTTTTGCCGTTGAATTTCTGAAAAATATTCGTTACAATTTCTTCTTCACTAAATTTTACCATTCGCCTTCCGGTATTATAGGAATAGGCTTCTCCGATACGCGCATATAATAGCCTGAGAAAATCGTACACTTCGGTTACAGTTCCGACTGTACTGCGAGGATTCCGGTTTGTGGTTTTTTGTTCAATGGAAATTACCGGGCTCAGCCCTGTGATCTTGTCTACATCAGGTCGCTCCATGTCACCAATGAACTGTCGGGCATATGCGCCAAAACTTTCCATATAGCGACGTTGCCCTTCAGCATAAATCGTATCGAACGCCAGGGATGATTTTCCACTACCGCTGATACCAGTGATGACTACCAGCTGGTTTTTTGGAATGGAGATATCGATATTTTTGAGATTGTGTTCCCGGGCACCAAATACTTCAATCATTTCTTCCCCTAAAGCAGCAGACGGGTTTTTTTTCTCCATTAAATCAATCATTTCTTCCCCGGTTTCAGGAGACGGACTATGCTGTTCAATCATAATAAGTTGGAATCGCTAAAGGTAATAACAAAACAGGATGCTGCTTGTTCCCGCTTGGGCGACTGCCTTTAGAAAAAATAATTTTTTGAAATTTGACGCCCGGGATTATCTTTGGACTTGTTCTTTTACAGCTTATCAAGAAAGGCTGAGGGTAATGGCCCTGTGAAGCCTTGACAACCTGTCCCGCTATAAACGTGACAAGGTGCCAACTCCATCCGCCTGATGGCGGACAGATAAGTCAGATACTGCTACCTAATACTCATCATATTAAGAGCTCTTCTGACCTTCGGAAGAGTTTTTTTATTTTAAGACAGTGATGTTTTAAAATCAGGATCTTCCGGGCGTTTTCTTTTTAAGCATATTTTATTCACCCAAAAAGCCCAAAAGGCAGGAGGATTATTTTATGCAGGAAACAACAGCGTTCATTCACAACATCCCGGTCGATCCGCTCACCGGCGCGGTTTCGGTACCCATTTACCAGACTTCCACATTTGTTCAGGAGTCCCCGGGTGTTCATAAAGGGTATGATTATGCGCGAAGCAATAACCCTACCCGGGCTGTGCTGGAAAATCTTATAGCGGGGCTTGAAAAAGGAGCCCGCGGTCTCGCATTCGCCAGCGGACTGGCGGCTATTGATGCCGTTCTGAAATTGCTGAAGTCCGGTGACGAAATCATTGCCGTGGATGATATTTATGGCGGCGCTTTCAGGCTATTTGAACAGGTGTACAAAAAATTTGGCATCCATGTTACATATGTTGATGCAGCCGATCCGCAGAACATTTTTAATGCTTTAAATAAAAATACCAGGCTGATCTGGCTAGAAACACCCAGCAATCCAACACTCAAAATCGCTGATATCGCTGCTATTTCGGCTATCGCGAAAGCTGAAGATTGCCTTTTATGTGTAGATAATACTTTCGCTTCTCCTGCCCTTCAAAAGCCGATCCAGTTGGGTGCAGATATTGTTGTTCATTCGGCCACTAAATATCTCGGCGGACATAGTGACCTTATCGCGGGACTGGTTGTTTCGGCTACCGAAGAGCTGGGTGAACAAATCAGGTTTTACCAAAATGCCACAGGGGCCATTCTCGGTCCCTTCGACTCCTGGCTTGTGATCAGAGGCATGGAAACCCTATCCCTGCGCATGAGGCAACATTGCAGCAGTGCACTGCAAATCGCTGAATTCCTGCAGGATCAGCCGGAGGTTGACAGGGTTTTTTATCCCGGACTTCCCGGCCATCCCAATTACAAGGTTGCCAAAAAGCAATCCCGTGGTTTCGGGGGTATCGTCTCTTTTACTTTGAAAGAAGACAGCCTTGCGGAAGCTCGGCGATTTGTATGTTCTACTGAATTGTTTAAACTCGCGGAGAGCCTGGGTGGCATCAAGAGCCTTATCAGTCATTCGGCTGAAATGACCCATAAAACCATTCCCCCGGAAATCCGAAGGGCTGCAGGGGTTAATGACAGCCTAATCCGGCTATCTGTTGGATTGGAAGATGCAGTAGATTTAATCACGGATCTTCGCAACAGTTTTGACAGGTTAACTGTTAGGACAAACAAATATTCTCATCGTTTGGAAAATTGTTGAAAATAATATGGACGCACATAAGCAACTCAGGATTGGACTATTTGGATTTGGCGTGGTGGGAGAAGGACTTTACCGCATATTGCAACAAACCCCTTCCCTCAAGGCAACAATAAAAAAAGTATGTATTAAACATCCCGGCAAGAAAAGAAATGCACCGGAAGATCTTTTTACAACAGATAAATTTGAACTGTTGAATGATCCCGACATCAATGTGATCGTGGAAGTTATCAATGAAACCGAGCCTGCATTTGAGATCGTTACAACTGCCTTGAGAAATGGCAAGGACGTAGTGAGTGCCAGCAAAAAGATGCTGGCAGAACACTTTCCACAATTACTGGAACTTCAGAAAGAAACAGGCCTTTCAATTTTATATGAAGCAGCAGCCTGCGCATCCATCCCCGTGATCCGCAACCTGGAAGAATATTACGATAATGACCTTCTACATTCCATGCGCGCTATTGTAAACGGCTCTACGAATTTTATCCTGACGAAAATGTTTGAAGAAAAACTCGACTTCAAACAAGCATTATTAATGGCCCAGCAGCTTGGATTTGCGGAAAGCGATCCTTCACTGGACATAGAGGGTGTTGACGCTGTGAATAAGTGGACGCTCCTGCTGGCTCATGCTTACGGAATCATTTCAGATCCGAAAAATATTGTATTCAACGGAATACAACATATACAGGCCGGAGATGCAACCGTTGCTTCAGAAAAACATTATGAAATCAAGCTTGTTGCCCAGGCAAAGAAATTGCTGAATGGTAAAGTAGCCGCTTTCGTGCTTCCCCAATTTGTAAAATCAGACGATCATCTTAGTTTCGTGAAGAATGAATACAATGGAGTGGTTATTGAAAGTGGTTTTGCCGACAAACAATTTTTCTACGGAAAAGGCGCGGGAAGTTTTCCTACAGCCTCTGCAGTACTTAGTGATTTATCTGCTCTTCGTTATCAATACAGATACGAATATAAAAAACTCTATCACCATGCACCATTGGAGTTGACGGATGAATTTTATGTTAAAGCCTATATCAGCTTCGATGACTGGGCCTATATTCCTAAAGAAAAATTTGAATGGATTGAAGAATGGCACGCAGAAAGCGACCGCAAATACCTGATTGGAGTTCTATCCTTTAAAGAATTACAAAATTCAAACTGGTGGCGAGATAACAAAACCTCTTTGATTTTAACTCCCGAGCCAATTATCGAAGATGTGGAAATACGAAAACTCAAGAAAAAGAGCCTGGAGCTGGCGGGGATATCTTAGAGCCTAAAGCTTAAAGCTAATTAATATTCCTACCCTGAAAATCAATGCTCCCGTATGATTAATCCCGTTCTGGCTGTTTTTTTGCAGGTCGATAAAACCGTAATTGCCGCCGCCTTCTGTAAATATGGAAATGGAACTCATTTGATAGAGCAGACCGAGATTTCCTTCGATGCCAAAGTTTCCTTTGCGTAATTGATTTTTAATATCACCCGTACTATCGAATTGAACGGTCACATTACCTACCTGTTGTGTCTCATTTTTATCGAAATACACTTTACTGGATCCGGCGGCGGATGCTTTGGCAGATATAAGCAGGCCACCGAAAATTCCACCGTCAATATATAATTTCCAACGACCCGAATTGCCTATGCTCATTTTGTACTTCAATAAAACAGGAAGCATCAGGTATTGAAGCCTAACCATGCTCGTGAAATTGGCATATAAATATTGCGCGTCAGATCCAGGTGGGAAATACTGTGTCAGTTCAGGCGATGCCGGAATGGTTTGTAATCCAGATTTCTGCCCACCCTGTGTTGACCACTCCAAAGAAGTTTCCATTGAAAATTTCTCAGAAAATTTGTAATCCAAAACCAATGCGAAATCAGGTCCAGAGATGGTTTTATATCCTTTGCTTACATCCGACCCTCCCGATGAAGTAAGATTTGGCAGACTCAATCCACCCTTAATTCCAAGTTGAAAGTTTTGTGCGCAACTGTATTCTATGAAAAAAAATAATAAAAAGAAGGGCAGGGTTAATTTAAAAAACAAGTGGATAATTTTCCTTTTGATAATGCTCAGGTTAAAATAAAGATAATACCTTTCATCGAAGGAGTGTTGTTTGATAAAAATCCCCATGAGCTGATCTAAAGAAAATTATAGAATAATTGAAAAAGGAGAAAATATATTATATAGATAACCTTCGGGTTTTTCTAATAACCCTTGTCGTGCTGCACCATACTTTTATTACATACGGTGCCCCGGGTGGCTGGTATTATAAAGAAGCAACCAGGCATTTGGCCGCGCTTAATCCTATGACTCTTTTTGTTTCTACCGACCAGTCTTTTTTCATGGGTTTTTTCTTTTTTTTATCTGCGTTGTTCATAGAATCCTCCATTGTAAGAAAGGGCCTGCAGTTTTTTATAGCAGACCGTTTAAAACGTTTGGGGATCCCGCTCTTATTTTATTCACTTGTAATATCTCCTGTTCTTAACTGGTATGTTGAAAGGTTTGGATATGACAAAAAAATATCTTTTTGGAAATACCTTAGCGGCTACCATCATTGGGTGGATTTCGGTGTCCTCTGGTTTGTTGCAGCCCTATTGGTTTTTACTTTTATTTATTTATTGATCAGGCCATTGATTAAGCTTAATACGGAAAAATTGCGACCAGTTCCGGGAAATTATATCATTCTGCTTTTTGCCTTTTCAATTGGTATCATAAGTTATTTGGTTAGGATAATTTTCCCGGTGGGTTGGGTTCTTCAGCCTGTCGGATTTCAGCTGGCACATTTCAGTCAGTATATATCAATGTTTATCCTGGGTCTCATTGCTGCCCGAAACCAATGGCTCGATCATTTCGACGTAAAAAAAGCGAAACCATTTGCCATAATTGCGCTTTCAATGATTTTTATAGGATTCCCGTTGATGTATATGGTGAAAATAGTAACCGGTTGTTCTATAGAAACTTTTGCAGGAGCCGGCACTTTTCAATCTTTTCTTTCTGCAATCTGGGAACAAATCACTGGGTTTTCTATTGTGGTGGTTCTGCTTGGCTATGGTAGAGAGAAATGGAACAGGCAGTCAATGCTCCTAAAAAACATGTCCAGGTCAGCTTATGCAGTCTACATTTTTCATCCACTCGTTCTTGTATCACTCGCATTGTCAATAAGGAGCATTACCATCGACCCGGCACTAAAACTTCTTATTGTTGCTCCTCTCGCTGTTGTTTTTTCTTTTCTAACTGGTGAGCTGCTGGTAAGAATACCAGGTGTTAAAAATATTGT
The DNA here is from genome assembly GCA_035937535.1 of Puia sp. Lineage (GTDB taxonomy): Bacteria > Bacteroidota > Bacteroidia > Chitinophagales > Chitinophagaceae > Puia. Next base: position 60,056 of record DASZHV010000036.1, on the reverse strand, counting down.
ATAGGATAAGCTTTACTATTAGCTGTATATCATAATTCGTCTATCGATAAACGATTTACGATGAAACGTCCTCCGTCAACTAATATGCACAATTCCATACTCATCAACAACCAGCTTATTCTCAGCCTGCATGAAGTCGATCACTTTACGCAGGTGATCTGAATGAATGTCGGCAAACTGACCAAACAAATCTATTGCTGTAAGTGATTGTGAACGGGCTCCTTCCCGAAGTTTCTGATAGATGGATTCAAATTCAGCTGGACTTAGCCTTTCTTTTTCTTTCTTTACGCAATTGTCACAGATCCCGCAATTTTCGGGACCCCTTTCACCGAAATATTCTGCAATAGCCACACTGCGACATTTTTTCGTTTGAACATATGCCAGTATTCCATTCACTCTTTTGATAAACTGTTCTTTTCTGAACAGATAAGCCTTCTCGTCAATCTGGATATCATTTGCTTTCCTGCGTGGCAGATTATAATAAATCTGTGGTGTTTCTTTTTGGGGATTATAGTCGACAATGTGGAATTTGTGTAATTCATAAAGTCCTTTTACAACCCTTTCTAACTCCCAACTAAGAAGCGAGGCCAGCATTTTTTCATGTATCGATACCGGTTGATCGTAGATCCCGGCATAGGATCTCAGCAAAGTTTTGATCAGTGGATCCAGTGCGGGATTTTCATTTTCAAATTGGCTGAGAACATCCCGGTTGCAAATAAAATAAAGTGTTGCAGGTATGAACACCGGGTCATTCAAAGTAATAAATCCTTCCTGCTGCAGAACCTGGAGTGCTGTCTGAGCCGGTTTGGACTGAAAAGAAAATTTCTTCAGGAAATCGTTCAGGTCAAATGTATAACTTACCTGTTCCGTTCCCAAAGGCACCTGAAAATAATTCACCAGTCCCTGATAAATCTTACGGATATAGTTCAACGAAGGGTATTGCATTTTATGAAGAACAGAAAGTTCATCCAGCATCTCCTCATTGTATAATAAAACAGCATAGGATTTTATTCCATCCCTGCCGGCACGTCCTGCTTCCTGGTAATAGTTCTCCAGGTTATCCGGAACTTCTGCATGAATCACGAGCCGCACATCAGGTTTGTCAATACCCATTCCGAAGGCATTCGTGCATACAATCACGCGAATCGAATTCTTCATCCATCGCTCCTGTTTATCATTACGGCCTTCCTGGCTGAGTCCGGCATGATAATAATCCGCTGGGATCCCATGCATGTTCAGCATGTCACTGATCTCTTTTGTGCGCCGCCTGTTACGGCAATAAATGATTGAAGAACCTTTGAGTCTGCGCAATATGTCGAGCATCTTGTTAAAAACAGAACTTGTATTATGTGCACTGAAAGAAAGATTCGGACGCAAAAAGGATTGTGTAAAAATCTTAGGGTTATTCATTTTCAATTTCAGGCAGATATCATCCAGTATAGCTGGTGTGGCAGAAGCAGTTAATGCCAATACCGGTATGGCAGGCAGCTCATCACGAATATCTGCGATCCGCAGATAAGGTGGTCTGAAATCGTACCCCCATTGGGAGATACAATGCGCTTCATCCACAGCTATCAAACTAATGTGTAATGCAGGTAAAAATTCTTTGAAGAGTTCTGTTTCCAGGCGTTCAGGAGATACATAGAGAAAGCGGCAGTTTCCGGTAGCTGCCAGTTGAAATGTGGAGATCACATCCTTACGACTCATGCCGGAATAAATTGCAAAAGCTGTAATGCCTTTTTTGCGCAGGTTCTGTACCTGGTCCTTCATCAGGGCAATCAAGGGGCTGATCACCAGGCAAAGTCCTTCATTCACAAGCGTTGGCACCTGGAAACAGATTGATTTACCGCCACCCGTCGGAAGCATGGCCAGCGTATCATGCCCATCTAATACAGACTTTACGATCTCTTCCTGTTGGGGGCGAAAGGAATCATAGTTCCAGTATTGTTTCAAAACATCAGATGCAATGCGGTTCATATTCCGGAATCAATCCTCAATTTACAGTAGCTTTTTAACAAATAAGCGCGAAGAATTGACAAGCAATACAACATCACTGAAAGCCATGGCTGCAGCAGCTACGCCCGGCGTAAGTAATCCAAAACCAGCAATGGGTATCGCCAGTACATTATAGAAAAATGCCCAGAAAAGATTTTGTTTTATGGTAAGAAACGTATGTTCCCCCAATTGCATGGCCAGGGGCAATTTTTTAAGTCCACTGCTCATCAAAACCACATCAGCGGTTTGCATCGCAATCTGGGAAGCATCACTCATCGAAATACCAATTCCTGCTTTTGCTAATGCGGGTGCATCGTTAATGCCGTCTCCTACCATGGCTGTTGGCGACAAAGCCGAAAGCATTTCTATTTGCTGAAGTTTTTGCACAGGCGTTTGGTCAGCAATCACTTCATCAATTCCCAACTCCTTTGCCGTATCCAAACATTTTTGTTTCCGGTCCCCACTTAACAGGATGGTTTTTATATTTCTTTTTTTGAAGTAAGCAACCACATCAAATGCTTCGGATCTAATTTCATCCTGCATATCAACCCAACCTATCATCTGATCATTCTTCATCAGATAAATTGAATGATTTGAACCGGCAGAAACATCACCAAAGAAAGTGGCGGAGCCTGCTTTATATTCATCACCCTGTTTACTGGTCGCCAGAATTCCAAAACCTTTGATCTCTTCTATTTTTTCCCAGTGAATTTCCGGTTGAATTTTCCATTTGCGAACAAGAGATTGAGCTATCGGGTGATTGGAATATTTTTCCATGGAAAAGAGGATCTTCCGGAATTCTTCTTCCTTGATAGCTGCATTGAGAATTTTAAATTCCTTAATACTAAAAGCGCCCGTTGTAAGTGTACCCGTTTTATCAAAAACAACCTGATTTATTTTTTTGAACAACTCCAGACTATCCGCCTTCCTGAACAATATTCCATTCCTTGCTGCTCTTCCTAGACCAACCGCAATCGCAGCTGGAGTTGCAAGTCCCATTGCACAGGGACATGCGATCACCAGAACCGCAATACTTCTCATTATGGATGGACCGATTTGGTGGAGGTAAATATAGTTCAGTAAAAAAGTCAGTAGTGCAATTCCGATAACCACCGGAACAAAAATTGAGCTGATGCGGTCTGCCAGCAACTGGATCTTTGGTTTATCCATTTGTGCCCGCTTCACAAGGTCAATCATATTGGATAAAACCGAATCTTTTGCAGATGCCGTTACCTGCGCTTTTAAATTTCCATCCAGCAAAATGGATCCTCCAATGATCTGATCCTTTATTTTTTTATTTACAGGTAAACTTTCTCCTGTTATGATGGCTTCATCCACCTGTCCTTCGCCCCAAAGAATTTTTGCGTCAGCAGGAATCTGTTCACCACTGCGGATCAGTACCAGATCCCCACTGCGTAACTGCATACTATCAACGGGAAAAATACTCTCCTGATGTTTGTCGTCAAAAGCAATCATGTTGGCAGTCACTTTTTGTGTTTTGACAAGTCTGGTAAGCGCCTTCTGCGTTGTATGAAGGGATCTTTCTTCGAGGTAATTTCCGAAGAAGACAAGGGTAATGATGGCTGCCGCCGTTTCATAAAAAAGATAGGATTCACCGAGACCTAGCAGGGTACCAGTAAGGCTATAAACAAATGCAGCACCAGCACCTAGTGCGATAAGAACATTCATATTAAGTGGACCCTGCCTGATACTGTTTATGGCACTTCTTCCAAAATAATACATACCCGTGATAAAAACAGGCAGGCACAAAATCAATTGAACCCATGCGTTATGGAGCCAGTCTAAAAGCGGACCATGGCCCAGCATATGCAATTGCAAAATCAGCGTGAAGGGTACGCATATAGCGAGATAACGAACAAATTTATTAGAGTGCTTTATTTCAGAACTTTCTGCTGCTATATGATAGCCGAGGCTCTCGATACCTTTTTTCAGTTCCTGCTCGGGAACACCAGCTTCGTTTCGAAAATGTGCTTCACCAGCAGTAAGACTGACCTTTACATCCCGCATTCCCTTTTTCTCCAGAAAACCATTGATTGTTTGCGCACAGGCGCTGCAACTCATTCCTTCAACCTTCCAATTAACTGTCTCCATGCTTATTACTTCAAAATGCCAGCTACAAATTTACCGAATTTCAGCCCGCCTCTATTCATAATATAAAACAGCCCGGGAGCTATATTTGTTGAATGGAATGGACGTTTACCCTGCCTGAAATAGATAAAATAGCCCGTATTTTCTGGGAATCCTTTCCGGATAAAAAAATATTTGCTTTTCAGGGGAATATGGGAACGGGTAAAACCAGTTTTATAAGTGCACTCTGCAGGATAAAAAACGTAAGAGAAGCCGTTGGAAGTCCTACATTTTCCATCATCAATGAATACAGTTTTCCTGAAGGTAATATTTATCACATGGATCTTTACCGTTTAAAAGACGAAGAAGAAGCCATTAAAGCGGGTGTTGAGGATTGTTTGTATTCGGGAGAAATCTGCCTGGTGGAATGGCCCAACCGGGCGCCTGGTATTTTTCCGGAGGAGACCCTGGGAATTTTCTTCGAAAGTCAGGATGAAAACACGAGGAAAATAACTGCCACCCCATATTGGAAAGAATTCAGGATAAAATTGTAATTTTCACCTCCACGATTTGCAGCCCTAGCGGGAGTCAAACCACCTTATCATGTCCCAACACAGTAAACCGTTTATCAGCACTTCCTTCAGCTATGAAACCCTGGAAGAGACTCTGGATGTAAAACCGAAATCCAGTATGTTGCTGATAGGTGTTCCTAAAGAAACTGCTTTCCAGGAAAACAGGATCGGACTGACACCGGAAGCCGTCAGCGTTCTGATCAGCAACGGTCACGAAGTATTGATTGAGCATAATGCCGGCGAAGCAGCCCATTATGGGGACAGGGATTACAGTGAAGCAGGCGCCCGCATCATATATGAAAAAGCTGAAGTATATAAATGTCCTACCCTGATAAAATCAGCGCCTGTAGTGGAAGAGGATCTTCCTCTGCTGCAAATGAATCAGACCATTATTTCTCCCATTCATTTATCTGCACTCAAGTCTGAATTGCTGCAGAAAATGATGGAGAAACGCATCACAGGTATTTCTTTCGAAAACCTGAAAGATGAAAGTGGCAGTTATCCCATCGTGCGTAGTATGAGTGAAATTGCGGGAGGCGCAGTGATGCTGGTAGCTGCGCAGTATCTGAGTTCGGCGAATCATGGCAAGGGCGTACTACTCGGTGGCATTTCAGGAATACCACCTACGAAAGTTATCATCCTTGGAGCGGGCATTGTGGGAGAATATGCAGCAAGAGCGGCGCTCGCACTCGGCGCATCCGTGAAAGTATTTGACAACAGTGTTTCCCGGCTGAAAAGACTTCAAAACAATATTGGTTTTCGCATTTATACATCCGTAATTGAGCCACGCATTTTATCCAAACAATTGAAAAGCTGCGAAGTGGCTGTTGGTGCCCTTTCCTCACAATCCGGCCGCACACCGATTGTAGTTACTGAAGAAATGGTCAGCAATATGCGCACAGGCAGTGTAATCATCGATGTAAGTATTGACCGCGGTGGATGTTTTGAAACCAGTGAAATCACTTCACACGAACATCCTACTTTTATCAAATACGGCGTGATACATTATTGTGTTCCCAATATTCCTTCGGGTTTCGCCAGAACAGCTTCACAGGCCATCAGCAATGTAATAACTCCACTGTTACTGGAAGCTTCTGAAGAAGGCGGATTTGATAACCTGGTTTGGCACAAAATCCATTTACGCAGCGGGATATATATGTTTAAAGGAGCGCTTACGAATTTTCATTTGAGTCAGCGGTTTGATCTTAAATATACTGACCTAAATCTACTAATAGCCAGTCAACGCTAATCACAATTTGTGATTGTGAAATTGTAGATATGTATGAATGAGAGAATGAAATGCAAAATTGAATTACCAATTGAAATTCAAAAAATTAATTACAAATTGAAAATTAAATTTTACATTTCATTCTCTTATTTATTCATTTGCACAATTCTACATTTTTCACATTGTTGATTTGAGTTGTTTCATATCAATCACGCTTTTACAAAAGGAATACTCCAAAGTATAATTCGAACTAACAATTACAAGTCTTTCACTGCAAAACTCCCTGATCAGTTCGTGATATAATCTAATGCCTGACGCATCCAGATTCGTAGTGGGTTCATCCAGAAGGACTGCGGGTGTATTGGAAAAAAAAGCCTGTGCGAGTTTTATCCTTTGCTTCATACCTGAAGAATAATACCTGATTTGTTTATCCGCAGCATCCTGCAGTCCGGTCCGTTCAAGTATCTGCTGAATAGAAAGTTCAGGCATCAATGGTTTGAATGTCTGGTGGAAACGGAAGAATTCATTGGCTGTCATTTCTTCAACTGTTTCGAGATAGGGTGCAGCGATGGAGAGTAGAGGAAAGTATTGTTCAACAAGTGTATCGCTCCCGTTATAGTAAGAGATTTTACCTTCAGTAGGCATCAGAGCGCCCGCAATAAATTGAAGAAGTGTGGATTTGCCCGATCCGTTCGGGCCTGTAATAGCATATGCATTCGAAGAAAAAAAACTATAGTCGAAGTGACGGAATATCCATTCCCGGTTGAATCGTTTGCCCGCATCAGACAGGGTAATCCTCATCGAGGTTGCTTTTACTGAAGCGTTTTATGATACCGCGACTGCTTTCACGGATAAAGGTTACAATTTCATCACGCTCATCCGTAGCCGAAAATTCCTCCTCGAGAAATTCAAGCGCCTGGGAGGTATTTAAACCCTTATTATAAATAATGCGGTAAATATCCAGGATGTGATTGATCTTATCAATACTGAATCCCCTTCTTTTCAACCCAACTGAATTAACGCCACAATAACTTAATGGCATTCTTCCCGCCTTGATATATGGTGGAATATCTTTCCCTACAAGGGATCCGCCCTGTAAAAAACTATGACGTCCGATCCGAACAAACTGGTGTATGGCACACATTCCACCGAGAATGGCATAATCTTCAATGATGACGTGGCCGGCCACCTGGGTATTGTTGCTCATTACGCAATAATCGCCCACGATACAGTCATGTGCCAGATGGCAATAGGCCTGAATAAGACAATTGCTGCCAATAGATGTTTTTTCCCTGTCTTTTGTTCCCCTGTTTACTGTAACAAATTCCCTGATGGTTGTATTATCACCTATAAATACATTGGAATATTCGCCCTGAAATTTCAAATCCTGAGGAATGGCTGCAATTACTGCGCCTGGAAAAATGCGGCAGTTCTTTCCGATTCTTGCGCCTTCCATTATTGTAACATTGGAACCAATCCAGGTACCCTCTCCAACTTCCACATCCTGGTGAATGACGGAAAAAGGATCGATTTTAACATTTGTTGCAACACGTGCATTTGGATGAATATACGTATGGGGATGGATCATTCTTTCATCGGTTGATGGTGAGGCCTGCTGCCCGCTCGGTACTATTTCTTTAATAATTGCAGGTTGCTTCATAAAAAATGCTGAGCAAAACCCAGCCCTACAAAAATAAACTTATTTGTCACAAATCCTCTAATTTAACTTCGCTTTACCAGCTGTGCCATAAGGTCGGCTTCAGTTACTACTTTATTGCCCACAAATACAGTTCCCCGCATCTCTACAATTCCTCTGCGAATAGGATTCAGTAATTCCATTTTCATCACCATGGTATCGCCCGGAACTACTTTTGCTTTAAACTTACAATTATCAATCTTCAGAAAATATGTATCATACTGACCACCGCCAGCCATAGCATTGATAGCAAGGATACCACCTGTCTGTGCCAGCGCTTCTACCTGCAATACACCAGGCATAATAGGATTACCTGGAAAATGTCCTACAAAAAAGGGCTCGTTAAAAGTCACATTTTTAATACCGACAATATGCGTATCTGTCAGTTCAATGATTTTATCTACTAGTAAAAATGGATAACGGTGGGGAAGGGTTTTTTCTATTTGCTGACTACTGAAAATCGGCTGCTGGTTTGGATCATACACAGGCGTATTTTTCAGATGTTTATTCTTGCGGATATATTGTTTGATTTTTTTTGCAAAATCCACATTGGTTGAATGGCCGGGCCTGTTAGCAATCACGTGCCCTTTAATTGGATAGCCGATTAAAGCAAGGTCGCCGATAACATCGAGTAGTTTATGACGTGCAGGTTCATTCGGAAATCGTAGTTCAAGATTGTTGAGATAACCGCCGCTTTTAACTTCCATGTTATCGCGACCGAATGCTTTTGCTAGTCTTTGCATTTCGTCGTCCGTTACTTTTTTGTCAACGATAACGATGGCATTGTTGATATCTCCCCCCTTAATGAGGTTGTTCTCCAGCAGCATTTCGAGTTCATGTAAAAAACAGAATGTGCGACATGGAGCAATTTCCAGTTTAAAATCCTTCATGGATTTAAGTCCTGCATGCTGGGTTCCCAGTACCGGGCTGTTAAAGTCTATCAGTGTGGTAACTTTATACTCCATGGATGGCATGGCCATCATTTCGACCCGTTTCTTTTCATCGTAATATGTGATATTGTTGTCGATGCTATACCATGCTTTAGCTGCATCCTGTTCATCCAGACCCACCTCTTCAATAATCTCTACAAAAGGCTCTGAACTACCGTCAATAATGGGAATTTCAGGACCATTTACTTCAATAAGACAATTATCAACCCCCATGCCTACCAGTGCCGCTAAAATATGCTCTATAGTGCTGACCCGGGCTCCATTATCTTCCAGTGTAGTTCCCCGGGATGTGTCGGTAACCAGGTCGCAGTCCGCCTTTATAAGGGGCCTCCCCGCCAGGTCAATGCGTTGAAACTGGAATCCATAACCAGGATTTGCCGGGCGAAGAGTCATATCTACCACAATACCCGTGTGCAGGCCGGTACCTGAAATATTTACTGCCTGTTTAAGAGTATGCTGTTTATCAGGGTTGAATTGTGCGTCCATCTGTTGATTTATGACCCGCAAAGATACAATTTGAGCCTGACTTGCATTTCCGGGGCCGGGGAGAGTATTAACAAAAAATTACCCCCCGATACTCCATTCCCGGAAATGAATTAATTTTATTTGTATACAAACGAAAATATGGAAGGAAAAAAGCCTAAAATCTTATTATGCGAAGACGACGCCAATCTCGGAATGGTATTGAAAAACTACCTGGAGTTGAACGATTTTGACGTGACACTTGAGCGGGATGGCAGATTGGGACTGGCTGCATTTCAACGCGAGCATTTTGATCTCTGTTTGCTTGACGTAATGATGCCACATATGGATGGTTTTACTTTGGCCGAAGAAATCCGCGATGTAAATCCTGATGTACCCCTTTTCTTTATCAGTGCTAAAACGATGAAGGAAGACATTATACAAGGATATAAACTTGGTGCAGATGATTATATCACCAAACCCTTCGACAGTGAAGTATTACTTCTGAAGATCCGGGCGATTCTGAAAAGAAATGACGATTTAAATAAGGAAGCAGATAACAAGGAATACGATCTTGGCTCCTATCATTTCCATCCTAAACTAAGACAGCTCGTTCATAACGGACAAACTCAAACGCTTTCTCCCAAGGAAAACGAATTGCTGAAAATGCTTGCCGAACACCTGAATGATTTATTGCCACGGGAAGCTGCACTTAAAAAAATCTGGGGAAGCGATACATATTTCAATGGCCGGAGTATGGACGTTTATATTGCCAAGCTCAGAAAATATCTGCGCGATGATGCTAATATCGAAATCGTGAATATTCATGGAAACGGTTTCAGACTGGTGGTGCCGGTCAAGGCAACCATTTAATTTCAGGAGTCATATTTCACCAGATCAAATTTCATCTCCGCAAGAATCGGGTTTTATTCATTGAAATGCGACAGTAGTTTTGTTGTATTCAACGAATAATTATGCATAAACGCAGCGAACCTGAAATATTATACTTCGGAACACCAGTCGTACTGATCAGTACCTGTAATGAAGATGGATCATTTAATATTGCGCCTATCTCTTCCATATTCTGGCTGGGATGGCGTTGCATAATCGGTATATCTGCCGTTTCCAAAACAACAGAAAATATTAGACGAAGCGGTGGCTGCGTGCTAAATCTGCCATCCGTGAATGAAGCATCTGCAGTTAACCGGCTGGCATTGACAACGGGTTCTTATCAGGTTCCTGAAGGAAAAAAAGAAAAGGATATAAATATGTCAAGGATAAATTCACTCTGGCCTGCCTGACTCCACAAACTTCTGATACCATTAATGCCCCCAGGATATGGGAATGCCCTGTTCAGATGGAAGCCAGCCTGGAAGCAATACATGGAATCGCAGAAGGCGACCTGCAACAAAAAGGAAAAATATTTACGATGGAGTTTCGAATTCAACGCATTTATCTGGAAGAATCTATCATGATGGATGGCTACAATAATCGTGTGGATCCGGATAAATGGAGACCATTGATTATGAGCTTTCAAAAGTTCTATGGTTTAGGTGATCAGGTTCAAAATTCCAGACTGTCGCAAATCCCGGAATATTTGTATCATAGTCCGGATATGGATAATGCGAGAAAATTTGAATCTGCTTTGTCGACCGTATAATCTGCTTGCAAGGTTAATAGTGTTGGTTCAAATTTCTATTGAATGTCTTCGTTGAATATAATATATATCGCAGTTAAATAACCCTTAGCCTTTTCCGGTCATATAATCCAAATTCATATAGACATTGTTTTCCTGGTTCATTCGAATGTTCTTAGGTAAATTATTAACTATATTGAGATTACATTAGCAGTATTCATGTTTGTTGCGATTGATAATGCTTCCAGTTCCGTATCAGTTATGGTTTTTACGCTTATTGTTTATATAAAACCTGGTTTATCCGGCATTGCGTTGGTGCGTACTTAATTACTTCAATGTTTTTTTCTTCTTTGTTATTTTATTTTGGTTATCAGATATTTCATTTATATTATTTGAAGGTGAGGGACTTTTTTTCTTTTCATTGGGCATTTGGCTTCAGAAAAAGAATTTTAATATCCGGGAACCCGGTAAATGGTTAAAGCCTTTACCCTGGGCTGCAATTTTTGTAATTCTAAACGTCATTAAAACAATAATTGCATTTAAAGCATTTGATATTATTGGGGGTGTGGTTTTCCCATTACTTCTGGTATTATATAAAATAGTTGTGCTCTGTGGATTTATTACAGCCTGGTTCGGGAGTGATAGATTGGTCAAGTGGTGTATGGAAAAGCAATGGTTTGTCTGGCTTTCGTCTTTCTCATTTATTATTTATGTCCTGCATGCACCCCTGGTTGCTTATGCTATCAATTACGTATTCCCGGTGGTACAGCCTATATACGAATACCGTTTGCTAACTTATTTATTCCCGCCAGCTGGTCTACTTATTTTTTGCGTTGTGACGGGTACATTGATAAGAACTATTTCTCCAAAACTATATGCTTTATTAACAGGTGGAAGGGGGTTGGATTCCGCTTTGCACAAACAAACTTGATAATGCTACAAAACAAAAATGTCCGTTGAGGCGGACACTTATTTTCATTTGCGGAGAGGGCGGGATTCGAACTACCTCGCCAAAATTTTGATTTTCAACGTATTATCAGACCTGTAAAAAAGAGGTCATGAATAACTCACTCCCATTAATTCCCAGTCGAGATTCAAGGTAAAATTATAAAATTCGACCAGAAAATAATACAAGGAAACTTAATACCATAGGCAATCTGCGCAATTAAAGGTCATACATTAAGATGAAAAATTTACATGAGGTGCTCGTATAAGGAAGAATAATTTGAATTTCATCTTGCCTATTGAACTACATGGGTTGGCGGGTTTCGTATAATAGCCAGAAAACTCACCCTTGCTTGTTATCTTTAGTGAAAATGGAATCTCTGAAAGGCAAAACCGCCCTCGTCACGGGCGCAGGGAAAGGTTTGGGAAAAGCACTTTCTCTGGCGCTGGCAACGGAGGGTGTTAACCTGATGTTGCTTTCAAGAACAAAAGAAGATCTCATCACCGTTGCGACCGAGGCTTCGAAAATAAATATTGGCATTCAAACTGCATTCAAGGTCGCCGATACGGCAGACTTTACTTCAGTAACTTCTGCAATTTCTGACCTTACGAAAACGCTGGGGCCTATTGACATCCTGATCAATAACGCGGGCATCGGAAAATTCGGCAACTTTATGACACTGAGCGTAGAGGAATGGGAAGATGTAATTCGAACAAACCTTTTGGGTCCTTACTATTGTATTCATGAAGTACTGCCCGGGATGATAGAACGGAAGAACGGAGATATTGTAAATGTTTCTTCGACGGCAGGACTTAGGGGTTCTCCTTTAACGAGTGCGTATAGTGCATCTAAATTTGGGCTGATCGGTCTGTCTGAATCTTTAATGTTGGAGGCGAGGAAATCCGGAGTTCGTGTCTTTACCGCAACTCCAAGTACCATCGCCACACCGCTAGCAATTGGTACCGGCCTGACGGATGGAGATCCGAAAAAAGTATTGCAACCCGAAGATTTTGCAGAGATGATCGTAGCCCATCTGAAGCTTCCGCGCCGGGCGCTGGTAAAAGATGTAAGCCTCTGGTCGACCAATTCTTGAAAAAAATGAATTTATTCAGTATTTGATAATCTTGACGAACCGATAGACAAAGAAAACTAAAACAGGAAACCGCAAATGTGCTTTATAAACTTGCAGTAACTCTAAATTTTGAATCCACGTTAATATTTACGTTCTGTGTAAGGATCTGGCTCGTCACTACCGTTGTTCGTAAATTATAACTGGAAGCTTTTACATATTGATCTAATGACGCTTGTGTAGGAATTAAGCCAATTAAATTTACATTTGCGGGAATTTGATCAAGATAAGCGAGTTCTATCTCGTTGGATGAATTTGTGGAGATATAAATGTGAATCGATTGCAAAAAATTAAATGTCTGGTTTGAAGGGCTTGTAATTGACAATTGGAGGCTTTGAAGGGTTATATTTTTTACAAGGTTTACATTGGTATTGTTATTTTTAAATTCCTGGGATGAATTTGAAGTTACATTTGGAGTTGCAATGTCAACTGGCAAATTAACAGGGCTTGAGCTAGGAATGGTTACAGAAGATTGATTGGAAATGGTAAATGCAAATAGCTGTTCTAGTTTTTTACAAGAATTGCATAAAACGAATAATCCGAATAGACAACTCAGTGAATATCTAAAAATCGGTCTTTTCATTGGTTTATTTTGTTTGCATCGATAAAATATTGGATCGATATTTATCACGTTACCTAAACGTCTGATTAGTCAATTTATTGTCTGGCGGCTTTTAAATATAACTTGTCCAACAAGCTTCCCTGATTAGTTTTTTATGCCTTCACTATATTCGGAAATAAACACAGCAGTACAGAATACATCAGCTCTATTTTTCCGTTGATTGAGCTTATTAAATGGATGTGAAGGTTTCATTTCCAGTATATTTTTTTAGCCATTGAAAGGATTAATCCCGTGAAGTTTACAGGTTTCCAGGAGTGAATAAAGAATGGCGCTTAGTTGAGCGGCTGTTTTAGGATTAATGAGTTCGTTTTACCTGTAGGTAAGAGGTTTACCTGGAAGAATAAGATTAAAGTCAAGATCAAAACGCAAGTTTGCAAGCTGATTCTTGGCACTGATTTTATTTACTCCCATTATTATTCCCATGCGTCTCTAAAAACTACGAGACAATTACTGGATAAGGGCTTCAAAAAAATCTAAGCGGAGAGGGCGGGATTACTTTCAGTGATCCATAAATGAGTGAGTCGTCAAAACAAAGCAGATACGACGCTTCGCGTCTCTATTTTTTATTTCATTTCGCTTTTGAAAGCAAGCTTTCAGCGCTCATGAAAATAAAAAATGCCCTTTCGGGCATCTGCTTTGTTTTGCGGAGAGGGCGGGATTCGAACCCGCGATAGCGTTTCCACTATACACACTTTCCAGGCGTGCTCCTTCAACCACTCGGACACCTCTCCCTCCGTTTTTTAAAACAGGCGGCAAAAGTAAGACATCGACACTTACCCCGCGAATCTTTTTAATCTTACGCCTTATGCGTTAAGCTTTACGCCTTAGTCCTTAGCCTGAGAAAATATTTTCAAAGCATTGCCTGTAGTAATCCGGGCGACTTCTTCAGGGCTGATCCCTTTTATTTCTGCCATTTTCTCCGCCACATATACGATATAACTGCTTTCATTTCGTTTACCACGAAAAGGAACGGGCGGGAGATAAGGCGCATCTGTTTCCAGTACGATATTTTCAAGATCAATATTTTTAAGCACACCCGGAAGTTTGCTGTTTTTGTATGTAAGCGTCCCACCAATACCGAGATAAAAACCAAGTGCTACAATTTCATTTGCCTGCTGCTCTCCTTCATTAAAACAATGAAATATACCACGCAGTTTCCCTTTTTGATGTTCCCGGACAACAGAAATAGTTTGTTCAATGGAATCGCGCGAATGAATCACAATAGGCAGATTAAAATGCATAGCCCATTCTATTTGTTGATGAAAAGCCCTGTATTGTTCTTTCTCAAAACTTCGATCCCAATAGAAATCAAGCCCGATTTCACCTAAAGCCGCGAACTGCCTCCTGGAAAGACTTTGCTCCACATGTTGTAAAGCATCTTCAATGTCGGCCTTAACCGAACAGGGATGAAGTCCCTGCATCGCAAAACAAATGTCCGGATAACGTTTTTCCAGGTCCATCTGAGCTTCTTCACTTTCCATGTCAATAGCAGGCAAATAAAATCTTACGACCCCGGCTGTCCGGGCCCGTTGTATTATTTCATCTATATCTTCAGCAAAGGCGGGAACATATAAATGACAATGTGTATCAATCAGTTCCATATAAAATTTCAATTGAAGCTTCCTCATGAAACAGGGCCATTTTTTTTTTTAAAAACGTACTAAGGGAAAACACTTAGTCTGTTTTTATGCTCCCTTTTAGACCCCTTTTGGTTCGTTCTTCTATCTTGCTAAATGCCTGTATTCCTATGGTTATCTGCGAAATATGTTTGGTGAATCAAAAAAAGTTCTACCTTTAAATCAGTTTTCATAGGGTACGGATTAAAAACGGGCCAGGGTGTCTACCCCGGCCCAATTCTTTTTTAAATGCTTTCATCTTTCATAGTTTCTACTCCCTCCGTCATTTATTTTATTGTTTCAAATGAATAACCCTGACCGGAAAAATACGTAAGAACCATAGGTAAAGCCACCATCAAAACCTTATATGCTTTTGCGCTGTCATGAAATAAAACAATACTTCCGGAGCGCGATTTTCGTATAACTCTTTCCGCTGCTGCCTCACCAGATACTGCCGGATCAAAATCTCCACTCAGCACGTCCCACATAACTATTTTGTACTTTAGTTTTTCTTTCAGATTGCGGATTTGAAATGCTGTAGCACGTCCATATGGTGGCCGGAATAAATCCGAATCTATTAAGTCGCGTGCTTTTTCAATGTTCTCTAAATAGATTCTATTATCTGTTTTCCAGCCATTCAGGTGATTGTATGTGTGATTACCGACCCTGTGGCCCTCCATCAGGATTCGTTTAAATATGGCCGTTTCTTCAACAACATTTTTACCGATACAGAAAAAACTCGCCCTGGCATTATATTTTTTCAACTGATCCAGAACAAAAGGTGTGGCTAACGCGTGCGGACCGTCATCGAAACTGAGGTAGATTTTTTTTTCTCCCGTCACTGACGGATAATTCCAGAGACAGGATGGATAGAATTTCTTAAGCCAAAAAGGTGTCTTCGTGAAATAAAACATGTTGCAAGTTACTCAGAAGCTGTTGATATGGATAACCTGACCGTGCTGACGGAATATTTTGCCGTTTTCCTTTAAAAATGCTTCCTGGCTTATCTTATCCGTCAGGAGTTTGTCCAAATATATTTTCTCTTCTTCCCTTGTGATCGTCACCGGTTTACCTATGTACATGGCCTGATCACAATAGCCTTTAAGTAGTGGATCCAGTTGATTAAAGAAAAGATCAGAAGATGCGAAAATATCAGACCCGATCACTTTATCGCCCGACATACAAACAAACCCGACAACGGCACTGTCAGAATTTTTAAATTTTTGTTTGAAAAAATTATAATATTCATCATTCAGCTGTATCATTCTCTTATCAGTTTTACGAGATAAATAAGCGGAACTCTTACTCGGTATATTGCTTTCTCCTAATTGCTTGGCTATTTCCTGCCAGATCAATACCTGATTTTTATTTACATCCAGTACTTTTCGCAAAGCCGGATTCGCGAAATTCTCATAAGCGAATTTTTTTTCTTTATCGCTCCACCTAAGTTCTTCCACACACATCACGGATACATACTGGTCCCTGCCATTCGGCTCCAGCAAAGTATCACGCGTAATCATCCTGTCCTGGCGGCCACCCGAAATAAGTTCCCCTGAAGAGATGTAGATCGTCTGGTCGGAATGATTATTAATTCGAAGGAAGTGAACGTTTTCCGTTGAAGCAGTTCCTCTTTCAGAAATCACAGCAATTCCCTGTTTTATCGCCTGACTCAAACTTATCGCCTTTGGTGAATTATTTCCGAATCCATTTTTCGGGCGAATGGGAATGATACGAAGGTTCTTAAATTCAACTGCTGAGTCATAATCTACATACACGTTATCATATGTTATCTCCTGTGCCTGCAGGAATCTGAAGAATAAAAGGCATAAGATGGTCAGAAAAAATTTCACGGGTGAATATACTATTTCAGACTCCAATGTGCAACCGCGGCAGCCTGCTTTAACAAAATAATCCTCATCTTTGCTTCCCATGGAAAAAAAAATCAGGGTTCGGTTTGCGCCTAGCCCCACAGGCGGTTTGCACCTGGGTGGTGTTCGTACAGCACTTTATAATTACCTGTTTGCAAAACAACATAAGGGTGGTTTTGTATTGCGCATTGAGGATACGGATCAGAGTCGTTTTGTAGCCGGTGCTGAAGAGTATATTTATGAAACACTGAAATGGTGCGGACTGGAGCCTGATGAAAGTCCGTTACATGGCGGACCATTTGGACCCTACCGTCAGAGCGAAAGAAAAAAAATCTACCGGGAATATGCTGAAAGACTGGTTCAGACGGGGCATGCTTATTTTGCTTTCGATACGCCTGATGAATTGGAAGCCATGCGTTCCACACACCGGACTGCTGTCAATCCTTCTCCCCAGTACGACCATCAAACGCGTATGCATATGCGCAATTCTCTTTCACTTGCAATTGGAGAAACAAAAAAATTACTGGAAGCCGGCACTCCTCATGTGATCCGGATCAGGATGCCTGATAACGAAACATTGTATTTGAACGATATGATCCGCGGTCAGGTTGAATTCAATACTTCCCTTGTTGACGATAAGGTTTTACTCAAAGCTGATAATATGCCAACCTATCACCTGGCGGTTGTGGTAGACGATTTTCTTATGCAGATAACCCATGCTTTCCGTGGTGAGGAATGGCTTCCCAGCGCACCGGTCCACCTGTTGTTATGGAGATATTTATATGGAGAAGAAAAGATGCCTGCATGGGCGCATTTCCCATTAATCTTAAAACCAGACGGAAACGGCAAACTAAGTAAGCGGGATTCAGACCGTCTTGGTATCCCCATATTTGCCATGGATTGGAAAGACCCTGGTTCGGGTGAAGTTATTTCAGGATTTCGTGAAAAAGGTTTCCTGCCAGAGGCTTTTGTGAATTTGCTTGCAGTACTGGGCTGGAATGACGGAACCGAACAGGAACTCTATTCACTTCCCGAATTGGTTGAAAAATTTTCTATTGAACGCGTACATAAAGCAGGTGCAAAATTCAATTACGAAAAAGCCAAATGGTTTAATCAGGAATGGATCAGGAAGATACCAATAGAAGAACTCAGTCGGGAAGTCAGAAAAATATATGAGCATTATTCTTTACAAATCCCAGACGAAATCTATCTCCGCTCGGTGATACAACTTATCCGTGACCGATGCCATTTACTGCCTGAATTTTTTTTGCAGGGCAAGATCTTTTTTGAGGCGCCCCTGCAATGGGATATAGACGCCATCAGGTCAAAATGGAATGCGGCTAAAACAGGGTTCTTCAAAGATATCACCGAAAAATTCGCAGACATTGCAGAATGGAATGCATATAACCTGGAAACCGTTTTTAAAGAACTCGCCATATCACAACAAATAAAACCAGGAGAACTTCAGCTTCCATTTCGTATCATGCTGGTTGGCGAGAAATCAGGTCCTCCTGTTTTTGATATCGCTGCCCTGCTGGGGAAAAATGAAACAACCAAAAGGATAAATAATCTGCTCACCCAAACAGGAAATTGGTGACCCTTATGAAAAAGTTAAACAGATTTTTATACTTGCTGGCTATTTTAAAATTCCTTCTGCCCTTCATACTACAGAATTCCACTTACGAACCCCACCGTGATGAATTTCTTTACCTCGCCGAAGGAAACCATCCTGCTTTTGGATTCATGGAAGTTCCACCCCTTCTTTCTGTTTTCGCCCGGATAACAGGGCTGTTTGGCAATGGAATGTTCTGGATAAAATTTTGGCCATCCTTATTTGGTGCACTCAATTTTATACTGGTGGGTAAACTCATCATTTCATTAGGTGCTAAATTATTCGCCCTAATTCTTCTATTCTTTTGTTTTTTCTTTACCGGCTTTCTGCGCGTGCATTTTTTATTCCAGCCCAACTTCCTGGAAATATTTTTTTATACCGTTATTGCAATTGGACTGATACAATATGTCAGAACTTCTGAAAATAAATGGCTTTACATCACCGCAATCGGCGCGGGCCTTGGCCTCTTAAGTAAATATTCAGTCGCCTTTTACCTGATTAGCCTGGTGCCAGCATTATTGTTTACCAAACAGAGAACTATTTTTTTAAACCGGCATTTTTATATTGCTTTAGGACTTGCATTTATTATTTTCCTGCCGAATCTGATCTGGCAATATATTCATCATTTCCCCGTCTTTTATCATATGCATGAGCTGACCTCCACCCAGCTGCAATATGTGCAACTTTCTTCTTTTCTCATAGATCAGCTGGTAATGTTTTTACCCTGTTGTTTTATCTGGGTGACCGGGTTCTTCTATTTATTCCTTAATAAAGAAGGAAGGACTTATGTTTTTTTGGGCCTGGCTTATATTGGTGTGGTCGCAATTCTTCTTTGGTTTCATGGAAAAAGTTATTACACGCTGGGGTTGTATCCCATTCTATTCGGATTCGGATCATTTGTTATTGAGAAATGGACTTTACGCTCACGTTTCTTTCTCCGTTTTATATTTTCTGTTGTTATTATATATTTTGGAATTAAATTCCTCTTTATAAGTCTGCCCCTGATGACTCCTTCGAATCTTGCGGTTCATTATAAGAAAACGCATGCTGCCAGCCTTGGCATATTAAGATGGGAAGATCAGCGCGATCACGATCTTCCGCAGGATTTTTCGGATATGCTGGGATGGGAAGAAATGGCACAAAAAACATCAACCGCTTTTCATTCGCTCGACAGCTCACAACAGGCAAATACCATAATTTTCTGCGATAATTATGGAATGGCAGGAGCTGTTACCTACTACCGGAAAAAATATCATTTGCCGGCAGCTTTCAGCGACAATGCCAGTTTTTTATATTGGATCCCCGACTCCATTTATTTGCAAAACCTGGTTTTACTCGAAAGTGATCCGAACGAAATGAAATATGATTTTATAAAACAATTTTTGAAGGCTGAAATAACTGACAGCGTTACAAATCCCTATGCGCGGGAAAGGGGAACCTCCATCATGCTCCTGACCGGCGCTAATGATAAGTTCCGTAAATTTTTTAATGAGAAGCTTAATGTCGACAGAATAAAAACGCGAGGCTATTAAAAGATTTTCCGAGAAAACAGTTATGTACATTTGAATTATGAACAAGTCCTTATCTCGTCCTATCCGGGTTTTGGTAGCTAAAGTGGGACTGGATGGCCATGACCGAGGTGCAAAAGTAATTGCAACCGCACTCCGCGATGCAGGAATGGAAGTAATATATACAGGCCTCAGGCAAACTCCCGAAATGGTAGTAAATGCCGCATTGCAGGAAGACGTGGATGCGATTGGTATCAGTATCCTGAGCGGGGCGCATATGACAGTATTTCCAAAGATCATCAAACTGATGAAAGAAAAAAATCTTACAGACGTATTGCTGACCGGAGGAGGTATTATTCCGGAAGAAGACCGCATTCAATTATCGGAGATAGGTGTTGGAAAATTATTTGCACCCGGCGCAGCCACGACGGATATTGCAGAATATATCCGTGATTGGGTTAAAGAAAACCGGCTTAAATAAATCTCATTATATGTACGAAACTTTATCAACCGAGCTGGCGGAAAATATTTACACCATTACAATTAACCGTCCGGATAAATTAAACGCACTCAATACAACAGTAATTCGAGAACTGGGAGAAGCTGTGCAGGAAGTTTATGATAATGAACTTATACGAGCCGCCATTATTACAGGTTCAGGAACCAAAGCTTTCGTTGCAGGTGCAGATATCCGCGGTTTTGCCGGTCTTACGAAAGAAGAAGGAATGGCTCTTGCAAAACAAGGTCTCGATATTTTTTTTAAAATCGAAAACGCTTCAAAGCCCGTTGTAGCCGCAGTGAATGGATTTGCACTGGGAGGTGGATGTGAACTCGCCATGGCCTGTCATTTCCGGATATGTAGTGACACGGCACAATTCGGACAACCGGAAATCAGTCTTGGCCTGATTCCAGGTTATGGAGGAACACAGCGGTTAACACAATATATCGGCCGAGGTCCGGCATTGGAAGCCATGCTCACCGGAAACCTGATCAGTGCTCCGATGGCACTCCATTATGGACTGGTCAACCATATGACGAGTCAGGAAGAACTATTAAATAAAACAAAATCGATTCTTAAGCTTATCATCAGCAAAGCTCCTCTCGCAATCGCCAGATGTATCACCGCAGTGAATTCAGCCATGGGTAACGTGGATGGTTATGCGCTGGAAACAAAACTCTTCGGAGAATGTTTCGCAACGGAAGACATGAAAGAAGGCACTTCGGCCTTTTTGGAAAAGAGAAAGCCGGTTTTTAGAGGGAGGTAGGTAATTGTTAATGGTTAATTGTTAATTGTTAATTGTTAATCTTTAATTAGAATTTTTGCATTATTTCTATTTTTTTGATTTCATAAATCTTTTTGTTTCTAGGTTAACAATTAACCATTAATAATTTACAATTATTCCACAAAGAGGTAATTGTATTCGCTTCCTGTATGCTTTATCTTGTTTGAGTTAAATCAATGCATGCTTGTTAAAACCTATGGCAGTGCGGTCTATGGAGTAGATGCCATTACCATAACAGTAGAAGTGAATGTAATGAAGGGCAAAAATTACTTCATTGTAGGACTGCCGGATAATGCCATTAAGGAAAGCCTCCAGCGAATAGAAAGTGCACTGAAAACAAATGGATTTTTAATGCCCAGGATCAAACTGCTGGTGAACCTGGCACCGGCAAATATTCGCAAATCGGGCTCTGCATTTGATCTGCCTATTGCGATAGGCATTCTTGCAGGTAGTGGACAGTTAAAAAACCTGCATTTACTCCGGCAGCTGGTTATCATGGGCGAATTAAATCTGGATGGGAGCATATTACCCCTGAAAGGTGCACTGCCCATAGCGATCCAGGCAAGAAAGGAAAAATTTAAAGGGTTTATTGTACCCAGATCAAATAGCGGAGAAGCTGCCATCGTGAATAAATTAGCTGTTTATCCGGTTTCACATATCAGGGAAGTGGTTGATTTTTTGGATGAACGAAAACCTATTGATCCCATTGACCCTGATACAAGGCAGGATTTTTTTGCAACCCAGTATCAATTTGATATTGATTTCAAGGATGTGCGCGGCCAGCAGAATATTAAAAGAGCACTGGAGGTTGCAGCTGCAGGCGGCCATAATGCCATCCTCATCGGGCCACCAGGTTCCGGTAAGACCATGCTCGCTAAAAGACTGCCGACAATACTTCCTCCATTAAGCCTTCAGGAAGCATTGGAAACAACAAAGATCCATAGCGTAGCAGGTAAAATGCAACCGGATTCCATGTTGATTGCCAGGCGTCCATTCCGTTCACCTCATCACACCATTTCAGATATGGCCCTGGTTGGTGGGGGAGGCCTGCCCCAGCCCGGTGAAATCTCCCTGGCACACAATGGTGTATTGTTTTTGGATGAACTTCCGGAATTCAGAAGATCAGTTCTCGAAGTAATGCGGCAGCCAATGGAAGAAAGGAGGGTGAATATTAGTCGCGCGAAAATGAGTGTTGATTTCCCGGCTAGCTTTATGTTATTGGCAAGTATGAATCCATGTCCCTGTGGATTCTATAATCATCCGGAAAGGGCATGCAGTTGCCCGCCGGGAGCCATACAGAAATATCTCAATAGAATTTCAGGTCCCCTGTTAGACAGGATTGATCTGCACGTTGAAGTAACCCCGGTAGGATTCAATGAATTATCATCAGCAGATCCTGGTGAATCATCTGAGGTAATCCGCGACCGTGTTATCAGGGCAAGGGAAAAACAGAGCAAAAGATTTTCAGATCAAACAGGCGTTTATGCAAATGCCCAGATGGATAGCGGTTTGTTAAAAAAAATATGTTATGTAGAAAAAGCGGGGTCAATGCTTTTGAAGTCAGCCATGGAAAAACTAAATCTTTCTGCCAGGGCTTATGACCGGATTCTCAAAGTATCCAGAACTATTGCAGACCTGGATGGAAAAGATGAAATCAAAACAGAACACCTGGCAGAGGCAATCCAGTACAGGAGCCTTGACAGGGAATCCTGGGCCGGATAACTACCTATCGAAGGTTTTCCAACAAAAATTTGGCTTCACTCACATTCAGTCGTTCCATCTCATCCATCTTAATACTCCTTAAAGAATAAAAGGTTTTAATCATCTGCCTGCCAGTAATCCGAAGAATTTTGAAATCCAGAAACGGGCGGGCATTGCGGACATAAAAAGCATCCCATTGGTAGCGGTGGAAAATACTGAGAAGGGTATCTGTCCGCCCCCTGTATCCTTTTACCTGTGCCATCCCGGTAATGCCTGGTTTGGCGCAATATCTAAGTGGATAATTTGAGACAACTATGCTAAATTTCTGATCATCTTTCTTCATAAAAGGACGAGGACCAACCACACTCATGTCTCCAATGAGCACATTTAAGAATTGTGGTAATTCATCCAGGCTGGTAATACGTAAAAAGTGTCCTAATCGTGTTATGCGTGAATCATTATGTACTGCCTGTTTTGTATCAGAATCCACGTTTACATACATTGTCCGCAACTTATAGCACCGGAACGGGATTCCGAGAAAACCTATCCGTGTCTGGACAAAGAATACAGGACCCTTGGAATCCAGCCGGATAAGGACAGCCAGGATGGGAATTAGCCAACTGAGTACAAGCGTTATGATAAGGGTTGAAACCACAATATCAAAAACACGCTTTCCCAGCTGAAAAAATACCCCACTAAAACGAGCTTTACCCTTTTTGTTCCTCGTGGAAAACTGCCGAATACGCAAAACAGGTTTTTCTGTAATAACCCCAGTAGCCATAAGATATCAGATTTAAACGATCAACGAATGATGCCTTAAAAGGCAGTTCAAATATGCTGCCCTTTTTCAGCTCTTTGCATTATTTTAACAATAATGCGTCTCATTTTAATACAAGTGACAAATTTAGTTTGAAAAAGGATGCTTTAAAGAAAAAAAATATTATAAATAATGCAAACGGAACATTTTTCTTTTTATTGTAAAATAAATTAGTCGCCTCCCGATAAATTAGTCGCCTCCCGAAAGCAAAATCCAAAATTTTCTTTATCTGGTAAGGGTTTACCCTTAGACAACCGGTGCACACGGGGATAATTTTTATTTGTTTTATCAAATGTTTTATCGAAACCAGACTTAGTGCTTGATTTTTTTGATATGTATCAATCAAATAATGCCATCCTGGTTCGACTTGGTCAGATTATACAAATGAATATTGTTAGATCATAACTTAACTCTATGATCTGTCGCTATTCGATTGCCCGAAAAACCTATTGAAATTTGGACTCAAACTAAAAAAGCATGAAATAAGCTACATTTGCCCATCCTGAATCATAAAGAAGAAATTTGTTATGGATATTTCAACCAGTCTGAAAAATGTGGCCGCCTTTATCATACCAGCTAGACTAAAGAATCAAAGCCTTGCTCACGGATGATTTATTACTTCTTACAGATCTCCGGCTTCCTGAAGCAGAATCAATTTATCCTTTTAAATTTCTGAATATATTAATGAGAAATTTCTGTCGAAAGTATCGCGCTAAAAACTCTAGTCATGATTATGGAAAAATCAACATTTAAACTTTAAGATGAAAATAGGTATTCTTGGAACAAGAGGTATTCCAAATCAATATGGCGGATTTGAACAACTTGCTGAATATCTTTCAGTGGGGTTACTTAAAAAGTCTTTTGAAGTTTATGTATATAATACCCATAACCACTTCTACCAGGAAAAAGCATGGAATGGCGTTCATATTATACACTGTTTCAATCCGGAAGACAAATTAAAAACGGCAGGGCAGTTTATTTATGATCTTAACTGCATCCTCGATGCCCGAAAAAGGGATTTTGACGTTCTGCTTATTTTCGGATACACCAGTATTTCGATTTGGGGAAGATTTTTTCCTAAAAAAGCCATCTCGATTATAAACATGGATGGCCTGGAATGGAAAAGAAATAAGTATGCAGGAAAGATCAGAAGATTTTTATTCTATGCGGAAAAACTTGCTGTAAAATTTTGCGACTATTTTGTTGCAGATTCCCTGGCTATTCAAAAATATCTCCAAAGTAAATATGATGTACCCAGTACGTTTATTGCTTATGGTGCAGAAATGCCCGGAATTGCAGAGGAGTGTCATCTTATTGAAAAGGAACTTGTTAAATATGAGTATTTTCTAATAATTGCACGAATGGAGCCCGAGAATAATATTGAAATGATGCTCGATGGATTTTCGGCAAGTAATTCTAAGAAAAAAATGATCATTATCGGAAATCCTACTAACCAGTTTGGCACCTACCTTCAAAACAAATTCCGTAATGACAAAAGAATTGTCTTTTTAGGTGCAATATATAACAAGGCGATATTACATTCCCTGAAAGCATTCACTTCTTTATATTTCCATGGCCACAGTGCAGGAGGAACAAACCCATCTCTGCTTGAAGCTATGGCCAGCGGGGCTTTAATAGCCGCGAACAACAATGAATTCAATGTATCTATATTAAAAAAAGACGCCTATTATTTTTTAGATCCAGAAGAAGTCAAATCCCTGGTGGAGAATGTTTCCCAGGGTAAGGAGGAAAATATCATGATTGCAAATAATATTAAAAAAATCCGTGAAGAATTTACCTGGTCAAAAATTATTGATCAGTATGCGGATTTCATTTCAATATGTTACAACGATAAAAATTCCAGCCAGGCCCTTTACGATATTAGTAAATCTGATATCATTTAAGCAGTTGCTATAAATATTCCTTTTTAAATCAAAACTGCCTCATCCGGCGGTAGACCTGATTTATGGTTTTTGGACTGCACCAGGAGGAGATTGCCAAACAGGAAAAAGAAAACAATACCTTTTTGCACTTCCATCATGCATTCTGTTATATTGGCAAGAATAAAAAGTAAGAGAAGGCAAATACCAAGAAAATTCCTATTCCTTAAAAAGAAAGATAAAAGGCTCCCTGTATACACGAGTAATAAAATTAATCCCACTAGCCCATAGCATAACCATGTATATAGATATTGATTATGACTGTTGTAATTTTCCTTAGCACCTTCCTTGAACCCGGACTCTAAATATTTTTTCTGTAAAACATTCTGCGCATCATAACGACCCCACCCAAAAACGGGACGTTCACGGATCAGATTCCATGATGATTCCCATAAAACGCCTCTAACAGCCAATCCATTCTGGTCATCAGTCTGCCCCCTGTATTCCTTAATTTGGGTATCGCGTAATCTTGAATTTACATAAGGGAACTTGATCAGCAATACAGGCATAGCCACTAATAAAATGGAAAAGATCAGCGCACCCCATTTCGACCTGAAATAATAAAAAGAATAAACTGTAAAAATCAATGCAGAAATATACAGCAGGAAGATCATGGTTTTGGAAGACAGGATCACAACGAAAAAAGTAAGATAGCCGGTAGTGACCAGGCAAAACAAACGCATCCAAAACTTCTGCTTTTGGAATAAAAAATAGAAGACTAAGATATATATACTGAAAACGCAATACAAAGAGAAATAGATCGCGCTGATATCAATATGAGTACTTAAATGGTAATAAAAAAAAACATTGATATAATTCGTCGATTTATATTCAAGGTAAGCCTTAAATAAACAATAGAGCGAAGCGCCCAGGTTTGAAACTACAAAAGCAAGTAAAATTTTTTTAATCGATCGTGAATCTATCCGGTCAATTGTGGCAAAAAGTATGGGAAAAACGAACCACGAAGCGCTACTTTCCAAATCTTCCCCCGTTTGTACAGAAAAAGTACTCCCCTTGTCCCAGATCAGCACGATTGTCATCCAGACAAAATAAAATAATGGTAAAATCCAATAATTAGAATTTTCACGGAGTCGTGTCATCTTTTTTGCGGGGCTATCGCTCAAAAGAGTTGCAATTGCGAATAATACAATGGAATAGCTGTTCAAGAGATAGTTTAATGGCAAGGTCACCACAGCAAATAGCAGTGTCACTTCCAATATATTCATTCCACCAAGCCGCTTATGCAATCTGGTACGGTTCATTCATTGAATTAATTAAAAATGATATGCAGTGTCATATTGCATGTATGTAAAGATAAAATGATCATACGACATGAAATATCCCATGCAGGTATGCCTGCAACACATAAAAATATGTTTTTGGGAAGTGTTTAGGCGAATAAAAATAAAAGTACCGGAAGAAAAGGATATTTTTGCAGCATTATTGATCCGGCATGGCCGGTACAGAAAATATTGAGTACTGAACGCAAGTTTAAATTCAAACCGGCCTTCATCAAACTCTGCGTTAACTGGTCAATATAAATTCGATTAATCTCAAACCTACACGGACTTATCATTTCTATGAGAATAGGCCTTGATGCGAAATGGTATTTTACCGGACCTGTAAGCGCCAGGGTAATTTTACATAACCTACTGCCTCAACTTTTCGATTCTCACCCAGAGCATCAATGGTTTATTTTCCTGGATAAAAAAGACAAAAATAAAGATTTCCCTATTAAGGATGCCAATATCCACACCGTATATTTGCGCGTGCCCACTAATTTGCTATCCAACCTTTTTATTGTTCCGCGTTATGCGCAAAGGCTGCAACTTGATGCAGTTGTTTTCCAAACATTCCCCGGATTTGCCAAAGGTTTCAAAAGTATTTCATTTATGCACGATATATTATTTAAAAGATTCCCACAATATTTTACCTGGAAAGAAAAACTTTATTTTATTCTGTTGCCCTTTTACACAAGCAGGGCCGACCGTGTTATTGCCACAACTAATTTTGTTAAAAATGAATTGCTCACCTACCGGTTTATACAGTCCGCCTCTAAGGTGGATATTGTACCATTGGGCGTAAGCTGTGAATTCAAACCGTTAGAGATGCAGAATGAAAACCTGGCAAATAAAATAAGAGCTAAATTTAATTTACCAACTGATTTTATTTTGTTTGTCGGCCGGTTGAACGCAAGGAAAAATATTAAATCATTGGTGCAGGCGTTAGCTCTTGTTCATGACAAATCAATGTCACTGGTGATTGCCGGAAAAGAAGATTGGAAAAAACCTGCTTTCAGGAATCTGCTCGAAAGGCCGGACATCCGTAACAGAATATATTTAACCGGACCTGTTGACGATGATGAAATTGCGATTTTATTTGCCATGGCGAAAATTTTTTGTTTTCCTTCCTTTGCCGAAGGATTTGGCCTACCACCCCTCGAAGCGATGGCATCAGGTGTACCTGTTGTTGTTTCCAATACCACTTCGCTTCCTGAAATATGCGGCAAAGCTGCAGTATTTGTTAATCCCCATAAACCCGAAAGCATAGCGGAAGGCATAAATGAACTGCTGGAAAATAAAGCATTCTATAATAGATTAAAAAATGAAGGATTGCAACACGTTACCCGGTTTACATGGGCTGTGACTGCCAATAGACTTATGGAAAGTATTATGAATTCCGTAAAAAAGGACCGCAATGAACAAAGGATGCCCCATCTGCAATAGTATCAATTATAGAATTTATTATGAGAAAGTATTCAACTATCAACATGCAAACATTGTACAGTGCGAAAAATGCGGTCATATATACAGCCTGGTTACAGAAGATGTCAATACAGATGAACTATACAATGATGAAGTATACCGTGTAGTTGAAAACAGGGATTCTGTGTTTGACAGAATTTTAGACTGGGAATATACCCGGGTAATAAAAAAAATAAATACCCTCCTACCCGCTAAGGGCTCCCTATTAGATTTTGGCTCTGGTAAGGGAAAATTCGGATGGCTTGCTGCAAAGGACAAGTGGCAGGTTAAATGTGTTGAAACTTCCATCAGTAGGTCAGAATATGCAAGAACTGTGTACCATCTCGATGTGACTACAGAATTCTACAGGAACGGCAGGATTTTTGAAAATCTTTTTGATGTAATAACTCTTTTTCACGTACTTGAACATCTTCCACGACCGATGGAACTGACATGTGCGTTAACCCGGGACAATCTAAATCGCGATGGGTTACTCATCATTGAAGTCCCCAATATCGAAAGCTGGCAATCAACATTTGCGAAGGAAAAATGGATTCATCTGGATGTGCCAAGACATATCAATCATTTTACAAATAAAAGACTGGCGCAAATGATAGAAGATATCGGGTTTTCCCATGTAAAAACCAGTTTTTTTTCATTTCATTTGGGTGTACTGGGTATGGTAGACAGCCTGTTCAAATTATTTGGCTATAAAAAAAATATCATATTCGAGTTAAAGAACCGGAAGACTATTGGTTTAATATTAAAAATCGCTATTTTTCTTCCTGTTGCAATGATCTTGGAATGCGTTGCAGCCTGGAGCAGCAAGGGTGGCATAATCAGAATGTATTTGAAATATAAATAGCCTCCACGAAATATCATCCTTCAAATTTCATAAAAGCTTTCCCCACCTTAAAACAAACGAATGAAAAGACAAAATCTAGCAAAGATATTTAACAATGCTAACATTCAATTGTTGATTTTTCTGATTTTCTTTTTGAATGTGAAGTTTATAGTAAAAGTAGTGGCAATTGTTTTTATTATTGTCAGCTCAAGAAATTTCAAATTCGGATTTTCTCTGAAAAATTCAAGACTCCCACTGTTTTACCTGTTCATTATTTTGCTGGAATTCATAAAATACCTTCTTGTTATTCGTAATTACAGCCTGGATTATTCACTGGTTTTTTGCATGGGGATCCTGCAATGGGTTCTTTGCCTTTTATCCATTCATTATTTAAAACTTCAAATTGACCGGGACAATTCCGGCAAAACACATGATACCATCAGGGCATTTTTTACCCTCAACTTTCTGGTTTCACTTTTTTTTCTTGCTTTTTTGATTTTTCATCCAACATGGCTCACTTTCTGGGGCCATGGGGCGGATATAACATTTAACCATCCTTCAGCCGGTGATACTATCCTGGGCATTAGTTTCGATACGTCTACAGCGAATGCAACTATCAATTCTCTGGGATTGATTTATTTCCTGTATAAAAGAGATTATATATTCTGCCTGGTGAATCTATTGACCCTGGTACTCTGTACCAGCAATGTTACCTTCTTTATTATGCTGTCTATATTAATCCTCATGATTTTGACAGTACGTGAAAAAAAGCTGCGCCTCAGCGCCCTGATAGTCAGTCTCGTTTTCGTTCCTCTTTACTTATTAATATCCCCGAAAAACAGGACTTATGTCCGCAATTATTTTATACAACTTTATGTAGTAAACAAAAATCCGAATCAGGAACAGGTTACGGATACTCAGGAATTTCAAGTAAAAATCGGTGACTCGATAGTAACTGTGAAGAAAGCGGTAGAAATTTTACCCGACAGTGCCTACAACTACAGTAATGGAAGATTAGAAAAGGCGGTCAGCAACTTCGTATCCTTCAGGAATCTCCGGCGAAATGACAGCGGTTATATTGTTATTCCTGAATTTATTTATAATACGAGGCCCGGAAAATTCATTTCATTTATTCAGACCTTTTTTTATCTAAAAAGTAGCGCAAAACATTTTTTGTTCGGTGCAGGTGTTGGAAATTTTTCCTCGAAACTCGCATTCAGAGCCTCAGGGGTTCACGCGCTGGGCTCTTATCCTGAAAAATTCAGGTACACTTCAACTGATTTCAAATTTAATCACTTGCGGAGCTTCCTATATTATTTTCATGCCGATGCGTCCAAGCATTCTGTTATGAACTATCCCTTCTCCGTATATAACCAGGTACTGGGCGAATATGGTTTTATCGGAGCAATATTGTTCATCATTTTTTACCTTGGCTATTTTGTGTCAAAATACCACAAGCTTTCCTATGGTCGTTACCTCTTGATTATCCTTCTTGAATTTTTTATAATGGAATATTGGTTTGAGTCCTTTTCCCTGATAGTGATGTTTGAATTGTTTATGCTCCTGAATATTAAAGAAGGAAGGGAAATAAGTGCAACTGCAGACTTGGAGACTGCATGATCGGGGATTTACATACCATCTATGCTTTTCTGCCATTCAGCCAGTATGGTTTCTTTGTCGAAATTCCTGACCCGATTATATCCATTCCCTATAAACTGATTGCGAATATTAATATCATTCATGACCTGGTTAATGGCACCTATCCATTCTTCGGTTATCCAGGAAGGTACTGGTATGTTAATATTGGCGTCGTTTAATGCAGGACCCAGGATACCAAAATCTGTCACTTCTGCCTTAACTGTCCTGGTTGAAAAATCTGAGCATGGTGCCAGGATCTCACGCGGCCCTGCCTGGCAGTCGGCAACAACTACAGGCAATCCACATTGCATCGCTTCCAGTACAGTATTCGGAAAAGATTCGAACACAGAAGGGAAAACCAATACCCGGCTGCGGTTCATATACTTGAATGGATTGGAATTGAATCCAAGCAAATAAATATCATATTCCAGGGAAGGATTTTGTCCGGTGTCATGATCATACACCTGCAGGTCTAGTTGATTCGCGAGCTTAAATAGTTGTGTTTTCAGATTGCCTTCTGTTTCGGATTCGCCAATGATCACCAGTTTCCAATCCGGATGCGATGGCCTTATTTTTTTCATTATTTCAAATAAAAGCCATTGGCCTTTTGCCGGAGTTATCCTTCCCACATTCAATAAAACAGGCTGATTGAACAACAAAAAGAGGAAAGGGTCATCAATTGTTTCAGATTTCATGGCATTGACCTTCTCCACTTCGATATAGTTATATATTACTTTCAGCTTACCGGCCTTAATTCCGAAATAATCCCTTAAATCCTGCGCTGCCATTTGTGAAGGCACAATGATTTGCTGCGCCCCGTTGTATAGAAGCCTGATAAAATGGCCCAATATTTTCATTTTCGGGTTGCTGGCTTGCTCTTTCGATACCAGTGTACGAACGCTGATAACCGTTCTTCTTTTCCCTCTCGTGAGAATATTTACGATATTCGCCTGCTCTGCAAAGCTGACCGTCACATCAATATTGTATTCCTTTTTTATTTTCCGCAGCTTGTATATTAGCAGAACAAGCCTTGTAAGACGCTGCCACCATCTGTTACGGATGGGGTCGTTTGAAAATGGAAGTTTTAACCTGATCAGCTCTCCTTTAAAGGGATACGTTTTTCCCTGATTATCGAACACAGCTACTTTTATATTGTACTGATCCGAAAAAGCCACGCTCAGGTTTGATACCACTCTTTCTGCACCACCACCATATAAGCGGAAAATAAAAAACAGAACATTTTGCATGTTAATTATATGTCTGCAAGTAAATCATTCTTTTGGAGCATCCTAATGTGTAATTCCAGGCGATTCCTTTTTCAGGATTTTTGTATACATTGAAATATATTTATCTGCCACCTTTTGTATATTAAAATCTCTTAATATAGTTTCTCTTCCTCTTTCCGCCAGGGCCTGCGCTATGTCTGGATTTGAAAGCAGGTAGGAGATACCCTCTGCAAGAAGAGTGGGGTTACCAGGAGGAACAAGTATCCCGTTTACATTATTTAAAATCAGGTCCTGACTTCCCGAAATATCCGTGGCAATGCACGGCACTCCGTTCAGCATAGCTTCCATCAACGCGTTCGACATGCCTTCCCTGCGGGAAGGCAATACAAAAACATCGGCCTCGGTATAATATCTGCTTAAATCACTCTGCTTTCCCAAAAAGTTTACAACATCGCTGATCTGTAGGCGGTCAGTAAAATATTTGTAATCCGGTACAACCCCATCACCTATAATCTGAAGGACTGCGTCGGGGAATTGCGCATGCACAATCCGCCACGCATGCAGTAGGATATCAACACCTTTTGCAGGCTGCTGGTAAAGGTTCCCTACAAATAAAACCTTTGCAGGTTTTCGACCACGTACCGACGGCAGAGTTTCACTTCCAACAACAATCCCATTGGGAATGTCGAAAATCCTTTCTTCTGGAACACCGGTTAGCAGCAGGTTATTATGGATAATCTTTGTCATAGCAACAAAATATGCATTGGCCATAATCATATTCTGCAATTTTCTTCCGGAAGGAAAACGAGATAAACTTTGGAAACCATTCATTGTAGAATCTTTGATTATTACTGGTTTCTCTAATATCCGGCCCAATCTGACAGACACGATGACCGACCATTCCATTGTGTGGGCATGAATAATATCAAATGATTTGCGTCTTCTCCACAAAAACAGGAGTGCGCGCAGAAAAAAAATATTATAATAGATCACGGTTGGCCAGCCTACCTTTCTGGTGATCTGGTTGGTTAGTTCCTTTGAATCGTCGTATTCTATACGGATGGCAGATGGCTGTTTCTTTTTTTTGTATGCAGACAGCCATGTATGGAGGGCATTCATCCAGGAATGCAGCCGATATACGGGCATGCCCGCAATCCGGATCATTCCTTTGACATCCGGTTTGCCAGGCATTATGAAACTAATAATTATACCTTTTTGTGCAAGTGATTCGGCCAGTTTCAATGCCTGCATCTCCGCACCGCCTACGGGAAGCGGCGGCAAGAATGGAACCAGCATCATCACGCTGATGTCAGCGTTATTTTTTGAAGACATGATATAAATCGCTTATTGCAACACTTTGGATATCTTCCTGTTTGCAAAAAATAAAAAAATCCTCCAGTTGCCTGAGGTATTCCACGCAGTCTTTATCTGTACGCGAATACGGGCTTAGACCCGGCATCACTTCCACATTATGGAACATCATATTCAGCACCGATATATCACGGCCATGATTATTAGAAGTAAAATCGCGGGCGATATCCAGCAATTGCGGGGTAGTTGAATAATATGGTCGTAGCCAGAGGGGCTTATGTTTGCGCAACGGGTGGCGTAGTGCGCCGACAGATACAATCAATTCCCTTAATATGTTTCTCCGCTTTGCAGTTATTGATATGGGTACTTCAAGCAGGTCGTCGCTTTTGTCCTCCATGGTAAGCGATTCGCGATTCAAAAAATAAGGTTGTTCAGGCGCCATACTGAAGTCAACCGGTTTTTCCCTGCTTGCATCATTCCAGCAAACATGTGGCGTTACACTGGTATCTACTAAATAGCCCAGTTGTCTCAGACTTAGCATGCTATTCAACCCTACACTATAACGTCCGGCACGGAACGCAGTGGGCTTGTATCCCAGTACATGTTCAAAGAGCAGAGTAATATTCCGAATCTTTTCAAATTCAATGTCGGGTGGATAAAAACAACAGTTGGCAACTCCTTTTCTGCCTGCATAAGTTTCGTATTTTTTTTCTGGCTGGATAAATTCCGGGTGAAGGTGTGTGCCAAACTCATACTTTCCATAAAGTCGAAGTAGGGTTTTCACGCTGTTTTTATCTTCCAGCACAACATTGTTAATCAGATACGTTGGAGTGATATCATATTTGTTGAACAGCGGCTGCAGAATTTCCGCAATACCTACTGAAACACCTTTGAAACTTAAAGGATCGGCGTAGTGCCAGGTAGAAGAACAGTCCGGTTCAACATCAATCGTAATGACGAGAAATTTCTTCATTTTGGCTGCAATGCTGAGATCTTTTTAAATTTTTGATTCCACAGCACAAGGTTCAGCAGATACCAAACAACAATGGCGAATTTCTTATCACCACCATAATATTTTTCAATCATAGGAAGATATATTTTATCATCCAGGCCCAGCGAAGCTACACTTTCTTTGTTAACAGATGACAGCACCTTGTCTTTCCAGGCAAAGCGAAGCCATTTGTCTAATGGGAAATTGAAGCCTTTCTTAGGACGGTCTATGGGATAGTGTGGTGCCAGCCTTTGCAATAATTGTTTGAGTATGGCTTTATGATTAAAATGCTGATTCGATTTATTTGTAAAGGGTAAGGCCATTGCAAAATCGACTACGGTATTATCGAGATAAGGCACCCGGACTTCGAGACTGGCCGCCATACTGGCCCTGTCTACCTTGTGCAGCATGGCATCTGCCAGGTAAGTTTTAATATCGAGGATCGCTGTCAGATCCTCACGGCCACGTATAAGTGAAGCATTTTCAAGCGCCCAGATATTATCATTCCATATTGGCTTTTGCGCCAAGTGGTCCAAAGCTGGCGGAAGGAAAAGAGTGAAGTGTCTCCGTAAGGGGTCCGGCTCCAGTTCCAATTCCATTTTCGCGCGCCAGTATTTTCCATGCAGAACAGGCCGGACGAGGGAAGCCAGTTTCCCCGGAATATATAATTTATCCGACAGGCGCAATGAAGGTTGTTTCCATTGATCGTACCGGGTGTATCCCCAGAATAATTCGTCTGCCCCGTCGCCCGAGAGCGCAACAGTTACCGATTTCCTGGCTTTAACAGAGATGATCCAATTCAGTAGCGATGCCGTGTCGCCGAAGGGTTCATCAAAATAATCGTACAAGCTCTCCAGCTTTTCACCAATATGTGTTGAATCAATTGAAAGTATATGGCTGTGCAAGCAGGGATTATTGAAACCTTTGATAAATGCTATGGCATCTTTGCTTTCGTCTGATGAAGTGGTTTCGTTGAACGCAACGGTAAAGAAATTAATTGGCCTGTGTCCGGAAAAATGCTTGTTCACCAAGGCCGCAAGAAGTGATGAATCCACCCCTGAGCTGAGAAAAAGTCCAAGTGGAACGTCTGCCACCATTTGTCGGGAAAGGCTGTCGACCAGTATATTTTCCAACTGTCCTGGGTCAGCGTCCGCTACTCCGGAAGCAATTTTCGAATAGGCATCCCAGTAAGATTTAGTCACAGGCGCATTCTGCCGGTCGAGCGCTTCCCAGTTTCCCTCTATAAAATGTCCGGGTGGTAGTTTAAAAATATTCTGTACGATTGTATTGGGCGACGGGATGAATTGCATCCATAAAAACTGGTGGACGGAGTCCGGACGGATGGGTGACAAACCATTAGACAGGCGCAATACAGAATCCAGTTCCGAAGCGAAAATAAAGCTTTGACCCTGCTGCTTATAATAAAGCGGTTTGATGCCCATGCGGTCGCGGGCGATTATAAATTTCCTTTCTTTCCTGTCTATCCAACAAAAGGCAAACATGCCGTTAAGCTGGTTCAAACCCTTCGCTCCCCATTTTATCAAAACATGGAACAATACTTCCGTGTCGGAAGTGGTATGAAAAAAAACACCGTCCTTCTGTAATGTTTTTTTTAAATCTTGGTAGTTATAGATTTCGCCATTGAACATGAGCGTATACCGTTCATCTTCAAATGGTTGATTTGATC
Organism: Puia sp.; assembly: GCA_035937535.1. Taxonomy (GTDB): domain Bacteria; phylum Bacteroidota; class Bacteroidia; order Chitinophagales; family Chitinophagaceae; genus Puia. The sequence goes on along the minus strand of DASZHV010000036.1, from coordinate 23,946 downwards.
TTGGGTCCAGGTCTATAATGGCAAGCCTGTTAAAGAAAAGAGCGTTCCTGCCCTCTTCGGCAGAATGAAGATGTTCGTCGTAAAAGCGTAAGCCGCAATCGTCAGGCCCACGGAAATTCACGGCGGCAGCGATCGCAGCCAGATGCGATTGCCTGACAGGGAAAGTATTATTCAATATTCCGGCAAATCCACACATTCGATTTTTTTATTTTTCTATCAGCCAAATCTGTCTTTGACGTTCATAATCGCCCAGTTTATTTATACCTGCATTAATGCCATCCGTTAAATACAGGATATCATGGTTAAATTTATATTCCGGATCCTGCACCGTATCAATGATGATAACGCCCGTTTTGTTCAGTGCGTTGTTGAAATAATCTGAAATACTGGATTTTAACACCGAAGGTTCAATATGATGTATCCAATTTACCAATACAACCACATCAAACTTTCCATGTAATGGTGTACCCGGGAAGGTAAAAGCAGAAAACCGGATCCTTTTACCACCAGTCAATGTATTCAGAAAACGTGCAGCTTTCAACACCTTTTCATCCATATCATAGGCCTCCCTTTCATAGTAGCGCACATGGCGCACAATATCGCCAAGCCCGCAACCTATCTCCACAAAACTATTTCTTACGCTTCGGGCATTACAATAACCGATGATATCTTTTGCATACTTCTTTTCTGCAAGTGTGAAAATATGCCAGTTATCAAATTTGAAAATATATCGCAAAAAAATCCGCTGCAACTTACCTCCCCAAACCTTGGATTTCCAGATCAGATTTCGCATATTATCAAATATACTTTGCAGCAATAGAAATGATGTAAGGTGAAAATCGTTTTGTAGGAATATCTATTTTAAACAGTCTGAATATCCGGGATACAAGTTTATCAACACTGGAAAATCCGAATACGGCGATCTTTCTTTGTATACTGCCTTCCCGGAACAACCAGTGCTTACTATGCACAAGCGGAAGCACCGCAAAAGTAAAAGTACCTGCATAATTAGTCTTGAGGTTTTTCAACACATTACTTTCATGATACCCCCCCAACTGCTCTTTATTTATCACGCGATGCATTTTATATATGTCCGGTATAAACCACCTGGAAAGCAATCCCATGAATCCGTTGAGGTTGGGGACGAGGGTGATCATAATGCCGCCTGTATTCAGAAACGAGGAAAAAATAGCGATAATTTCTTCCGGCTTTTCAAAATGTTCGATGACACCATAACTAAAAACAATATCATATTTTTTCCCGTCCGTGCAGTTTTCCTCAAAAATATCTTTGCAAATAATTTCACCGTAAGGAATATTCAGAATTCGCAGGTTCTCTTCAGCAAGCCTGCATCCGACTTCGGAGTAGTCGATTCCGGAAACTTTAAAACCGTAAGTTTCCGCGAAATAAGGCAGCCATCCTGAAGAACCACAACCCACTTCAAAAAAAGAAGCATATGATTGATCGCGAATACAGTTGTCAATGAAGTCCATCGTGATACTGTAATGATAAGAACGGCTTGAATTGACTCTGGGTAATTTCGCCTTTTCCAAAACATTGTTCCAGTATTCCTGTGATGAAAGTTTTTCAGTAGTTTTTAGTTCCTCCATAATTTATTCCCTTTCTCCAGGATTCACGAACAAAATCACTAAACGTTTCGTTTATTTTGGATTTAATGCCAATGACAAATATAATGCTTAAATAAAGGCTTGCACCAATGGTAAGCGTCAGGAAATCTGATTGGATACCTGAATAAAAAATAAAGAAATAAACGCTTCCTCCAACAGCCAGGTTCACGAGTAGTAAAAGCAGCATTTTCCTAAGTACCTGTTCATAACGGATCATACCGAAATATTTTTTCTCAAGAAGATAGCAGCAGAGAATATTCAGTATGTGCACACATACGAGGGTTATCGGATACGCTGCAAAACCGAATCGATTAATAGTTACGTACAGGCTGGTAATAAGCACAATATTAAAGCATACCTGGTACCAGAACGATTCCATAATCTTATGGCTCGCCATGAACAGGCGTGCAAACAAAGTATTAATAACCAGCATGGGCAGTAGCAAACCAAGGTATTTCAAAAAAAGTGATGTATAGGCAACCCCCTGTTTTCCGAAAGCACCATGCTCAAGCAATACAGAAACTATTTGCGAAGGGAAAAGAAAAAAAATACCAGCCACCGGAAATAAAATAAACATCAGGAAGTTGGCGGTCGAGAGGAAACTTCTGTTAATCTTTCCGAAATCTTTTTCTGCGTAAGATTCGTTGAATTTGATTCCAGCCACGGCGGAAAACTGGTTAGTGACTAAGGTTGTTGGCAGGGACGAAATCTGCTGGGCAAAATTTAGAGAGGTAATGATCCCACTGCTAAACCCACTCAACAAATATAATGGTGCATAAGCGCTCAGGGAACTGGTAATATTCCCGGCTTGGGCAAAAGCGATATTCCTCCAGATTCTTTTTTCGATTTTCAGGCGCCTGAAACCGAAATTCCAGTTCAGCTTTTTTTTCATAAGTGAGAAAAGCAGGATGAAATTCAGTGAATACGAAAGCAACAGACCTACCAACAGGCTGGAAACGTCCAGCAATCCATGGAATAAAACAATAAAAATGATAGAAAAAATTCCATTAATAATGCCGGCTATCATCGGGATGGAAAAAAATTTATAGGAAGTCATAATGTCCGTCATCAGGTTAATGACCGGCATCAGGAAAATAAGTGGAACAGACAGGTATAATATCCTGGCCTGCTGCTGCAATGAGCCCCTGGGAAAATCGGATACGGCATGAAAGGCACTGACAGGGTTTATGAAGAACAGCAAACAAACCAGCAATGTGACGAACACATACGTGTAAAGAAAAAAATTAAGGAAAAACATGGCCTGTTGCCCCCCTTCCTGCGCCCTTAGCCGCATTGATTCCGGTATCAGTACCGATGAATTGAGGCTGGTAATAAATGCTGCCAGGATAACAATGGTATTATAGGCATAGAAGTAAATATCCATTTTAAGCTGGGCGCCAAAAAAATAAGCGATGATCAGACTGTTGCAAAAAACCAGACCTTTATTTAGAATATTGAAAACAGTAGATAAGATAATTCCTTCCCGGTAAGATTCGACTTTCAGCAAGACATATGGGTTTATTACCAATCAGCTAATAATCTTTCAGTCCGAAAGATATAAAATAGGGGTAAAAGTAATAAAACATACCCAAATCAGCCATTCTTTCGGAGGCGTTTGTTTTTCAAATATTTGCATACGCCCACCCAAACATTTAGCATAATTGCCGAACTTGTGTAAAAAAACTGATTAAAACCTTTCTTGTTCTCCGATGTTATCATTCTTAATATGAAAACCTTATTAATATACCTCAGGCCATACAAATTTCTGGTTTTACTTACTCTTTTCCTGGCCGCTTTGAATATCGGTTTTTCCCTGCTGGACCCTATTATTTTCGGTAAAATAGTAAACCTGTCTAATGAATATGTTCAGGCCAGAAAACTGCACCATAATTTTTCGGCCGACAGTTTCTTTACTGCTTTTTCATGGGTTCATCCAGGCGTGATCAATCTGCTCCTCCTTTCAGTAGCAGTTGCCATGATGAGCCGGATTGCCAAAAACTTCCAGGATTATTTTATGAATGTGGTGGTTCAGAAATTTGGAGCCAAAGTTTTTACTGATGGTTTGCAACATGCCATGAAACTTCCTTATCAGGATTTTGAAGATCAGCGAAGTGGAGAGACACTGGGAGTATTGCAGAAAGTTAGAACAGATACCGAGCGGTTTATTAACTATTTTATCAACGTACTTTTCGGGGTAATTATAGGGGTCATATTTGTTTTTACTTATGCTGCCATTTGGATACACTGGAGCATTCCGCTTGTATACCTGGGTGGGATCCTGCTTCTTACATTCATCAGTAATCTGCTGAGTAAGAAAATAAAGATCATTCAGAAAAACATCGTTTCACAAACCACTTCACTGGCAGGTTCCACAACTGAATCACTACGCAATATTGAACTCGTGAAGAGCCTGGGACTTACACAGGAAGAAGTAAACCGCCTGAATAAGAATACATATAAAATACTCGGGCTCGAATTAACAAAGGTAAAGCGCATCCGAAGTATCAGTTTTGTACAAGGAACATTTGTCAATACACTCCGCCAGGTAATCCTTTTCATTCTGATGTGGTTAATCTTCAAGGATAAAATGAATGCAGGTCAGCTCGTTACCATGCAGATTTTTTCATTTTTTGTATTCGGACCGCTACAGGATATTGGCAATATCGTACTTTCTTACCGGGAAGCGGAAGCCTCACTTAATAATTTTGAGCAGCTAATGATAAAAGTTCCCGAACCCCAGGCCATCAACCCTAAACACCTTGGAAAAATTGAAGAGCTGCGGTTTCAGGAAGTAGTATTCAAACATAAAACGGCGCAGCATTATGCAATCGACCAAATTAGTTTTGATGTACAGGTCGGTGAAACCATTGCATTTGTCGGGCCTTCTGGTTCCGGAAAGTCAACCCTGATGAAATTACTGGTTGGATTATACCGTCCGCTGCAGGGAAGAATATTATATAATAACCTGGATGAAAATTCTATCAATTTTGATGATCTGCGCAACCAGATCGGATTTGTGACGCAGGATACACAACTTTTTTCAGGTACGATACGGGAAAACCTGTTATTTGTAAATCCTTCCTCCACCGAAGCAGACCTGCTCGATGTATTGCAAAAAGCTTCCTGTATGGACCTGCTTGGAAGAGCAGAAAAGGGATTGGAGACCATGATAGGAGAAGGCGGACTAAAATTATCCGGCGGAGAAAAACAACGATTATCCATCGCCCGTGCCCTGCTCAGAAAGCCCCGCGTTTTAATTTTTGATGAAGCTACTTCTGCACTCGATTCATTAACTGAAGAAGAAATCACCAAGACAATCCGCCAGGTTTCTTCCCAAAGAAATCAGATCACCATATTGATCGCTCACCGGTTATCTACCATTATGCACGCGGATAGGATCTACGTACTGGAAAAAGGCAAAGTTGTGGAAACCGGAACACATGTAAGTTTAAGAGACGAGAAAGGGCTCTATTATGCTATGTGGCGCCAGCAGATCGGAGAAAGAAAATTCAGCCAGGATATTTCAGAATCCGTTTTGAGCAAGGCTGGCTAAATCCAAATCATTGATGGAAAAGTTATCCGTTGTTATCATAACTTATAATGAAGAAAAAAATATTGGCCGTTGTATTGATTCAGTCAAAACCCTTGCAGATGAGATCCTGATCCTGGATTCCAATTCAAATGACAATACCGTTGCTATCGCCGAAAGCAGGGGCGCAATCGTAAAACAGGAATCTTTTAAAGGATTTATTCAAATGAAAAACAGAGCCATCCAACTGGCTGGGAATGATTATATTTTGAGCCTGGATGCAGATGAAGAACTGGATCCTGTCCTGGCGGATTCTATCCGAAAAGTCAAAGGAAATTTCACGACCCAGGCATACAGGATGAATCGATGTACCAACTATTGCGGTCAGTTTATACGCCACGGCGCCTGGTATCCCGACAGAAAAATTCGCCTCTTCGATAGAAGAACTGCACAATGGGGAGGAACTAATCCTCATGATAAAATTGTACTAAATCAAAAAATAGCTGTAGAACAACTCCGGGGCGATTTACTTCATTATTCATATTATACAATTGCGGAGCATGCAGCACAAAATAATAAATTCAGTACCATCGCCGCTGAATCACTTTTTGCCAATGGAAAGAAAACGACCCTGTTTAAAATTATAATCAACCCTCTCTGGGCATTTTTACAAAGTTATTTTGTAAGGGCAGGTTTTCTTGACGGTTTATTCGGCTTTGTCATTGCCATACAGATTTCTCACATGACTTTTCTGAAACATATTAAATTATACCTCCTTCGGAAATCGGCCAAATAGCAGGTAACTTTACAGAAATATTGAAACATGGCGGGTAAACCAGGGTTTTTATGGAGTCTCTTTACACTGAAATGTCCGCGTTGCAGAAAAGGATCCATGTTTAGTAACTCAAATCCATGGAACCTGAAGTCAACACTTAAGATGCCAACACATTGCCCCGAATGTGGCCAGCTTTTCGAGCTTGAAGTGGGTTTCTGGTATGGAACAGCTTATATTAGTTATCTGGTCACCGTACTTTTTTGTGTATTGAGTTTTGTGTTATGGTTTCTCACTATCGGATTCTCATTAACAGATAATCGTTTTTTCTGGTGGTTAGGCATCAACGGGGCGTTATTAGTGGTTCTGCAGCCCTGGTTCATGCGTCTGAGCAGGGTGATGTACCTTTATTTTTTTGTTTCTTATAATGAAAATTATAAGAATACAGAACCAGTAACATTTGATTATAAATCGGAAGATTATTTTCTCAGGGAAGAGCCGCCGGTTAAATAGGTGGTTGGTAAATAGTAACCAAAAAGCCACCCGATATTATCGAATGGCTTTTGAGATCTATGAAAGGGGGGTTAGTAAGGGTGAATAACGTAAAATTATAAATATTATTATTCAAAAGATCAATCAGAGATCTTTTAATAAAAAAAAATCTTTAGCCCGGATTCCTTTTTCGGTTTTTTGAAGGGTACAGCACTCATGTACCGGATCATGCTCAAAATATAAAATATAATCACCTACCATTGCTTCTTCAAGGAACAATTTTTTTTCTTGCAGGGAAGTCAAAGGAAACATATCATAGGCCATAATATATGGAACAGGCAGATGGCCGGCAGAGGGTAACAAATCAGCCATAAAAACAATCGTTCTCCCCTTATAGGTTAATTGTGGGAGCATCATCGCACTGGTATGACCATTAACAAAGCGGATCCTTATTCCATTGGAAAATCCGGTACCAGATAATGTTTCTCCATTATCTTCTTCGGGTACAGTTATCATTTGCAGAAGGCCGCTCTCCCGTATAGGCAGTATATTTTCTTTCAGAAAAGATGCTTTTTCTCGTTCATTGGGTTCCGTTGCCCAGGACCAGTGCTTTTCATTGCTCCAATAATTTGCATTCGGAAAAGCAGGCAATAACTGTTCCCCTTGTCGGATAATGGCGCCCCCACAATGGTCAAAATGTAAGTGGGTCAGGAAGACGTCCGTGATATCATTCCTGTTGAGTCCCATTTTTTTCAATGAATCATTAAGACTTTGATCCCCATGCAGGTAATAATAGCTGAAAAATTTATCGTCCTGTTTGTTACCGATCCCCGTATCAACCAGGATAAGCCGTTTACCATCTTCTATCAGCAGGCACCGAAGAGCCCAGGTACAAAGATTATTAGGATCTGCAGGATTCGATTTATTCCAGATGGTCTTAGGTACTACACCAAACATGGCACCCCCATCGAGTTTGAAAAAGCCGGTGTTGATTGTGTGCAGCTGCATTATAAAATATGGTATATGGTTAATGGTGTTTGGTAAATGGTATAGTTGTGGCATTCAAAATAAAACCATAAACCATCTACCATAAACCATAAAAAAGTTTTAGACCTTAAGCTTTAGTCTTTGGGCTATACTCAGCCAAACCAATCCGAGAACGAAAAAAGCAATCAGGCTCAATACCGAATTCTTCATACTGCCTGTCATTTCTTCAATCAAACCGAAGCTGAACATACCAATAACGATGGCCAGTTTTTCAGTAAAGTCATAGTAACTGAAATAAGACGCCGTATCTCGGGTCTCCGGCATTAGTTTGGAATACGTAGATCGGCTGAGTGACTGGATCCCTCCCATTACGAGGCCGACTGCAATTGCCAATCCATAAAATCCGAACTCAGGATTTCCGCCCTGTTCTTTATAATAAGCCGTATAATAAGCAGCAAGGCAAATTAATATCCAGAACATTATGATTCCTGTCAACACACGCAGGTTGCCAAATCTTTCAGATAATCTGCTCATCCATATAGCGCCCGGAATCGCTACAAGTTGTATAACCACAATTGTAATAATGAGATTGGTACTGGGAAGTTGCAGCAATTTACTGCCAAATAAAGTAGCTGCAAGCATGACAGTCTGCACACCCATGCTATAGAAAAAATAACCACGCAGAAAGTTTTTTAAAACAGGCAGTTTCCTGATTGCCTGATAAACTTTTTTCATTTCAGAAAAACTTTCTGAAATAATACCCGCGCCGATCTTACCGCCGGTCCGGGTTTCCGGTAGGGCGGCAAATGTGATCTGCGCAAAAGAAGCCCACCAGATTCCAACCAGCAAAAATGTTATACGTGGTGCGAGAAATGGATCGGATGGCAATAATATTACCAGCGCAAACCCGATTAGTTGTAATATGACACTGCCTATATATCCATAAGTAAATCCTTTAGCACTTACTCTGTCCTGGTCCTCCGGTGCGGCAATTTCTGGAAGAAAGGCATTATAAAAAACCAGGCTGCCAACAAAACCCATGGAAGCCATCATAAAACAAAGAATGCCGAGCCAGAGATTCGCGCCATTAAAAAAATATAACAGGGCACATCCTGCCGAGCCCATATAACAGAAGAATTTCATAAAGGCTTTCTTATTACCCCTTGTATCTGCTATGGAAGTGAGTACAGGATAGAGTAAAGCAATAAACAGATAAGCTACGGCCAGTGAATAATCATATAAGGACGAGTTAACAAACTTCCTCCCCAGGAATGGAACGATATCGCTGCCAAACTGCTTTTTTGTAACTGCTGTAAAATAAATAGGAAAAAAGGTGGTGGTAATAACAAGATTATAAACAGAGTTTGCCCAGTCGTACATAGCCCATCCACGAATTACTTTTTTGGAGGCTGTCTGCATACCCGTTCAATTTATTGAGGAATGATTCCCTTCCAAATCAGAAAAATAATCAATGCTCCGGCAAGGATTCTGTAATATCCGAATAATCTGAATCCGTGGCGCTGTAAATAAGTAATAAAAAAACGCACGGCCAGGAGGGCAACTGTAAATGCCACTATGCTTCCGATAATCAGCTGGGTCATATTGTCCTTTACAAAAACTTCAGGATTTGTTTTGTGTACGTCATAAACGCTTTTCACAGAAGCTGCCAGCATAGTGGGCACGGCGAGGAAAAAAGAAAATTCTGCAGCCGTTTTGCGATCCAGTTTCTGTTGAAGTCCGCCAATAATAGTTGCAGCACTCCGGCTAAGACCCGGAAATAAAACAGAAAGTACCTGGTAACAACCGATTATAAATGCATTTGTATTCGTAACTCCATCCTGTGAATGAATCCGTGGTTTGGTAAATAACTTATCAATGAAAAGCAAGATGACGCCCCCCACTACCATGATGATAGCAATGAAAACAAGATTTCCAAGCATAGCATCAATGTGCTTTTTTAATAAAACACCAGCTATGATTGCCGGAATCAGTGCGATGATCAATTTAATATAGAACCCGATTTTTTTGAAATCGAAGAATTGCTTATAGTAAAGCACAACCACTGCCAGTATCGCAGCAAGCTGAATCACTATTTCATATAAATCAGTAAAAGCACTATGCTGCACCCCTATCAATGGGTTGGCAAACTTCATATGTGCAGTAGAAGAAATAGGAAGAAACTCAGTAATACCTTCAATAATAGCAATGATAATGGCTTGTATCAGGCTCATTGGGGGTTCTGAGCTTTGGGTTTTTTAAATATCCCAACAATCTCGAGAGCCAGGCCTGCAAGGATTAAAATCGGTGCTACGGTTATCCGCCTGAAACTATAGACTTCGGAAGGGTTGAATACATTCGGGTCCTGACTTTTTCCACCAATCATTAAAAGGAGGCCGAGTATGATGATTCCTAAACCAATTGCCATCCAGAGGTAATTTTCCTTCCCGAATAAAGCTTTATAATTCCCGGATCCGACTTTTTTTATTTGTTTTGCCATAACGTAAATAGGTTCGCAATGTACTAAAATCAATATAATTCGTCCAACTTCATCTTAAGATATTTCAATACACTGCGATGGGTACTGAAAAAGGAAATACAGATACCTAACAAAATGATAACAATAAATAACATGATGAGCAGGGGATAATCCCGCAGGGCTTTGAGGTAGGGCAACTGATTTTCTGCAAAAATAATAACGGCTATTAAACCACCTACAGCCAGTAAACCGCTTATAAGCCCGTTGATGAATGCCCGAAGATCCATCGGTCTTGAAATAAACCAACGTGTAGCTCCTACCATCTGCATGGTTTTTATAAGGAAGCGGTTGCTGAACATGGCCAGCCGGATAGTATTATCGATGAGAAAAATAACCAGTATCGATATGATTATAATCACAGAAAGTAAAATAATGCTGATTTTATTTATGATATTGTTCAGGTTAGTCACCAGAGATTGTGGATACTGAACATCACTCACCGCAATATTCTGAAGCAGGTCGTTTTTGATATTAGAAAGAGAATCTATAGAGGCATATTCTTTGGTGATCCGGAAATCTATACTGGCTGGGAGGGGATTTCTGTCGAGCAGGGCACCCCAGTCTTTGTTTCCATCCTGCAGGTATTTCTTTTTAGCCAGGTCTTTTGTTACATATTCATATCCTCTGACATAAGGTTTGGAAGCAATATAGTTAACCAGGGCTGCGCTGTCTTTCGGGGAAACATTTTCACGGATATAAACATTCATTGCAATATTTTCCTTGAAATACTGGCCAAGTTTGTTTGCATTTATAATGATCCATCCTAAAATGCCTAAAAGAAAAAGCACAAGGGAAACACCTACGATGGCCATTATATAAGAAGGCGCGGAACGCTTGGCTGATCCTTTCCTGGTTTGTGCCATAGTTAAAGAATCCCGTTTAATCAGATAACAGGAAGTGGCAAAAATAAAAGATTTACCCTCATGATGCGTATTTTTGTTGGTTCATATGGAGTATTCATTCAACGCCATCGAGAAAAAATGGCAGGACAGGTGGAAGGCGGATCAGGTTTATAAGATATATAATAACAGCAGTAAACCGAAGTGTTATGTGCTGGATATGTTTCCATATCCAAGCGGAGCAGGGCTTCATGTAGGTCACCCACTCGGTTATATTGCCAGTGATATTTTTGCCCGCTATAAAAGGCTCAAAGGCTTTAATGTACTGCATCCGATGGGATATGACGCCTTCGGATTACCCGCCGAACAGTATGCAATCGATCATGGTATACATCCGGCCGTTAGTACAAAACAGAACATCATAAATTTCAGGGATCAGCTCGACCGTATCGGATTTTCATTCGACTGGAGCAGGCAGATCAACACTGCAGAGCCGTCGTATTACAAATGGACCCAATGGATTTTTTTGCAGTTATTTAACAGCTGGTATGATCCAAATGCAAATCAGGCGAGGCCCATTTCCGAGTTGGTTTTGTCTTTTGAAAAACAGGGTAGCAAAAATATGACTGGATTAAGGACAATTCCGTCCTTTACTTCTTCGGAATGGAAATCATTTTCAGAAAAACAACAGCAGGATACGCTAATGGAATTTCGTCTTGCTTATTGTGGTTATGGAGAAGTGAACTGGTGTGAGGCCCTCGGAACTGTGCTCGCCAATGATGAAGTCATTAATGGATTCAGCGAGAGAGGTGGATTTCCTGTTGTGAAAAAGAAATTAAGGCAATGGTATCTCCGAATTACGGAATATGCCGACCGTTTGCTGGAAGGCCTTGAGAAAGTGGATTTCAGCGATGCGATGAAAGAAATGCAGACCAACTGGATTGGAAAAAGCTACGGCGCTGAAATGGATTTTGCATTTGAAAAAGATCCATTTAAAAAATTACGCGTATATACCACTCGCCCGGATACGATTTTTGGTGTCGATTTTATGGTAGTCGCACCCGAACACGAATTGATAGCAGAGCTCACGACAAGGGAAGAAAAATCGGCAGTGGAAACTTATATCGCATATGTGAAAAGTCGCAGTGAGCGTGAACGCCTGGCTGAAAAAAAGATCTCCGGATGTTTTACCGGTTCTTATGTCCTTAACCCTTTCAACGGTCGTAAAATACCAGTCTGGATTTCTGAATATGTTCTCGCTGGATATGGTACAGGTGCAATAATGGCCGTGCCCTGCGGAGATGAACGCGATTTTAAATTTGCACAACACTTTAATATTCCGATAACCAATATTATCGGATCGAATTTTAGCGGGAAGGAAGCAAATCCAACCAAGGACGCCCTACTTGAAAACAGTGATTTTCTTAACGGCATCCCCATGCGCAATGCGCTTCCTGTCGTGATTGAAAAGCTGGAAATCATGGGTATTGGAAACCGGCGCGTCAATTATAAAATCCGAGATGCGGCGTTTAGTCGTCAGCGTTATTGGGGCGAGCCATTTCCTATTATATGGAAAAATGGAATTGCATATCCGCTGGATGAAAAGGATCTGCCACTCGAACTTCCCAAAGTTGAATCCTATAAACCAGGTCCGGATGGTGAAGGACCTCTTGCCAATCTGATAGAATGGACGGAAAAACATCTGGAGACTAACACTATGCCAGGTTATGCCGGAAGCAGCTGGTATTTTCTGCGCTATATGGACCCCCATAATTCAGAAACTTTTTGCAGCCGTTCTGCATCAGACTATTGGGGACAAGTGGATCTCTATATCGGGGGTACTGAACACGCCGTAGGTCATTTACTTTATAGTCGCATGTGGACTAAATTCCTGTTCGACCTTGACTATATCAGTTTTGATGAACCCTATCGCCAGCTACTGAATCAGGGCATGATCCAGGGAAGCAGTCGTTTTGTCTACAGGATTGAGATCAGCGGATCTGATGACATGGAAATGCTCGCTAAACAAAAACCAATACTTATTTCTGCCGGTTTAAAAAATAAAAAACTCTCCGAGCTTCAGGACTCGATAAAGAATGCATTGATAGAAAGCTGGGGTGAAGGAGCAAAAAATGTGGAACTCATTTCCATTTCCAGTTTGCATGTTGACGTTAACCTGGTAGATGGTATGGAGTTGGATATTCCTGCTTTTAAATCCTGGAGACCCGAATACGCCCATGCCAGTTTTATTCTTGAGAACGGCAAATATATTTGCGGTTCAGAAGTTGAAAAAATGTCAAAATCCAAATTCAACACAGTAAATCCAAATGAACTCGTAGAAAAATATGGCGCCGATACTTTCCGTATGTATGAAATGTTCCTGGGACCGGTGGAACAGAGCAAACCATGGGATACAAAAGGAATAGAAGGTGTGTATCGTTTTCTTCGCAAATTATGGCGCTTGTTTTTTGATGAAACCAGGGGAAGGATCTGGACAACCAATCCCGCTTCCGAAGATGAACGGAAAGTACTACACAAAGCCATAAAAAAACTGGATGATGATACAGGGCGCTTTTCTTTTAACACGGCTGTGAGTGCGCTCATGATTACCGTGAATGAACTTGGAGAATTAAAATCCCATAAGAAGGAAGTGCTTGAAAAGCTGCTGATCATTCTCGCTCCCTATGCGCCTCATATTTCCGAGGAGTTATGGCATGACCTGGGAAATGAGTACAGCATCCTGGATGCGGCATATCCGGAATACGAAGAAAAATACCTCGTTGAATCTGCCAAATTATATCCTGTAGCAATTAATGGTAAAACGCGTACTGAACTTAATATAAACCTGGATGCAAACCAGGAACTGGTGGAAGAAATAGTACTTGCTGATGAAACGGTCAGAAAATGGCTTAATGGTGCTTCACCTAAAAAAGTCATTTATGTACGTAATAAAATGATTAATATCGTTGTCTAAACTTAAAGCATAAAGCTTAAGGCTTAGAGCAAGTGTGAGAGTTTCCCATCAACCATCGGCCATCGCCTCCTACTAAAGCCAGTTCATATGAAAAACACCAAAGACAGTCCCGGAGTTTTCATTCCCCCTCCAATTATTTATGCAGCTTTTTTTATTCTTTCTTTTTTAATTCAGGGATACTTTACTATTAAAGGCGCTTTTTTCTTTCATACCCATTGGGCCAATATTTTTGGATCCATATTCTATTTTGTGGGTGTAGCCTTTATCTTTCCAAGTATGTTTGAATTTGTAAAATCGAAAAATACAATCATTACTGCAAAGCCAGCCACATCTCTTCAGACAACAGGGATTTATTCATATAGTCGTAATCCAATGTACGCGGGCTTGATTATGATTTACCTGGGTTTGACTTTTCAATTTGGGAATTGGTGGGCGCTGTTTCTTCTTCCAATTCTAATAGTCACCATTACTTATTATGTTATACTACCGGAAGAAAGATATTTAGCGAGAGCATTTGGGGACGAATATGCTGAATATAAAAAAAAGGTAAGACGGTGGATCTGAATTATATTTCAAAGCCATTCCAAAGCTTTTAAAAGAATCAGATAAAACCCTTCCCATCCCAATTAAATTGATCTTTGCGCGGAGCGTTCGGCGTTATGCCTTAGGCCTTAAGCTTTAAGCTTTTTCAAGGTTTCACCAGACGCACCAGCGCACTGCTTCCCATGGTACTTTCCAAATGAGCCTCATATTTTTTATCTCCCACGACAGCTACCATTAAAGAAGTGTTAGGCGGAATGGTTCCAAGATTTTCAGCAACCATCACAAGTTCATTATCCTGTTGCAGGTCAATCACCGCAAGTTTCATAGTATAAGCCTGTTCAGCGAGCAGTATATGTTCCTTTAATAAATGGCCATTCAAAAAAACAGCAATGGAATCCCCGTCGATCTCTGCGTTATCATAGAAACGTAGTTCAATGGAATCACCTTTCAGCGGGATTACATTTTGTAAAATTTTTGTCGTGTTGGTAAACCTTTCTTCGTTTGTCTGTTGTGAAGGAGGAATTAAAACCGGAGATAATGGTTCGTTTTTTACTGGAGCAGGTTTATCATAAACGGTAGAAACTGGCGAAGGAGAATTGATCGTTTCCGTTTTTTCACCTAAAGGAGTATTTGACTGAGGACTTGGTTCCGGGTTAAAAGCTATTTGTTCAATGCTGTCAACAATATCAGGATGGTTTACACCATAAACGTAATTATCTATCAAAAAGTCCCATTCATCCGGAAAAAGAGGAACCGTATTTCCTTTCACCAGGTGTAATTCTTTTTTTTCTTTTAGTACATCATTCTTAAGTGATGATTTTCCATCCAGTTTCATGACACCTTCACCAGGGCAATTGAAATCTGCAACAGCAAGCAGGGGTTGGGGACCTGTTCCTGCATTCCGATGCGCGCCATATTCTTCAATCAATATATCGTCCCACCAGATGACGTCATTATCTTTATCGTCAAAATAACCTTTTACTGAATATCGCCTGTAACTTGACTTCGAATCATAATAATAGGATGTCCCGATAAGACTGTCTCCCTTGCGTATCAGTTTAAGTTCTACTCTTGAATTTCCCAATTTCCCATTCCAGATACCCGTTATTGGCTGGGCTTTTACCTGAATACAGATAAAAATCAAAATGGCAGTTTTAGGAAGATATTTTATGAATAGAGAAAGGACTTTCATAAAAAGTCAACGCATGCAGGGTGGTTATATTTTGTGGAATCTGTTAATTTATCGATGATGGTTGACCGTTGACGCCTGCCTGCCGGCACTACCACACTACCACACTACCACACTACCACACTAACCTAAATATACATCTAACAAACCATCGGGAAGATTCAATAGAAGCTTCTTTGATTTATGATCTATCCTTTGCAGGGTCTGTTCATTTATTGGAATCAGCACTTCTTTACTATTTATTTCCAGCCGGCAAAGTACCTGGTGTGGTTGTTCAATAACTTCCATAATGGGACCAAGGTCCTTGCCCTGATCCACTACCTGGTAGCCTACCCACCCGATCGGATTATTTTTCCGGGTATGGATCTGTACTTCTTCTTCTTTGATCCAAACTTCCCTGCGGATAAATTTTGAAGCAGCTTCCTTACTATCAATTCCTTCCAGCTTCAGGTATAAATCGTCTTCACCTTTTTTCCTAGCAGATTCCACGAAATAGGGTAGTAATTCTTCCTTTTTTTGTTCGATGAAAATCACTTTTATTTTTGTAACGGCGATTTTATTTCCAAGGTGATGCTGAACGATCACTTCCCCCTTCAAACCAAATACTGAAACTATTTTGCCAATATTTCTGTAACTGTTTTCCATCGATCAATGTCTTCCATGAAAAAAGGCTAACCGTCCGCCAGCTGGCGGACGGTTAGCCTTGATAAAAATATTTTAACATCGTTTAACCCTGTGCTTCGTTCTCCTGTTTTCTTTCTACCCTTCTTGCCGGAGAGGGGCTTCGTCTTCCACCAGGTCTTGCTTTACGATTATCTTCCTGACGTTTTTTAACATGCAATTCATGTTCGCTATGCCATTTGGAAAATTTTTCCATGGCAGCTGCTTCATCAAAAAGGCCGAGTTTAACTCCGCGTAACAGGTGTTTCAGGTATAATACGCCCTTATAACTGAGAATGCGGCGAACCGTATCCGTAGGTTGTGCTCCTTTATGCAGCCAGTCAAGCGCTTTTTGGCGGTCAAGCTGAACCGATGCAGGAACAGTTAGAGGATTGTAAGTACCGATTTTCTGAATGAATTTACCGTCTCTTGGGGCTCTGATGTCGGCAACGACGATGAAATAAAATGGTCTTTTCTTAGACCCATGTCTTTGGAGTCTGATTTTTACTGGCATCTTAAATAAAAATTTAAATGCGTTATTTAATAAGGTTTAAATTCAGATCGCAAGAAGCAATCTATTGATGCAAATGTAATACATGATCGATAAAATGCCGAATGATTTGTCCTATTTTTTGATGAGGCGGAATTTTAACGTTTCCCAAAGCCCATACCGCCCATAGGCATTTTATTCATGGATTTCATCATCTGTTTCATCTGCTCGAATTGCTTCATGAACGCATTTACTTCCTGCAATTCCTTACCACTTCCTTTGGCTATCCGTTTTCTTCGGCTCTGGTCAATTGAATCCGGATTTGCCCGCTCAAAGGGCGTCATGGAGCCAATCATGGCTTCGATGCCTTTAAATGAGTCATTACTGATGTCAATGTCCTTGATGGACTTGCCAACGCCTGGAATCATACCCAGGAGATCCTTGATATTTCCCATTTTGCGTATTTGATCCAACTGCTGTTTAAAATCCTCGAAATCGAACTGGTTTTTCCTTATTTTTTTCTCCAGTTTCCGGGCCTGCTCCTCATTGAACTGAGACTGGGCCTTCTCAACCAGGGAGGTAATATCGCCCATGCCCAGGATACGCTGGGCCATACGATCCGGGTAAAACACGTCCAGGGTATCCATTTTCTCCCCGCTGCTTACAAATTTAATGGGTTTATTTACGGTGTATTTGATGGAAAGAGCTGCTCCACCACGGGTATCACCGTCGAGCTTGGTCAGGACAACCCCTGTAAAATCAAGTCTTTCATTAAAGGCTTTCGCTGTATTCACTGCATCCTGACCTGTCATGGAATCCACAACAAAGAGGATTTCCTGAGGGTCGACTGCTTTTTTAATATTTGCCACTTCGGCCATCATGACTTCGTCTATGGCCAAACGGCCGGCAGTATCCACAATAACCACGTTTCTATTCCGGCTCTTGGCTTCGGCTACAGCCTGTCTGGCAATGCTTACCGGATCCAGGTTTCCTTCCAATGTGAATACATCCACCCCGATCTGTGTACCCAGGATATTCAATTGCTCAATCGCTGCCGGACGGTAAACGTCAGCGGCTACAAGCAATGGTGAAAATCCTTTTTGTGATTTGAGGTAATTGGCGAGTTTTCCACTGAAAGTAGTTTTACCGCTACCCTGCAGACCGGCAACGAGGATTACGGCCGGATTTCCTTTCGCATTAAACACACTCTCATTGCCACCCATGAGCTGTGCGAGTTCATCCTGTACGATTTTTACCATTAACTGTCCGGGACTTACGGCATTCAGCACTTTTTGTCCCATAGCCTTGTTACGAATCGTATCAGTAAATTCTTTAGCAATCTTAAAATTCACGTCGGCATCAATCAAAGCACGCCGGATATCCTTCACAGTTGCAGCTACATTGAGTTCGGTAATCCTGCCCTGACCCTTTAGCTGCTTAAATGCAGAATCGAGTTTCTCACTCAGATTTTCAAACATAAACCTCCAGTCATTTAAGAATAATGAAATGAAAAAACGTGAATAAACATCTCGTTCTATCCACGTTTTTCAGAAAGGCAAATGTAAGATAATGAAGTGTAATATTTTGTCAATAGTATGCTTTCGTGATTAAATACCCAGATAATTCCTCAGGGATTTTGCACCTGAATTACTCCTGAGTTTGGTTATTGCTTTGTCTTTAATCTGTCTCACGCGTTCCCGTGTAAGGCTGAACCTGTCACCGATATCCTCCAGACTCATGGGATGATCCACACCGATACCAAAGAAAAAGCATATAACTTCTTTCTGACGCTCTGTAAGTGTCTTCAGGGACCGGTCAATATCCACTTTCAAAGATTCGTTGTGTTCAATATTTGTTTCGGCACGGTCAGCATTTGGGTTTTCCATTACATCGATGAGGGTATTGTCCTCGCCTTCAGATAAAGGTGTGTCAACACTGATATGCCTTCCTCCTATACCAAGGGTAGATGAAACTTCTTCAATATCCAGTTCAAGCAATTCAGCAAGTTCTTCCGCAGAAGGTTCTCTTTCAAACTGCTGTTCCAGCATGGAATATGCTTTTGCAATTCGGTTTGTCAATCCTACCTTATTCAGGGGGAGTCGAACGATACGGGACTGTTCGGCAAGTGCCTGCAGTATACTCTGGCGGATCCACCAAACTGCGTAAGAAATGAATTTAAAACCGCGGGTTTCATCAAAACGCTGTGCTGCTTTAATCAGACCCAGATTTCCTTCATTGATGAGGTCTGGCAGGGTTAAACCCTGGTTCTGATATTGTTTGGCTACTGAAACTACGAATCGAAGATTGGCTTTAGTTAGTTTGTCGAGGGCCTTCTGATCACCCTGCTTTATCCGGATAGCGAGTTTTACCTCTTCTTCTGGTGTGATCAATTCAACTTTTCCGATCTCCTGCAGGTATTTTTCCAAGCTCTGAGACTCACGATTTGTAATACTCTTCGTGATCTTGAGTTGACGCATACTCATGGGCAGGTAATTTTAAAGGGTTATAGGTTTAAAAAGTTCTTCTGAGATTCAGATATATGGATATTTATAAAAACGTATAAATGAATCTTTTCTTATAATGTAATTAAGAAGATTCCTTTAACCCTGATCAATATAAGGATTCAGGTCCAAAATTCCAAACGAGAACCTTGTTAAAGGTCTGATTTTCAATTCTTTCCCATTTTGAGCATGGATGATTTCTTCATTATCAGTGCTTTCCGGAGAATTAAAAAAAATTTCAGGTCATCAAATATTTATCTATAATTGCAGCCCACGATCAACAGCACCATAGATGAGCAAGAAACAGCAGTTCACGTTAGAATATTCGTTAAAGTGCCCTCCTTCCATTTTATACGAGTTTTTGAGTACCCCGGCCGGACTTCAGGAATGGTTTGCAGATAAGGTAGATGAGCGAGATAATATATTCAGCTTTTCATGGAATGGTTCAACCACCAAGGCCGAAGTATTGGAAAGTGAATTAGATAAATTCGTTCGGTTTCACTGGTCTGATTCTCCGATAGAAGAGTTTTTTGAATTCCGGATTGAAAAGTCAGATATCACCAATCAAACGATTCTTCTGATTAAAGACTTTGCAGATAAAAAAGATATAAAGGACCAGACCCAGCTTTGGAGCTACCAAGTGAAAGATTTATTTCACAGACTCGGCAATTGATCATTAACGGTTGATCGTTGACCGTTGACCGCTTCAATTTGGTAATTTTCACATTTCTTCTTTTACGTTAAGCTTTAGGCGTTAAGCTTTAAGCCTAAATTTGCGTGGTGATAAAAAAATTAGACAAACTAATTATTGGTTCTTTCATAGGTCCGTTCATCGCAACATTTTTTATTACACTCTTCGTACTGGTTCTCCAGTTCTTTTGGCTTTATATTGACGATATTGTAGGCAAGGGTCTTGATTTATTTACCATAGGTACTTTTGTTTTATATGTCTGCACAACACTTGTTCCGCTGGCATTACCCCTGGCGGTTTTGCTTTCTTCTATAATGACTTTTGGAAATCTTGGAGAAACATTTGAACTCGTAGCTATCAAGTCAGCCGGTATTCCCCTGCTCCGATTCATGCGACCGCTTTTCATTACCTCCTTATTTATCTGCGGGATTGCCTTTATGTTTAATAATTATATCATTCCCGTAGCGGAGCTGAAAATGCAAACGCTCAAATTTGATATTATCGTTTCTAAACCCGCGTTCGATATTAAAGAAGGTGTATTCTATGATAAAATTGATGGTTATATCATTAAGATTGGAAGTAAAGAAAAAGACGGATCCAATATTCATGATATCCTGATTTATCAGCATAATTATAATCTGTTACAGGATAATATCATCGTGGCACAGAGTGGAAAAATGACTATCTCAAAAGATAAGAAATTCCTGGAATTCAATTTGAAAAACGGGTGGAACTATCAGGAAAAAGGACAGCGAAATTCCATAAATACCCAACTTATCCGAATGGGTTTTAAAGAATATAAAAAAGTATTCGACCTGAGTTCATTCAAACTAAATAAAACTGATGACAGCACTTTTAAAAATAACTACCAGATGCTGAATATGCGGCAACTGGCTACAACAATTGATTCCCTTGAAAATATTACGGCCTCCTACCAGAAACAATCCAAAAATCTATTGAAACCAAACATCCCGATTTTGAAATATCTGGATAGTCCCTGGAAAACCCGGCCATCTCTTTCAAGAGTGGATTCCATTAAGCAGGTACTGCCCGATTCAACCCTCCGTCCCTTGTTGCAGAGAACATATACCATAATAAGTAATATCAAATCCAGTACAGATAATTCAGCCATCAGCTTTGATAACGACCGGAAAAACCTGCGCATGCACCTGATGAAATGGCATGAAAAAATTACGATGTCCATTGCCTGTCTTGTTCTTTTCCTGATCGGTGCACCGTTGGGTTCTATTATTCGTAAGGGCGGTATCGGTCTTCCGCTGATCTTTGCCGTTATATTTTTCGTAATCTTTTTTCTGTTAAATAATTTCGGCAGCAAGCTTGTAAAAGAAGACGTGATGCAGCCATTCGTCGGTATGTGGATGGCCACGTTTGTACTCCTGCCGATTGGCATTTTCCTTACTTATAAAGCCATGAATGATTCGCAACTTTTCAACAGGGAATTTTATAACCGACTGTTTAAAAAATTCAACAAACCGAAGTCCCCTGAAAATAAAAAATAACCTCTGTACAAAAAGGGACCAGTCTTCATCTGGTTAGCACTTATTCCTTTTACATTTGCAGACAAATTATTTCGTGGATAAAAGCAAAGAAACCCTCCGCATTCAGTCCTGGATTCTTTTTGTTGCCGTGCTTTTGTTTTCCATCAAAATAATTGCCTGGTGGCTCACACGTTCGGTAGCCATCCTGACGGATGCACTGGAAAGCATTGTAAATGTGATTGCTGGAATCGTGGGCCTGTATAGTTTAACCATTGCGTATAAGCCACGTGACATTAATCATCCTTACGGACATGGAAAAGCAGAATTTCTTTCGGCTGCTATCGAAGGCACGCTTATCATGCTGGCCGGAGTTTTTATCATTTATGAGGCGGTGAGCCAGCTCATTCATCCCAAAGAATTGCAAAAACTCAATTATGGTATTCTATTGGTGGGTATTTCTGCCATTATAAATTTTGTGGTGGGTTTGTATGCTGTAAAGAAAGGGGAGGAAAATAATTCTGAAGCCCTTCAGGCAAGCGGTCAGCATTTGAAGTCCGACACTTATTCCACACTTGCCATCATAATTGGACTATTCCTGATTTATTTTACACATATTCCCCAGCTTGACAGCGTCGTTGCCATCATTATGTCAGTCGTTATCATGGTCATCGGGTATCGTATTGCCCGCAAATCCGTGGCGGGCATTATGGATGAAGCCGATGAAAAAATACTGGGGAAAGTGATTGCTCTCTTAAACAACAGCCGCATACCTAACTGGATTGATATTCATAATCTGCGTGTGATAAAATTCGGTAATGTACTTCACGTCGATTGTCATATGACTGTACCATGGTACTTAAACGTTCGCGAAGCACACGAAGAAATTGACAGACTTCGCAAACTCATTCAATCCGAATTCGGATCTGTTATGGAATTTTTTGTGCATTCAGATGGCTGCATCCCAAACTGTTGTCCTGTTTGTATCAAAAGTGATTGCAAGGTCCGCGAACATCCATTCATCAAAAAAATAGAATGGGAAATGCAAAACGCCATTCCAAATAAAAAGCATGATGTGAACACTCCTTTTTAGGTAATTTCGCGACCTCGATATGTTGGCTGTTGGCTGTTGGCGGTAGGCGATTAATAATTCATAACTTATAATTCATAACTAGTATGGAAGCCTGGAAAAAATATCAGGAAGAAAATAAAGACCGGTTTCTGCAAGAATTATTCGGACTGCTCAGAATTCCTTCCATTAGTTCGGATAGTCAGCATAAGTCAGATATGGTTGTATGTGCAGAAGCTGTAAAAAAATCTCTTTTGCAGGCAGGTGCCGAAAATGCAACCATTTTTGAAACAGCCGGACATCCGGTTGTATATGCAGAAAAAATTATTGACCCGGCTAAACCTACTGTTCTCGTATACGGTCATTATGATGTACAGCCAGTAGATCCATTAAATTTATGGGATAGTCCTCCTTTTGAACCCACGATAAAAAACGGGATGATTTATGCCCGTGGATCCGCAGATGATAAGGGTCAGTTTTTTATGCATGTAAAGGCTCTTGAAATCATGAATCATTCCGGGCCCTTATTTTGTAATATTAAATTTATTATTGAAGGTGAAGAAGAAATCGGTTCACCTAGCCTGGGTGCTTTCGTTGCTTCTCACAGGGACCTGTTGAAGGCAGATGTGATCCTGATTAGCGATACTTCAATGATCAGTCTTGAAACTCCCTCCATCGAAATCGGCGTGAGGGGACTGGCTTATATACAGGTTGAAGTAACGGGTCCCAATCGTGATCTCCACAGCGGCGTATACGGAGGAGCTGTTGCTAATCCGATAACCGTCCTCGCCAGGATGATTGCAAGTTGTCACGATGAAAACAACCATATTACCATTCCGGGCTTTTACGATGATGTACTGGAATCATCAGCGGAGGAAAGAAAAAAAATGGCAGCCGCACCTTTCAATGAAAAGGAATACATGAAGGACCTGGGTATAAAAGCGCTTTGGGGAGAAAAAGGCTATAGTACCAATGAGCGTACAGGTATCCGGCCTACACTTGAAATCAACGGAATCTGGGGTGGATATCAGGGAGAAGGTTCAAAAACTGTCCTTCCCTCCAAAGCATCAGCAAAGATTTCTGCGAGACTTGTTCCTAATCAGACCTCAGGAAAAATTGCTAAACTCTTACTGGATTATTTCAAAAATATAGCCCCGCCAGGTGTTTTCGTTAATTGTTTTGAACTGCACGGCGGGGAACCATACATGACTCCAATGGACTCACTAGCTTATATCGCTGCAGAAAAAGCCATCGAATCCAGCTTTGGAAAAAAACCTGTACCACAGCGGGGGGGAGGCAGTATTCCAATATGTTCGTTATTGGAAAAAGAACTGGGTATAAAAATTGTGTTCATGGGCTTCGGTTTGGATAGTGACAACCTGCATTCACCAAACGAGAAATACAATATCGCCAATTTTTACAAGGGTATTGAAACGATTCCTTTTTTCCATAAGTACTTTGCTGAACTAAGCTTAAAGCCTTAAAACAAGTATGGGAGTATGGGAGTATGGGAATATAGGAGTGAATTGAATAACGGTCATCCGTCATCG
>DASZHV010000035.1:0-81638 GCA_035937535.1 Puia sp. | reverse complement strand
TTTTTTAGCAATCACACCGGCAGCGACAAGGGCAACGGTAAGTCTGCCACTAAAATGACCACCCCCACGGTAATCTTCAAAACCACCGAATTTTTCATGTGCTACGAAATCCGCATGACCTGGTCTTGGTATAGCCCTTAGTTTTTCATAGTCTCCTGAACGAGTATTATTATTTTCAAACAGGATGGTAATGGGTGCCCCCGTTGTAATATTGTTAAATATTCCTGTTTTGAAAATAGGCAGGTCAGATTCCTGTCTAGGTGTAGTACCCTTTTGGATTCCGCCTTTTCTTCTTTCAATATCAGCAATAAAATCTTCAGGGGTCAAAGATAAACCGGCCGGGCAACCATCCAGGACTAGCCCTACTGCTACTCCATGCGATTCACCAAAAATGGTCATCCTGAATAAACGTCCAAATGAATTCATACTAAAATATCTTATCTAATTCATGAACCGAAACACCAAGCTTTGTAAGATCATTAAAAAAATCCGGATAGGATTTATTTATGGCATCAGCATTTTCTATTTGTACGGGACCGGCAGCCCGCAAGGCAACCACAGCCATTGCCATAGCTATCCGGTGATCATGCCTTGAATGAACAGTAGCTGCATTTATTTTTTCAGTCCCCTTTATTCCCATCACATCTTCATTGATCAGTATATCAACACCCAGTTTACCGAATTCTTCCTGAAGAGTATGAGCCCGATCGCTTTCCTTATGAGCTAGCCTGCTAACACCTTTAATAAAACTGGACCCATGGCAAACTGAAGCCAGGGCTACCAGCGGGGGGAAAAGGTCGGGGCAGTCAGTCGCATCAAAACGGAATGCTTTTAATTTTTTTTGGCGGTTATCACCTATCCGAATTTCATTTTGTCCCATCAATATTGGGACACCTGCATCCTGCAACGCCTGTAAAATTGCTTTATCAGCCTGGGTGGAACCGGGATCCAACCCACGCAAAACCGCCTGACCTGCAATAGCCGCAGCCACTAAAAGGAAAGAGCCCCCGCTCCAATCACCTTCTACTATATACTCAATTGTGGCGGTTGGTTTTATCCAGGTTTCGGAAGAAAAATAAAATGAATGATAATCCTGATTCGCAGGAACTTTCAAACCAAAAGCGCGCATAACCGATAACGTTAGATCAATATAGGGCCGGCTTTTCAGGTTGATTACTTCAATAGTTATATTTTTTGCATCAGTAGCTGCATATGCCATTAGCAGACCGGTCAGGAATTGGGAACTCAGTGAACCATCGGTCTGGATATTTACAGGGACCAGTGGACCTTTGATTTGAAGTGGCAGTTTACCCATATTTGATCGAATTTCCACTCCAAGTTTTGGCAGTATCTCATCAAAAAAATGCATCGGCCTGTTAAGAAGACTTCCTTCTCCTTCGATAGTTATTGTATGCGAATTCAGCGCAACCAGCGGTGTAAACATCCGGATGCCAAGGCCGCTTTCACCGCAGTTCACATAATCATTTACAGGTTTAATACCATTGCTTTCTATGAGCAAGGAACCATCGGAAAGATTTTCAATATTTGCACCTAATGTACGGATAACGCGGAGAGCCGCCAGATCATCGTTGGATACGCCCGGGTTGATAATATGAGATTTTGTCTTTGAAATCAATGCAGCCGCGCAAGCACGTTGCATTGAACTTTTGGAAGAAGGAGCCTGAAGGTTTCCTTTTATAACAGATGGAAAAATTGTAACGTTCATGTTATTTTATCTGGCGCGGGCAATTGAATAGAGCAATTTTTCTAAATGAGACATGGGTATCGGCTTAATTACCGCCTTACCTAATTTTTCCAATAATACATAATGCATTATATCCCTTGTCTTCTTTTTATCCATACGCATAATCTCAATCACTTTCCCAAAATCAACGGGTATATCAATCGGTAACCCATATTGTTGCAGGAGTCCGGTCACTCGGGCAGTTTCTTTAAAATTCAACATCTCTTCCGAAATCAGGCAGGCTGCTTTAATTCCAATGGAAATCGCATGACCATGTGGCAAATGGTAAACATTTTCGACTGCGTGTCCAAGAGTATGACCAAAATTCAAAAGCCTTCGTTCATTCTCTTCAAATTCATCTTTCTGTACGACAGCCGATTTAATCATTACGTTTTTTCGAATAAGTTCTGTGAGCGCTTTTTTATTCTTTCGGTAACTGTGAATAGAATTTTTTTCGAGTTCCTGGAAAAGTGAGGCATCTTTGATTGCTGCATGTTTGATTACTTCAGCAAATCCATTTACCCATTCTTCGACAGGGAGGGATTGTAAAAGGGATACATCATAAAACAAAAATCCCGGCTGGCGGATCACGCCAATCATGTTTTTATAGTTACCTATATCTATTCCGTTTTTACCCCCAATGGATGCATCCACCATTCCGAGAATGGATGTAGGTATGAATCCAAATGGTACGCCCCGCATGTAAATGGAAGCTACATAACCTGTGATATCCGTTACCACACCTCCTCCTACACCAATAATGGTAGTCTGGCGGTCTGCACCGAAGCTGATGAGCTGGTCTATAATCTGGTCAACAATGTATTGAACCTTAAAAGATTCACCAGCAGGAATCTGGATGAATTTTAAGCTCTTGAAATATTTTTTATGTTGATCATAAATATGCTGGTCCGTAATAAAAATGGACCTTTCTTTTTCTACCAGGTTACCGATTTGAGCAAATGATGCATCAAAATAGCAGGTGGTCCTGGAAGCAGAAAATGAAAAAGTCTTTTTCAGCATACTATAATTTATTTCTTAAGAATTCATCACTTTATTCTGGTGATTTATACTTTCCATGTGCACTGCGTCAAAATATTTTGTTATGAATTCCTGGCTAAGGCCAAGTTTATCCCCTTTCTTGAAGGCCCTTTCCAGGATAGCGTTCCATCGGTTTGTTTGCAGGATCGTAATATTATTATCCTTTTTATATTGTCCGATTTTTTCAGAAATCTTCATCCTTTCACTAATGATCTGCATGAGTTCATCATCAAGCTGGTTAATCTGCTGTCTTAATTTTTCCAGGGCTGCATGATATTCCTCCGATGCAACGTCCTCGTTGCGCCAGCGTATGTTGGTGATCAATTCACCCAGTTTGGCTGGTGTGATCTGTTGTTTGGCGTCGCTCCAGGCTTTATCGGGATCGATATGACTTTCAATGATAAGCCCGTCAAAATCCAGGTCAATCGCCGTTTGGGCAACTTCCTGAAGAATATCCCGCCTCCCGCAGATATGTGAAGGATCGTTGAGGAACAACATGCCCGGATGACGTCGTTTCATCTCGATAGCCAGATGCCACATTGGTGCATTCCGGTATTCTGTATTTCCATAGGAGCTGAAGCCCCTGTGGATGAGACCGATTTGTTTAATACCAGCTTTGGAAACGCGTTCGACAGCTCCAATCCAAAGCTCGAGGTCAGGGTTGATCGGATTTTTGATTAGAACCGGAACATCTACTCCCCGGAGTGCATCCGCCACATCTTGCACACTAAAAGGATTTACAGTTGTTCTGGCTCCTATCCAAAGAACATCCACGTCGAAATGCAGGGCATCTTCTACTTGTTTGGCGGTTGCAACTTCCACAGCCACAGGTATACCGGTAATGTCCCGGGCCTTTTGGAGCCAGGGAAGTCCTTTGGTTCCTATGCCTTCAAAACTTCCCGGACGGGTTCTGGGTTTCCAGATTCCTGCTCGCATAATATCTACTTTTCCGGTTTCCTGTAGTTGTACAGCCGTTTGGACTACCTGCACTTCCGTTTCTGCACTGCAGGGACCGGAAATAATCAACGGGCGCTTCGCCCACGCAGCCTGGGTTACTTCTTTCATTGATTTTGTTGCTACCATTTCGAGTATTTGTTTATGTTTCTTTATTAAAGTGCCATATGTCGTATCAGGAAAAATATGGAAATATTAGAATTGAACGATAAATGAAAATGTGTTAATTATTATTTGAATTTTTCATCTTTACCTTTCCATTTTCAAATTTCTTTACTCTTATTCATATTTATCACAATTTCACATCGACCACATTATTATTTTGAATTTGCATCATTCATCCGTATCCTCCTCCCTTTGTAATTCTTACCATCTATGGCTCTGATCATCTGGGGAGCCGACTTTCTGTCAATCTCGATCCAACTGTTCATTTCCTTCATATCAATTTTCCCCAGCACGTCTTTTCTCAGGTCACTCATATCCAATACAAATTGCAGAAAACTGGCTTTATAAAAACCATCCTTGGTTCCCAGATTCACAAACAATTTTACAAAATCTCCGTTTCCAGGTAAAAATGAGGGCCGAAGTGTTCTTCCTGCTCCAATGGGTATTCGTTCCCTGGGTCCGCGTACAGGCCCCTCTCTTTCTCTTTGTACACGCACATTCAGGTCTTCCGCATTTTCATAATATTTCAGGAAGCGCGTAAATTCCTGTGCTGCTACCCTTTTCAATACTTCTTCCTTGCTCACATCAGCAAATTTCTCTTCCAACATGGGCACATAGGATTCATAATCACCGTGACTAATATCCGCATTCAGTAATTTATCCATAAAATGAAAAAACTGCTTACGGCAAACGTCTTTTCCAGTCGGGACTTCTACTTTATGGAAAGGTACTTGAACGATACGTTCTATTTGACGTAGTTTTCCGATTTCTCTTGAATGGACAATCGACAAACAAACCCCTGTGTTTCCTGCCCTTCCGGTTCTTCCACTCCGGTGTGTGTAGATTTCCACGTCATCCGGCAACTCATAATTGATTACATGTGTGATTCCCTGCACGTCAATTCCCCGGGCTGCTACGTCAGTCGCAATGAGCAATTGCAATGATTTCTCCCTGAATTCTCCCATTACTTTATCTCGCTGTTGTTGGGTCAGATCGCCATGTAATGCATCGATATCATACCCTTCCCGCGTAAGTTTCTCTGATATATTCTGCGCATCAGCTTTCGTACGTGTAAAAATAATTCCATAAATACCCGGATTAAAATCAATCAATCGTTTCAGTGCTTCATACCGATGATGCGCATTCGTAACAAAAAACTGGTGATCAATATTTTTATTGGCCGTATTCTTAGTACCTACAGTAATTTCCATCGGTTCTTTCATATACTTTCTGCTTACCCTTTTTATTTCAGCAGGCATTGTCGCACTAAATAACCAGGTGGCATCCCGCTTAGGTGTATTCTGAAGTATGAACTCAATATCATCCTGAAAACCCATATTCAGCATTTCGTCTGCTTCATCCAGCACAACGTATTTTATCTCCTCCAGATTTATGGCTTTTCTTTCGATCAGATCGATAAGCCTGCCGGGTGTCGCTACAACGATCTGTACTCCCCTTCTTAAATCACGGATCTGCATTCCAATTGAAGCACCTCCATAGACCGCCAAAACCTGAACGCCCGCCATAAATTTTTTGAAGAGCTCTACCTCACTTACGATTTGCATACAAAGTTCTCTAGTCGGACAAACAACGAGTGCCTGGGGGAACCTTTGTTCCACTTTAAGTAATTGCAGTAATGGCAGCCCGAAAGCTGCGGTCTTTCCGGTTCCTGTCTGGGCAAGTCCGACCAGATCCTTTGTGCCACTCAATAAAACAGGAATTGCTTTTTCCTGTATAGGGGTGGGTTGGGTATACCCCAATGCAGTTATAGCCTTCAGGAGATTCTCCTGCAACCCAAGCCCTTCAAATGTACTCATACGGTTCTAAAATTTTGCGCAAAGGTAGTCTTTTTCCAGGCCATTCGGCCTTTAAAGCCTAAAGCTTAAAGCTTAAAGCCTAACACTTTAGCTGAATAGTCCATACACTGTAATTCTCTGATCATTATTCAAAATCCAATTTTTTTAACCCTTCCATTATTTGATCTGACCACTTTTTTCAATCTCATTTAGTACCAGGCTTAAGGCTTAAATCACTAGGCAATATTCCTTTTATTCAAGAATCCTTCGAATCTTATTAGCATTTTCCATCAGCTCCACCAAGTAATCATAGTTTTCCTTTTCCAGGCAACTTTTGAATTTGCGCAATTGTGTAATATGTTCGTTCAAAACATCCAATACGTTTTCGCGGTTTTGCATAAAGATTGGCCCCCACATAGCCGGACTACTTTTAGCAAGCCTGACCGTACTTTCAAAACCACCTCCGGCAAGTTCGAAAATAGCATCCTCTTCCTTTTCTTTTTCCAATACAGTATTGGCCAGGGCAAAGGAAGTAATATGCGAAATGTGACTTACGTAGGCTGCGTGAACATCATGGCTTTCCGCCTCCATATTTACAAGCGACATACCCAGTATTGTATAAATCTTTTCAACCATTGCCAAAGCCTCAGGGTCGGATTTTTCTCTTTCACAGATAACACAGGAACGACCGCGAAATGCATTATGTACCGCGGCTTCTGGGCCGCTGTATTCTGTTCCCCACATCGGATGTGTAGCAACAAACCGACTCCTGCCCGGATGATCAGATATAAATTTACAAAGCGCATATTTGGTTGATCCTGCATCAGCTACTATTTGCTTTGGAGTAACTAGATCCAGAATGACCTTCATCACCGGAAGTGTTGCATCTACAGGAATTGCTACATATATCAAATCACTTTGCCTAACAGCTTCTTCCAATGGTAATACTTCATCTACTATTCCAAGATCCAGGGCTTTGCGGGCCGTAGCACCACTTCGGCTCACCCCGATAACCTTCTTAACCATGCCATGATCCTTCAAAGCGAGACTAAAAGACCCGCCGATCAAACCCACACCAACTATGGTGACTGTATTAAACATGTTGTTTTGGTTTTATAAATCCAGCCTTTTTGATTCTTTCAAAACTTTCAAGAATTTTTTCTTCAGGAGCACATAAACTTACCCTGATATACTTGTTTCCGGCACTTCCAAAAATGCCGCCTGGTGTGACAAATACATTGGCATTGTATAATAAAAGATCACTTAGTGCATACCCATCAGCAATTTCATCCGGGATCTTTGCCCAAACAAATAGTCCACCCTGTTTTTTTGAAAACCGGCATCCCAATCCTTCGAGCATTATTTCCACGGCTAATTTCCGAATTCGGTATAATTTGTTTACTTCCTCGTACCATGATGCCGGAAGCGACAGCGCTTTCGCTGCTGCAAGTTGCAGTGGAAGAAACATTCCGCTGTCCATATTACTTTTAAATCGAAGTACATTTTCAATATGCTTTGATTTGGCGATCATCATACCAACACGCCATCCGGCCATATTATGAGACTTACTTAGAGAATTCAACTCAATCACGTGATCGCAGATACCCTCAGCCTGCAATATGCTCAAGGGCTCGTCATTTAGAATAAAACTATATGGATTGTCATGTACGAGCAGGACATTGTTTTCTTTTGCAAATGAAACCAGTTCTTTAAAAAGTTTTTTAGTTGGCAATTGTCCGGTTGGCATCTGCGGATAATTCACAAACATCAGTACTGTTTCCTGGTCAGGTTGCTTCGTTTCCAGCAGATTTTTTAATTCTTTAAAATCGGGCAACCAATTATTCTCTTCTTTTAATTCATAAGCAACCAGGTTGGCGCCTGCCAGTTTTGCGGCGCTTTGGTAAGTTGGGTAACCCGGATTAGGAATTAATACGAGATCTCCCATATTCACATATGTCATACAAATATGCATGATACCTTCTTTGGATCCCGCTAATGGCAGAATTTCCAGATCCGGATTCAAATTGACACCATACCATTTGTTATACCAGTCAGCCATGGCTTTTCGCAGAACCGGAGACCCCTTATAACTTTGATAAGCATGGGTATTAGGTTTGCGGCTCTCTTCATTCAAAATCCGGATCACCTCAGGATGCGGAGCCTGGTCAGGACTACCGATACCCAGACTGATAATATTTTTGCCTTCCCGGTTTAGATCTTCAATCTCCCGTAATTTTTTCGAGAAGTAGTACTCACCAATGCCTTCGAGTCGTTTTGCCATCTTCATAATTGAAAGCTTATAGGTTAGGGCTTAATGCCTGAATCATTTTTATAATTATTTTAAATAATTCAATCTAATCATGAATAATAAAATATAAATTATCCACCTGGATTTTTGAGTTTTATGCTTTAGACCTGTATTCCTTTTCTGTATATCCCATAAATTCTCAAATCAGATATTGCTGGCTTAATAATCTCGATCACATTTTCAAATTCTCCTGTATTTTCAAACTCCATATCAGCGTGGAAACTATATTTCCAGTCGCTTCCGGGAATCGGATATGATTGCAATTTGCTAAGGTTAATACCTGCATCAGCAATCAGGGTTAGTACTTTTGCGAGGCTTCCGCGTGAATGATCTGTGTGAAAAGTAACAGACGCTTTATTTGCATCTTTTACAGGTTCTGCATTTTCCCTACGTTGAAGAACCAAAAAACGGGTATAGTTATTTTTCATGGTATGGATATCAGGTGCGAGTTTCTCCAGCTGAAATAAACTGGCCGCGAGACTACTAGCTATGCCAGCAATATGTTTGCTTTTGCGTTGATGAATATGTTTAGCGCTCAACGCAGTATCTTCTGTTTCAATAAGTTTCCAATCAAACTGATTCAGAAAATCCAGACATTGAAGTATAGCCATCGGATGTGAATGCACTTCCTTAATATCTTTCAAGGTTATGCCAGGATTCACTACGAGGTTCTGCCTGATCTGCAGATAAATTTCACCAGCAATTACTAGGTCACTGTTCCGAAGAAGGGAATAATTGGGAAGAATGCTACCAGCAATGGAATTTTCAATCGCCATTACCGCCGCATCACAAAGGTTGGGATCAGTTACAGATTTTACCACATCCTGGAATCGCGCACATGCCAGGATATTAGTCTTATCTCCAAAAAAAATACGGACTGCTTCCTGGTGAAAACTTCCTTCATATCCCTGAATAGCCACGCGTTGTATGAGGTGCTGCATATGATAAAAAAAAATCCCGGCTTTTGACCGGGATTCTATTGTTAAGTTTTAAAATTTATTTGTTGATTAACAAAAGCATTCCCGGTTTGCTTCTAAAGTAGAAGAAAAAATAAAAACTAAAGTAACGGTATGCTTTTGTGTTGAACATATACAAACTCAAAAATAAATCATTCCGGCGATACAAAAAATTTATTTTCGCGAGCACCCGGTCGGTTCATTGGTTGTTTATTCTTTTATCCTGCAGATCACTTACAAGTCTAAAAAGGTGAAAAGGCTTGAAGATTCTCCAGTCAGGTTGCTCAATCAGACTAATATAACGATCCAGTTTAGCCCTTCGGAAATCATATTGCGTAGGCTCCGGCATGTTAATACAGACCACCCAGCCCTGTTGATCCTCTACGTCCTCTTTCCATTCCTCATAATAATCTTTATCGCCGCTGTGGAAATTCAGAACGTTTTCAGCAATTAGAATAAATTTATATATTCCTTCTGCCATGAATTTGTCTGCAACTTCCCGTTTAAGACTCATAATATCATTTTCAATAGCGTCATTCCATTCACCAATAAGTTCTATGATTACATATTTTTCTTCATAATCGGCCAATAACACTTTTAAATAAAGTGTCCGTGAACCAAATTC
Organism: Puia sp.; assembly: GCA_035937535.1. Taxonomy (GTDB): domain Bacteria; phylum Bacteroidota; class Bacteroidia; order Chitinophagales; family Chitinophagaceae; genus Puia. The sequence continues at coordinate 72,052 of DASZHV010000035.1, read as the reverse complement.
ATCCCATTGGGGGTGAATAAGGTAATTATAGATCGCCTGGGTAAATTCAAATTCTGAGTATACACGTCCGAAGAAAGGAGAACGCTCATCTTCTTCACTAACGTAAATGTGGCGCCAATTATAATATGGTTCAATATCATGCATATTCAAATTCCGGATACATTTGCAATTTCTTATTTATTTTTTAATGCTCTCCCCACTCCCATACTCCCATACTCCCATACTCCCATACTCCCATACTCCCATACTCCCATACTTTCAGTTCGGTCTACTTCCTTCTGCTTTCGGCTGCTTTTTTAACACTGCCGAATTGTAATAAAAGATTTTTTGCTGTTTGATAATCGTTGATCCCGGTTTGATTCATGAGCATGCTCGTACCCCTTTCAATCAATTTACTGTTTGTTAGCTGCATATTTACCATACGGGTATCTTCTACCCTTCCTATTCGGATCATTACGGTTGTAGAAATCATATTCAGAACCAGTTTCTGTGCCGTTCCACTTTTCATACGTGTGCTGCCGGTTACAAACTCAGGACCTACGATCACTTCTACCGGATAATCAGAAGCTGCTGCCAGTGGTGTTCCCGGATTACAGGTTACACAACCTGTAGTTATTTTTTCCTGTCGGCATTTTTCCAGGGCACTGATAACATAAGGGGTTGTTCCGCTGGCTGCAATTCCAATGACCACATCTTTCTCATTTACTTCAAATTCACAGAGATCAAGCCAGCCTTGGTCAAGGTCATCTTCAGCGTTCTCTACTGGAGTACGGATTGCTTTTTCTCCACCCGCAATCAATCCGATGATTAACCCATAAGGCATCCCATATGTGGGTGGTATTTCACTGGCATCGAGAATTCCCAATCGGCCGCTAGTACCAGCGCCAAGATAAAATAGGCGCCCACCACTCAGAATTTTATCTGTAACAATTTCTGTCAGTTTTTCAATAAGAGAAATGGATTGAGCCACCGCCAACGGAACCTGCTGATCTTCCTTATTAATAAAAGTGAGCAGTTCGTGTATACTCATTTTTTCCAAATGTCGGTAAGGACCCTGTTCTTCCGTAATCTTTTCGAAATCCATTATTTGATTTTATGATAAGCAATTAATCCATCCATAGGTTTTTCCAGAAATTTACCTGCCTGCCATCCAAAAGTTTTACAAAGTTCTTTCAGAATATCCTGAAACCCAAAAGCAACACTTCCGGTAAAATAAACAGGTATTTTGCCAGATTGCGGATAACGCGTCAGGTGAATGGAAAAAAAATCATAAAGTCCGTCTTCAATAATATTTTCTATCATATAATGCCCGCGATTTTTAGTAAGGAACATTGTGAAAGAAGCAATATATCTGTTGGGCAAAGGTTTTTTATAAACCGCGTCAAGTATATCTGCAGTAGTTACTTTATATTTTTTATGAAATTTAACATGCAGCTCTTTATCGAAGGTTTTGTACAAATAATATTGCAGTACTTTTTTCCCTAGGTAGGCCCCGCTGCCTTCGTCTCCCAAAACGTAACCAAGTCCCGGACTATTGAGAATAATTTTTTTCCCGTCATAATAGCCTGAATTACTACCCGTTCCCAAAATCGCAACCAGACCTTTATTTTTTCCGCACAGTGCTCGTGCAGCACCGGTAAGATCGTGTTCAACTTCTATCCAGGCTTCAGGGAACACTTTTTTAATAGCTCTGCGAACCATTGCCCTGTTTGAAGCAGCGGCACAACCAGTACCATAAAAATATATACGGGCAGGTTTGTTTTTTTTTAACGCTGGTAAAAGTTCATTCTGCATTAAAACAATGAGTTGCAATTCATTCAGGAAATAAGGACTCGCTCCCTGAGTATATATGAATTGTCTCCGGCCATTTGATATAAAACACCATTCACATTTAGTAGAGCCGCTGTCTGCAATCAGTATTGCCATATGTACTTTTTAAAGTTCCCGGGGCGAAGGTATATGGTTTATAGTGTATGGTAAATGTTGAATGATCCGCTATTATTCATCTGCCATAAACCATCCACAATTTACCATCAACCATAGATCATTTCTTTGCTTAATTTGCAGACCATTAGGTGAATTCAAATAAATGAAAAAACTAAACTTCTGGCTACCCCTTTTATTTGCGGTAGTTATGATTCTGGGAATGTTAATCGGATTTAGATTATATCCAAGTACCAGCACGGGCGGGTTTTTTAAGACGGGCAAACTGAGCCCGGTCCAGGAAGTGCTTGATATCATTAAAGATAAATATGTTGATTCTGTTCATGCAGATTCTTTAAGTGAAGAAGCGATCCAGGGTTTACTTACCCATCTGGACCCACATTCCTATTATATTCCGGCAGTTGACCAGGTAGAAATGAATGAGGACCTCCAAGGTAATTTCCAGGGAATTGGGGTAGAATTCCAGATTTTAAATGATACTGTAAATGTGACCAATGTGATCATCGGTGGCCCAAGTGATAAAGCGGGACTCCAGGTAGGTGACCAGATAATAAGGGTAAATGATTCTGTTGTTGCAGGTAATGGAATCACTGCGGAAAAAATTAAAAAATTACTTCGCGGCCCTGGTGCAAGCTTGGTAAATCTGACAATGTTCCGTTATCATTCACCCAAACCATTCACTATCCTGCGCGGTATTATTCCTCTTCCTGCTTTGGATGCTGCATATATGATCGACAAAGAATCGGGTTATATCCGGATCAATAAATTTTCGAGAACTACATTTGAAGAATTTATAAAGGCTTTAGACCCGTTAGAAAAACAAGGTATGAAAAAACTTGTATTGGATATTCGGGGAAATGGCGGTGGTATCGTGGATGAAGCCGTAAACATGGCAGATGAATTTCTTGGAAATGATGAGTTGATAGTTTATACAGAAGGAAGGAAAAGCCCGCGAAAAGAATATCATGCACAAAGACCGGGAAGTTTTGAATCAGGCAGACTTATTCTTCTCGTGGATGAAGGAACAGCATCTGCCAGTGAGATCCTTGCAGGTGCCCTGCAAGATTGGGACCGGGCAAGTATTGTCGGCCGCCGAACTTTTGGAAAAGGGTTGGTTCAGGAACCTTTCGAATTAAATGACGGCAGCGAACTTCGACTGACGATCGCGCGATATTACACCCCCCTTGGACGAAGTATCCAGAAGCCTTACAATAAAGGCCGAGAAGCATATAACGAAGAAGTGATTGACCGTTTTCATAATGGGGAAGTTATTCATGGCGATACATCCAATATACATACAGGCCCCGTTTTCAAGACGCCTGCAGGCAGACTGGTTTATGGTGGTGGTGGTATCACACCTGACTTTTTTGTAGCTCTTGATACTACGCTGATCCCCAGAACTATAAGTGAATTGTATATCAGCGGAACACTGAATAACTTTATTTATGAATATTTTATAAATCACCAGGCCGAATTAAAGAAGTTCCAGTCACCGGCTGCTTTTTATACCGGCTTCAAAAAAGACGCTGAAATCTGGAATGAGCTCCTGATCTATGTAAAGAGAGATTCCATCAATCTGGACGGAATAGATCAAGGGAATCGGAGCCAGGTGGAAACCCGCATGAAGGCCCTACTCGCGAGGTTCATATGGCGGACCCAGGGTTATTTCTATATAATGAACCAAACAGATCCTGTGTTAAAAAAAGCAATGGAGTTGCTGGATACCAGCAACCCCGTTCCCTCTTCTGTCAAGACTAATTAAAGCACTTGATTTTCCGGTAATTGTTTTCTTTCAATTTTATAAGACATTATAAGGCCGATTCCTCCTCCAATGGCTATCAGGGCAAAATAGATAGGCACATTGGCGTCATCGTTACCCATACCATGTTCTCCATGAGTACGAACACTAAACAAGAAGAAATTATCCATGAGATAAGCAACAAATAATCCTATGCCAGAACCCACCAGGAGCAGTCCCCACTTTAGATTACGGAAAGGGGCCGGACGTCTTTCCTGTTTCAATTTCGGATCGAGGCCCTTTTCAATCATAGCCATGTTTTCCTTGTTATTAATATATCTAATACCAAAAATCAATGCGCAAATCGAAAGACTGCTAAGAATCAGCCAAAAAAATACCAGTTGATCGGCTCCCATAAACTTGTTTTTTAATTTTTATCAATTTTTCTATACCATATCAGACTACATCATTTAATCGCAGGTTACATTAACCGATCGTTTTTTTCTGGAACTATAGAATCATTGAACCCTGGTCGTATGCCTTTAACATTGCTTAACCCACCAAAAAACGAACTATTCACATACTCCCATACTTTGTTTAAATGTACCTTAGCCTGTAACCAGGTACGAATATATAACGTCTTATACCTGTGACAATAAGCAGACAACCAGATGACCAGATCATAAACAGGATCCTGAAAGGGGAACAGTCTGAATTTGCTTTATTGGTAGAAAAGTATCAGAATTATGTCTTTACTCTTGTTCTCCGGTTTACTGAAAGCCGGGAAGATGCTGAAGAAATTGCCCAGGATGTTTTTGTAAAAGCATATCGCTCCCTGGCTGATTTTCGTGGAGATTCAAAATTCAGCACATGGTTGTTTACCATAACCCGAACAACCTGCCTGAGTTTTTTAAGAAAGAAAAAACTGGATACAATTTCCCTTGACAATGAAAGAACCGGTCTCCGGGTAGAAAACAGGGAATCGGGATTCAGCGCCAATGGAATTGAGCAAAAATCAAGGCATGCCATGCTAAATCAGGCCATTGCTATGCTCAGCCCTGACGATACGCAGGTGCTCAACCTTTTTTATAAAGGGGACCAAACCCTGGAGGAAATAGGTAAAATAATGCGGCTGGATCCGAATACTGTAAAAGTGAAACTTCACCGGGCACGACAACGTCTAAAAGATAAGATGGAAAAACATTTTTCTAATGAAGTACGGGAAATACTTGCGGATTAAAGGAGAACAAAATCATTCATTCGGGCATTCGATTATAAAAAGAAATTTTATGGATCAGGAAATGGAAAAACTTATTTGGGAATACATAGACGGACTATCCAATGAATCCGATAAAACAATCATCACCAAGCACCTGGCGGAGGATTCTGTCTGGCGTAGTAAATACAATGAATTAATGAGCATACATGAAATACTTCAAAAAGAAGAACTTGAAATGCCCTCCCTTCGTTTTACCAAAAATGTAATGGAAGAAATTGCTCAGTTCCATGTAGCTCCGGCGACCAAAAATTATATCAATAAAAACGTGATCCGCGGGTTCATGGCTTTTTTCCTGGTAATGATCAGCGGACTTTTTATTTATTTTGTTGGACAAATTCACTGGAGCAGTAATTCTACTGGCAAATTATTACCCGCATATAGCCTGAATGCCAACAAAGTGAACTGGAGCCTACTATTGAATAATACCTATGTAAATATTTTTATTGGTATCAACGTTATTCTGGGACTAATCCTCATTGATAAATATATGCAGGGGAAGAAAAATGCCAGTCATAATGGTCACTGGACCAAGGGCGACAGTGCTTAATCATTTGTACATTTGCTTCATGGATATAAAAAATAATATTCTTGAAACTATTGGTAATACCCCAATTATCCGCTTAAATAAAATCACAAGGGATTTCCCATGTTCCGTGGTAGCCAAAGTGGATTATTTCAACCCCGGTAATTCCATTAAAGACCGGATGGCCGTTAAGATGATTGAAATAGCAGAGCAGGAAGGCAAACTTAAACCCGGTGGAACCATCATTGAATGCACCAGCGGTAATACAGGAATGGGTCTGGCTTTGGCAGCCATCGTAAAAGGGTATAAGTGTATTTTCACCACCACCGATAAACAGTCTAAAGAAAAATCAGATATTCTCAAAGCAGTAGGCGCTGAAGTAATTGTTTGTCCGACAAATGTCGAACCTGAGGATCCACGGAGTTATTATTCCATAGCCAGGAGACTGGCTAAAGATATTCCCAATTCATTTCATTGCAATCAGTACGATAATCTTGCGAACAGGCTTGCACATTATGAAACCACTGGTCCTGAAATCTGGAAACAGACAGACGGAAAGATTACGCACCTGGTTTGTACCGCTGGTACCGGTGGAACAATTACCGGAACAGCGATGTACCTAAAAGAAAAAAATCCTGCTATACAGGTATGGGCCATTGATGTATTCGGATCCTTGCTTACAAAATATTTCAATACCGGGGAGATTGATATGAGTGAAGTACATCCATATGTGTCTGAAGGTTTCGGAGAGGATTTTGTTCCTGAAAACTACGATATGTCTGTTATTGACCATTTCGAGCAGGTAACTGACAAAACCGGAGCTATCATGGCTCGCCGTCTTGCCAAAGACGAGGGGTTATTTTGCGGATACAGTGCCGGAAGTTGTTTACAAGGATTAATGCAAATAAAAAGCAAATTGAAAAAAGACGATCTGGTCGTCTGTATTTTTCATGACCATGGCAGCCGCTATGTCGCAAAAATTTATAATGATCAATGGATGATGGAACGTGGTTTTCTCGATGTTAAAACTTTCCGCGATATTGTAAATGCACGCGGAACTCATACATTGGTAACACTGAATCCTGAACAAACCGTGGGTGAAGCTTTTGACCGAATGAAAGAATTGCATATTGAAAATATTCCCGTTGTTAGGGAAGGAATTCCGGTAGGCGCCATAAGTGAAAGTGGATTATTCAATATCATCCTAAGTAATGGAGCCGATATCAGGCATAAAAAAATTCAGGAAGTAATCGAAGCTCCATACCCGGTAGTCTCTTATGATACCCCGGTAGAAAGAATCAGCTCACTCATCAGCAAAGAGAATGGAGCCGTACTTGCAAAAGATGATAGCGGTAATTTTCATATAGTTACGAAATATGATGTACTGCAGTCCTTTACTTCTAAAGTTTAGAAGCTTTTGTGATTTGTACTTCTAAATAAATGTCCTTATTAAACTTCATTTTTGGTTTAAATTAAAGGTGATTGAGAGTAAAATATAAACACTTGTATTAAAAATTTAACTACTATAATTTTTGCATCTTTTTCATAAGTCCTGGGTCTTAAGCCTTAAGCCTTCTGTCTTCAGTAATACTCGTAAATCTACTATACGGCGAACTAGTTAAACTACCAACTCAAGGGTAAATCATGAACTGTTAAAATCAGGCAAAAAGGCTATTGTTGTTAATATGTGTATAAGTTAATTTTGATTCAGAAGTTGATTGATACAAACTCAATCCCGACAATATCCAAAAACCGACCAAAGTTCTTTATCCAATATCCGATAGAATTTCCGAGTAAAATCCAATATCAGTCAACTTCTTATTTTTCCTATCCTGAGAAACCTGTCCTGTCTGAAAAACCTGAACCTGTCCTAAAAAATCGAACCCGTCCTGTAGAAACCATTTCCAATTTCGAAGTAGTGCGGATCCGAACCTGATCCGTCTCCGAGAATCGACCTTATTCCTTAGATCTGATCCTTGAAACAACCATTCTGAAATCCAATTCCATGGGGAAACCGGGAACATTTCCAATACCCGTGTTTTAAAATCGACTGTTTATCCAGTGCCCTCCTGCTAAGTTTTCCAAACAATTTAGCAGGAGGTACCCATCGGAGGCTAATCGTTTAACGTCTTAAATTTAATGCCTTCCATACAAAAACTTAATTACTCACTAACTCTTTATCGTTCGGCTTTTGCTTAAATTGAGTAATTTATTAATTTAAGAATTTGCATTAAGGGTTTAATGCTAATCTTTAGGCGTTAAGGGTTTAGCTTAAATGAATGATCTTTGTATAAAGACTAAAAATGAATTTTGCATTCGACGTTCTTACGCCGGATAATAATCAAACGAATAAGCTATCTCGGAAGAAACCCATTTTCCCAGTAAATGATTTGCTTAGAAATTATCTCCAGCTTCACGGTCGTGAGGTCATACTTCCTGTTTCATACGGAGATCTCCTGCATGTTGCTTATGCAGTTCCTTTAAAAGACAAAAATGGGAAAGACAGTTTATGGGAAACCGTTTCATATGACATGCAACACTGGCAATATATTCGGTCTGGATTGGTAAAAATGTATGCAATTTTAAAAACTGAGGGTGACCTGACTTTCAGTAAACACCTTGATGTTGCACGTGTTGATTTCTGCAGTTTTGCAAATTCCAGTCCTTTCAGAATTCGTATCGTTAATAAATTCAACGATAACTATGATCATTTTTATATCAAGCAGGCAGACGCATCTCGTGTTTACGGTCTCGAACTCGAACATTTGTTGTCTCCAAACCGGATCAGCTTTTTCACCTATCAGCAAACACTGATAGAAGACCATATTCCAGGGATTCCCGGTGATATTTTCATTACTCATTATCTGAATGAACCAATTACAAACAGGATCCGTTTTGCAAAAGAGTTTGTGAAATTCAATGAACGATGTTTTGTTCGTTTACTGGGTGATATGCGATCATATAATTTTGTAGTTGATATTACGCCAGACATTGAAGATTTCCAATATCGCATCCGGGCCATTGATTTTGATCAGCAGTCTTACGAAGGAAGAAAAAATATCTACCTGCCACAATTTTTTAAAGAGAATAAATCACTAGTTGAAATCTGTATCAAATATTTAAATCAGGATTCTATTACCCAATATCAAACGGAAGAAAGAACAATGATGGCATTTCGTGTTGCTTCTTCCAGGTTTCGACTTATGCACCTCCTGAATATTATGTCGACTGATAATATTTCAACCCCTGAAAAGCTTATCCAATTGCGTGAGGAGCTTGCATCAGAATTTCAAGCTCCTATATTTCTCAAATGCAGTTCCATGGGCCAGTTAGTAAAAAGGCAGCTAAAACAGACCCTGCAAAAAAATCTGGCATTGATCCAAAAAAATCTGGGGAAATTCCAGGACTGAAAAATTTCTAAGATTCACAATACTGATAGATTAAATTTTAGATGATTTTCAACGAATCTGCGCTATTGGTGCGTGCTGGAACCCGTATCTTTGCATCCTTAAAACTAGAAACACAATACCATGGCAAAATTCAAAGCCGGCGTTTTATTTGGCGAAGAACTGGAAGCACTTTATCAGGATGCAAAAGAAAATCAGTTTGCAATACCGGCAGTAAATGTTACCGGAACCGACACTATCAATGCCGCACTGGAAGGAGCAGCAAAAGTGAATTCTCCAATTATCATTCAATTCTCAAATGGAGGCGCCCAGTTTGTTGCAGGAAAAGGAATGCCTAACGATAAATTACAGGCGAATATTTATGGAGGAGTTTCAGGTGCCTTACATATTCATACGGTAGCAAAATATTACGGAGTTCCTGTGATCGTACATACTGATCACGCATCAAAGAAATGGCTTCCATGGATAAGTGGATTACTGGATGCAGGCGAATCATATTACAAGGAAAACAAACAACCTCTTTTCAGTTCTCACATGTTGGACCTTTCTGAAGAACCCATTGAAGAAAATATTCATACTTCAGTAGAATTCTTCAAGAGAATGAAACCTCTTGGTATGGCTATTGAAATAGAACTCGGTGTAACCGGAGGAGAAGAAGACGGTGTTGATAACAGCGGAGTCGAAAATGACAAGTTATACACACAACCAGAGCATGTTGCTTATGCCTATACCGAATTAAGCAAAGTTGGAAACTTATTTGGTGTGGCCGCCGCATTCGGAAATGTGCATGGCGTTTACAGTCCCGGTAACGTTGAGCTTCGCCCGGTCATTCTCAAAAACAGTCAGGATTATATCGAAAAGAAATTGAAAACTAAACCAAAACCGGTTTATTTCGTTTTCCATGGAGGCAGCGGTTCACCCCAAAATCAAATACGTGAAGCTATCAGTTACGGTGCTATTAAAATGAACCTAGATACAGATTTGCAATGGGCTTTCTGGGAAGGTGTTCAGAAATACTACAAGAAAAATGAAGCCTACCTCCAGGGCCAGCTGGGCAATCCGGAAGGCGACCAAAAGCCTAATAAAAAGTATTATGACCCCCGTGTCTGGCTTCGCAAAGGGGAGGAAAGTTTCATTAACCGTCTGCAAATGGCTTTTGAAGATCTGAATTGCATTAATCGTAATGCCTAAGCTTTAAGGCCAAAGCCTAATGACTAAAACATTTTTTCTGAATATTGAACAGAATATGTTCAATACCATTCATCATTTACCTATTTGTCATTACCGCTATAAGTTGACCACCAACACTCGTCAACCATTCACCATGCAGCACAACCATACATCAAAGCTTTAGGCTTTAGGCTTTAAGCTTTAGGCTTAATTCCATATTTTCATCACATGAAATCAATTACCGCTTTGTTTATTAGCCTGGCATTTGTCAGTATTAGTTTTTCGCAGCAAACCCCCGTTAACCCCGCGGCCAAAAAACCTGTTACAGTCACAGGTACAATTGTTTCCCCTGTTGCTAAAAACAGCCCCAAGCCTTATAAAGAAGTTATAACCGAAAAAGCAGTAACTCAACATGGACTTTTTACAGTACATAAAGTAGATGACAAATGGTATTTCGAAATTCAAGATTCCCTTTTCAACCGCGAGATCCTGGCCATTACGCGGTTTGATAAATCCCCGGCAGGAAGCCGTTCTTACGGTGGAGAAAAAGTAAATGAACAAACCATACGCTGGGAAAAAGGTCCTTCAGATAATGTTTTTTTACGTGTAATGACAATCGTGAGTATAGCACCGGATTCTTCCCAGCCTATTGCGCAGGCTGTCAGAAATTCAAATGTTGACCCCATCGCTGCTGCTTTCGATATCAAAGCTTATGGAAAAGATTCGAACAGCGTAGTGATTGATGTGACAGATTTTTTCAAACTGGATAATCAGCCGGTTAGTTTGGGCCCGGATCTAAAAAGAAGATATAATCTTGGCGGAATTGCTTCCGACCGCTCCTTTATTTCATATATACACAGTTACCCGCTCAATACTGAAGTACGTTCCGTTAAAACTTTTAGTTCTTCGTCCGCCCCTGCCGGTCTGAATGTAGGAATCCCATCCAACAGCCTGCCCGCAGCGGATGTTGCAGGTGCTGTAACAATGGAACTGAATAATTCCTTCATTATGCTTCCTGCTGTTCCCATGAGAAAAAGGATATTCGATTCCAGGGTTGGATATTTTGCAAGTGAATATTCAGTATACAGCGATACCTCCCAGAAAACACAAACAAGTACTTTTATTCATCATTGGAAGCTCGAACCAAAGGATGAAGATATGGCGCGTTGGAAAAAAGGAGAACTCGTAGAACCAAGAAAACCCATCGTTTTTTATATCGATCCCGCAACACCAAAACAATGGAGACCATACCTGATAGCCGGTATCAATGACTGGCAATCTGCATTTGAAAAAGCGGGCTTCAAAAATGCCATTATGGGAAAGGAATGGCCGGATAATGATAGTACGATGAACCTGGAAGATGCCCGGTTTTCTGTTATCCGGTATTTCGCGTCTGACATTGAAAATGCATATGGGCCCAACGAAGCAGATCCCAGAACCGGTGAGATCCTGACAAGTAATATCGGATGGTATCATAACGTTATGAAACTTTTGCATGACTGGTATATGATCCAGACGGGTGCAGTAGATCCACGAGCGCGCAAAATGATTTTTGATGATAGTCTGATGGGAACACTGATCCGTTTTGTTTCATCACATGAAATCGGACATACACTTGGGCTTCGTCATAATATGGGTAGCAGTAGTCAGACCCCGGTCGAAAAACTAAGGGATAAAGCCTGGGTCGAAACTAACGGGCATACAGCGTCTATCATGGATTACGCTCGTTTTAACTATGTGGCTCAGCCGGAAGACCATATAGGACCCAAAGGATTATATCCACGTATCGGTCCTTACGACATCTGGGCCATCCAATGGGGATATAAATTAATACCAGATACAAAGACGGCTGAAGAAGACAAAAAAGTATTAAACCGCTGGATCATAGACAGTCTGAAAGCCAATCCCAGACTATGGTTTGGCGGGGAAGCGCAGAATTTCGATCCAAGATCTCAAACAGAAGACCTGAGCGATAATAGCGTAAAGGCAAGTGAATACGGAATTCTCAATCTGAAAAAAATCATCACCCAGTTACCTGTTTGGACTAAAGAAGAAGCAGATACTTACGATAACCTGGAAGATATGTATTCCCAACTTATCGGACAGTTTAGCCGGTATATGAATCATGTGGCTAAAAATGTCGGAGGTATTTATGAAACATTCAAAAGTGTTGAACAACCTGGCGATGTTTATGAACCCACCCCAAAACCAATACAGCAGCAGGCCGTGGTTTTTCTGCAGGATCAATTATTTGAAACACCCTACTGGCTGTTTGATAAAAACATATTGAACAAAATTAGCAGCCCCGCTTCATCCGAAATGATTTCAAATACACAAAGCAGCGTATTGAATTCACTCCTTTCTTCTTCAAGATTGTTCAGAATGGAAGCTGTTTCTGACCGATTTGGAAAAGCTACCGTATATGATCCGGAAGACCTTGTAAGTGATCTGGAAAAAGGTCTCTGGAAAGAACTTAATAGCACGAAGGCCATAGATCCATTCAGGAGGAATTTGCAAAAACAATACGTGGAAATAATGATTTCTCTGATGAATCCGTCTCAGCCGATTATTCCTGCCGTCTTACCCCGCGGCTTAATCATTTTTTTTGGAGCAGATATCAAAAACACGGATATTCCATCAATTGCACGTGGGCATCTAGCGGCATTACGTAACCGAATACTGGCAGCGGCAAATGTTTCCACGGATAAACTCTCCAAGTATCATTTACAGGATATTGCCGAAAGAATCCGACAGGCGCTTTATCCTAAGTAAACGGGATTGAACTTTTACTTTACGAGACGGTCTTGGCCCAATCGGTCTGTGACTGACTACCGTTTCATACATGCAACCACCGACCAACCCGATTAGAATAAGTATGAAGAGAATCAGCCATATTTTTTCGGGACGTGAAAATTTTTGCATAAAGAAAACTTATATAATTTTTAATAATTAATTATTAACTGGAATACGATTATGAGTGTTTAATCATTAAAAATTATCTGGTGAGCAAATCCATTATGGGTGTTCCAATATTGCCATTGGGCACCTGAATATGTAAAAGAGTAGCAAGAGTTGGCGCTATATCTGTCATGTTAACTCGGGTAGCTGATGCACCCGAATGAATATCCCATCCCATAAATATGAGTGGGATATGAGTATCATATGGGTTCCAGGTCCCGTGAGTTGTTCCGGTCCTGGCATAGGATTCAAGCCATCCGGGTTGAAAAATAACCTGAACCTGCCCGCTTCGTTTAAAATTATATCCATTGATGATCATTGTTTTGATCGGGTCAGGTATTGGAGAATCCCGGATCTTTTCAATATCCACTGCATATGCTATACCTGGTTGCTTTTTCAAATAATCAACGACCAGTTTTTTGATAGCATCAAAGTCTGCATTATAAGCTGCAATTTTTTCCATATCGAAATTGATCTGGTAATTGCCTCCTGAACGTATTACCTTAAAATAACCAAGTTTCTGCTGAATAAGCTGGTCAAGGTTAGTCAGAATATTACTGTTTACAAAATAATCAGCAGGCATTCGGTTCGCCATTGAATATCCCACTGCATGCGATACGCCATGATCCGCCGTCAGGAAAACTAAATACTGATCTTTTCCGACTTTCTGGTCCAGATAAGAAAAAAATGAAGCGAGGTCGAGATCAAGTCGCAAATAAGTATCCTCAATCTCAATGGAATTGGGTCCGAATAAATGTCCTACATAATCCGTCGACGCGCAATTAATTGTAAGGAAATCAGTCGTGGCACCCTGACCCAACTGATAAGCTTCCAAAATGGTTTTTGCAAAATCGAGTGTTAAAGAATTTCCAAAGGGAGTCGAACGGAAGGACCCACGATTTTTTGTATAGGCAGATTTTATATTATGCGGAAATACAGGCGATATTTCACCAGTCATTTTTCCTTCGTAAGATTTATTGTCTGAATCACTTTCAATATATAAATTGATTGGATAAAGTGTTTTCCATTCACTTTTAATAAATTGTTCAATATTTTTCTGCTTATTGAAATTTTCAACAGCCTTCGGAAGTTTTTTCATATAATAAGAACTGCTGATAAAATTTCCGCTGGAATCGTCCATCCAGAATGCAGCATTGGCAGTATGACCTGCTGGCAGAATTGCTGCCCGGTCTTTTAACGAAATGCCCACTACACGCGACTGGTAATTTGTGGCCATTCGCAATTCATCTGTTATGGTAGTAACAAGTAGATTACGGGGCGACATTTTTCCATCCGGCGCATAATCAACACCGACTGACTGCACCGTACTATCCTCGGTGCAATAAACATGTGCACCTGTTAATTGATCCACCCAGTCATTGCCTGTTATGCCTGAAATGGAAGGAACAGAACCGGTAAAAATGCAGGTATGACCAACTGCTGTATAAGACGGTAAATAATTTATATAAGTATTCTCGCAGGAAAAGCCTTGTTTCAACATTCTTTTAAATCCCCCTTCACTGTATTTATCATAATAACGGTAAAGGAAATCCCAGCGCATCTGATCTACTATAATTCCTACAACCAGTTTAGGTCTTACAATGGATGAACTTCCCGGTTGAGCCCAAATCTGGAATGCCTGACATGAACTGAATACAATTAAAAAAAAGTACTTACCCATAATCATTGAAGCTTTAAAACAAAGGTATCCGCATTTGCATATTGCCCGGTTATGTAAATGCATTATTTTTGCATCAATTTTAACCAACAGTAGTATTACAAATGGCAGATATATTTGAAAAGCTTACTAGACACAAAGGGCCTATCGGACAGCATCGTGACAGGGCGCACGGTTATTTTGCATTTCCAAAACTTGAAGGTGAAATTGGAAGTCGAATGAAATTTCGTGGAAAAGAAATGATCGTATGGAGTCTGAATAATTATCTTGGACTGGCAAATCATCCCGAAGTAAGGAAGGCTGATGCAGAAGGAGCTATTATTTACGGTCTTGCTTCACCAATGGGTGCCCGTATGATGAGTGGGAACAGCAATCAGCATGAACAACTCGAAAAAGAACTTTCAGAATTTGTTGGGAAGGAAGATACTGCCCTGCTGAATTACGGTTACCAGGGCATGGTAAGTATTATAGATGTTTTGTGCGGAAGACATGACGTGATCGTTTATGATGCAGAATGTCATGCGTGTATCATTGACGGCCTGCGCCTTCACGCAGGTCATCGTTATGTATTCAAACATAACGATCTGATTGATTTTGAAAAACAGATTCAGCGGGCCAATGCCCTGGTTGAAAAGCAAGGTGGCGGTGGTGTACTGGTAATCACTGAAGGTGTGTTCGGCATGGCTGGTGATCAGGGAAAACTGAAAGAAATTGCAGCATTGAAATCCAAATATAAATTCCGCTTACTGGTGGACGATGCTCATGGTTTTGGAACACTTGGGGGAAAAGGGGCTGGTGCCGGCGAAGAACAAGGCATCCAGGATGATATTGATTTGTATTTCTCAACTTTTGCAAAATCTATGGCGTCGATAGGCGCATTTGTTTCCGGTGAAAGACCCATTGTTGACTATATCCGGTATAATATCAGGAGTCAGATTTTTGCGAAAAGTTTGCCGATGGCATTAGTACTGGGAAATCTCAAAAGACTGGAATTACTTAGAAATAATCCATCTTTAAAAGAAAAGCTCTGGAATAATGCTTTGAAGTTGCAGGCAGGACTCCGGAAAAAGGGATTTGACATTGGAAAAACGGATTCTGTTGTTACTCCTATTTATATGAAAGGAGATGTTCCTGAAGCAACCGCCATGGTGATGGATCTTAGGGAGAATTATGGCATTTTCTGTTCCATAGTGGTCTATCCCGTTATTCCTAAGGGACATATCATTTATCGCCTCATACCCACTGCCTTACATACGGATGATGATATTGAAGCGACCCTTGCAGCTTTTGAAGCCACTAAAAAGAAGCTGGATACTGGAGATTATAGGGTAGAGGCGATTCCAGACATGGCTGAAGTTTAACGAGTTATGAAGAAATTAAAGCAGGTTTAACATAAAAACCTGCTTTTTTCGTTTTTATGGGTGATAACTGCAGTTTTTAAGTCCATTTCGTATTTTACTAAATCCCTGATAGAGTAGTGTTTAATCCTTGCACCTATTAGATTCTGAACCAAATGCTTCTGCGAAAAACCATATTCTGTTTGCTCGTAATAGTAAACTGCCATTGTTATGGCAATTATGAAATGCAAGCCAAAGATACCAGCACTGTTACCATTACCCTTCAGAATGCATCAGATAAACTCTCTAAAATTGATTCTGTCTTTTTAATATTTGATCGCTATGACCTGCGAGGAGCGGGCGTAATAAAAAAAGTATTTTATCCAGACATAGAAAATAAGATCCAGGTCAGCCTGCCGAAAGGAAAATACTATATTAATATATATTGCCTGGGAATTTATAATAAGGAAAGCTTCGACCGAGTAGTATATGCAAAATCAAATAAAAATCATAATATCTTCCTGCGGTTGCAGGCATCTGCGTTATTTCATCAGGGCGGTGCTCATATTCCCGCGGATCATTTTGACCCTTCACATCTGGCTATTTTTAATTTTGCCAAGTAGTTTTTTACCTTGAATACTTCAAATAATAAAGCCTCCTTGTTGAAGGGAGGCCGCACTAATCAAATACCATTAACCATTAAACCTTATCCTATGAAAAGTCAAATATAAAATATTAGCCGATGAAACTGAGTTACACCAATGATAAAAAATTATTTACAGGGGTAATATTGATGCATATCAACTTAATTCGTCTACTTTGTAAATTCAAGTAAAACGCAACATGCGAAAAATAGTTGTAGCAATAACCGGGGCCAGTGGGTCTTTATATGCGAGTATACTTATAGAAAAATTATTGTCTATCCGTTCCCAGTGGGAGACAGTTTCCATAGTGATGACGAAAAATGCGCGCGAAGTCTGGGAAACTGAATTAGGTAATCAATCTTATAAGGGTTTCTCCTTAGAAATCTTCGAAACGGATCATTTCAAAGCTCCATTCGCTTCCGGATCAGCCAGGTATGATACGATGATTATCATTCCATGCTCCATGGGTACTTTGGGGAGAATTGCTGCAGGAATATCTACTGATCTGATCTCAAGGGCGGCAGACGTGATCTTAAAAGAAAGAAGAAAATTGATTTGTGTAATCAGGGACAATCCCTATAACCTCATTCATATTCGCAATATGGAAACTATTACACTTGCGGGGGGGATAATTTGTCCTGCTTCACCATCTTATTATAGTAAGCCGGCGACTATCGAAGAAGTCGCCTCCACCGTAGTTGACCGTGTCATTGACATAGCGGGATTCGATCTGAAAAGTTTTAGATGGGGAAACGAGTAAAGTATGGGAGTATGGGAGTATGGGAGTATGGGAGCATGGGAATTTAACTTCGTACTAACAGGCAGATATATTCGAAAAAAATTAGAATAAATAATTGGGAACTAAAAGCATGCATCTTACTCCCATACTCCCATACTCCCATACTTCTTCTCTATTGTGTCAAATTAACTTCCTCTACCCCCGGATGTTTGGCTTTATCAAATACAAAACTGGCGTCAGTTATATTCACGTCACCATTCAGACTATCAATATTATAAATATACCGGCTATTGCTTTTGTCCAGGAATTTGCCCGAACTTACCAAATGGGATTTCTTGTCTACATATAAGTAGATCTTATGAAAATTCTGTGTTTTGTCAGTCGGCGTCATTTCGATTTCCACTACCGTTCTGGTTCCCATTTTCTGTTCGCCATTCACCTTATAAAGGAAATCCTTGTCATAAAAATTAGTTAGTAATTTTTGTGGTGATATCGTGTTGGAGCCCGGATCCACCTTCGTAATCGTTACTTCGTTCGCCGATTTATCATAGGTCCATATGGTTTTCCCATCGGAATAAATCTCCTGACCCGTGATCTGTACAACATATTTGTTTCCTTTCATCAGAACCGTACCTTTTTTGGTACCCTGGGAAATACCTTGTGCATCTTGTAGCTGCAGGGTAAAAACAACTTTTATTGACTTATAGGATTTTATTTTAGCTGATGCCTGATCCAGGATCTTTTTTGCTGCCGGATCATTCACTTGGGAAAAACAGGTTGAGAGAAAAAATAACCCGGTTAAAAAAACAAGCAACACTTTCATATATGAAAATTGATAATAAAGGGGTGCAAGATATGCCATTCAAATTGCAATCGTTATGCCATCCATGTTAAAAGTGTCTTGTGGTTATCCGTTCATATGTGCGAGAAAAATTGAAAGTTCAGCATCCGTTTTTATTATTACTTCCCTTGCCTTACTTCCCTGATTTGGCCCAACCACACCGGCAGCCTCCAGCTGATCCATCAAACGACCTGCCCTGTTATATCCAAGTTTCATCCTGCGCTGGATCAAAGAAGTTGAACCAACCTGGTTCTGAACTATGAGTCGGGCAGCATCTTCAAATAATGGGTCCCTGTTATTGGCATCAAAATCTCTTGCATCCAATTCCTTTTCATCCACATATTCAGGAAGTAGAAAAGCCTGTGGATAGCCCTGCTGTTTCCCAATAAAATCTGCAATATCTTCTACCTCAGGAGTATCAACGAACGCACATTGCAGTCGTGTAATTTCACCGTTGTAAGAAACCAGCATGTCCCCTTTTCCGATGAGTTGTTCCGCTCCTCCGGTATCCAGGATAGTCCTCGAATCAATTTTTGAAGAAACTTTGAATGCAATTCGTGCAGGGAAATTAGCTTTTATGGTCCCGGTAATAATATTGACAGATGGCCGCTGAGTGGCTATAATCAGGTGGATACCTACAGCTCTTGCCAGCTGAGCAAGCCGCGCGATTGGCATTTCAATTTCCTTTCCTGCTGTCATGATCAGGTCGGCAAATTCATCTATTACAAGGACTATAAAGGGAAGGTACTGATGTCCCTTCTGCGGGCTCAATTTTCGCTTTATGAATTTATCATTGTATTCACGGATATTCCTGGTTCCTGCTTCTTTCAACAGGTCATATCTGTTATCCATTTCAATACAAAGAGCATTTAATGTATAAACTACCTTTTTTGTATCCGTAATAATGGGTTCTTCTTCTCCTGGTAATTTGGCCAAAAAGTGTTTTTCAATAACCCTGTATAAACTGAGTTCTACTTTTTTCGGATCTACCAATACAAGTTTTAGCTGGGAAGGATGTTTTTTATACAAAAGTGAAACCAGGATAGCATTTACTCCGACAGACTTCCCCTGGCCCGTTGCGCCGGCCATCAATAGATGCGGCATTGTAGAAAGGTCAACAATGAAATTCTCATTATTGATTGTCTTGCCAATAGCAATCGGAAGGTTAAAAGCGCTGTACTGGAATTTGTCGGAAGCCAGCATAGTGCGCATACTCACGATAGTTTTCTTCACATTGGGCACTTCGATTCCAATGGTCCCCTTACCCGGAATCGGAGCGATAATTCGGATGCCCAGAGCAGACAGGTTTAATGCTATATCGTCTTCCAGGTTTTTAATCCGGGAAATCCTAACACCCGGAGCTGGTACGATTTCATACAGGGTTACTGTCGGACCAACCGTTGCGCTGATCTTATGAATATCTATATCGTAATTTTTCAGCGTGCCGATGATCTGGTTCTTGTTATTTTCCAATTCAGCAGGATCCTGTATAATACGGTCGTTGCCATGTGCCTGTAATAAATCAAGGGGTGGAAATTTATAGGACCTTAAATCAAGTGTCGGTTCATAATCCGGTATCTCTTCGGCTCTAACTTTATTCAAATCACCATTTATTTTTTCTGAAACCGTTTCAGGAATTTTTTTGATTTCCAGCTCAAGTGGGTCCGTATCCGGAGTATTTTTTTTCAGAGGCTTAACCCCTGCAGGTACCAGCGGAAATTCTTTCTTAATAGGCTCTTCCCTGATAAAGGGCGTTTTTGTGTTGGTAAAAGGCTCTTCTGCCGCGATAATTAAAGGATACTCCCCCTCATTTTTTAATTTATTTTTTTTATCATTCAATATAGGTTCTTCTATAAAAAGTGTAGCACCTGATTCATTTTCAAGTTCCTGTTCCCTAATAAAATCTGCATTCTTATTTTTTAAGGGTGTTTCGGGTAATTTGAATTCCGGATTAAATCGCCAGATGAAATATGCCAGGGCGCCTGCAAATAGTACGCAGGCCGTGCCAATTTTACCGAGGAAACGTACCATCCATTCGCTGGTCATGTCTCCGAATGCACCGCCCCAGGGAAAGGAAGCACCACGGCAAATAAAAGCCAGTGTTGTGGATAAATAAATAAGCCCGATCAATACATAACGCAGGTTTCGTTTGATAGAGAAATATTTCTTTGCAAACAACCAGTTAATCCCGGTAATGAAAAAAAACGAGCAGATAAAATAACTGGCAAGACCGAAACCCTTATAAAAGAATAAGTGTGAAACATAAGCCCCAAGATTTCCAAGCAGGTTAGCAACTTTCAAATCATGAAACGGACCGAGTATCGAAATACCACGAAATACCTTATCCTGGTCTTCCCGCCAGGTAAAGAAATAGGAAGTAAAAGAAATAAATAAAAATATGGAAATCAATAAAAATACGGCTCCGGTAATCTTATGTGTCCGCTCATCGCGGATTACCTGAGAAACAGTTAGTTTGGCATCCCTTTCTGTTTTCAGGGAAGAAGTACCGGAAGAATGGTTTTTCTTTGATTTTGACCGATGAGCCATGACGACAAAGATATGTTAAGTAGATCTTCCCCTCCCCACAGCCATAGCTAAAAAAATCCAGCCGAGGATAAATCCAAAACCGCCTATTGGCGTTAATATTCCCAGGACTAAAGGAACTGGGCTTCCGATTGTTAACAATACTGATATGATATATAGTGAACCACTGAAAAGAATTATACCTGCGATAAAACAGATTCCGGCAAGGGTTATCAAAGATCCAAGAAATTTTTCACTAAGTATTCCTGCAGTGATTAAAGCAAATACATGGTAAACTTGATAACGTACTGCAGTATCATATATTTCCAGCGCCGAATCTGGCATCCGCGGTTTAAGTTTATGGGCAAGCATCGCACCTGCGATGACTGCCAGAGCGCCAAATATGGAAGCCAGCATTAGAAAAAGCTTATTCACAAACGAATAATTTGAAAAATTTTATTGCAACAAACTGATAAAAGATTCAAGCTCGGTGTTTTCTTCATGAACCATAAGATCCGCCTGTTCATAATACATTTTGCGCTCACCCAGTTTTCGGATAATATATGCCCGAAGACCTGCTTCAGTTATTCCCCTTAGGAGCGGACGAGTCATTTTTTCTTTAAGAAGCCGCTGATTCAATGCTTCCAGTGAGGTATTTAGCCAGAGCACTTTCCCGTTCTTCTTCATGAAATCAATATTATTGAAAAAACAGGGCGTACCACCACCCGCAGACAATACAAAATTCTCTTCACGGTTTATAAGATCTTCAAGTGTTTGTTTTTCCATGTAACGGAAATATTCCTCACCCTTGACAGCAAAAATTTCCGAAATGCTCATGCCTTCATTATTTACAATAACGGCGTCAAGGTCGTAAAACGGAATTCGCAATTTCTCTGCAATCCGGGTTCCCCAATGCGTTTTACCTGAACCCATAAACCCAATCAAAAATATACGCATACTATATTTATAACTATTTGAGCTTTTTAGAATCTTTCAACCTGAATTATTTTTTATAGAATAAGGTTTTCTTAATACGCGATATTCGATTTACATAAAAGCATTCAGTCCGGTAATATCCATCCCTGTAATTAGTAAATGCACATCGTGGGTTCCCTCATAAGTAAGGACACTTTCCATATTCATTAGGTGCCGCATTATTGGATATTCACCAGTAATGCCCATTCCGCCCAGAATCTGCCTGGCTTCTCTTGCAATATTTGTTGCAATATCGCACCCGTTTCTTTTTGCCATGGACACCTGTGCTGGTGTAGCTCGTTTTTCATTCATCAGCATACCCAGTCTCCAGTTCAATAATTGAGCCTTTGTAATTTCGGTAATCATTTCAGCCAGTTTTTTCTGTTGTAGCTGGAAACCACCGATAGGTCTGCCGAATTGAACTCTTTCTTTACTATACCTAAGAGCAGTATCATAACAATCCATGGCAGCCCCGACAGATCCCCAGGCAATACCATAACGCGCTTTTGTCAGACAGCTGAGCGGGCCTTTTAATCCACGGATATCAGGAAACAGGTTTGCTTTGGGTATTTTGACATTGTCGAAAACAAGTTCCCCGGTTGCCGAAGCCCGCAGGCTCCATTTTCCATGGGTTGTGGGCGTAGTAAAACCCTCCATACCCCTTTCTACCACCAAACCCCGGATATCCCCTAGTTCATCCTTAGCCCAAACTACCGCAACCTGGGCGAAAGGTGCATTGCTTATCCACATCTTACTTCCGTTCAATATCATATGATCACCAGCATCCCTGATATTTGTAAGCATGCCTGCAGGATTTGAACCATGGTCGGGTTCTGTAAGCCCAAAACATCCCAGCCATTCGCCTGTTGCGAGTTTGGGTAACATTCTCTTCCTCAACTGTTCCGGGCCATAGGCATGGATTGGAAACATCACCAGAGAGCCTTGTACCGATGCTGTTGACCGGACTCCGCTGTCTCCTCTTTCAAGCTCCTGCATCATCAGGCCATAACTAATATAATCCAGTCCTCCACCTCCATATATTTCAGGTATAGTAGGGCCAAAACAGCCCAGATTGCCAAGTTGTTTCACTATCTGTTCTGGAAAGGCCGCTCTTTGCGCATAATCTTCAATAATTGGGCTAATTTCTTTCTTTACGTAGGATCGCACAGATTCCCTGATCAACTTGTGCTCTTCAGTAAGTAAGTCATCTAACTGATAGTAATCCGGGCTTTGAAAAACATCGGTTTTGGCAGCCATAATGATTAATTGGATGCGAAATTACTCAAAAAGCCTAAAGCCAGGGCTTATGGTACAAAGCCATTCTTTGCCTCGTACAGACCCGAAAATGAAAACATCCAATTTTTATTACCAAAATGACTTACAACCCATTCATCATAACCCATTTACCATAAACTAATTTTAATTGAGATAGAGATTGTTAAAACCAGATGCAACATCCTGCTTTTCTTTGTGTACTTATTATAGTAACAAAATCCGGATGTTGGAATTAACCAAAACCATACAATATGACGAGCTGGTTGAAAGATGCAGGCAGGGCGACCGGCGTAGTTATGGTGAACTTTATGAGAAATATTCGAAAGCCATGTATAATACCAGTCTCAGGATTGTGAATCATACAGCAGATGCAGAAGATGTGTTGCAGGAATCATTTGTGGATGCATTTGCAGCGATAGAAAGTTTTGCCTATAAATCAACATTCGGAGCCTGGCTGAAAAGAATCGTGATAAATAAATCTATTAACTCCCTCAGGAAAAGGAAAATGGAAATTATTGATATCGAAAAAACAAGCGCTGTGTA
Source organism: Puia sp. (assembly GCA_035937535.1). Classification (GTDB taxonomy): domain Bacteria; phylum Bacteroidota; class Bacteroidia; order Chitinophagales; family Chitinophagaceae; genus Puia. The sequence goes on along the minus strand of DASZHV010000035.1, from coordinate 48,478 downwards.
TATGCCAGAAGAAGATAGTTTCGATGAAGAAGGGCTGAAATATAAAATTGAAGAGATTAAAAAAGCAGTAAAGGAATTGCCCAATGGATACAGGACAGTAATCAGTCTTCATTTATTTGAAGGATATGACCAGGAAGAAATCGCAGAAATACTGCAGATTTCACATGCCACCGTAAGAACACAGTATATGCGAGCTAAACATAAATTATTATCATTTATAAAACAAGGAGGCTTATCATGATCAGCCCATTAGAAAAATTTATTCTTGAAAACCGGGAGAAATTTGATGCAGATACACCGGACCCCAGGGTATGGGATAAGATAAGTGAAAGGATGAATCCGGAAACGGAGAAATCTGTTCCTATTCGTTCCATCCCCTTCAGGAGATGGATGGCTGTTGCCGCAGTCTTACTGGTAGCTGTAACAGGTACCCTTTATTATTCATTACATAAAAACAAACTACAATCAACGATTGCTGGAACAACAGATCATCGTGGAGAATCTTCCAATCAGCAATCAGGTGTAAATCTGCCGGCTGATTCACCTTCGCAGATTGCCAGGACAATTCCGGATATTCAGCAAAAGAAAAATCCGGATGTTCAGGATCTGGGGGTCTCCGGTAAAACAGAGAATAATTCTCCTGATAATGGAGACAATAAAGAAATGTATTACTATGCGAAGCTGATTGAGCTTAAACACGAAGAGCTCAAAACACTCGAAAAAGATGAACCGCTACTGTACAGGCAGTTCTCAAGTGATGTGCAAAAGCTTGACAGCGTATACCATACACTCAAAACCCAGTTACCGAACAATTCCAACCGGGAGCAGGTGATCGAAGCAATGATTTCAAATCTTCAACTTCAGATCGGATTACTAAACAAACAGTTGGACATTATTAAAAAAATCAAACATTCTAAAAAATCAGCGTATGAAAAAGCTTATAAATCCGTTTAAAGGCTTTGTCCTTCTAGCCTTTGCGCTGGCCCCTTTATTCAGTAAGGCCAACAATGGTGAAGAAGTTGAAAAGAAACGAACAATCTCTAAAACCTATAATGTTGGACCTGAAGACAGGTTATCCATCGAGAATTCATTTGGCAATGTAACTGTTACTACCTGGGATAAAAATGAAATCCAGATTGATATTGAAATCGGCGTGCATGCTTCTTCCGAAGAAAGAGCACAGAAGATGATGGATCTGATTAGTGTAAAGGATAACCAGGGTGGCCATGAAATCAGCTACAAAACAGAAATTGGACACATGTCCGGGAAAGATAACTGGAATAAAAATGGGGATGATACAAGAAAGTTTTATATAGACTATAAGATAATTATGCCGTCCAAAAACCCACTGCGTATTGAAAACAGTTTTGGAAAAACCATTATTCCGAATTTTGATGGAAGTGCCAGTATCACCAGTAAGTTTGGAGAACTTTCAACTGGCAAACTGCCCAACGCTACATTGGTGCATGTGGAATTTGGGAAGGCAGATATTGGCAAATTAAATAACGCGGACGTCGTTTTGAAGTTTAATGGCAACTCAAATGTTGCAGGCATCGGAGGGACCTCAAAAGTAGATGTGCAATTCTGCAGCAAAGTAAATATCACAGTAGATGATGCACTAAGTTCATTTAGTCTTTTTCAATCCTATTCTACCATCAATCTGAGAGTATCCAATAATTTGTCAGCCCAGTTTGATGTGTATACCAATTTCGGCAGTTTCCACAATAGAACGGAATATAAAATAAGTGAAGACAGGGAGGAAGAATCTTCCGGACCCAAATTCGATAAGACTTATACAGGGAAAGCCGGAAGCGGAGCTGCGAAAATTAAAATCAAGAGCAGTTTTGGAAGTGTTCGATTGGTAAATATGGGCGATAAATCTGTAGATAAGGAAAACAATGACGAAGATGATGATAAGGATAAGGATGAGGATAAAACGAAAGTCAATTTGTAATTCTTTTTGCTTAAAGTGAACTCAGCAAAGCTAAGACTTTGCTGAGTTTTTTACTTTTAACTTCTCTAAATACCCTGACATTTCACTTGAATATCCGGCAGCAACCTGTCCTGCTTTTTCTGCAAAGTCCTCTCCCGATCCGGCATAAATGATAGCCCGACTCGCGTTCACCAATAATCCAAAGTCTTTATTCAGCGCTTGTAAAGAAATTTCTTTCAGACTTCCACCCTGCACACCCACTCCGGGAACAAGATAAAAATGGTCAGGAGCAAGTGTACGCACATGCGTAAACCATTCAGCCTGTGTTGCCCCGATTACAAACATCAGATTTTCGGTTGTACCCCACTGTGAGGCTTTCCGGATCACAGATTCAAACAACAGACCGTTTTCGCAGGTTTGTAATTCAAAATCTGCCGCACCGGTATTGGAAGTGAGTCCCAGCAGGATCGTCCACCTGTCTTCATATTCCAGAAATGGTCTGACGCTGTCTTCTCCCATGTAAGGAGATACCGTTACTGCATCAAAAGAAAGGGTTTCAAAAAAAGTACGGGCATAGAGTGAGGCGGTATTCCCGATATCCCCTCGTTTTGCATCTGCAATCTTGAAATGAGTGGAGGGAATATAGTCAGCCGTTTTTTTCATACACTCCCAGCCAGCTGCACCAGACACTTCATAAAATGCTGTATTGATTTTATATGCTACACAATGCGTATGTGTCGCGTCAATAATTCTTTTATTGAATTCAAATGCCGGATCCGGAAAACCTGATAAAGAACGGGGGATTTTACCAGGGTCTGAGTCCAGACCCACACAGAGATAACTTTTTTTAGATTGGATCTGTTGAATAAGTGAATTCCGGGTCATGAATTGATTTTATATTTTTCCTCCATCACTCTGGCGATTTCGCGGGCATCCTCATCCTGATTGCTGAGTTGAGAAATAATATTTATCTGTGATTGTTTATCTCTGTTTTGGCTTAGTTTAAATACATTTCGAATGGAAAGAACTTCCACTTCAAATGCAACGATGGCCTGCATCATCTCTTGTACATATGCGGGATCCATATTCTGGACAAGAGAAGGTGAACCAGGTCTTTCAAAAGTCTCAGTTAACCGGGTCAGTAATTGATGGAGAAACGTGGCATCCTGAAACCGGATTATTCCTGCTGCATGAACGGCCTGGTAATTCCAGGTGCTGGCTATCTGTTTATTTTCGTACCAGCTGGCACTAACATAAGTATGCGCTCCTGAGAAAACAACCAACACTTTTGGATTTTTTAAAAAAGCATTTGTATGGTCCTGCTTTTTCATAAAATGGCCCTGCAGGAATAATTTATCTTCCCTTTGTTCAAATAATAAGGGAACCTGGGTAGCCACTGGTTTCCCCCCTTCGTCTGCTCCACAAATCAAAACAAACGGATGCGCCTTCATGTATGCAATGACTTCGTCTGGGTGTCCAGCTTTAAAATAAGATGTATCGTACATAGATAGATTATGCGTCCACAAGTTCGGCACGCTTTTCCGCATTTATATTTGCATTGATCATCGCAATACTTCGGGCTGCATTTCCTGCAAAATCCTGAAATGCTTTTTTAGCTGCAATATCCTCACTGATCATAACCGGCCTTCCTTCATCGCCCCCTTCCCTGATGCGCTGAATCAGAGGTATCTGGCCTAGAAAAGGAATATCATATTCTTCAGCAAGCCTTTTGCCGCCATCCTTTCCGAAAATATAATATTTGTGCAGAGGCGCTTCTTCACTTACAAAATAGCTCATATTTTCCACTAAGCCGATTACAGGCGCTTTTAATTGGGCTTGTGCGAACATTGCAATGGCTTTTTTTGCGTCCGCCAAAGCAACATCCTGAGGGGTGCTCACTACGATCACACCTGTCACCGGAACAGTCTGCATCAGGGTAAGATGAATATCGCCTGTTCCGGGTGGCATATCAATCACGAGATAATCTAATTCATCCCAAAAAACTTCCGATACAAATTGTTTAATGGCGGAACTGGCCATCGGTCCACGCCAGACGACGGCATTTTTTTCATCAATGAGCAAACCGATGCTCATCAGCCTGATCCCATATTTTTCAAGGGGCAATATCATACCCTTACCATTGACTGTTTTCATCATGGGCCTTTCTCCCCGAACACCGAACATGATGGGCAGGCTTGGCCCATAAATATCTGCATCCATTAGCCCCACTTTCGCACCATCCGCTGCCAGTGCCAGCGCGAAATTGGAAGCAACAGTACTTTTGCCTACGCCGCCTTTTCCACTTACAACAGCAATAATATTTTTCACTTTTGGCAATACGGTTTCCGGATCAGTTCTTTTAGAATTCATCTCAGAAATAAAATTTAATTTGACATTAATTTCTGTTCCAATCAGCTGATGTATCGCCTGGATGCAGGAATTCTTAATCAGATCTTTTAACGGACAGGCCGGTGTAGTCAGAACAACTGTAAAAGAAAGATCGTTCCCGTTTATCACAATATCCCTGACCATATTTAATGTAACCAGATCCTTACCAAGATCCGGTTCATTAACAGTACTAAGTGCCTGTAACACATTCTCAACCTTCATGCGAAATGTTTTGTTAAAAGAAGAAACTGCCTGCAAATTTAAACTATGGGGAGATTAATTTGTTTACGATTTACGGTTTATAAACTTTATTTTTGCCGCAGTTTTGAAAAAATTTCTATTATACTTCTTATTGCTTAGCCTGCCCTTCGCCGTAGAAGCCCAATTCGATAAATTGAAGGATTCCGTTGTACAGTTTTATGGCGTAGTCATGACGGCCGACAGTCTTCAGGGTATCCCTTCTGTGAGTATTGTGGTGAAAGGTCAGCATCGTGGTACATTTACTAATGAGCAGGGTGTATTTTCCATTGTGGTGATGAAGGGAGATCAGATTGAATTCAGCAGTATTGGCTATAAACCCAGGCTGGTGGATGTTCCTAAAAATCTTGAAGGCAATCAATGGAGCATTATACAATTACTTGTAACGGATACCATGTACCTGCCCGCCACGATTATCCGGCCCCGGCCCACAAGAGAACAATTCGAACGGGATTTTGTAAACACAAAAGTACCCGACGACGAGATAGAAATTGCCCGCCAGAATAACAGCGCAGTCAAACGAAGAATACTTGCCCAAGGTCTTCCTTCCGACGCTCGAGAGGCAGCCAGTTATTATTTAAGGCAAAATGCTACCAAGTATTCTTATACTGGTCAAAATCCACCCCAGAACATCTTTAATCCCCTGGCCTGGGCTGATTTTATACAGGCATGGAAACGAGGCGATTTCAAGAATAATAACTGATCGCTCATTTGGGCGACCAACATATGGATTACCCCCAAACAATCGAATATCTTTTTACCCGCCTTCCTCTCTTTAGCAGGATCGGTGCAGCAGCTTATAAAGCAGATCTGACAAATATTCAGACACTCTCCAAACAACTTGGTAACCCTGAAAATAAATTCAAATCCATTCATGTGGCGGGAACAAATGGCAAGGGTTCTACCAGTCATATGCTGGCAGCAATATTGCAGAAGGCAGGATATAAAACTGGCCTTTATACTTCTCCACATCTCCGCGATTTCAGAGAACGAATGCGGATCAACGGCCATATGATTCCTGAAAATAATGTAATCAGATTTACTGAACGTATTAAGGATTCCATTGAACTAATTGAACCTTCCTTTTTTGAAATTACCGTTGCAATGGCTTTTGACTGGTTCGCTGAAGAACAAATTGATATTGCAGTTATTGAAACGGGTTTGGGTGGCAGACTGGACAGTACAAATATCATTATCCCCGAAGTTTCTGTGATCACCAATATCAGTTACGATCATATGGATCTTCTCGGAGAAACACTACAAAAAATTGCATTTGAAAAAGCAGGGATTATCAAACCAGGAATTCCTGTTGTAATCGGTGAAGAACAAGCCGAAATAAAAAATGTTTTTCTACAGGCAGCCAATGAAAAAGGATCCCCGATTCATTTTGCCAGTCGTAAAAGATTTCCGGGAGAATGGAAAACAGAGGAACAATTATTATATGTACAATTGACTGAAGTTCATAATAACATTAAGAAAAACTTCTATCTCGACCTTCCGGGTCTTTATCAATTAAAAAATATTGTTACAGTTGCTGAAGTAGTTTCAATTCTGAATCAGAAAGGATTCCTTATTACGGATACGGCAATGCAAATCGCATTGAAACAAGTGAAATCCCTGACAGGTTTACACGGCCGCTGGGACATACTGCATGAAAACCCGCTGGTAGTGACCGATGTGGGACATAATGAAGAAGGAATGAAAGCTATCGCTAATCAGATAGAAAATACTTCATATGAAGAATTGCATATAATTATCGGTATTGTAAAAGATAAGGCAATAGAAAAAATTCTCCGCCATTTGCCATTGATGGCAAATTATTATTATACTCGTGCACAGATATTACGTGCATTGCCTGAAACAGAACTCGCTGCCATAGCAGAATCTATGGGTTTTAAGGGAAGAAGTTTCCCCAATGTGAAACAGGCTTTGGAAGCTGCTGTTTTAAATGCAAACATCAAGGACCTGATCCTGGTTTGTGGAAGCGTTTTTCTTGCAGGAGAAGTTAATCTTAAAGAAATTTCATTTTAGTCAGTGCGTAATATAAAGTAGTCACGTGCATACTCTGAACAATCATATTTTCAGCCAGTAATTTTTTCACTTCATCGATTGTAAATAAATACACCTCGATCTCTTCGTTATGGTCCAGTTGCTGTTCTTTTTCGTACCGGCCGCCTGAAGCAAGGTACATATGCATCCAGTTGTTATTGGTTGAAGGATTTGAAGATGTTTTACCCAGATATTCAAAATGATTGAAGCGGTAGCCGGTTTCTTCCAACAACTCGCGTTCAATGGCCATTTCAAGAGAACTATCTGAATCATCCACACATCCTCCAGGAATCTCATAACAGGTCACATCCAGGGCGTAGCGATACTGACGTTCCATAATTATTTTCCCTTCTTCTGTAATCGCAACTGCCGTAACCCAGGTAGGAAATTCATATACATAATACGGGTTGATGATTTTTCCTTCGGCAGTCTGGCAAACATCCTTTCTAACCGTACCCCAGACATCTTTTGATATATATTCAGAAGAAATTTTTTTCCAGCGCAAATCTTTCATTATAGTAGATTATTGGCTTTCCTGTACGAAATGATATGGGCCACATGATGTTTCCCATGCCAGCTATACATACCAAGCAAAAACCAGATACTCACTGGTGCCGGTCTTCCAGGATAGTTGAATTTCCGGTTCCATTGTTCCATACTTAGATCCTTTATGGCTGCATAGAGTCGCGCATGTAAAGCATGCAAAAGCGTGATAGAAATATTTACAGGTACTTTTTGTACATCATTCAATTCGGCCCATAGTTTTTCTTCATAAGATTTTACGGTCGCATTATCTTCCGTAAGAGCCAGTTTAAATCGGATATAAGCATTCATATGACTATCTGCAACGTGATGCACCAGCTGTTGAATGGTCCAACCTCCTTCCCGGTAAGGGCTATGCAGCTGATCGGCATCCAAATTCTGAATTGCATACTCAAGTTCTGTCGGCAGTTGTCGAATATTGTTAAGCCATTCCTGTTTAAGTGTATCAGAATAAATCTGTGGCTCATATTTGCCGATTGGATATTTTGGATCAGTCATTTTTTTAGGGATTCGTTGGCCGTTAACGCCTGCCTGCCGGCAGGCAGGGTTGGCCGGTCAAATAATAAATTCTACCTCTATTGTTTTAATTCAAAGTGTTCATTATATGGTTTGCTACGAATTACCAGTGGAATAAAAATCACTAGTTCCCACACTCCCATACTCCCATACTCCCATACTCCCATACTTCTCTCTAATCCTCCCTCCACTCCTTCCCTGTCATCTGGATAAAAACGTCTTCCAGGTTCGCTTTCTTAACTTCTTTTGGTCTTTCAAAACCTGTAGCAACGAGTTTATCTATTAGCCGGTCGGGTGAATCAAGTGCAATGATTTTGCCAGAATCCATAATAGCTACACGGTCGCAAAGCACTTCTGCTTCATCCATATAATGTGTTGTGATAATAACTGTGGTACCCAGGGAACGTATGTCACGGACCAAATCCCACAGATTTCTCCGCGCTTGTGGATCAAGACCAGTAGTAGGTTCATCCAGGAATATAATTTTAGGCTGATTAATAAGTGTTGTAGCAATGGAAAAGCGCTGCTTCTGGCCACCGCTGAGTTGCTTATATTTTGATTTAGCCTTGTCGAGAAGATTTACTTTCTTAAGGAGCTCTGACGGATTGACTTCGCGATTATATAAACCTCCAAATAGCATCAGCAGTTCTGTTAAATTCAGGTTGGGATAGTAACCTGAAGTTTGGAGCTGAACACCAATCCTTTTTTTTATTTCGTTGGGGCTTTTATCAAGGTCAATTCCATCAACGATAATTTTACCCGAAGTTTTTTCGCGAAGGGTTTCAATAATTTCAAGAGTCGTCGACTTACCGGCACCATTGGGACCAAGCAGTCCAAAAATTTCTCCCTGGTATACTTCGAAACTGATTTGTTTTACCGCTTCAAAATCTCCATATTTTTTTGAAAGGTCCCGGACTGAAATAATGGCTTGTCTTTCCATGTGGGCAAGTTACTGCATGCACATTAAATGAAGTAACCCTCCATCACTACCTGGAAAAAATCTGTGTAAAATAAATATCCCCTTTTTTATCCCTGGCGTACCCGATTCCGGTGAGGATAAAATTTCCTTCAATGTTTTTTTTGTGACCGGGGCTGTTCAGCCAGCCATCCACCACTTCCCTGGCCGTCATCGGGCCGAAAGCCACATTTTCACCTACTTCTGTAGCACCCAAAGATTTTTGTAGGGCTTTGGCCCTTGAATTAAAGCCATCATGTCCGAATTTGACCTTTCCGGATGCCATATCCTGACTATGTTTTAAAGCGAGGGAAGACTCCATTGCGTCCATCTGTAGAGGTTGCAGGTTATGCTGTTTCCGATCATCATTCACATATTGCAAAATCTCTGTTTCCATAGTATCCATCCGAAGATCAACAGAAAGGGGACGGTTTTCCGAATACAGGATCATCCATAAATACAGTTTATAAAAAATCATTACCATCATGGCCTGAAAATTCTCATTAATATACAATCGATTTTTGAAATGATTGAACTGGGAAGTTTTTTTAACATAGTTATTGCGATCCGGAACCATATTATCTTTGCGCCTCTGTAAATAGATAAACATGAAAGTTTTCAAGTTCGGGGGTGCCAGTGTTGATTCAGTTTCACGCATCAGTAGCATTCCGGCTATCCTAAATAGTTATGATTCGGAAAAACTCCTGATAGTTATATCTGCAATGGGAAAAACTACCAATGCATTGGAAAAGGTTGCTGAAGCATTTTATGCCCGCAACCTTCCAAAAGCATTGGAGCTCTTCGAAAAAATTAAACAACAACATAAACAGTTTGCTGAATCACTTGAGACAGCAGATAAAAGCCGGTTACTGCAAAGGATGGACGATTTTTTTACAGAAGTAGAATGGTTACTGCATGATAAGCCCGTCAAAGTTTTTAACTATTATTACGATCAGATTGTATGTATCGGTGAACTGTTATCAACGACAATTATCAGTCATTTCCTGCAAACTGCGGGTATTTCAAATCAATGGGTGGATGTCAGAGATGTTTTCGCAACAGATGATCAGTTCCGTGCTGCTAATATAAATTGGGAAATAACCGGTTCCAGGCTCATAGAACAAATTATCCCTTTATTTGATAAAACAAAAATTGTGCTTACTCAGGGGTTTATTGGTTCTACTGACGCCAATGAAAGTACCACTTTAGGAAGGGAAGGAAGTGACTATTCTGCTGCCATATTTGCCAACATGTTGGACGCTGATAGTCTGACAATCTGGAAGGACGTAGAAGGAGTTATGAATGCGGATCCGAAAACTTTTCCCGAAGCCATTTACATCCGCGAATTGGGCTATGATGAAGTAATTGAAATGGCATTTTACGGGGCCCAGGTCATTCACCCCAAGACCATCAAACCCCTTCAGAATAAAAATATCCCATTACATGTGAAATGTTTTCTGGATCCGGACCTGCCTGGTACACTTATCCATTCTAAGCATATCTCTAACCTCCCACCTATTATTGTGCTTAAACAAAACCAGGTTCTGATTCATTTGAGTTCAAAAGATTTTTCTTTTGTTGGAGAAGAAGGGACTGCCAAATTATATAATATACTTTCCGAATTGCATATCCAGGCAAATCTTCTGCAAACCGGAGCCGTAATTTTACAATTATGCACAGATAATATTCCGGATAAAATTGAAAAACTAGCCCATGCAGCTTCTCAGCTTTTTGATGTGCAGATTGAAAACGATTTAACCTTGCTTACGATACGACACTATCAAAAGGAATTGTTGGAGAAACTTATCGAAGGAAGAAAAATTGTTTTACAACAATGGTCGACTGAAACTGTTCAGATACTGATGCTTTGAAGGCTTAAAGCTTGACGCATAACGCAATTTAAATTTGTATTTATCCGCCAACAGCCAACCCTGCCGGCAGACAGGCGTTAACTGCCAAAGATTATGGCGCTTCAACCATTAAATTCTGTTTGAGTTTTATAGGAACGTTTTTACCCTGGCGCACGGCCGGTGCCCATAATGCCATATCGGTGAAAGCCTTCTCAATTTTCAGGTTCATTTTTTGGTTCCCCCCACTGATTGCGTTTGCATAAATAGTCTTTCCATTGTCATCAATAATATATTCCATCAATATAAACGCCTTGGTTTGTCCGGGTTCGAGTTCCTTAATCATATCTGCACTCAGTTTGTCTATAAACACTTTAAATGCGGGATTACCCCCGGGATATATTGGAAGTTTATCCACGCTGGCTGCAAGATCTTCATCCGGGATTGGTTGTACAGGATGAGTAAGTTTTTTAGTTCCCCACATATCATTTTTTGAAGATAAAACTGCTGGTACTGAAACTTCTTCAATTACGTATTCACCTTTTGAGTTTACTATGACAGGAGGCACCTGGTGATTTTTTTCAAAATAATAAAAAGCATTCTGCATACTTCTCTCAAATGGAACAAATTCGTTGAAGCTTACCAGAAAACGATTCAGATAAGCTACACTTTTCGGATTATCAAAATTTACAGGGAAAATATGAACCGGTATAAAATCCTGTCCCATGTCCTTTGCATGTGCAGCAAGTACATAGAGCTCCTCGATTTGTCCGTCGGTAATAGGAATACACCCCGTTGTAACACAACTTCCATGAATATAAATATCTCCTCCAGGCTGTGACAGATCGCAAAGCATTTTGTCGGAAGCATTCGGATAATTTAATCCGAGTGATAAATGATAAAGACTGCGTGGATTAAATTCATTGATATAATAAAAGCCTTCAGGCACCTGGTAATCACCAGCCATCCTTTTTGGTCCGAGTGAGCCTGCCAGGGCACAAATCTTATATGTTTTAAAATACTTATATTTCTCACTCTGTTTGTTCTTAACCCATACTTCCATTTCACTGTCATACTTAAAAGAACGGATATATACAAAGCGGGCCGGCCAAACTAGTTGTTTTGCCTGAAACTGCTTTTGAAGGGTATCTTCTTCGCGGCTCATCATTTCACTTATTTTTGGAAATGACTTCTGGTTGTCCAGAAAACGTACATTATATACGGAATTCTGGGAAAATAAGGTTGAATAGGTAATATTAAAGGATAGCAGGAGCAGCGCCTGGGGGAGAAACCGGATTTTCTTCATGCAATAAATAATAATATTCATTGGGACGGATAAAGTTACTTATTAAAACAAAAATCCGGCCATATTATTATGTAAGGTCTGTGAATAGGGCTTGAAAACCAGATTGTTTTATCTTCACGCCATAATTGGGAAAATGCTCAAAATCGGAATTTTAGGCGGAGGTCAATTGGGAAGAATGCTTTTACAGGCAGCTGTCAATTATCCGGTGGAAACACTGGTTATGGAAAATGACCCCGAATGTCCGGCGGCTCATCTTTGCCATCGTTTTGTAAAGGGTGATATCCGAAATTTTAATGACGTTTATAATTTTGGAAAAACCCTAGATGGAATTACTATTGAGATCGAATCCGTAAATGTAGAAGCTCTTGAAAAACTGGAAACAGAAGGCGTGAAAATTTATCCGAGACCTTCTGCACTTCGAATTATCAGGGACAAGATTCTACAAAAACAATTTTATAAGGCGAATGATATCCCGAGTTCAGTTTTCCGGATTACAGAGAAACGGGATGACCTGAAAAAATTTTCTGATTTTCTTCCGGCCGTTCACAAACTGGCTTCCGGAGGTTATGATGGAAGAGGAGTTCAGATATTATCCGGAGAGAGGGACCTGCATCTTGGATTTGACCGGCCATCGGTTCTCGAGAAAAAAGTAGATATACATAAGGAGATATCCCAGATAATTGCAATAAATGCAGCCGGACAAACTGCACTTTATCCTCCAGTAGAAATGATATTTAACCAGTATCTGAATCAGCTGGATTACCAGCTAAGTCCGGCAGAAATTCCCCAGCAAACTGCCTGGAGAGTAGAAGCAATCGCATTGAAAGTTGTGAAGGACTTAAAAACTCCCGGCATATTTGCTGTAGAACTTTTTATTGATAAAAACGGAGACGTGCTTGTAAATGAAACAGCTCCACGCGTGCACAACAGCGGTCACCATACTATCGAAGCTAATTTCAGTTCGCAGTTCGATATGCTCTGGCGGGTCATGCTTGATTATCCTCTGGGCAATCCAAAACATATTTTGCACGCTGCAATGGTAAACTTGACCGGTAGCGAAGGGAATTCCGGTGTGCCAATCTATGAAGGGATTGATGAGATACTTAAAATGGAGAATATTTTCCTTCATCTTTATGGCAAAAAAGAAACGAGGCCGGGAAGAAAAATGGGGCACGCCACCATTCTGAGCCCCGAAAAAAGCGACCTCGTTTATAAAGCAAAAGCCATTAAACAAAAGCTGCGTATCATATCACTACAACCACAAATAACAGTATGAACCAGGTGGCCATCATCATGGGCAGCGACAGCGACCTGACGGTCATGCAACCCGCCGCGGATTTACTTAAATCATTCGGAATTCCCTTTGAATTAACAATCGTTTCTGCGCATCGCACGCCTCAACGACTCGTTAGTTATGCTACAAAAGCAAAGGAAAGAGGATTTAAAGTTATTATTGCAGGAGCTGGTGGCGCGGCACACCTGCCAGGTATGGTCGCTTCACTTACTTCCCTCCCGGTCATTGGTGTTCCAATCAAATCTTCCAATTCGCTGGACGGTTGGGATTCTATTCTTTCTATACTTCAAATGCCGACTGGCATTCCGGTTGCAACCGTTGCCCTGAATGCTTCCAAAAATGCTGGCATACTTGCAGCATCCATCCTCGGAGCTTTCGATGAAAATATTTCTGCACGAATTGAAGCATTCAAGAAAACTCTTGAGTCTGACGTGAAAGAGAAAATAGCTAAATTGAAAAAAGACGGATGGGAAAATAATTTTGACTGATCAATTATTTTCACTTCTGTGAAAAGAACTTGAAAAGGATAATGATTCTTGGCAATGTAAGTGAAGAAAAGTTATGACCTCTCTGGTTTTCGGCCTTGAGCCTTAGCCTCTATGCATTAATTGATTTCTTCCAGAATAACAAACTCCTGTTCCAGGGCAAGACTATGCTGATAAATGAGTTCTAAAAAGACTTTTCCATATTCGGCATACCAGGGTATAAAATTATCTATTCTTTCCTGAAGGTTTTCCATTGGAAATAGAGCTTCATGGATTTCATGAATCTTTCGTCGCACGTCTTCATAATTTTTCTTTTCAGCACGCAGGATCTTCTTTTCCAATTCTTCGAGTTTTTGCAAAGCCTGCGATTCTAATTTGTCAACATGTTGTTCAAGCGTTTTATCGACTGCACCGGAAATATTTTTTAAATCTCCATAAAAACTACGCAGATCAGCCATTTGGGAAGTCAGGTTCAACTGACGGTTAGAATGTCGCAGAATAAAATCTTCCATTAGCATCTCTTCCGGTTTAAAAACATCCGCTGATGAAAGTCCGGCTTTCTCCATTTTAGTCTTCCAGTTTTTTTTGATCAGCAAAAAAGAGTCTCGCAAAATCAAAACAGGATATGGAACACGGTAATGATTAAAAAGTGACTTCAATTCGAGCCAGTAGGCCATTTCACCCCCACCACCCACAAATACAATATTTGGAAGAATGCTTTCCTGATAAAGACCACGCAGTATCACATTAGGGCTAAACCGTTCAGGGAATCCTGCAAGTTCTTTTTCAATTTCTTCAGATGAAAAATGGATACCGGTATTATTCACATAATATTTTCCATTTTTCATATCCAAGCGTTCGCGGATATCATCTTTGAGATAAAATAGGTTTATTTCTCTCGGATTCGCCTGGATCGGATATTGAGAGCTTAAATGCTGGATATTTTTCTGTGTAATTTCAAATGGCAGATGAATTGTTAGGTCGTCTTTGAAAATACCGCACATAACGGACTTAAGCAGACGATTATCGGGTATCAATACTATAAGCCCGTAGGATCCAAAAAGATGGGTTAATAATTTTAGAGTTGCCTGCTGAATATTTTCCGATTGTAGATAGCAATCCTTTAGCAGATTCACCAATTCAGAACCAAAGGGATAGCCGGAATATTCACCTTCTATTCGGCTAATGATTTTTTCGAGTCCTGTAGTATGCATCCTGCCAACCGCACCGGTTTGTTTTGTATCCCAGGTTACCTTTTCATTGTCGAAATAAATATTTCCCAGTTCATCCAGATCTGCGTCTTCACTCCCCATAAAAAATACAGGAACAAAATACCGGCCTGGAAAATGGGCAGAAAGCGTTTCAGCAATTCTTACTGTGTGAAGGATCTTATAAATGAAATACAGGTTTCCGGTAAAAATAGCCGGTTGATGAGCTGTGGTGACCGTAAAAGTATTTTTATCTATGAGGCTTCCAAGATTTTTCTTTACAGCATCCGGTATTGGAAAACCTGCGTATTGTTCTTCCAGTGATTTGACAAGTAAATTACGGTCGACAGGAAATTCCTCCCGTTGGCGTATTGAAGCTTCTATGCCGGAAAATGAAACCGGATGCTCATAATAATTTTTCAGGAATTCATTCCCGTTCAGATAGTCTGTTATTATCCTGGAAAAATATCCTGTTTCTTGGTAGGGAACTCTTTGAGCAGTGAAATTCATAAATGATTAACTGAAAATAATCTACAGGTTCTTCGGTGTTCACCTAACAGTAAAATTTTTATTTTGTTCAGTTGGATGATTCTGATGTCAATACATGACCCTCCAGGTCAAAATCATAGGCTTTCGTCATTTTTACCGGAACAAAACTTCCAATCATTAACGAAGAGGGTGACTGAATAATCACCTCATTATCCACTTCAACAGAATCAAATTCCGTTCTTCCGATATATCGACCCGATTCTTTTTTATCTATGATGGTCTTGAAAACCTTCCCTAATTTTTCCTGGTTTTTTTCGTAAGAAATTTCCTGCTGCAATTCCATCACCTCCCTGGCACGGTCTTCTTTAACATCAGCTGGAACATCATCTGAAAGACCATAAGCAGAAGTACCTTCTTCGTGAGAATAAGTAAAGATTCCGACTCTGTCGAAACGGTGCTCTGTCAGAAAATCCTTCATTTCTACTATGTCGGATTCCTTTTCACCCGGAAATCCGGCAATCAAGGTAGTTCGCAAACAAATACCCGGCACTGTTTCACGCGCGGCATAGATCAGTTCAGACATTTCTAAGCATGTTATCTGGCGTTTCATGGCTTTTAACATGGCGTCACTGGCATGCTGAAGCGGCATGTCCAGGTAATTACAGATATTATCCCGGTCACGCATAACATCCAGAATTTCCAGTGGAAATTTACTGGGATAAGCGTAATGTAACCTGATCCATTCCAGTCCTTTTATGTCGGCAAGTCGGTTAAGGAGATCGGGCAGAACCCTTTTTTTATAAATATCCAGTCCATAATAAGTAAGTTCCTGTGCAATCAGCATCAGTTCTTTTACGCCCATTCGAACCAGATTCTCTGCTTCCTGGACAATGGCTTCAATGGGTTTACTTATATGTACTCCCCTCATCAGGGGGATTGCACAAAATGCACAACTGCGGTTGCACCCTTCTGAAATTTTCAGATAGGCATAATGTTGCGGCGTTGAAAGCAATCTTTCACCCAGCAATTCAACTTTATAATCTGCATTTAATTTTTTCAGAAGCAGGGGCATTTCCATTGTACCATACCAGGCATCCACTTCCGGAATTTCCCTTTCAAGGTCATCCCGGTAACGCTGGCTCAGACATCCTGTAACAAACACCTTATCCAGACTACCTTCTTTTTTCAGAGCGACCTGTTCAAGAATTGTATTTACGGATTCCTCCCTCGCTTTGTCGATGAATCCGCAGGTATTCACAACCACAATATTGGAACCTCGTTTTCTACTTTCATGGGCAACATCGATTCCATTGGCGCGCAGCTGTCCGCTCAACACCTCGCTATCTACCATATTTTTACTGCATCCAAGGGTAATGATATTCACTTTGTCCCGATGGATTGATTTCGTTTTCATGCGGGGCAAAATTAAGGCTTTGGGCTTAAAGCATAAGGCTAAAAAAGCTATCTTCGAAACCTATGAACAAGGTTCCGATACCCGGTTTATTTCAACAGTTTTTTAATAGTGAAAAAGCAGGCGGACTAATCCTGATTGTATGTACGTCTATTTCACTCTTTATTGCCAATTCATCCTTCGGCCCTGATTTCATCCATTTCTGGCATATTGACGCACCACTGCGTATAGGACAACTAAATATTCCTTTTCGAATAGAAGAATGGATCAATGATGGTCTTATGACCATTTTCTTTTTACTGGTTGGTCTTGAAATTGAGCGTGAGCTCTATATAGGGGAATTATCATCTTTTAAAAATGCGGCTCTTCCGATTATGGCAGCCCTGGGTGGAATGCTGGTTCCGGCCCTCATCCATTTTTTATTCAACCATGGTAAACCGGAACAGGCGGGTATCGGTATCCCGATGGCGACAGATATTGCATTTTCGTTGGGAGTTTTGTCACTTATTGGAAAACGGATACCCCTATCCCTTAAAATTTTTCTGACTGCCCTTGCTATAATTGACGATCTGGGAGCCGTTATCATCATTGCCATTTTTTATACTCAGTCTTTTTCCTATTTATATCTTTCACTGGGACTTGGCCTTTTTCTGATTTTACTTTTGCTTAACCGGTTGAATGTTTTCTCGCTCTGGGCTTACCTGATACCTGGAATCCTGTTATGGTATTTCCTATACAGATCGGGCGTTCATCCTACAGTGAGTGGGGTATTGCTTGCATTTGCCATCCCGTTTCGCAAAAACATGGAGAAGCAACCTTCATCATTTTTACAGCACGCTTTACATAAACCCGTGAATTTTTTTATCATTCCTCTGTTTGCACTGGCCAATACTGCCATTCACCTTCCTCCGGCCTGGAAAACAGAAATCTTCAGTTCGAATAGCCTGGGTATATTTCTGGGCTTATTGCTGGGTAAACCTTTGGGGATTGCCGGGTTTAGTACATTAGGCATTTTGCTTGGTATTGCCAAACTTCCGGAAGGTATGAATACCACCAAATTGATTGGAATGGGCCTGTTGGCAGGTATTGGGTTTACCATGTCCATCTTTATAAGCAACCTGGCCTTCATTTCCAATGATGAACTGATTCAAAGTTCCAAAGTAGCGGTATTGATTGCATCAATTCTATCTGCGGTATTCGGATGGATCATTTTAAAAGCCAGTATGAAGAAATCGGATCTTCCAATACGATGAGCTGATTAGTTAAAAATTGTCTTTTAAGAAACCTGATCTTTAAAAAGGCTGTCGACAAATTCATGACTATCAAACAAGAGAAGATCTTCAATTTTTTCGCCAACTCCTATATATTTAACCGGAATTTTGAATTGGCTGGCGATTGCCAGAACCACGCCCCCCCTGGCCGTTCCATCCAGCTTGGTTATGGCCATTGATGTCACATCTGTTGCCGCAGTAAAATGCTTGGCTTGTTCCAGGGCGTTCTGCCCTGTACTTCCATCCAGTACCAGCAATACTTCGTGCGGAGCATCAGGTATCAGTTTTTTCATAACCCTGTTAATTTTGCTCAACTCCTCCATTAAATGGGTTTTATTATGCAGACGACCGGCAGTATCTACAATGATTACATCAGTTCCTCTTGATAACCCACTTTGTACAGTATCAAAAGCCACTGAAGCCGGATCAGCGCCCATACCCTGCCTGACAATGGGGACACCGGCTCTTTCACTCCAAATATTAAGCTGATCAGTAGCTGCGGCCCGGAAAGTATCTGCAGCGCCAAGTAAAACACTATAACCTGCTTTTTTAAAATTATATGCCAGTTTGCCAATGGTAGTGGTTTTCCCCGCCCCGTTCACACCGACAACTAAAACTACATAGGGTTTTTTGTCAGGAACCTCAAAATTGCGCAAACTGTCTGCTCCACTTTCTCTGAGTAATTGCTCTATTTCATCGCGCAGTATTCCGTTTAGTTCTGCCGTATTCATATACTTGTCGCGGGCTACTCTTTTTTCGATCCGGTCGATTATCTGGATGGTGGTATCGACTCCTACATCTGCACTTACCAGTGCATCTTCCAGATTATCCAGCACTTCTTCATCTACCGTTGTTTTTCCCGCAATTGCTTTTCCGACTCGGGTAAAAAAACTTTCCTTGGTTTTTTGCAGCCCTTGATCGAGGGTCTGCTTTTCCTTTTTTCCGAAAAGTTTATCAAAGAATCCCATCTCCTGTTTTTTAAATGTTTCCTAAAGAAAAAAGCCGCTCCGGAATGGAACAGCTTGGATAAAAAGATTCAGCCACGAATTATTTCTGGGAAAGAAATGACTTAATACTATCCTTGTGGATTATTGACTCTTTGAAAGTGTAAGCCCCTGTTTTCGGGCTGCGCACTGCCTTAATAACTTTCGTCCAGTTCTTTGCTTCAGCCGCTGCACGTGCATCTTTCGTTTTAATCGCGGTCTTTGCTGCTTTTGCCATGATTATTTAATTTCTTTGTGAACAGTTACTTTCTTTAGAATCGGATTGAATTTCTTCAGTTCCAGTCTCTCAGGAGTATTCTTTTTATTTTTAACGGTAATATAGCGGCTGGTTCCTGGTTTTCCGCTGGTCTTGTGTTCGGTGCATTCCAGAATCACCTGAACCCTGCTTCCTTTCTTTGCCATTTTGCTGAATTTATATTTATTAGTAGCTGGGACTTTTTAAATCTTTTCTCCTGCCTTGCGTAATTCCTTTACAACAGCGTAGAGCCCTTTTTTGTTGATTGTCCGGATGCCTTCAGTAGAAAGCTTGAGACTAACCCACTTGTCTTCTTCAGCCAGGAAAAACCGCTTATGTTGTAAGTTTGGTAAAAAACGACGTTTCGTTTTAATATTCGAGTGAGAAACGCTGTTTCCTGTGATTGGCCTCTTGCCTGTTAATTGACATACTCTGGACATACCATCGGAATTTTGGACGGCGAAGGTCGGGATAATTCTCAGATTTTCAAAGAAAACAATGTAGAATTTGGAAATTGGATCCGATGCCCGGGGATAAAAATTCGAAAATGTGGATATCCCGGGTAAACCCTGCTCTTCTAGGATTGAAGCCGACTTTTAATAATTGTTTTATTATTTGTTTTTATCATTCGCAATCCTTTCAGTGTTAATAAATTATGACAATCTACAAATTTCCAGATTTCCAAAATTGCAAATTTGATTTCCTCTTACTTTGCAATAAATGGAAACATGATAATCATGAAAAGAAGAACGATTCCAAGGGATATCAGCTGGCTGGCTTTTAATGGACGGGTACTACAGGAGGCAGCTGACCCATCCGTTCCACTTCGGGAAAGAGTAAAATTTCTGGGTATATTTTCCAATAATCTGGATGAGTTTTTCCGTGTTCGGGTAGCAGCCCTGAACCGAATGAAAGAATTCAGCGGCAAGGGTAAGCTGAATATGCATATGGAAACAGCGCCTGACAAAATTCTCCTGCAGATTCAATCAATCGTGTTACAACAACAGGAAAGATTCGACGAGATATGGCGGAATATTTATGCTGAAATGAAAAACGAAAAGATTTTTCTGATCACTGAAAAAGACCTCAATAAAGACCAGCAGAAATTTGTTCAGAATTATTTTGAAGAAGAAGCCCGTGCCAATATTATTCCGTTAATGATTCAAAGCATTCCGCAGTTCCCTTATTTAAGGGAAAAATCTCTCTATCTTGGAGTAGTTCTTTCCAGAAAGTTTTCCGACAAAGAAGAAAAAAAATATGCGCTTATAGAAATCCCCAGTCGCACACTCGGTCGTTTTGTCATCTTGCCTTCCCCTTCAGCAGACGAACACCATATCATTTTACTCGAGGATGTAATTCGTTATAACCTGAAAAGCATATTTAGTTATTTTGGTTATGAACGATATCGTTCATGGGTTTTTAAGGTTACAAAGGATGCAGAAATAGACATTGATAATGATCTGTCAACTTCCCTTATGGAAAAAATTGAAAAGGGGTTGAAGAACCGCCGTAAAGGGAAATTTGTTCGATTTATTTATGACAAAGAAATGGATGTGGACCTGCTCGATTTCCTGATCAAGGGCCTTTCATTGGCAAAAAAAGGAACGATCATTCCCGGCGGACGAATTCATAATTTCAGGCATTTCATGGATTTTCCTGAAGTTTTTACGAAAAAGGGACAACGTAAAAAACCATTTTCGCATCCGCTTGTCAGCCGTGCAAACCGCATTACGGATATTGTGATGGAGCAGGATGTAATGCTTCATTTTCCCTATCATTCTTTCAATACTGTGATCGATATGTTACGGGAAGCTGCAATTGATCCTGAGGTCGCAACGATAAAAGTGACCTGTTACCGGCTGGCCTCCAATTCAAAAGTGATCAATGCGCTGATCAATGCCGTCAGGAATGGCAAACAGGTAACCGCTATGATGGAATACAGGGCCCGCTTTGATGAAGAAGCAAACCTGGAATGGAAAGTTATTCTCGAAGAGGAGGGAGTGAAAGTGATTGATGTGATACCGAACATGAAAGTCCATTCCAAACTTTGCCTTATCAAGAAAATGAAAGGAAACCGTTCCATTTATTATGGTTTTGTAAGTACTGGTAACCTGAATGAAAAAACAGCAATGCTGTACAGTGATCATTGCCTCCTTACCTCCAACCGAAACATCATGGCAGATGTGAACCGGATATTCACTTATATGGAGAAATGGAAGGAGGGCCCCTCGCCGCTGAAGGCATGCAAAACACTGATTCCCTGCCCGATTTATCTGCGAAAGGAATTATATCATATGATAAATGGGGAAATCAAGGCTGCAAAAAATAAAAAACAAGCATCCATTACTTTGAAAGTAAATTCACTTTCTGATGAGGAACTCATTTATAAGTTATATGAAGCGGCACGTGCGGGAGTTGAAATTAAACTGGTTGTTCGAGGAATCTTCTGCATGATGCCTGAAAATAAAAAATTCAGAAAACCTGTTAAGGCCATCAGTATCCTGGATGAATATCTTGAACATGCCAGAATATATATTTTTCACAACCAGGGTAAAGAAAAAGTTTATATATCTTCGGCCGATTGGATGGTACGTAACCTGGATCACAGGGTGGAAGCAACTTGCCCTGTGCTGGACCCAAAAATCAGGCAGGAATTGAAGGAAATTCTGGAGATCCAGCTTTCTGATAATGTAAAAGCAAGATGGCTGGACAATAATTTACAGAATTTATATAAAAAAGATCAATCAAAAAAAGTGCGCTCCCAGATTGAAATATATCAATACCTGTATCAGAAAATAAATAAAGGCCCGGTTTTGATAGATCCTTTACCTACAACTAAAACTGATCTTACAGTCCCTGTCTAAAAATCCCAGCCCATGATATTGGCAGCAATTGATATTGGTAGTAATGCAGCCAGGTTATTAATCACAGAAATAATTGAGTCAGAGAAGAAACCCTTTTTTGAAAAACTTAACCTGATTCGTGTTCCACTCAGGCTGGGTATGGACGTTTTTGAAAAGAAGGAAATTTCGGAAATGAAAACTTCGATGTTGCTCAATACGATCCGCTCATACAAATACCTAATGGATGCCTACCAGGTATCAAATTTCAAAGCAGCAGCTACATCTGCTATGCGAGATGCAAAGAATGGTCCCGAGATTATTGAGACCGTCGCCGAATCCACCGGAATTCGGATCGAGATCATCAGCGGTGATGATGAAGCCGCATTCATTTATGAAAACCATATTGCAGAAAACCTGAACAGCGAAAATTCTTATTTATACATTGATGTGGGTGGTGGAAGCACGGAGTTGACTTGTTTTGCTGACAACCGGCTCCTCTTTAAGAAATCATTTAATATCGGAACTATTCGCCTGATTAAAAACCAGGTCACGGAAGCACACTGGGACCAGATGAAGGATTTTCTCAAGAAAGAAATGCGGACCATGGTAAAACATATTACAGCCATCGGTTCCGGCGGAAATATCAATAAAGTATTTTCTCTTTCCAAAAGAAAAGACGGAAAACCTCTGCCACTCGAACTATTAAAAGACTATTATAAAGAACTTAATAGTTTTTCCGTTCCGGATCGTATGCGGCTGTACAATCTCAAAGAAGACCGCGCAGATGTAATCGTTCCTGCCCTCCTGATTTATATAAACGTTATGCGGTGGATTGATTCAGAAGAAATTTTCGTGCCTAAGATTGGCCTGGCAGACGGAATGATACAGGCACTTTACAGGGAATTACAATCGGTCCCATCAGGATCTTCTTAATGTTACAAATTTGAAATTGTATTAAACAGTTTAACTTTAACAATAGCGGGTAAAAATGAGAGAATGCGATAGTAGGCTTTAAATTTCAAGCTTTAAAACGTTTTATCTTTACCTCTCAACCCGAAAAAATGGTCCCAAAAAAAATTACGACCCATATACTTCAGAATATGAAAGTAAACGGGGAACGGATTTCTATGATCACTGCGTACGATTTTTCTTTCGCCCGTTTATTTGATCAGGCGGGAATCGATGTGATCCTTGTAGGAGATTCCGCTTCCAATGTAATGGCGGGACATGAAACCACCCTTCCAATTACGCTTGACCAGATGATCTATCATGCTTCATCTGTGATTCGCGGAGTCACCCGCTCACTCGTTATTGTGGATCTTCCATTCGGTTCATATCAATCCAATTCAAAGGAAGCCCTGATATCCGCAATACGAATTATGAAAGAAACAGGAGCTCATGGAGTAAAACTGGAAGGTGGTGAAGAAGTACTGGAATCAGTGAAAAGAATTCTGGCTGCAGGAGTTCCCGTGATGGGACATCTCGGACTCACTCCTCAATCTATTTATAAATTCGGGACCTATACTGTTCGTGCAAAAGAAGAAATGGAAGCCAACAAACTTAAATCTGATGCGAGATTGTTGGAAGATGCCGGTTGTTTTGCCATAGTATTGGAAAAGATTCCCGCAATGCTGGCAAAGGAAGTTGCGGAAACAATCAGTATTCCTGTCATCGGTATCGGTGCCGGAAAATATTGCGATGGACAAGTGCTTGTAATGCACGACCTGCTGGGTATTAATACTGAATTCAAACCACGCTTTCTTCGCCAATACCTCAACCTCCATGATCCGATTACAAAAGCCGTGCAACAATATATTAATGATGTAAAGTCGAATGATTTCCCCAGCGAACAGGAACAGTATTAAACATCCGGTTCAATGTCTAAAGCTAAATGCCAAAAGCATTCTACAATTTGCAAAACACTAATTAAATATTGGTCATCAGTTATCGGTCAACGGTCATTATTAATTCGACTCCCACAATAGTTTGAATACCTTAAGAATATTTTTTTCTATAATATTAACTATCCGATATTGTTCATGCTAATTTGAACAAAACAGCTCTGATTTTATCATATAATTTAATTTTTAGGCCTACCTTTCCATAACCAAAATTGAGTACTATGAGAAAATTACTAGTCTTATCGGGTTTAATGTTATGCTCTACTTTGATTTTTGCGCAATCCATCATTACTGGTAAAATAACGGACATAAAAACAGGGGCACCGATTTCAGGCGTTTCTGTAAAAATAAAATCTTCCAATAAAGGAACAACGACCGATAATCAGGGCTCGTTTAAAATACAGGCCAATGCAAATGATGTGCTGGAGATAAGCGCAGTCGGATTTAAAACCCAGTCGGTAAAAGTTGGCGCTCAATCTGATATATCGGTATCGCTGGAGGAAAGCTTAACAGATCTGGGTGAAGTAGTCGTAACAGGTAACCGTGGTTTGCCAAGAGTAAGAACTGAAAGTCCGGTTCCGGTTGATATTGTCAAATTAAATTCACTGGAACAAACGACTTCAGCTCCAAACCTCGAATCGCAATTGAATATGGCCGTTCCTTCATTCAATTATAATAAACAAAGTGGTGCGGATGGTTCTGATGCCATTGATTTTGCCAGTCTAAGGGGTCTCGGATATGATCAAACCTTGGTTTTGGTTAATGGTAAACGCCGTCACTTATCTGCATTTGTAAATGAATTTGGAACCAGGGGCCGCGGAAATTCAGGTACAGACCTGAATGCCATACCTGAAGCAGCAATAGACCGTGTTGAAATATTACGAGATGGGGCATCTGCCCAATATGGCTCAGATGCCATAGCAGGTGTTATAAATATTATTCTAAAAAAAGATGTAAATAAACTTTATGCTGTAATTGGCGTGAGTGGGTATTATGATCCTACATATAATACACTTAACAATGTGGATCCCAGTCAGTATTATACTGGTTCAAAAATAGATGGCCAGACCATGAAGATTGACTTAAATTATGGTTTGCCGATCGGAAAAAACGGAGGTTTTATCAATATTGGCGCTAACTTTCTTACAATTGGCAAAACATTCAGAGCGCTTCCGGATACGAACTGGTCAACCAATCCAGGTTCTAAAAAAGTGGCTCCTTATATAGCCGAATACAGAAGAGCTTTTGGAGATGGTTCGATAATTTCCGGCGGAGCGATGTATAATGCTGAAATACCTTTAGCAGGAACAAAAACAACTTTTTATTCATTTGGCGGATATAATTATAAGCATTCCAATGTTTATGCATGGACCAGAAATTTCTATGATCATCCGGAAAAATGCCCGACTGATGCTAACGGGAATCTCCTCTTTGTTCCAAGCATAATGCGCGTATTCGACCCTACTCCTGGCTCTCTTGATACAGCCCATGTCTATTATAACCCACAGGAGGATGTTTATATAAAAGACGTCTCATTTGCTGCCGGAATCAGAGGTACCGTGGGCAACAACTGGGACTGGGATCTTAGTAATGTGATTGGTTACAATAATTTTCATTATTATGGCAACAAAACTTTCAATGCAACACTGCCTGAGAATGTAGTTGCCACCCAAAATCGATTTGACGATGGAGGATTTGATTTTCTGCAAAACACGAGTAATTTAGATGTCAGTCGAAGATTTAATTCCATCGCCCATGGACTAACTTTTTCATTCGGACTTGAATTCCGTTACGAAAATTATCAAATATTCCATGGCGAAGAGGCTTCATACGCAAGTTATCCTCCAATGCAAAAATATTATCCGATAACGGGAAATACCAGAGATGTAGCATCTGGCTCACAGGGTTTTCCGGGATTCAGACCTACGGATGTTGTAAATGCAAGTCGCACAAATGTGGGCGGTTATCTGGAAGGATCTCTGGACGTAACGGAAAAATGGCTGGTCGATGGCGCCCTAAGGCTTGAAAACTATTCTGATTTTGGTTTTGTAAATACTTACAAATTTGCGACACGTTATAAACTGACGGATAATTTTAATTTGAGGGGATCGGTTAGTACCGGATTCAGGGCACCTTCTCTTCAACAGATAAATTTTAGTAATATCAACACAAATATCGTTGCAGGCAGCCTGCAATATATCTGGCTGGCTCCCAATACAAGCGCTGTCGCAAGAGCCGCCGGCATTCCACCGCTTAAACAAGAGACATCAGTAAATTACAGCCTCGGTTTTACATGGAAACCCATAAATAATTTCACTGTCACTGTTGATGGTTACCTGATCAAATTAAAGAACCGGATTATTTTTTCAGGACAGTTTTCTGCAGCGGATTCAGTATTAGCTCCATTTATTCCTGCAACTCCACCACTTAATTCTGTTCAGTTTTTTGCAAATGCAGTGAACACAACTAATGAAGGAGTTGATATCGTATTGGAATATAGCAGACGTTGGGGTAAAAAAGGAATTAAACTGTTATTTGCAGGAAATATTCAAACCATTACTATAGATAAAATAAATATTCCAGCTCCGCTGAATGGTACTTATTTTGACCGGCAGACTTTTTTTAGTACGCGTGAACAGGCCTTCTTAATTGCCTCTGCACCCCACACAAAATTTTCAATGAACCTGGAATATGATATAAACCAATTTGCAGTTGGCACCCATCTAACGTATTATGGCAAGCTGTCAACACAGGGATATGGATATTCCACGCAGGCAGGCGCACAGCCCGGCCAGGCGGGCGGAGCCGGGGTTTCAGACGCAGGTCTTGGTTACGATCCTTATGTAGAACTGGACAACGGAACCGGAACAGTTCCTGAAAACTTTGTTTTCAATCCCAAAATGACTACCGACTTATACCTCTCTTATAAAATAAATAAAAACATATCCTGGATCATTGGTGTTGATAATATATTCAACGTTCATCCTGATATTTCTGCAACCGCTGGTGCTAAAAATGCATCTTGGGGTGACAGCGAATCCGGTGGTCCTTTTGATGCCGTCCAAATGGGTTATAATGGAATGAGGTTATGGACAAACCTGGTACTTCACTTCTGAATAATTTACAAAGCAGTAACTGTAAAGACCATCCTTCTTCCAAAAG
The DNA here is from genome assembly GCA_035937535.1 of Puia sp. Taxonomy (GTDB): domain Bacteria; phylum Bacteroidota; class Bacteroidia; order Chitinophagales; family Chitinophagaceae; genus Puia. Next base: position 21,380 of record DASZHV010000035.1, on the reverse strand, counting down.
GATGGTCTTTTATTTCAAACTGGTTTAAAATCTTGTCACCATACTCCCATACTCCCATACTCCCATACTCCCATACTTTCTTAATAACTTGCGACCTCAATCGAATGTTATGAATTTTTTAAAAGAACTGGGTATTCATGCCCATAATGCCGGAAGTTCTACGGGCTTGAAATGGTTTGACAATCCGAAACAAACCATCGAATCCTTTTCACCTGTTGACGGAAAAAAAATTGCGGCAGTTTCGGTAACCTCAAAAGTTAATTATGATCAAATCGTGCATCAGGCGCAGGAGGGATTTTTAATATGGAGAACCTGGCCCGCACCGAAGCGCGGTGAAATTGTTCGCCAGGTTGGCGAAGCACTTCGCGAAAAAAAACATGCGTTGGGAACTCTCGTGAGTTATGAAATGGGTAAGAGTTTGCAGGAAGGCCTGGGCGAAGTTCAGGAAATGATTGATATCTGTGATTTTGCAGTAGGCCTTTCCCGGCAGCTTCATGGATTTACCATGCACAGTGAAAGACCACAGCACCGCATGTATGAACAATGGCACCCGCTAGGAATCGTAGGGATAATTTCAGCATTTAATTTCCCCGTCGCTGTCTGGAGTTGGAATAGCATGCTCGCATGGGTCTGCGGAAATGTTGTCATTTGGAAAGGTTCGGAAAAAACACCCTTATGTTCACTCGCCTGTCAGTTTATAGTTTCAGAAATTTTCAAAAAAAATGAAGTACCTGAAGGTGTGAGTACTATTATTACCGGAGGCCGGGAAGCTGGAGAATGGATGAGTGCGGATCACCGGATACCATTGGTTTCTGCAACTGGTTCGACACGTATGGGAAGGGCCCTTGCTGCAGTAGTTGCCTCCCGTCTCGGGAAATCTCTACTGGAACTTGGCGGTAATAATGCAATCATCATCAGCGACCAGGCTGACCTGGATATTGCCGTAACAGGCGCTTTGTTTGGTGCAGTAGGAACCGCAGGCCAAAGGTGTACCAGTACAAGGAGGCTGATCATCCAGGAAAAGATTTATGAAAAGGTAAAAATTAAACTGGTCAGCGCTTATGCCCAACTAAAAATCGGAGATCCGCTGGATGAAAAAAACCATGTCGGCCCCCTGATTGACAAGCAGGCTGTAAATATGTATGAGAATGCTATTGAAGCCTGCAAAAAACAGGGTGGCCATTTTGTAGTTGAAGGCGGCGTTTTATCGGGTATTGGATATGAAAGCGGATGTTATGTGAAACCTTGTATTGCTGAAGCCAAACCCGAATTCGAAATCGTTACTCAGGAAACTTTTGCCCCGATTCTTTATCTGCTGAAATACAAAACACTGGATGAAGCAATTCAGATTCAGAATAATGTACCTCAGGGACTTTCTTCAGCAATTATGACCCTCAACCTTCGCGAAGCTGAACAATTTCTATCCCAAAGGGGAAGTGATTGCGGAATCGCCAATGTGAATATCGGCACTTCCGGTGCCGAAATCGGAGGGGCGTTTGGAGGTGAAAAAGAAACGGGGGGTGGAAGGGAAAGCGGTAGTGATGCCTGGAAATCCTACATGCGACGTCAGACGAACACAATTAATTATTCAACTAAACTGCCTCTTGCCCAGGGCATACAATTTGATCTTTAGCGGTAAACGCCTAACGCTGAACGCTTAACGCTGAAGGCTTAGAGTTTACTTCTAATGCGGTTAATGGTAAATGTCGTTAAGAATAGATCCTCAATGCTGCCGCAATGGGTCCTCGTTACCACCTCGGATTCCGAGTACCCAAAGAGAACCCAAAGAGTACCCAAAGAGAAGAAACCGGGAAGAAACCGGGAAGAACCTTTCATTCATCACAGGTTTTGGGAAGTTCCATCACAAGTTCCCGAAGAATCCATCACATTTTTGGATGATCCAGCGATAAATTTGTCTTAAAATATTCACACAATCATTTTGCTTTAACCATTCAACGTTAAGCATTAAGCCTTAAGCGTTAAGCCTTAATCCATATAATATAAAATTTACGCTGGCGTTTATATATCCAATGAACCCGACCAGAATTTATCGAAGCTTATTAGCCCTATTTATTTCCCTTCTTGTATTTACCTATCTTCCTGCACAGATAAGATTGGCTGCATTGGGCGGAATCCAATCTTCTAGTTTTATTGAAAAAAATTCGATTCCTGGATATGATACTTCAAAAGGGAATTATTTTTCACCAAATACGGGATTTGAATTAGGTGTCCTTGCAGAAATTCCTATAGGCAAGTATAACCTTTTTTTACAACCCGGTATTCTATACAGCTCAAAAGGAAATCAATTTCAGAAGTTTTATGATTCGACTGTTTATCAATCAGATACTTTATATAATCAGTATACACTGAACCTCAATTATGTAGAAATTCCCCTCTATTTAACATGGAAAATTTCACTTTCCAAAGACCAGAAAAATCATTTTTTCTTAAGTGCCGGCCCTTATTTCGCTTTTATTTATGGTGCTTCCCAGTCTTACCAGAACCGGGTTTTACAATATAATTCTTCAAATTATATTTATCAGTCGGGCACAGAGGACCTCCCGGTGGGTATTGGACCGCAGAAATACAAAACCTACGATATAGGCATTGACGCAAAAGCTGGGTTTGAACTGGGAAATGTACTTATAAGTGCATATTTCAGCCGTGGACTAACAAATGCTTATACTGCTCTTTATCCTTCAACCTTTCATAATCAGGTATTTGGAGCATCATTTGGTATCTGGTTAAATAACCCCAAGCCGGGTCCCCAGCCGGTAAAGGATTCTGATAATGATGGCACGCCCGATACGGAAGATTCATGTAAAACGATACCAGGACCCCCCAGATGGCATGGATGTCCGATCCCGGATTCTGACCATGATGGAATAAACGATGAGGAGGATTCCTGTAAAACAGTCCCTGGCCTTTTGCGTTATCACGGATGCCCGATCCCGGATACGGATCATGATGGAATCAACGATGAAGAAGATTCATGCAAAACTGTTCCCGGACTGGCAAAATATCACGGATGCCCGATCCCGGATCGCGATCAGGACGGAGTAAATGATGAGTTGGATAAATGCCCAGATCAGCCGGGTCCCCCGGAAAACCAGGGCTGTCCAGTCGTAAAAACATCTATTAATAAGCGGGCTCAACTCGTTGCCGCAAATGTCATATTTGATATCAATAGTACCCGCCTTACAGCAGGTTCGTACCCAGCTATTAAAGAGCTGGCAGACAGCCTAAAAACAAATCCTGATCTTGACCTATTAATTGAGGGTCATACGGATATTGTAGGGAATGCAGCGTACAACCAGAAACTTTCCTTGAACAGGGCAGAATCTGTAAAAAAAGTGCTTGTAAATCTAGGAATAGCCTCCAGCAGAATTCAGGTTAAAGGATATGGCGATTACCGGCCGGTTGCATCGAATGACAATGCTGAAGGAAGGGCGAAAAACAGACGGGTGGTTTTTGTGTTCCAATTAAAGAACCGTTAAAAACTTATATTCGATTGGCATAAATATTAAACATATAGCGATCTTTGCGGGTCCAAATAATTTAAAATAATCATATAAACAGGAAACGCTCCTAAAACGATTAATTGTTATATAAAAACTCCATGATGAAAATTCGTACCGGAAAAATTTTATTTTCTTTATTACTTGTTTCATTTTCTTTTTCATCTTTTGCACAGGGAACTTATAATAAAGCAGAACTTGTTAAAGGATGGCACCTGCTAGATAAGGATAAAGATGGAGTATATGGAATTAGTCTTGATAAAGCCTACGATTTCCTGCGTTTAAAAAATCTTAAAAGCAAGCCTGTACTGGTTGCTGTAATAGATTCCGGTGTAGATACTCTACAGGAAGATTTGGTACATATTATCTGGACAAACCCCGGAGAAATACCAGGCAACGGAATTGATGATGACCATAACGGTTATGTGGATGATGTTCATGGATGGAATTTTATTGGAGGAAAAGATGGCACAAATGTGAAAGACGATTCCCAGGAAGAAGGAAGAATATATTATAAATACAAAGAACTATTCGACAATAAAAATATCAAAGAGGACAGCATGAGTGCCGATAATCGTGAATATTATGAAATGTGGGTGAAGGCAAAAAAGAAAATCATGGGCGACGGAAGCGATAATGGTGTAGATCTACTCATGCTGAAACGGGTTGTGAATGCCTGTATTAAAAGTGACAGCCTTCTCCAGGTTGCCATGGGCAAGAAAGAATACACAGGTAACGATCTGGATAGTTTCCTTGCAAAAGATATGGAGTCACGTACTGCAAGATCCGTTCTACTCTACCTCTTTAAGGAAAATCATATCATGGATATGACAAATACTACTTTCATCTCTGATTTTACAGAACAGGCTGACAGGGAAGAAAAGAAAATGGAAATAAAAGAATCTGCCCCTAAAAATTATCGCGGAGATATTGTGAAGGATAATGAAAATGATATTACGGACAGTGTTTATGGCAATAATGATATCATGGCATCGGATCCCATGCATGGGACACATGTAAGTGGAATTATCGGTGCTGAAAGAAATAATGCGATAGGAATAAACGGGATTGCAGATAATGTGCGGATTATGATGATACGTGCAGTTCCGAATGGAGACGAGCATGATAAAGACATTGCATTGGCGATCCGATATGCAGTTAACAATGGCGCAAGAGTTATCAATATGAGTTTTGGGAAAAATCTTTCTCCTCAAAAATCATGGGTTGATGACGCTGTCAGATACGCAGAATCCAAAGGCGTATTGCTGATTCATGCTGCTGGAAATGATGCTGAGAATGTAGATTCAGTTGACAATTTCCCCAATCCGAATTACAAAAACTCGCGGTCTCACGCAAAAAACTGGATAACTGTCGGAGCAAGCAGTGATCCGAGGGCAGAAGAGAATTTTAAAAGTTATACTGCTTCTTTTTCCAACTATGGCAAAAAGGAAGTAGACGTATTTGCTCCGGGAACTCGTATATATTCAACACTTCCCGGTGGAAATAAATATGGAAATCTCGACGGTACCAGTATGGCAGCTCCGGTAGTGACTGGTGTTGCAGCCCTGATCATGGAGTATTTCCCAAGTCTTAGTCCTGAAGAAGTAAAATATTGTATAGAAAAATCTGCCATAATGCCCACTATGAAAGCGAAGAAACCAGGAACGGAAAATGAAATGGTTCCTTTCTCAGACCTGAGCGTTTCAGGTGGTATACTGAATGCCTATGGAGCTGTGAAATTGGCCTCTGAAATCGCCGATCCTAAGAAAAAGGATGCCATAAAATCTTCTCTGCAGAAAGAAAGAAATTAATCTGTCTTTCGCAGAATTAATTCCAAATAGCAAATTGCTTACACTAATTTGCTATTTTTTATGCCCCTTGTACAACGACGTCTACACCGGATTGCTGTAAGCAGTTTTTTCTTCCTCGCCGGAATTTGCTTTGCATCATGGGCTTCACGAATTCCGGATATACAGGCCAAACTTCAGCTTAATAGTGCAGCTTTGGGTGGGATCCTGCTTTGCCTGCCGATTGGATTACTCAGCTCCCTCCCTGTAGCAGGTTTTCTTGTAGCAAAATATGGGAGTCGTATTATTGTAATGTTTGCCTCCGTTTTATATGCCGCTACTCTTCCGATGCTGGGATTTGCTGCTTCTTCTACCCAACTGATGATTACCTTATTCGTTTTTGGATTTGGCGGAAATATGCTAAACATTTCCATAAATACGCAGGCTGTGGGAACGGAATCTCTTTACCACAAACCCATTATGGCTTCTTTCCATGGTATCTGGAGTACGGCCGGTTTTACAGGGGCAGCTGTTGGAACCTTAATGGTCCGCTTTCATGTTTTACCCCCCTATCATTATTTATGTATTACAGGACTCGCCTGTCTAATTCTTTTTATTTTCTCTGGTAAATTAATACGTACGGACAGTAGCCGTGATGAAAAACAACCCATTTTTGCGCGGCCGGATAAATCAATTTTAAATTTCGGACTGATTGCATTTTGTTCTATGATTTGTGAAGGAGCCATGTTCGACTGGAGCGGGATCTATTTTCTGAAAGTTGTTAAGCCAGGTGCAGCCTGGGTTACAGTCGGATATACGGCATTTATGTGCACCATGGCTACCGGAAGATTTGTTGGAGACTGGGTTGCATACAGGCTCGGGATGAAAAGAATGTTGCAACTGAGTGGAATCATGACTGCCGGAGGTTTATTACTGGCGGTTTTTTTCCCGCAATTCATTACAGCTACAATTGGATTCTTAATCGTTGGCGCCGGCGTGTCCTCCGTTATACCGATGGTCTATAGTACAGTCGGAAAATCAAAAGTGATGTCGCCGGGCGTAGCCATTGCGGCAGTATCTACAATTGGTTATCTGGGTTTTTTATTTGGTCCTCCTTTTATCGGATTTATCGCTCAGGCAACCAGCCTTCGCATTTCATTTAGCTTCATCGCTGTTATGGGAACTATGATCGCTGTGATTGCCACCAGGATTCAAATTGAAAATTAAAAAGTAAAAACTAAAAAGTAAAAAGCGTGTCGGCTCTTATTTTAGAAACCGGATACACTTGATTTTTTACTTTTTAGTTTTTACTTTTAAATTTTTAGTTTTTATAAACTACCGCCTTCAGTGAAATCATATCATCCATTACGTTAACGGTTTCTTTCAGATAGATATCCGTTTTACGGCTGTCAACCCATTGTTTATACCTTTCTGCCTTATCCTTATCCTCGCTATACTTCAATGTATCCTGAGGTATTGAATATACAAACATGGGCACAGTCAGTTTACTGACCGAATCGATCTGCTTTACGGTAGCCCGAATCATCTTTTGTTCATCCTGATAAACTTTCAAACTCAGCGGATACATTTTATCATTCTGTTTATCAAGCCAGGCTGCATTTTTGGAAATGGTCGTGAATGCGGTATTTGTACTTGTTCTTTCCGTACTGGATGTTCTTATATTATTTATGTCATACGCATATTTCCATGTAGTATAATCTGCTTTCGGCATCTCATCCCAGGCTAACGCATCCGGCTGATCTTTCTCACGAATCTTATAATGCTCATACAAGTCTGGAAGTACAATATCAGAAAATACACCGCGCAATTGAGTAGAACCTCCATTTATTCGGTAAAATTTCTGAAGAGTAAGTTTTACAGTGCCAAGAGGTCCGCCCATATCATTATAGCCAACATTTTTATCTAATGGAATATTTCTTTGAACAGTTCCTTTACCATAAGTACTTGTGCTGCCAATAATTATTCCTCTGTGATAATCCTGAATGGCCGCCGCAAAAATTTCTGAAGCAGAAGCGCTAAATTCATTTACCATGACAGCCAGCGGACCATCATATAAAACGCTTTTATCCCGGTCATTCAGTACCTGTGGTTTGCCATCGCGGTCACGCACCTGTACAACAGGGCCTTGTTCTATGAAAAGTCCTACCATCTGCACAACATCAATTAAGGAGCCACCTCCATTGTTGCGCAAATCGAGTACAATGCCATCCACTTTTGCTTCTTTAAGTTTGATTATTTCCCTGGCTACATCAACAGAACAGCGATTTCCTTTCGGATTATCGAAATCAGCATAAAACTCCGGCAGGAAAATATATCCGATTTTTCCCTTCTCACTCTGAATGATTACACTCTTCGCAAACTTTTCATCCTGAACAATTTCATCCCTGACCAAACTAACCACTTTAACAGAACCATCCGCCTTTTTCAACGTTAGTTTGACTTCTGTTCCTTTATTTCCCCGGATAATTTTAACAGCATCCTCCACCATATAACTTGAAAGGTCGACTGGTTCCTGATTGCCCTGTGCTACTTTCAGAATAATATCTCCCACGTTAATCTGACCGGATTTCCATGCCGGACTACCGGTTACCAGTGTAACAATTTTAATGGTTCCTTCTTCATCCCGAAGTGCAGCGCCTATGCCATAAAAACGGCCGCTCATATCTTCATCGAACGATCTTTTTTCCACAGGTGGGAAATAATCAGTATGCGGATCCATGCACTGTACAATAGTTTCTACGAAGACATTGAAGAAATTATCTTCGTCCGCTTTGATCCTGAGGTGATCATAAAATCTGTCTGTAATTTTCAGTGTTCTGTCCCGGGCTTCCTTCTCAAGCTGATCATTGGTTTTCGCAACATAGCCTGGTTTGCCTTTAGTGGCAGCCTGCTGATCCAGAAGTTCAGCATATTTTTCAAGCGTTAGGTATTTCAATTTTTTTCTGATCTCTTCCCTTTGTGCCGCAGTATTTACCGGATAGTCCAGTTTGTCATAATCCAGGTTAACTGTTTCCTGTTTGTTAAAATCAAATGGTTGCAAAAGTATCTCATGTGAGATATTCTGAGTTTCCTGCAATCTTTTTTTGTAAATAACCAGGACAGCCGGTACAAATTGAACAGGATCCTTACCAAGAATTTCATCATCAAGCTGGTTCTGAAATTTGGATAATTCCAATATATCCGATTTCAGGAATATTTTTTTTTCCACATCTTCTTCTCCCAGGAATTTTTTAAACACTTCCCTGGAAAACTGATCGTCGATATTTTTCGGACTGTAATGAATCTCTTCTAGCAATTCGCTAACATTTTTCAGTATTCTTTCATATTTAGTAGGCGGATTACCAGCAAATGCAAATGCTTTCAGCGCTACAACAATTCCAATGACGGACACGAACAGAACAATGGGTAAATTCCTTTTATTGAACATAAGTGAAAACAGTTTTGACATTGTCCAAAAATAACGATTAATGCTTCTGTATTGTTGTTGTTTAGCTGAATATTAACCAGCTGTATAGGTTAACGGCAAATAGGGTTGACGGATGACGAATCGCAGATTGCCGGATTCCAAATTTTACTTAGATTTGCAGCCCAAATGGTGGTTGTAGCTCAGCTGGTTAGAGCACTAGATTGTGGTTCTAGGGGTCGCGGGTTCGAACCCCGTCATCCACCCATTTTTTCTCTTTTTCCAATTGCAGGAATCTCTTTCTCTGATATGTTTCCCTTAACAACCTCTTAGCAACCCATAAGGCATATGAATTGAATTTTATAATTTAATGGCCTTATATATGAGATTCATGTTGTGCCGTTTCCTGGCAGGTTGTCTGTTGATCCTTTTTTCAATTTCTTCTTATTCGCAGCATTCTACGCGCCGAAAATTCTGGTTATCAAAGATCCAATAGTTATGCAGAAATATATACTATGAATATAAGTGGTTTGAAATATCCTCTTGAAACATTCAGTAACTATCATTCGATCAGCCGTACTACCTCCTGGTGGTAAATATGGTCAGGGAACTGGAGGAAGCGGCGGAACAGTATGTGGAAATGTCCGGGGTTATTTCCTTCCAACAGGGGGTGGACGGCCTTGTGAAGTACGATTTTGGAAAGGTGGATGCATCTCTCTTTAAGCGTAAAAACAACAAACGTTACCAGGATAATCTCCAAAACAATGTAGAAAGTCCTGTAAATTAATGAGTTAATTAGTCATAAGAACTATTAACCGGGTCTTGTTCATTTTTTACTTTCAATGTTATACTGTAAAATTGCACGCTTTCAGGCATGTTTAACATCATTTGAAAAAGTATGGCGAAGAATCTATTGATCGTGGAGTCACCGGCAAAAGCGAAGACCATTGAAAGAATACTGGGTGAAGATTTTGAAGTAAAAAGCTGTTATGGCCATATCCGTGACCTTGAAAGAGCCGATATGGGAATTGACCTGAATAACAAATACAAGCCTCGTTATATCGTTCCTGAGGATAAACAAAAGGTTGTCAAGGAATTAAAAAGTCTGGCTAAAAAATCAAAAGAAGTATGGCTTGCGACTGATGAGGACCGGGAAGGAGAAGCCATCAGCTGGCATCTATGTGAAGTGCTGGGTTTGGATCCGAAAACAACAAAACGCATTGTGTTTCATGAAATTACCAAACCTGCGATAGAATCGGCCGTAAAAAGGCCCAGAACAGTTGATATGCACCTGGTAAACGCCCAGCAAGCCAGGCGAATCCTGGATCGAATCGTTGGTTTTGAACTAAGCCCTGTATTGTGGCGGAAAATGAGTATGAAGAATAATCTGAGTGCCGGAAGGGTTCAAAGTGTGGCTGTGAGAATCATTGCTGAAAGAGAAAGAGAGATTAACGCATTTACTCCGCAAAGTACATTCCGGATAGAAGCTTCTTTTTCTTCAAAGGATATTTCAGGAAAAAATGTTGTTTTTTCAGCCGAAGGCAAAAAATATGCTGAAGAATCTGGTGCAGAGAAATTCTTACAAAGCTGTCTGAATGCAAAATATGCAGTTACCGACATACAGGTAAAACCAGGTAAAAAATCTCCTGCCGCCCCATTCACGACTTCAACTCTTCAACAAGAAGCAAGCCGCAAACTTGGATATGGCGTGAGCCGGACGATGTTGCTTGCCCAGAAATTGTATGAAAGCGGTAAGATAACATATATGCGAACTGACAGTGTGAGCCTGAGTGAAACTGCGATGGAAAATCTACGATCTGAAATCAATAGTAAATTCGGAAAAAAATATTATCAAAAGCGAGTTTACAAAAACAAAAATGAAAATGCTCAGGAAGCGCATGAAGCCATCCGTCCTACCTATATGGAAAATATAAGCGTGGAAGACGCAGATTGCCGTCGCTTGTATGAACTGATCTGGAAAAGAACTATGGCATCTCAGATGTCGGATGCAGAATTGGAAAAGACCATAGCCCTGATTCAGATTTCAACAAATAAAGAAGAATTAAAAGCCAGTGGTGAAGTTTTAAAATTTGACGGATTCCTTAAAGTGTATAGGGAGGACCGCGATGATGATGATATTTCAGAAGAGGAAAACAAGGAAGGCATGCTACCTCCCTTGACTGTCAATCAGCAATTATCCCTGGTGGAAATCCGTGCCACAGAGCGTTTCAGCCGGCCTATGCCCAGGTATACAGAAGCTTCCCTGGTAAAAAAACTGGAAGAACTTGGCATCGGAAGGCCTTCTACGTATGCACCAACAATTTCCACCATACTTAAAAGAGGTTATGTTGAAAAACGCGATAAAGAAGGTGTGATACGGAATTTCAGAATCCTGAAACTGAAAGAAAATATAATCAGCAAATTATCGGAACAGGAAACTACAGGTGCCGAGAAATCAAAATTATTTCCAACAGATCTGGGTCTTGTAGTAACAGATTTTCTTAAACAGTATTTTGACGATATCATGGATTATAATTTCACGGCACGTATTGAAGCGGAGTTTGATGAAGTTGCCAGCGGTAAGATCGAGTGGAATAATATGATCGATGATTTTTATATCCCGTTCAAAAAAGATGTTGATAATACTATTGAAAAAGCAGAGCGTATCAGTGGGGAAAGAGAACTGGGAGTAGATCCTGTTTCAGGAAAAAAACTCATTGTTCGTATGGGCAGGTATGGTCCTATGGCTCAGATCGGAGAACAAAATGATGAAGAAAAACCGCGATTCGCAAAATTAAAAAATACACAGAGTATCGAGACAATTAATCTCGAGGACGCACTGGAATTATTTAAATTACCCCGCAACCTTGGCTCTTTTGAGGGTTCCGATTTGACAGTGAGTATAGGTAGATTTGGTCCATACATCGCTCACGACAAGAAATTTTATTCCCTCGGAAAAGAATTTGATCCCTATACCATAGGCTTTGATGAAGCCGTTCCCATCGTAGTCGAAAAAAGAGCAGCCAAGGAACAAAGGACAATCAAGGTTTTCGAGAAAGAAAAAATTCAATTGCTGCGTGGTCCTTATGGACCTTATATCAAACAGGGCCTGCGTAATTATAAAATCCCAAAAGAAAAGCAGGTAAATGTAGAAACACTTGAACTACCTGAAATCAAAGCTATCATTGAAGAAGTGAAAGCTAATCCTCCAAAAAGAGTTCCGAAGAAAAAGAAATCTTCATAAGATTTTTAAAAATCCTGCGTTATCCAATAAGGGCAAGCACATCCGGGCCGGAAATAAACATCCGGTAAGGATTTGTGGATAAGATTGTCATTGTATTTTTTTTAACTTCTGCGATATTCATCCCGTTAACCCTGACTGTATATCGCCCGAAGAAAAAACATCTACCCCATGCAGGAATCCAAAGAGATCAAAGCTTTGCTTCATCTGATAGATGATCCGGATGAAGAAGTATTTACGACCGTAAGTGACCGGATCATCAGTTATGGCCGTGGCATCATTCCGAATCTTGAATATCTCTGGGAAAATACATTACAGGATTCTATCCAGGAAAGAATTGAAATGCTTATTCACCGGCTGCACTACCGGGATCTTAGCGAAGATTTTCAGAGGTGGAAATCCAGCAGTTATCATGATCTGCTCACCGCCAGTCTCCTGGTATCTAAATTTCAGTATCCCGACCTGGCCACCAGTCCTGTTCTTGAAGAAATCGAAAAATTACGCCGGAACATATGGCTTGAATTAAACAGTTATCTTACTCCGCTGGAACAGGTGAACGTACTTACAAGTATTATTTATGGTTACTATAATCTCAAAGGAACTGAAGTAGGATACCAGCATCCGGAGGAATTCCTTATTCATAAAGTGATTGAAACCAAGAGAGGAAATACCATTATCAACGGAATAGTTTATTTGCTTCTCAGTGAATTGCTGGATATTCCTGTGAAAGTTATTAATATTCCCCGTCAGTTTGTTCTTGCCTATATTAAACCGGAGCTGGCCGATGAAGGAATTGAAAAAGCAGCCATCGACCGCATCGAATTCTTTATAGATCCGATGAGTGGCCAGGTATTTACCCATAAAGATGTAATGAATTATTTCAGCCGAATTGCCATCACTCCATCAGATATACATTTCAAGCCATCAACTCATATACGGATTATGCAATCCCTACTTGAAGAATTCAGTAAATGTTTCGATAATGAGTCGAATCTCTATAAAAAAACCGAGCTGCTCATGCTCTCCCGAATGCTCAGCGAATAAAAACGTTGCAGGTCCGACATTTTTCACTTCGGTAAAACAACCGCAATTACCATAATTTGTCCAAAAATAATTCTGGATTGCAGATATTTCTGATATCAGCATTTTACGAAATGAAATTATGATGGATATTATCGATTGGTCTACCAGCCTGCTCTGTATTCTCGTTTTACGAATTGATTGGCATCGTCAAAATTGGTGATCTTCATATTAACTGCATCCCATAATAATTTTTTTCTTCCCGGGAATCCTGTACCTTTTTTTATATTCCAGGCTCTTAAAGCCAGGTTACCCATCAGGATGGTTTCTGTTAACGGGCCTGCATATTCAAAGGGGGAACTGACTTCATTACGACCATATCCTGCAAGACAAGCGTTGACCCATTGTAAGTAATGTCCTTCAGGAACACGGGCAATTGTTTGAGGAATTTTCACATCTTTTGTATTGGAAGTTGGAAGGAGTTGGGGATTGCTTCCATAAGTGCCACACATGATTTTCCCTTTTGTTCCAATAATCAGCACTCCCCCGTCATTACCTCCAAACTGTTCATCAGCGCCCAATTCTTCTGGTCTTTCCGGAATAATACCACCATCCATCCAATGTAATTTCACGTTGGGTTTACCATCTTTCCCTGGAAAATTTAGGATAACAGATGAGGCAGCAGGGCAGCTTTCTGGAAAATAATCAGGTGTCCACATTTTTTCAAATATTGAGACCTGGCTGCACTCCACTTCTGAAGGATAGCCCAGTCCGACGGTTTTAAAAGCAGGATCTATCAGGTGACATCCCATATCGCCCAGTGCGCCCGTTCCAAAAGCCCAAAAGCCACGCCAGCTAAAGGGCACATATTCTTTATGATAGGGTTCCTCTTTTGCAGGGCCAAGCCAGAGATCCCATTTAAGTTCTGATGGAACCGGTTCGTTACTTTTAGGAGTACCCGTACCCTGGGGCCAAACGGGTCGATTAGTCCAAACTTTTATTTCTGTCGCATCTCCGACAATTCCGGCACGATACCACTCTTGCATTGTTCGGACTCCGTTTCCTGATGCGCCCTGGTTTCCCATCTGGGTAACAACTTTATATCTTTTGGCATATTCTGTCAGTAACCGGGCTTCATATATATCGTGTGTCAGTGGCTTCTGAACGTATACGTGTTTGCCTAGTTGCATAGCAGCTACCGCAGCTATTGAATGACAGTTATCCGGCGTTGAAACAGAAACGGCGTCAATGGACTGGTGTTCTTTGTCCAGCATCTCCCGGAAATCATAATATCTTTTTGCTTTTGGAAAACGGCCAAGGGATTTTGTTATCTGACGGTCGTCCACATCACACAAATATGCAATATTGGCATTGGGACTTTTAGAAAATTCAAAAAGGTCGCTCTCTCCCTTTCCACCGGCACCAATACCTGCAATATTTAATTTATCGCTCGGCGCCACAAAACCCCGGCCCAGCACATGCCTTGGCACAATAAAAAAACCTGCAGCGGCGAGTGAAGATGTCTTAAGAAAATTTCTTCTTGAATTGTTGTTTTTTATTTTCATATAACAAATAATATAATAGGGATGACAGTTTACGATTGACAGTTGAAAGTTGAAGTCTTAGGCGTTTGGCGTTAAGCTTTAAATCTTACGCTTAATAAGTCCGATATGTCCTTTTTACAAACTGGTTAGCGGGAGCAAAATTAATGATCTCCATTTTTTCTCCATCCCAAAGTAATTTTTTGCGACCCGGAAATATTCTTACTCCTTTACTATTGGTCTCACTATATTGATAACTGCGTACGGCCAGGTTGCCCATCAGTACAGTTTCTGTTAAAGGTCCTGAAATAGCAAAGTCAGAACTTGTATAAGTTCCATATCCTTTTTTGCAGGCTTTTACCCATTGCTGCTGGTGACCCTCTGATCCTCCTTCTACAAAAGGAAATTTTGATTTGGGCAGAACGATATCCTTCATACGACTTGTTGGAAGCAGCGTGGCGTTTTTACCAAAAATTCCGGCCATCAGTTTACCTTTTGTTCCTTCAAATATTATTCCGCCGCTTTCTTCACCCATAGGCTCATCAGGTAAAAGTTCCGCAGGTCTTTCAGGTTTTATTCCTCCATCATACCAGATCATTTTAACTGGTACTAGTGAATCGCGTTGCGGAAATTGAATATATGTTTTTGCAGAAGGTGGAAATCCGTCGGTATTGATTACTTCCTGGAAAAATCCTTTGTAAACAGAACCTATACTGGTTTCTGCTGAAACAGGATAGCCCAGTTTCAATGAAAGATATGGCACATCAATAAAATGACATCCCATATCTCCTAATGAACCGGATCCGAAATCAACCCATCCACGCCAGATAGCAGGCAGGTATGCAGGATTATAATCACGGAGTGGAGCAGTCCCCAACCATAAATTCCAGTCCAGTTCTTTCGGAATATCAAATTGCCCGGTCGGCGTGGGAATACCTTGAGGCCATGCAGGACGGTTTGTCCACACATGAACAGTATGTACATCTCCCAACAATCCTTCCTGTATCCATGTTTGAATGAGACGTATATCGTCTCCGCTACTTCCCTGATTACCCATCTGAGTTACAACTTTGTATCTTTTTGCTGCTTCGGTCAGCATTCTTGCTTCATAAATATCATGGGTTAGGGGTTTTTCAACATATACGTGTTTACCGAGCTGCATTGCCGCCAGAGCAATAGGCGCATGCATATGATCCGGTGTAGTTACGATTACAGCGTCGATATTTTTCCCTTCTTTTTCCAGCATTATTCGATAATCTTTATAGTAGGGGGCATCGGGCCATTTTTTACGCGCATTCACTGCCATACGATCGTCCACATCACAAAGGGCTACGATATTATCTGAGCCCATATTATAAGCGTGGGGAAGATTCACTTCAGCCTTGCCTCCTGCACCAACACCTGCAATATTTAATTTATCGCTGGGGGAAATATAACCCCGACCCAGCACATGTCTGGGAACAATAAAAAAACCTGCAGCAGCTAACGAAGAAGTTTTAATAAAATCTCTTCGCGATTTGCTATTCTTTATTTTCATAAACCAGATATATTGAAGTTACAGACGACAACCAAACGGAAGATGGTTTGATTTTAAAAAATTGCTTTAAGTTTTAAGCGTCAGGTTCTAAGCTTAAACGAGGGACGCATCGAGCGTAATATTTGTATTCAGCAATTTACTAACGGGACAGTTCTGTTTTGCATCTTCAGTAGCTTCTTTAAATTGTGCAGCGGTAATACCAGGTATTTTTGCTTTTAAACGGAGAGCAGATTGGGTGATGGCTCCGTTATCCAATGTAACTTCTCCCTGAACGTCCAGGCTATCTGGTGTAATGCCTAATGCCTGTAATACAAAACTAAGCTTCATCGCAAAACAACCGGCGTGAGCTGCTGCAATCAGCTCTTCTGGATTGGTACCGACCCCATCTTCAAAACGGGATTTATATGAGTACTGGGTATTTTTTAAAGTGCTGCTTTGTGTAGTTAATGTTCCCTTACCATCCTTACCGGATCCATTCCAAATTGCAGTGGCTGTACGTTTCATAATTGTAAAAAATTTAGAAACGTAAGTTAGGGAAAACTAGTTCACAGCAATCAGCTGAACATCAAAAAACACGGGTGCATTTGCAGGCACGGGACCGTAACCGGTGCATCCCCATGCATAAGCTGAAGGTATAAATAACTGGATGTGACCTCCTACCCCGATTTTCGGTAATCCCACCTGCCATCCGTAAATCAGATCCCCAAGCACTGCATTATTCAGGGTTGAATTAACCGCAGAATCGAATGTGGTATTACTAGGTATAAGCCTGGCAACATAAGTAACCACAAGTCTGTTATAAGATTGTGGTTTAACTGTTGCAGAACCGGAGTCAATAATATGATAGTATAAGCCGCTTGTATCTTTAGTCAGCGGAATAGAATCACCGGCAAACTTAATCAATGCAGCAGAATCTGCTGATGGCGCTGTCGATGTGCAGGTCGGACTTGTCGGACTTGATTTAGAACAAGCGTAATAGCCAAATATGGCAACTAAGGACAAAAATAATACGAACAGTTTTTTCATAAAGGATGCAATATTAATACAAAAAATTAATGCATGGATAATTCCTGACTACTAAACGCAAAAGGTAGTAGATCCGTTGCCCTGTTTATAATAAATATTTCACCAGAAATTCCACTAAGTATCAGACGAATTGGATGATTAAAACGTTGTTCATACTCTGCAAGTGTCTGCCTGCATATCCCACAGGGGCTGATCGGCCTGTTGCTGGTGGCCGATTCGTTGATATAAGTCAATGCCAGACTGATGACAGCTATACCGGGAAAAGTTGCAGAGACTGCAGAAAGCACTACTCGTTCGGCACAAATACCTGCCGGGAAACTCGCATTTTCCTGGTTTGAGCCAGAGATAATTTGCCCGTTCATCAGCTGTACAGCCGCACCAACCCTGAATTTTGAATATGGCGCATACGCATGACCGGTAGCTTCACGTGCAGATTCCAGAAGTTTGGCATCGGATGGATCCAATGTTGTGAAATCCTGAAATATCATTAAAGGGATATGCAGACTGGTGTGTTTCAATTTAAGAATGCCGTTTATTTTATTTTCTTAAAAAGACGGTTCCAGCGAACCCCGTTTTTCCAACTCATCCAGATCATCCAGGCTTCTCCTACTACATGATCTTCTGGAACAAATCCCCAGTAACGGCTGTCCAGGCTCTGATGCCGGTTATCGCCCATCATCCAATAATAGTCCATATTGAATGTATACTGGGAGGTTTCTTTGTCGTTTATATATATTTTGCCATTCCTGATCTCCAGTTTATTTTTTTCATAATCCCGGATCACTCTTTCATAGAATGGATAATTAAACGAATTGAGCGTGAGCGTTGCCCCTTTTTTAGGAATCCAGAACGGACCATAATTATCTTTGGTCCAGTTGTATTGTGGGTCATAAGGGAAAACACTTTTATTGCTGTCAAGATAAGGAGTTATATTTTTAGCCAAACCGTTTTTAATCATTTTATCCCGGGCAACGGCCGTTAACAACATCGCATACCTGTTTGGAACACCCGTCTGCTGGAATTCGTCACCATTATTGATATCAATATCGTACTCATCTTTCATTACAGTTTCATCGAGTTGCTGACCTCCGGTAACAACTATATAATTGGTTTCTGAATAATCCGGAAGTCGTGTTTCCTGTCCATTGATATATATTACCTGATTTTTAATTTGTAATGTATCACCTGCCACACCGACACATCTTTTGATAAAGTTTTCCTGTTTATCAACCGGACGAACAATGAGCGGATAGGATTCGGGATCACTAAGAATAATTTTTCGACCTGCATCCATATCCCCATTCCCCAGAAGGCGCGCAACATCATAATAAGGTTGTTCGGACTGGTATCCTTCCTTATTAATAACCGTATCTCCTGCTGGGAAATTAAAGACCACCACATCATTTCTTTTTACCGGCGCAGCAAACCACCTGGTATAAGGTATATGGATCCATTCCACGTAAGATTTTATATCGAAGATGGGCATAGTATGATGCACAAAGGGCATTGCAATGGGTGTATTAGGAATACGCGGCCCATAACTGAACTTACTTACAAACAGAAAATCATTTACAAGAAGTGTTTTTTCCATTGAAGGTGTGGGAATCACATATGCTTCGAAAACAAATGTGCGAATCAATGTGGCAGCGATCACGGCAAAAATGCCCGCATCGACCCATTCGCGGGCAGCAGATTTTTTATATTTTTTCGCAGCATCAGCTCCGATATATTTATCCTCTTTATTTAAACCTACATAGAGAAAATATAATCCAGCCGTACACACAGTTAGTGCATGCTGGTAAAACCTGAACTTCCCGAAAGTTTTTACAAATTCAACACAGATTGCCAGTGTGAAAAACCAACCCACTATAGGAATAAATTGCAATACAAATAAATAAACGGGCCTTTTACTTAACCTGAGCATTTCATAACTATTCAGAACAGGTACCAGACCCTTCCAGGCAGGAACATCAGCTTTTTTAAACATGAAATACAAACCTAAAGCGGGCAGGATAAACAGGGCCAGGGCGATTAAAACAAGAATCATGATCTGGTGGGTCGTCATTTAAGCGATTTTAGATTTGGTCAAATGTACCATTATAATCAGCCTTCAAAATACTGTAGCAGTAATCATTGGCAGAACCGTTCGGCACATTTATGTAATTTTTAATAACACTATTTTTTAGGAAGCACATAACTCGCCACGTCTTCGCGGTTAATGGATTTGGAAGAAAGTATAATCAGCCGCTCTACGACATTTCGTAATTCCCTGATATTTCCTGTCCAGTTATATTCCTGTAATGCCCTGATGGCTTCCTCATCAATTCCTTTTCTGGCAATACCATATTCATTGCAAATATCCTGAAGGAATTTATCAACTAGTAATGGTATATCGTCCCTTCTTTCATTTAAGGAAGGAACGTGAATTATAATTACACTTAGTCTGTGATATAGATCAAGTCTGAAATTTTTTTCATCCACTTCTTTCAGTAAATCCTTGTTGGTAGCTGCAATCACCCGCACATCCACATTGATATCCTTATCTCCCCCTACTCTTGTAATCTTTCCTTCCTGCAATGCCCGAAGTACTTTGGCCTGTGCATTGGGACTCATGTCCCCGATCTCATCCAGAAAAAGTGTTCCGGTATTTGCCTGTTCAAATTTTCCTATTCTTTGTTTTACAGCAGATGTAAATGAACCTTTCTCATGTCCGAATAATTCGCTTTCAATCAATTCTCCCGGAATGGCAGCACAATTCACTTCAATCAGCGGACCCGCAGCCCTGTTACTTTTTTCATGAACCCAGCGCGCTACCAGTTCTTTACCAACACCATTTTCACCTGTAATTAGTATTCGTGCTTCGGTAGGGGCAACTTTCTCAATCGTCTCCCTGATTTTATGAATGGGCATGGATTCACCGATCATGTCCTGCACTTTACTCACTTTCCTTTTCAGAACTTTTGTTTCCGCAACCAGGGATGTTTTATCCATTGCATTGCGTATAGTAATTAGCAATCGATTAAGATCCGGTGGTTTGGAAATATAATCATATGCACCCTTTTTGACTGCTTCAACTGCCGTTTCAATGGTTCCATGTCCGGAGATCATAATTACAGGAATATCGGGATTTAATTCTTTTGCTTTTTCCAGAAATTCGATACCATCCATCTTGGGCATTTTGATATCGCAGAGAATAACATCATATTCTTTATCCCTGAATTTCCGGATGCCTTCCTCCCCGTCACCCGCTTCATCTATCTTGTATCCCTCATAAGAAAGGATTTCACTGAGGGTTTTACGAATTGCCTTTTCATCGTCTACAATAAGAATATTCGACATAATTTCTCTGTTTCAATAAAAATAAAAGCCGGATTTTCAGCCAATTAGACCGCAATTTAATTGAATACCAATTAATTTGAAATAAAGGCTTCAACTGATCGCCTGAAGGGAATTATACTTGCGTAAAAATACGTTGCAGGAACCAGTTTGCCTGCTTATTTTGTGATTGTCAATATTTATAGAAAAAACCAATACTAAAATTTAACCCTATGAAACAGGAATTAGACCATTCCGTGAATACACCGGCTAAGGTGTTTTTCAAACTCACCGTTTTTGGATTTGTATTAATTGGCTTCGCTTATATTTCCCTGATAGTAATGGGAACAGCATTAAAAGCCATTCATTAATAAAATTCCTTCAAGCCTCCTGCTGTTAAGATTTTCATTTATCTACCTCCAGCTTAATAATCGCATCTACAGGATCCAAAAGGATTCCTTTCAGGTCGATCATTATATAATTATCCCCCAATACCTTGACCTGAAGTAGCTGGCCGTTCATTTCAGCGGTTCTGACCTTATAAGGGATCTTCACAAAAAACTTATCTCCATCCGTTTTAAAAATATGCAGATAAACGCTATTTCCTCTTTCAGTAATGGCACCCCAGTCTTGTGGTTTCATATAGCCGGCGTGGGTGCCATAAATCGTGTAACCGTTTTTCTTTAACCAGCTGCCCATGCTATCCAGTCTGTCAGTGAAAGCAGTCTGAATTTCTCCATTTGGCAATGGCCCTATATTCAATAAAAGATTGGCTCCATATCCTGCATCTTTCACCAGGAGACGGATGAGTTCTTTTGATGTTTTATAATGAGTGTCGGTAATATTAAAACCCCATGAATCGTTGATTGTCTCGCAGGTTTCCAGCGGAAGACTGGAAACAGATTGTCCTCCAAAACCGGTACTATTACCCCCCGGCAGGTCCTTTTCAAACATTTGAAAATCTTCTCCTG
>DASZHV010000034.1:0-5078 GCA_035937535.1 Puia sp. | reverse complement strand
TATCGCCATTGCCGACGTGCTTTTCCCGAAAAATGTGGAAGCCATGGCTACATCAGGAACAGATAAAGTGCGTTATTATTTTGAAAGAATGGTAGGTACAATTGTAAGTATATTGGTGCCGATCAGCATCCTGATTTTTTTAATACCGCATTTATTCATCAAGATACTGGCTGGAAGTAAATATTATGCTGCTGTTCCTATTCTGCAAATTGTGATATTGTTTAGTTTTCTAAGGCCATTTTCCTACCAGTTCGGAACTACTATGGATGCAATCGGCAAACCTCGTGTAAACTTTTGGGTGAATCTGCTCTCGATGAGCCTTAGTTATATTTTCATGTACCTCGGTTTGCGTTATATCGGTTGGTTGGGAGCAGCATACGGCACCGTAGTATCAGCGATCCTTTCCTTCCTGATTATGTATTCAGTCTTAAATAAGACCATTGGTGTACGGCTAAGTGAGACGTTTAAATATGTCTGGTTTTCTTACCGGGAAATGTATGGTAATATCAGAAAGATTATTGCGAAGAAGGATGAAAGAGTGTGAGTGTGTGAGAACCTGCTGTTTAAAATTATTCACACTCTCACGCTCTCACACTAATAAAGCAACCTCGTCTTTATCGTATTCTTCACTTCCTTCAATAAACTTATTGCCTGCGCTGAAAGATTCTTGTCAACATCAAGGACGACATACCCGATATAATCATTCGTTTTCAGATACTGTGCCAAAATATTAATATGATTACTGGAAAGCCGGGTATTGATTTCAGACAAAACACCAGGAACATTATAGTGAATATGAAGGATCCTGTGTGTATCAGGATGCTGTGGTAAACTAAGTTCGGGAATCGTATGAGAACCAGTTGAAATACCCATTTCGAGATATTGAAATAGTTTATTACTTACGTCATCTCCTATATTTTCCTGGGCTTCTTCCGTAGAACCACCGATATGGGGAGTTAGTAATACATTGGAAAGATGCTGAAGAGGAGTATAGAATTTGTCGCCATTTTTTTCCGGCTCCAGAGGATAAACATCAACGCCGGCTCCTGACAGATGTCCTTCTTCCAAAGCCTTGGACAAAGCTTCCAGATCAACTACTTCACCCCTTGCATAGTTGAGCAAAATGGCGCCTTTCTTGAATTGTTTTAAGATATTTTTATTGATCATCATACGTGTCTGGTCTGTATCAGGTACATGTATGGTCACAATATCAGAAGCAGATACAAGTTCTTTTATTGAGTTTTTGGAAACTGCATTTCCAAGGGGCAATTTGGTATCAATATCGTAAAAAATTACTTTCATCCCCATTGCTTCAGCAAGTATGCTGACCTGTGTTCCGATATTACCGTATCCGATAATACCCATAGTCTTTCCCCGAAGTTCGTAGCTACCCTTAGATTCCTTCATCCAGATTCCTTCATGAGCAGATTTGCTTTTATCCGGTATCCTGCGTATCAGCATAATAGATGCTCCGATCACCAGTTCAGCAACTGAACGGGTATTGGAATATGGAGCATTAAAAACAGCGATCCCGTTTTTTGTCGCATTTTTGAGATCCACCTGGTTAACCCCGATACAAAAACAGCCAATAGCTTGTAATTTTTTAGCTGCGCGCAACACTTTTTCGGTTATCTGGGTTTTAGACCGGATACCCAGCAGGTGAACATCTTCTATTTCCTTTAACAGATCTGATTCGGAAAGAGCTTTTGTCAACTTCTTAACAGATGTATAACCAGCCCCGGAAAACCGCTTCACAGCTGCATCGCTGATGTTTTCAAGAAACAGAATATTCACTTTTTCTTTAGGATAACTCGTTATTTTTTTATCGGCCATAATCTAAATGCTGTTTTTGCGTTATTTCCATTAAAGGAGTGGCAAAATTGCCCCTAAAAAAGGAAACGGAAAAACAAAACTCGTCTCCTGAGCCTTGAATAGCATAATATTTTATTTTTGCACCTTTTAACCGAAAAATATATACCTGTTGAAAACCATTTGCTGCTATTTAATGGCCGTCTCATTCCTGGTATGTTGTGGACAAGGCCCTGCTGTTAAACCAATTGTGAAAACCCAGGATACAACCATGCTGGCTAAGATAAATTCACACCCGAAACTTCTGAATCCGGGAGAGTTTAAACTATACAGCATTACTTCCAAACATTTTTTTGACTCTCTGTTTTCTCATGGATTTAACGGAGGACTTGTTGTTGCTCATAAAGGTGTCATAGTGTATGAAAGATACAGTGGCTATAAGGATCCGAGAAGACATAAAGACACTGTAAATGCCCATACGGCTTTTCATCTGGCGTCGGTTTCCAAGACTTTTACTGCAATGGCGATTTTGAAATTATGGGAAGAAGGAAAACTTGACATTCATGACGATATCTCTAAATACCTGACCGGCTTCCCACCAGGAATCACTATTAAAAATCTTTTGAGCCAGCGTAGCGGATTAAGGAATTACGTTCATTTCATGGATCAGTCTGGTTGGGATAAAAGAAAATACCTTACAAACGCCGATTTATTACAATATATAAACCAGCATCACGCTGAACTAATTTATACAACTGCAGGTCGTCATTTTGAATATTCCAATACCAACTATGCTTTTCTTGCACTAATAATCGAAAAAGTTTCAGGAGAAACTTATGATGAATACCTGGTCAAAACTTTTTTCCAGCCACTGCAAATGCAGGATACCTATGTATATTCTATTAAGGACACTGCAATCGCCACACATTCCTATAAAATGAGTGGCAGAATGTATCCCATGGAATACCTGGATATGGTATATGGAGATAAAAATGTTTACAGTACTCCGGAAGATATGCTCAAATGGGATGATGCACTGCGTGGTGGCATAATGTTTAAACAGTCAACGCTCGATAGTGCATATGCTCCATATAGCCTGGAAAAACGAGGCAAAAGGAATTACGGTTTTGGCTGGCGTATGATAGTTTATCCTGATGGCAAAAAACTGATTTACCATAATGGCTGGTGGCACGGAAATCGCACTGTATTTATTCGTATGATGGAAGAAAATGCTACAATTATCGCCCTCTGTAATAACGATAATAAAAGAGTTTATGCTGCCAAAAAACTCTGTGACGTATTTGGAAATTATCAACAGTCTCACGAAAACTATGATGAACCGGAAAATGATCCGGAAGGAAGAGGCGGAGAGAAACGCTAAAAGCCTTTTCTTACCTTTGCCCGAATGAAACAGCTTGAATCCTATTTGGCTGGATTTAATTCCTCCTATTTAATTTTCGACAAAACATCTGCACTTTCACTTTATAAGCCGAGGGATCCCTTCGCTAATAAAGGAAATTTTGGCCATGCGTTAATCCTGGCAGGAAGCTATGGAAAAATGGGTGCTGCAGTACTTGCAGCAAGAGCCTGTTTATCTGCAGGAGCCGGATTGCTTACTGCCCATCTCCCCTCCTGTGGTTATGAAATCATGCAGACTTCTCTGCCCGAAGCCATGGTTAGCATTGGAGAAGGAGAATTTCAGTTAACGGGTTTCCCTATTCATTCTGAATTATTCCATGCAGCTGGTCTGGGCCCTGGGATTGGTACAGGCGATGAAACATCGGGCATGGTAAAAAAATTTTTAAAAATATTTCGTCAGCCTCTTGTCCTTGATGCGGATGCATTAAATATCATCAGCAAACATCCGGAGCTTTTATCAGTTCTGAATCCCAATACAATCATAACGCCACATCCAAAAGAATTCGACCGTTTATTCGGCAACACGAGTAATGATATTCTAAGATTTGAGAAGGCAAAAAAAATGGCCATTCAACATAAAATTATCATTGTATTGAAAGGTCATTTTACGAGTGTTTTTAGCCCGGATGGAAGTATTTCATTTAATACGACCGGCAATGCCGGTATGGCAAAAGGAGGCAGCGGAGATGCGCTGACTGGAATCATTACGGCTCTACTTGCTCAATCTTATGCCCCTGCTTCCGCTGCTATTTTTGGAGTATTTCTTCATGGATATGCCGGCGACGTCGCTGCCGGTCTTTTTTCTGAAGAAGCCATGATGGCGACTGACCTGATTAATTGTTTGGGAAAAGTCTTTCTTGAATTGAAAAAAAAATAATCTCTGATATGTTATTTGATCCTTTGGAAATCAGAAGTATCCGATTTAAAAACCGCATTGCAATATCACCCATGTGCCAGTATTCCTCAGTGGATGGATTTGCAAACGACTGGCACCTGGTACATCTTGGAAGCAGGGCTGTTGGTGGTGCCGCACTGGTAATTCAGGAAGCAACTGCTGTTTCTTCCAGAGGACGCATTTCTCCTGATGATATGGGTCTTTGGAAAGATGAACAAATTGAAGTTTTAAAAAGAATTACAGGTTTTATTAAAAAACAAGGATCTGTTCCTGGAATCCAACTGGCTCATGCAGGTAGAAAAGCCAGTGTCACCTCACCATGGAAAGGAGGAATAATATTGGATGTTTCAGAAGGCGGATGGATTACCCAGGCACCCTCCGCAATTCCTTTTCGCAAAACAGATCCTGTTCCGGAAGCCATGTTAAAGTCTGATATTCTTCAGCTACGCGAAGATTTCAAATCAGCTGCACGCCGTGCCCTGGCAGCAGGATTTGAAGTTTTGGAAATTCACGGTGCGCACGGATATCTTATAAATAGTTTTCTTTCTCCTTTAAGTAATCATCGTTCAGATGAATATGGGGGAACACTTGAAAACAGGACTCGCTTATTAAAAGAATTAGTCACTGATATACGTACAATCTGGCCTGAAAAACTTCCATTGTTTGTACGTATATCATCTACAGATTATACTGAAAATGGTTGGGATCCTGATTCTTCTGTATTATTGGCGGCCATGTTAAAACCCCTTGGGGTCGATCTCATAGATTGCTCCTCCGGAGGACTCATACCCAATGTGAGAATTCCGCTGGCTCCGGGTTACCAGGTTACTTTTGCCGAAAAAATCAGGAAAGAAACTGGTATCCATACTGGTGCTGTCGGATTGATTACAACTGCTCAACAGGCGAATGAAATAATTAAATCTGGAAAAGCTGACCTGGTTTTAATAGCAAGAGA
>DASZHV010000033.1:0-10653 GCA_035937535.1 Puia sp. | reverse complement strand
GGATACAGTAAAAAATACTAGGCTAATCTTGGAACCAGTTGTTATGATAAATTTTTGAAGTAGAATGAAATGGGCGGAATTCTAAATTGTGATTGGTAATAATTAAAAATTAATAATTAATTCCCAGTTTCCCCGCCAGAGATATTAAAGATTCTTCTTCTGCAATTATCCGTTCCGGTTTACCTTCAACAAGACTCCACTTGATCAGCCGTATATAGCCATCCCCTATTTCAATTCCCGTAATTGTGCCGTCATCAAAACAACAGCATCCGGAATTAAAATAGGTTGGCTTCATTTTATCAAAGGAATGGTTTACAAAATCGTATTCGCGCTTGCGGCGGGGAATCTCTGCTTCGATTTTTTGCTCTGCGTCTCTATCATTAATGACCCGTGCCTTTTCCAGTCGCTGATAAAGCCTTTCCAGATGTGTGAGGGAATTAAAAACAGGCTGATGGGTATGACCGGTAACGAGTAATATTTTTTCCTGGGATGCACTCCAGTCGTACATCATCATATTATGGAGGGTTTTTAAATTATCATTTGTTGAAGGATTATTTGTATTTATCTCCAGGAAATCCTGCAGGGGTCCCCAGACAAAACTCACAAACCATTTGCTAAAGGCGTTGCCATCACTTTGCCTGTCTCCCTGATGACCATGAGTACAAAAAATATCCAAATGGGAAGCGGATGAGAATTCAAGACGCACCAGGGCACCTGTAAAAATCCGGATAGCCCTCCCGTAAATTTTTTTTAACCAGTAAGAAGACAACGGGTCATAACTCCAGAAAAGATCGTGGTTTCCGAATATTTTACAATAAGCCTCTCTTTGAATAAATAACTTTTCCTTATCATAAACAACCTTATTGTATTTCGCAATTCCAAACATAGTATTCTCCCAAAGTTCCTCGCAATCACCCAGGTTGATATAGTAAAAATTTTCATTATTATAATAATCCAAAGCAGCGAGGTAGGAGTTTTCACAAACCGAAAAATTATCTGAACCGTTCCTTGTTCCACGGTGCTGGTCACTTAAAATAATAACACGCTGGTTGTTCGTATGAAGGTTAATGCGTTTTAGCTTTTTGCTTTCTGGCTTATTGGATTCTCCATACAATTCCGTGAGCGCTTTCATTACTGCATCTTTATCCGGAGCAGAGGAAACCCTTTCTGCGATCCATGTGAACGGCTTCTTTAATATAAAGCGGAGTGCTTTCCGGATAGATCTGAGCATACCGGAAAAAATCATAAATTTTAATTTTTTCTACTAATAACACGGGTTTCGCCGTTATTTAAACCGAGTACAAGTTTGCTAGCGATCCGAATGAATAAACCATTGTCCACTACACCTGTGATGGCATTAACTGCTTCATGAAGTGCCGGAGGATCTTTAATTTCCCTGAATGCACAATCGACTATATAGTTTCCATTGTCAGTGAGATAGGGTCCATTCTCCTGCATCCTTCTTTTTGCTTCACATCCCAGCAGTTGCAATTTTTCAAAAGTTCGTTGCCAGCCGAAATGAACCACTTCCACCGGCAGTGGAAAACAGCCGAGGGTTTTAACCCATTTGGATTCATCAGCCACTACTATCAAATGTTTACTATTAGAAGCTACGATTTTTTCCCGGAGCAGGGCACCCCCGCCTCCTTTAATAAGTTGTAATTCTGCGTCCACTTCATCCGCCCCATCAATAGTTATGTCAATAGATTTAATCGTTGAAAAATCAAAAATTGGAATGCCCAGTCCTCGAGCCTGTTCCTCGGAACGGATAGAAGTTGCGATCGCCCTGATTTTCCAATTTTCCTTTTTTACTTTTTCACCAATTTTTTCAATTGCCCAATAAGCAGTTGAACCGGTACCCAGTCCAATGGTCATACCATTTTCCAGGAATGAAACAGCCTTTTCAGCTGCCAGTTGTTTTGGATTCATAATTAATTTTAGATGTTTCAGGTTTGGCTTTTTCCTGGATAAGCACCAGTTCTGAAATGTCAATAGTTATTGGAATTAAGCCTATCTGCACAACAGCTTTCTTACCACGCAATTCCCGAACTGTTCCGAGTTGATGACTTTTTTTCATCTTTACCGGGGAACCAGTCTGGATACTTCCATCCACCTCAATATATTTTGCGTCGAATTTCTTTTTTATCTTTTCAGCCACCGGTTTTTCTTTCTGATTAAACAAAAGCGCCTGCATTTGTTTAATTACTTCTTCCTTATTTTCCGCTTTGCGCCAATCGAATAAAATCTGTTTCAGCTTTCTTTCCATTTCCTTCAGATAGCTATAGCGTTCGGCAGATATCTTATTTTGTTCCTGCAAGATCTTTAATTGCTGTTGGTGTTTTTCCTTATGAATGGTTTTTTCAAGTTCTATCTTCAGCTTGGCATTTTCTTTAAGCATCAATTGCAATTCCTTGTCTTTCTGTTCAATGTTTCGCAAGTCCTGCTCTGTGCGGTTTAGTAATTTGTCAAGTTTGAAATGTTCTTCATCCACAAGTTTACGGGCATTCCTGATCAGGTCCGGATGCATTCCTATCCGTTCAGCAATTGAAAATGTGTATGAGCTGCCCGGTTTCCCAATAGTCAACTGGTACAATGGCTGCAAGCTTTGCTCATCAAAAGCCATGGCTCCGTTTACAATTCCCGGTGTTTTGTTGGCCATAACTTTGAGATTCAGATAATGGGTTGTAACAATTCCAAGCGCGTGTTTTTTCACGAGTTCCAATAGGATAACTTCTGCAAATGCCCCGCCCAGGTTTGGATCACTACCGCTGCCTAATTCATCAATAAAAAACAAGGTGCGTCCGTTGGATTGCTCCATAAAATATTTCATATTGATCAGGTGCGAACTATAAGTGCTAAGTTCAAACTCCAGACTTTGGGTATCCCCAATATGTATCATAATCTGTTTAAATATACCAAGGGTTGAATGGGGATGTACAGGAATCAGCAGACCGGCCTGTACCATGAGTTGTAATAAGCCCACGGTTTTCAACGTAACCGTTTTACCTCCCGCATTGGGACCGGAAATGACAAGTATCCTTTTATTATCATCCAGTTTGATGTTAACAGGAACCGTTGGCTTCAGTGATTTTTTATGATAAAGAAATAAAAGGGGGTGGAAAGCCTCTATTAGGTGAATATGAGATCCATCCTGCAGATTTGGATGAATCCCATTAATTTCGATGGCCAGTTTAGCCTTGCCATAGATAAAATCGTATTCTCCGATAATTTCGTAGTAAGTTTTTAATAACGGAGAATAAACTGAAAGAATGGCGGTAAGTTCATGAAGGATCCGGTTTACTTCCCTGGTTTCTTCATGTTCAAGTGAGAAGATTTCATTGTTATGCCCAATGGTCTCCTCTGGTTCAATAAATGAGGTTTTTCGGCTATCGCTTTCTCCATGAAGGATTCCTTTTACCTGTCTTTTATGCTCGGCAAATAGTGCCACCACGCGTCGTCCATTAAGAAAAGCTTCTTCCGTTTCAGCCACATAACCAGCTTTATTCAGTCTGGCTACGATTCGTTCGAAAAGTCGTCTAAGTTCATTTCGTTTTCTGAATAATGATACCCGGATCCGGGCTAGCTCTGGTGAGGCATTATCCTTCACCTGACCGCTTTCCTCAAGAAATTTATCTATGGATTGGATGATTGCTTTTTCGTAATAACTGTCTTTAATAACCGAAGCAAGAGCCGGATAAGCCAGTCTGCGTTCCCGGTCGAACCAATGATAGATCTTACGAAGCGTATCAGCCAGTTTGCGGATCTGGAGAAACTGATCACCACTCAAAACAGCGCCAGACAACCCCAGCAATTTAATTTCCCGGGAAAGATTAAGGTTTTCCTCATTGGGAAAATATAGGCCCTGTTCCACTAAGCTTTTAAACTCGCTGGTTCTTTGCAGCTCTATCTCAATAAATTCAAGACGTGTATGAATCCGCAGAGAAGCCGCTTTTTCCCTGGCATAGACAGATTTGCACTTTTCAGCGAGTAAGCCCCTGATTTTATCGAATTCAAGTTGCCCCAGGGCGGATTCCGGGAAATATCGTATCATTCAAAACAAAGTTAGTTAACGAACATATAAAAGCCTTTAATTGTCATATATCTTGCAAACCGTCCGATTGACCCTCCCGTATATTGCTTAAGTAAAAAGAATGAAATTCATTATGTTAGCAACCATTTTATTCAGTGCAATTTCACTGGTTTTATGCAATTCATCATCTACGCAAAATATAACAATGAACGAAGAAATCATTCCTGCAGGATTAAAAACAGATACTGCCACGTTTGGAACCGGATGTTTCTGGTGCACTGAGGCTGTCTTCCAGGAATTAAAAGGCGTTTATAAAGTGACTTCTGGATATTCCGGGGGAACTGTAAAAAACCCTTCTTATGAGGACGTTTGTTCAGGTACAACCGGTCACGCAGAATGCCTGCAAATCATCTATGACCCTAAAGTGATCAGTTTTGACGAATTATTGGAAGTATTTTGGGAATCTCATGATCCGACGACGCTGAACCGACAGGGAAATGATGTTGGCACTCAATACCGGAGCGTGATTTTTTATCACGATACCGAACAAAAGAGAAAGGCCGAAGAATATAAAATGAAACTGGATAAAAGCAGTGCTTATAATAATCCGATAGTTACCGAGATTACACCATTTAGTCGTTTTTATGCTGCAGAAGATTATCACCAGGATTACTATCGTCTCCACGGTTCGCAGCCATATTGCACTTTTGTGATCCGTCCCAAAGTGGAAAAATTCGAAAAAGTGTTTAAAAACAAATTGAAGGCAACCTCTCAACAATAATCATTATTTCCTAATAATTGAAATACCCCGTTACCGGGGTATTTTTTTGCGTTGGATTTCATTTTCAGAATCCTCACCGCATTTGGGTTTTAGGTCTGATAAGCAAAATGGCCGGAAAACAAAAAAAAATTGAATATTAAGGATAGGATTTTCCAAAATCCCTACATTTGAATATGCTAACCACTTTATTAACCTATTAATTATCATTTTTTATGGCAAAATCCGCTAAGAAATCAGCTAAAAAGGCAGCTAAGAAAGCACCTAAAAAAGCAGCTAAAAAAGCACCGGCGAAAAAGAAATCAAAAGCTCCTGCAAAAAAAGCAGCTCCTAAAAAAGCCGCAAAGAAAAAAGTTGTTAAGAAAAAATCTGCACGTAAACCTAATGCAGCATTTATGGCACCACTTACCCTCAGTGAGGCACTATCGAAAGTCGTTGGAAGCAAGTCCCTTCCCAGAACCGAGATCATTAAGAAGATTTGGGTATACATAAAGAAAAATGATCTTCAGGATAAGATGAACAAACGAATGATCAACGCTGATGCTGCACTGAAACCAATTTTCGTCAAGGACCAAATTTCGATGTTTGAAATGGCCGGTGCTTTGAATAAACATGTGAAATAAAAAAAATTTACCGTCGAAATCCCACATTTCGCCGTCTGTTTAAGGATGGTTACCTAAGAGGTTTTGCCCCTCCTGCAGCATGTCTCTATTTTTACGCTTTTTAAATAAAATAGAGATATGTTACGGGATATTACACTTCACCAACCAGTTGCGACCTGGTTTTTCCAACTGCTCGGATATGTGAAAACATGGTTTATGCAAGGAAAAAACAGAAAAAATGAGAATTATTTTCTTATTAACTGAAATCCGTCGGTGACTTTGCCGCAGACAGGATACAGATTTTTATCGCTTAAATTCGCATAAATTTTTTCTTCATGAATCTGCACGAATACCAGGCCAAAGAATTGCTTAAAAAATATAATGTACCTGTACAGGAAGGCATACCGGTTGATACTGCGAACGCAGCCGAAGAGGCTTACAAGCAGATCAAGGTAAATACTGGCAATTCATTTGCAGTAGTAAAGGCCCAGATACATGCGGGAGGCCGTGGAAAGGGGAAAATAAAAGGAACCGAGCAGCGGGGCGTAGCAGTGGCCAAAAATGCAGAGGATGTGCGCAATTTCGCCTCCAATATGTTGGGTGGTACCCTGGTAACCATCCAAACTGGAGAAGCAGGAAGGGTTGTTCATAAAATTCTCGTGGCACAGGATGTATATTATCCTGGCTCAAATCCGGTAAAAGAATTTTACCTATCGATTCTTTTGGATCGCGCGAAGGGTCAGAATGTATTTATGTATAGTACCGAAGGAGGTATGGATATTGAAGAAGTTGCGCATAAGACACCAGATAAAATATTTAAGGAATGGGTATTCCCTGGCTCTGCATTACAGGCTTTCCAGGCAAGGAAAATCGCATTCAACCTTGGACTTTCGGGTGAAGCTTTCAAAAATTGCGTAAAGTTTGTTACAAATCTCTATAATGCCTATGTAGGTCTTGATTGCAGTATGCTCGAGATCAACCCGCTTTTTAAAACCAGTGATGAGAAAATCATTGCAGTCGATTGTAAGATGAATTTAGACGACAATTCCCTTATGCGCCACCCCGATCTTGAAGGGATGCGTGATATTGGTGAAGAGGATCCAACCGAAGTTGAAGCAGGTAAGTATAATCTCAATTTCGTAAAACTTGACGGAAATGTAGGATGCATGGTAAACGGAGCCGGTCTCGCCATGGCTACAATGGATATGATAAAACTCAGCGGTGGTGAACCTGCAAATTTTCTCGACGTAGGAGGCAGCGCCAATGCACAAACAGTGGAAGCCGGATTTCGTATTATTTTAAAGGATCCTAAAGTTAGAGCCATCCTCATAAATATTTTTGGCGGTATTGTCCGGTGCGACCGCGTTGCACAGGGCGTGATAGATGCCTATCATTCCATCGGCTCGATCCATGTACCTATAATTGTTCGCTTGCAGGGGACCAATGCAGAAGAAGCAAAAAAACTGATTGAAGAAAGTGGATTGAAAGTACAATCCGCAATTCTACTTAGTGAGGCGGCAGCACTGGTAAATAAAGCGGTGGCATAATCAAATTATAATTGTTTTCAGGTTATCCGCGTTGAATGCCCCGCGGCAGCTTTTTTCCCAACACTTCAACTTTGACACGAGCGAGACCATAACCGGTATATTTTAATTTCTTTGCTGCTGATTTACTAAGGTCAATCAACCTTTTATTATTTTTATGCATTCGGTCTGTGATACGTAAAACCACAGAAAGATTATTCAGCATATTTGTAACACGAACCCATTGGTTCAGGGGAAGAATATTGCTTGCTCCCGTTAATTTCTTCTGACTAAAAATCTCTCCATTCGCCGTTTTTCTCCCTTCAAATTTATTCGCATAAAAACTTGCCGTTCCAAAATGAATTTTTTGTTTACTAACTTCCCTTTTCGGTTTTTTCGATTTTTGGTGTTTAATTGCAGATGAAGAAGATCCTGCAGCGTCCTGTGCTTTTAATTCGAAGAGGGTGGATAGAAAAAGAAGGAGTAGGAAGGATTTTTTCATATTGGGCGCTTTAAACGGTAGTCATTAAGCAACAGGCCCCATTTCTAAATTAAAAAACGCTTTTATTTGCAAAATATTTTTGGATCAGATTCCTGTCCTCATCATAAATATCTTCATAAAAGATGATTTTCCCATTTTTTCCTTCGCAAGTATAATAGCGTATATAAAGTGGCAGCTTATGAAATCCACTAAACATATGCTTTTCACCCCTGGCTATATATGCTTTAATGGTATCTGGCGGAATCCGGAGGGTATCGTTCCGGACCAGGTAATTTGCGAGTTTATTCCATTCTTTTACACGAACACAGCCATGGCTGATGGCACGGTAGGAATTACTAAATCTCCAGCGCACATTGGTATCGTGGAGGTATACACTATATTTATTTCTGAAATTAAACTTGATAACTCCAAGTGAATTATCATCTCCTTCACGTTGTTTTAGCTGATATGGAAAATTCTTTTTGTTTAATTTTCTCCAATTGATGGTATGAGGATCCAACACACTATCGTTGTTATCAACCACCATAAGATTTTCTTTTGCAAGAAAATTGGAGTCCTTAATAATATTGGGTAACATTTCTTTAAATATAATGCTGAAGGGTACCGTCCACTGAGGCATAGTGATAAAATTCGAAATTTCACCGCTCAATACAGGAGAGCGGGTTAACGGACCACCCACAATGATTTTGGAAGAAAAAACAACAGTATCATGATCAATGACACGTAAATTATAACCAGGCAGATTAACCCAGACATATGATATCTGCAGGGAATCCGGCAGTTGTTTATAGCGGTCGAGCGTAACCGCTATACGCTTAAATTTTTCAAGATCCGTATTGTTAAGCCTGTCAACCAGTGAATTGGAAGTATACCCGGTAACCTTATACTCATATTTCTTCTGAAAGCGGATAATGGCTGACCTGAATTTACCATAACTCATGGGCGGAACTGTATCGGAAAGATTTCCAGTTTCTACCAGGCGCTTCTGGAGTAAATGAAAAAAACTTATTGAATCCGTGTAAGGATAAGGAAGGTAAGTATATGGAACAAAAGAAGCCGAATCCAGAAAAGCGCCAATATAGGCTTTGAGGGAATCATAACCTTTCCACTTGGGTTCAAGGCTGTGGAGTACCCCTGAAACATTCCCGGACTGGAGAGCCTGGTTTAAAGCGCCGACATAAAAACTGTCCAGTAAAACTGTATCTGTACGCAGAGTGACACTATCGAAAGGAATTCGTCCCTGCTTTAGATGTTTGGCCATAAGAAAAAAAGCGTCTGTAAGCAACAGATCCTTTCGAGCCCATAAAGCGGCATTTTTGGCAGCATTCGTATCCAGTGAAAATGCTCGGTCAATAAATGCAAGCAAGTAATAGTGATAATCATTGGGAAACAGTCCCCATAAGCGGCTGTTCTGAATGAGGTTTATGAATGAATTACCCTCGGGAATTGTCTTACTTCCCCTGAGCCATATTGGCTGGTATTGATTAGCATTATAAAGGCTATCGATCAGATTAGTAAAACTAATCTGCACCGAATCATTGAGTTGGTTTTGATGTACTTTGAGATATTCCAATGTTTGATGAATATCTTCGGCTGTGCTTTCAGCCAATTTAACCGGATTAATTACGATATGTTTTTCAGGTACATGGTCCCCCTTATTCTTACATTGAATGAAAAAAAAACCAGTAGTCATTAAAATCAAAAAATACGACCTACAATGTTTCATCTGTTTGAACCGGGTTTGTATACATATTTTTGGGCATGCTTTGACTCTGCCAGTGATATAAAATTAACGGACAAATAAAACATCGGCGCCCGAATGCCTTTAAAGAAACAACTAATTGGATGAAAAACAAAATAATGAACGAAGCCCTTAAACGGGCTTCATTTACTGTCTTTTTTCTCCAGGTAATATCCCTGGTTTCAGCCCAGAATCTACCCGTCAGTTCTTATGGCCTGCCTTATATTAATAATATTTCACTGTATAAAGAAAGTCTAATAAATCACCCAGAAAAACAGATGGTTTCGCTGGCAGGTATTTCCGGAATTATCCTGGATTTGCGTTACGCATCCGACAATAATTTCATGCATAAAAAATTATACAAGGGGAATATAAAAACGACCTTCCTTAGAAAACCGGCTTATCAGGCACTTGATAGTGTAGGCAGATTCCTGGCTGCGCAAGGATTGGTCCTGGTTATATTTGATGCCTATCGCCCTTACTCGGTTACAGAAACATTGTGGATCAATGTTAAAGATGAACGGTACGCGGCGAATCCTTCAAAAGGAAGCGGACATAACCGGGGAATTGCTGTGGACCTGACTCTGGCTAATATGAAAACGCGCAGGTTGTTGCCCATGCCAACTGAATTCGATAATTTTTCTGATTCAGCCCACCAGGATTTTAATAGACTCGATGTGCGGGCTATTGCAAACCGAGATTTATTAAAACAGGTGATGGAAAAATACGGGTTCATTCAACTCTCAACTGAATGGTGGCATTTCAGCTGGCCGGATTATATAGGATTCGAGGTTCTGGATCTCGATTTCGATCAATTAAATTCACCGTAATTAAATGAGATATAAAAAATCATTGACCATATAATCGATTAGCGGTAAACTGCCAGATTATTGTTCTTTCAATACGCGCGGAATCTTTTGTTCCAACAGTAAGAGATCTGCAAGAACCAGTGTCGTTACTGCTTCCAGTACTACTGGCACGCGAAGGGCGATGCACAGATCATGCCGGCCTTTCACTGAAAATAATTCACGGACTCCCGTTTCGCGATTATAAGTTTCCTGTTCTTTCGGAGTAGATGAAGTAGGTTTTACAGCAATCCTGAATACCAGTTCATTCCCATTGCTGATTCCGCCTACGACTCCTCCTGCATGATTCGTAACAGTTCTTCCTGTTTTATCCGCGATTGCATCATTGTGCTGGGACCCGAACATTCTGGCCGCTGCAAATCCGGTTCCAAATTCAATAGCTCGGATCGCAGGTATCGAAAAAACAGCGTGTGAAATCAATGATTCCACACTGTCGAAAAATGGTTCTCCCAACGAGGCCGGCAGGTTTTTAACGCGGCATTCCAGGATTCCTCCTACTGAATCTTTTGCTTCAATGGCTTTTTTAAGTCCCTCTTCGAGATCCTCCATGCCTGCGATTTCTTTTATCTCTGCGCGTACCTCAGTATGTACAAGTTGTAATAATTTTTTAG
>DASZHV010000032.1:0-3136 GCA_035937535.1 Puia sp. | reverse complement strand
TTTCCCAGATTTATTTTCAACGGTAGTTTATTTTTAACATAAATTAAGGAACTTGCCATGCCGAAAACGGTATTCTTCAAATAAAAAAATACACATGAAACGATTTGTTGCTTTTTTGATACCCATGCTGGTAATAATTATCATGGCCGGATGTAATGGTTCCCAATCTTCTTCTTCAACATCCGACTCAAGCGCTATGAAGTCGGATAGCGGTTCTGTAAAAAATGATTCTTCTGCAGGATCGACGGCAGGATTTAAACTAGGAATCCAGATGTGGACTTTTATGAAATTTTCATTTTCCGATGCGCTGGATAAGGTCGACAGTTCCGGTATAAAAAACATTGAAGCATTTATTGGTCAGAAACTCGGAGGAGGGCTGCAGGGTTCGTATGGGTTTGATATGTCGAAAGAAACCCGCGATAAACTTAAACAATTGCTTCAGAAAAAAGGCATTCAGATTGTAGCCATGGGTGTAATTGTTCCTAAGAACAAAGCCGAATGGATTAAAACTTTTGAGCTTGCTAAGGAATTTGGATTGAGTTATATAACTGCGGAACCAATAAAAACACAATGGAATATAGTGGATAGTCTCGCAGGTGTTTATGGAATTCCC
The DNA here is from genome assembly GCA_035937535.1 of Puia sp. Taxonomy (GTDB): domain Bacteria; phylum Bacteroidota; class Bacteroidia; order Chitinophagales; family Chitinophagaceae; genus Puia. The sequence continues at coordinate 2,523 of DASZHV010000032.1, read as the reverse complement.
GTTGCCATTCATGATCACCCGAAACCCAATATGTATTGGAGCCCGGATTCCGTGCTTGCAGCAACTGTGGGGCATCCTCATATTGGCTCCTGTGCAGATATAGGCCACTGGGCAAGGAATGGCTTGAATCCGGTTGACTGTCTCAAAAAATTAGAAGGCCATATCATTGGTGTTCATCTGAAAGACGTTGTGAAATTTAATAATCCACAGGCTGCCGATACTTTAGTCAGCAAGGGAGTTGTTGATTTACCCGCTGTACTTGCTGAATTGAAAAGGCAAAACTTTAAGGGAATGCTTTCTATCGAACATGAATCCAATTGGTATCACAGTCTGCCTGACGTCATTTTTACAAAGAATTATTATGATTCCTTAATTCATAAATTACAATAGGGGGGCCTTAACAAACAATTTACACAAGGTCATACTTGTTTTACGTTAGCTGGGATTAGTATTAAACTAATTCAATAGTATCCAGTCTTACGAAAAACAACATGTATGAAGAAACCATTAATTAAGCTATTTGTATTTGTCTTCTTTACTTTCGCCATCGGATTAACTGCCGGTGCACAGTCAATTTATGTAAAGATCAGACCAGCTGTTCCGGCAGCAGTAGTGGTCAGACCAGTTCAGCCTTCTCCCTATCATGTTTGGGTCGCTGAAGAATGGAGGCCACAGGGAAGCGGTTATGTATATGCAGGAGGTTATTGGGCAGCGCCACCACATCAGGGATGGATCTGGATTCCAGGCCACTGGAAAAGACATCACGAATACGGAGAATACTGGGTTGCCGGTCATTGGAGAAGACCTTAGAAAGCCGAAAGCTTAAGCCGAAAGCTTAAAACTGTTTTTAGTATATGGTTGATGGTTTATGGTAAATGGTGTTCCCATCTGCCATAAACCTTTCGCTATTCCCTCTCTTAGCCTTAAGCTTTGCACCTTATGCCTTACGCTTTAGGCGTTACTGTACCGGAAAGCCCTTCGCTACCCAATCCGTTTTAATATTATGTTCCAGGTTCAGGAGACGGGTGTTGCTGAATTTCATTTCATTCAATAGAATAAATGCGGGCCTGATATTCGGGCAATGCTCAAAAGGACAACATCCGCAATAAATAACAATATCTGCGTCCTTGGGCAGACGGCTAAGCTGTTGCTTTAATTTTTCCAGATTTTCTTTTTCATGAACAGGTCCCATATCCAGTGAGCCTTTTATTAGTGCCCCTGGCCCCACGGAAATAATAACTGGTTTTATGCTGTTCGGATTATTGATAACAACGGCCAGGTCAGCCGGCGCCAGGAGCTGACTGACGGTCCATGGTTCCGGTCCGCTTTCTTTCTTTTCCTTATATTTTGTAAAAGCAATTGTAGCAATACTGATTAGGATAAAAACAATCCGGTATTTCATATTCAGCGTTTTATAAGACTTGACAATAATTAAAATTAATCAATATTTCCACGGCATCCATCCCGGATTTCCATTATCCAACATAACATTGATTTGAGTTATCCATGAGGTCCGATCTAAATAAATTTAGTTTTTAATTACTAAATAATTTAGTAAACTTGTGGTGAAATAAACAGGATTAAAAAGGTCAGGCATGGAGTTATTATACTATGAAGCGGCAGTGCCGGCAGGTTTTCCGTCCCCGGCCCTGGATTATCTGGAAGAAAGGATCGAGCTTGACAGGGAACTTATCCGTCATCCTCTTTCAACATTTATCGTTGAATGCACAGGAGATTCGATGATGGGCGCTTTTATTCCTCCGAGGGCGCGACTTCTTGTTGACAGATCCCTTACAGCGGTGAATGGAAATATTGTTGTGGCTGTTTTGAACGGGGAATTCACGGTCAAGTTCATACGCAAGAATGACCACACCTGCTGGCTGGTGCCGGCAAACAGCAAGTACCCTGAAATTAAAATCACCAGCGATATGGATATGCAGGTCTGGGGCGTGGTCACACATATTATTACAGACACACAAGATCTTCGAAAATGTATGCGCTAGTTGATTGTAATAATTTTTATTGTTCCTGCGAAAGGGTTTTTAATCCGGGTCTGGAGGGGCGTCCGGTAATCGTGCTTTCGAATAATGACGGCTGCGCCATTTCCCGGAGCGAAGAGGCGAGGAATCTGGGTATTGCGATGGCGTCGCCTGCATTTATGATGAAGGATTTAATTGAAGAACATCATGTTGCGGTATTTAGCTCGAACTATACTTTATATGGAGATATGAGCAGCCGAATCATGGGAACCCTGGCATTTTTTGTTCCGAAAATAGAATTGTATTCCATAGACGAGGCCTTCCTGGATCTGAATGAAATGGTGCATATTAATCTTCTCGAACTGGGATTCAGGATCCGAAGCACGATCAGAAAAAACATCGGGATCCCCGTTTCCATTGGAATTGCTTCTACAAAAACTCTCGCGAAAATGGCGAACAGGTATGCAAAGAAAAATCACCGGCAGGCGGCTGTTTTTTGGGCAGCAAATTCATCTCTGACTGAAGAAATGTTATTGGCAACTCC
>DASZHV010000031.1:0-45328 GCA_035937535.1 Puia sp. | reverse complement strand
CACAGCAGCATTGTCCCTGTTCACGGACGCCTGCAGAACCGGTAAGCAATATCCTGGAAATTTTAGAGAAGCAGAATATATTACTGAAGCGATCAATCTATACGCTGTGGCATTGAGAACCGGTCACTTATTAAAATATGATGCGGCAAATTTTAAAATCACGAATGTACCGGATGCAAATAAATATCTTGACAGGGAATACAGGGCAGGCTGGGATCCCGCAACTATGTAATTTTTTTGTATCCTCTTAAAAAATATATAATGAAAAAAATAGACCGAAGAAAATTTATTGGTAAGAGTACTATAGGAATAGGTGCCGCTTTTGCATTGTCACAATTGCCCAAGTCATTGATGGCTGCAATAGAATCTGAATATATAAATATACCCATCGGGTTCCAGTCATTTCCTATCAGGGATATTCTCGCAAAAGATTTTCCCGGTACACTAAAAATGATGGCCGGTTATGGTTACCAGCTCGTGGAAATGTGTTCACCCCAGGGTTATGCAACCATTGGATTTGGTCCGCTGGTCAGTATGAAACCCTCCGAAATGCGAAGTGTTATTAATGATTCGGGACTAAGCTGCCCAAGTTGCCATTTTGGATTTCCGGAACTTACTGATAAGCTGGACGACCGTATTGAATTTGCTACGCAGCTGGGACTAACCCAAATGATATGTTCAACTTTCTGGCTGCCGAAAACCGCCACACTGAATGATTATTTTGCTTCTGCTGATAAACTGAACAAAGCAGCGGAAAAGATAAAAAAAGCCGGCATGCAAACAGGCTTTCATAATCATGAATTTGAATTTGCGATGCTGGATAACCAGCTGATTTACGATGCGCTGATGAGTCGCTTTGATCCGGACCTGGTTAAAATGCAATTTCAAACAGAAGTGATCAACCTGGGATATAAGGCTTCCACATATTTCAATAAATACCCGGGAAGATTTATTTCTTCACATTTATCAGATTGGACAGCCGACAAAAAAGAAGTACCCATTGGGCAGGGAATCATTGACTGGAAGGAATTTTTTATTGCATCTAAAACTGGCGGAGTGAAAAATTTCTTTGTAGAAATGAAATTGGATAATATGAAGGATAGTACCAATTATATTCGCCAACTCAATATTTGATACCATACATTTTTCTTGTTGTATCTCCCATGATATTGATTGATCTTTTTAAAGAAAATATGTGATTCATCAGGAAGCTTGCTATTTTGTTGGATCTCCCACTGATAAAAGAAGGGGTCTTCCCAATTTTTGACAGGCATTCGTTCACTACTTCTTCGGGAAGTTGTGGTTTAGGCGCTAGTTTACTGATCTTTTTTGGTTTCGATTGGATAAAATTGGGTGTAATTGTAGCTCCGGCACAGCACACAATAACATCAATACCTTTGGATTTCCATTCATACCAAAGACTTTCTGCAAGAATTCGGTTAAATGCCTTGGTAGCTGCATAAGTTGCAAGGAAACCCGATCCCTGATTTCCTGCCAGGGATGACATAAGTACGATGCCTCCTCTTTTTTCATCCAGCATACGGTTTCCAAAATGATGAAGCATCTTCATAGGAGTAAGCATGTTTACTTCGGCAATATGTATATGTTCTGATACTGGATTTTCCAGGTAGGGACCGATATAAGAAAGCGCTGCATTATAAACCAGGAAATTAATCTTCATGTCGCCAATAACATCTCTTATTTGACCGGTTGCATCTGGAGCGGTCAGATCGCAACTTACAGGCCAAACCTCGATCGAATACTTTCTGGATAATTCCAGTGCCAAAGCCTCGAGGTTCTTTTTTCTTCTTGCAACAATTACAAGATTTAATCCCTGCCTGGCAAGCGCATGAGCGAAAGCGGCCCCCATCCCTTCAGAGGCGCCGGCAATTAATGCCACAGATCCATATCTTTCTTTAATATTCATAAAATCAATTCTCCTGATTGTACCGGGTGATCGAAAAGGGATGAACTGATCTCCACATACGGTACAATACGATCAAAGGAAAAATAATCCAGGCAGCATTTGAAATAAAAACGCGCATCAATTGCGGAGATGCGTGTTCTCCATTTACCTCTTCAAATAATATGATGGTTACATTCGTAACCATAACGGAAGCCCATATAATACTTCCAAAACGAATCCAATTCCTGCCTTTAACAAATGCATATATAGCGAAAACATAAAAAGGACCAAAGAATAATGAATCAATCCAGATGGTGGCTCGCCACCAGGCTGGCCTTGCCATTAATACAGGATCAAAATTCCGGCCATACCAGTGAACCAGGTCAACAAATTTTGAAGGCGGCCACGCCGGATAATTAAAATGATTGGGATCTGCGATAACCAGTTGTTCCAGGTCTACGATATAAGTAATGAATAAAAGGTTGATAATAAAGAAAATGACAATCGCAATGTCGATGGGACGTTTTGAAATTGGCAATGAGCTTACCTGCATGAGAAAGAATGTTAGGTTTATTTCTGATATATGATATTTCCTTTTACCATAGTAGAATAGATGGAAATATTTTCATCGAAGATCACGATATCTGCATCTTTACCGACAGATAAAGAACCTTTCCTGTCTGAAATGTTCATAATGGCAGCAGGCGTCTGCGTAATCATCCTTATCGCATCAGGTAATGAAACACCTGCAATATTGATCATCGTCCTTACCAAACGATCAGCAGTTGCTACACTGCCGGCAAAAGAACTTCTGTCCGGAAGCTTGGATACGCCATCTTCAACGATTACTTTAAGGCCCGTATGAATATTACCGATAATACTTTCTCCGGGTGGCATACCGGCGGCGCGCATTGCATCCGTGATAAGAGCGATTTTATCCGGTCCTTTTATTTTGTAAATCAGTCTCAATAAAGGATCGGGAAGATGCACACCGTCTGCAATGATCTCCACATTCATTTCGTCAATGATAAAAGCACTTTCAATTACTCCGGCATAACGAAATGCATTTCTGCGCGTCACACCCGACATGCCCGAATACAAATGTGTGGCAAGTGTGTAGCCATTCTCAAAAGCTTCCATCACTTCTTCATAAATAGCATCCGTATGCGCCAGGGATACGAGGATCCCTTTGGATATTAAATACCTTGCAAAGGGAATGGCGCCTTTTAATTCTGGAGCGGCACTCCAGCGTTTGATGGAATTGGATCGTGATACGATGTATTCATATTCTTCGGGATCCGGATCTCGGATCCACTTTGGATCCTGTGCACCACGCTGGTTCATGGCGAAATATGGCCCTTCCAGATGAATGCCCATGAGTTGTGACCCCTCTTCATTCAAAGGGACTGCTTTCTCAAATATCTCAAGAGTCTTTACGATGTCTTCAGTAGGCCCGGTCAGCGTAGTAGGAAACATCGCAGTTGTTCCAAATCTCGCATGTAATTTAGCTATTTCAAGAAAGGCTTCCACCGTATTATCCATGAAATCGTGACCACCGCCACCATGAACATGAATATCAATAAAACCAGGAGAAATGTATCGACCGCCTGCGTCAAGGTTAATTACCCCCGGTATTTCAAAATCATGATCCTCTACGGCAGAAATAATACCGTCTTCAACCAGAATCGAACCATTTGGTATTATCCGTGAAGGTGTAATTAAATGGCCGTTGTTTATTTTAATCAATGATTTTTTTGAATCCACCTGTTGCTGGTTATTATTGAATCTCAATGACTCTCCGGGTTGCTGAGCAAAGCTGAAGAGGATTTATCAAGGAAACAAACACAGTTCTTATGTTTCTGCAATATACTTGCTGGAAACAAATTGGAAACGGGATTTTCAAAACAGTCTCTTACAGCTACTGCTTTTCTTTTGTCAGGTACAGAACAAATTATATGTTCAGATTTCATTATTTGTTTAACGGACATGGTAATCGCTGTATCCGGCACTTCATTGATAGATTTGAACCAACCTTCACCGAATTGTTGCTGCCTGCATTTTTCATCCAGAACCACAATGATAAAAGGATTCTCTGTTTCAAAATCAGCGGGCGGATCATTAAACCCCAGGTGACCATTCTCTCCAATTCCCACGAGAGCTAGATCGATCCGGACTTTTTTAATTATTTCACTTAACCGTATGCATTCTCCAGCCGGATCTCCTTCACCATTCACAAAATATATCATCTTCAGGGGGGTAACTTTTTGAATAAACCTCTCTTTCAGATATCTTCTGAAACTTGCTGGTGAGGATTCCGGAAGTCCGATAAATTCGTCCAGATGAAACATAACAACCCTGCTCCAGTCTATTTCTTCCTTTGTTAACTGGTTTAAAGTTTCAAACTGACTTGTTCCGGTTGCCAGAATTAGATTCGCTTCACCTTTGATATCTATTACATGTCTGATGATTCGCGCAGCCATTCGACCGGCCTCTTTTCCCAATTCCGCCGGATCTTCCTTTACAAAAATGTTCATCTTTATTTTACTATAAAATGAAACTGCTATTTTCCCGGAACAAGGTTCAATCCATTCGGATAAGGACGCAGAGTGAAGCTATTTTCCAATAATAATTGGAAATCATCCGGATCGTTTATAATAACATTATGTTCCCTTGGACTATGCACAAAGAGTATCCTGTTATTTTTTATAATTTTTTGAGTAATTACCCCTTCTTCCGTAAGTGCATAATCGCTATGCTGGTCTTTTAACTGCAGCATCATTATATTACTCATTTCATCAGTACCACCTCCATGATTGGTATACCAATGGATAAAATGGTGTGACCGGTTTTCATTTAACCAGTATAAAAATTTGTCAACCTGACCGTACAATGCATCAAACAAAAATACTTCCTGAACCGGCATTTGTCCATTTTGAAGAATATATGCTATTACCCTGAATGCCCCACTATGTCCTGCAATTAATATATTCGAAGGTTCAGACTTTTTTGGAACAATTCTATTCTTCTTTAATTCATTCATGACATCGTACACAAGAGCCTTGAACATACCCGGCTGTTCCAGTTTTCCTCCATAACTGTCGGGAGCATTCCTGGCTGTTTCAGCTAAAACAAGTACGGCATTGCGCCTGGATGCGATGAACTGCTTAGTTAGTTTGTAAAACTCAGCAGCCGTATCAATATTATTTCGCCAGCCATGGAACCAGAATATAAGGTCAATTTTTTGAACAGGCTCCAGTTGCCTGGGAACGATAAGTAAAACAGAACTATCTGTATAGTGATCTGCAGTAGTATAAACGACACTATCGTACATAATCCCGTCTGCCCTTCCCGTATCCGGAAATGAAGTATGGGATGAAGTAAAATGTATCAACCTGAATTCACTGGTATCCTGGGCCATCGAGGAGGAGACAAATAAAAAGAGAAAAAATATTGTTATCTGTCCGGCCTGGGGCATCAATTGGGTAATAAAATATTCTTTTGAAGAAGCTATACCACTTTTCAATGAGGATTTATTAAAGTATCGGGAATTCGATCCAGTTCAGATGAACTATTTGCTGACTTTTTCGATATCTATGGCATCGCCGGTAATAGTTCCGGTAATGGTTACTTTGTCACCAATATAATTAGCTACCTTTTTAGGATCAGTGATCGTATAGACTTTTTCACCAACTACGAATACGGGAGCATACCCTTCTTTAACACATTTCTTTGCGCAGGCCGCATGCCCGTCGTTATTTCCTTTAGCACCACAATGAGCATCGCTGATGTACCCGGTCCAGGTACCCTTATCGGCTGCAAAGGCGGCAAGGGTGAAAAATAATCCCAGCAACAATAAATATCTTTTCATAACAATAAGTTTATCGTTAAAAAATCTGTTGAACCAAGTTACGAATAATTCAGGACAGACCATTTAGATTCCTTTCACAGATCAACCCACGGTTAACTTACGCTAATATATTGTTAGCCTGTAATTAACATACAATTTCATTTCCGGTTAAGAGAGGATTTGCTCGTTTTATAGAAAGGTTCCCGTGGATTCATTCGCATTCGTTCATCGATCCGCTCGGCGAGCCATTGAAAATACTCTCCCAGATAAGGATCAGGTTGTTTCTCACGTATATCCATAAACATTTCTTTGTATTTATCCCAGGAAATAGTGACAAAAGAACCAAGCGTTTTATCTACCAGATCAATATCTATGAGCCGTTCTGCGACAAGTATACCAAGCGATTCCATTTCCTGTCCGAACTGTATAAGTAATGTCCTTTCATCAGGAGGAAGCGCCATCAAACCTTCTCGGTTGGATGGCAGATCATGAAATGAAATATAATGCAGAAGCTCTACAAATTCACGTGTTTGAAATTCACGAAGGGTTTCAAGAGTGAGACGCTCACGACGATCCCGGGCCGCTGCCCTCACCTGGACAATCCCAAATATAAGTCCTACGATAAATGATAACGCCAGTGCAAGATTGGCGATAACTGAGATAATGTCACTCGTCATATAACTTTCGGAGTTTGTTTAGCACCTGGAAACCTAAAGATAAATAAAGGCATGAAAATATATTAACTTCAGGAATGTATTAGATCTAAACCTTAAAATTTAATTTTTGAATCTTAAAAGAAGAAATTTCATTCAGCTTTCCACACTGGTGGCAGGATCCACTGTAACTGCAGGATTTACAACTTTCAGAAATGCCGGGAAAACTTCAGTTAACGGAACAGAAACATTGCATTCCATGACGCAGGATATTGTTCCCATCTCTCTTTATGAAAGGATGGATAGGGTAGCCAAGGCACAGCGGTTAATGGTTCAAAATAGAATCAGAGCGCTTGTTATAGAAGCCGGAACATCGATGGAATATTTTACCGGCATTTCCTGGTGGCCCAGCGAACGCACCATGGTGGCCGTTATTCCTTCAAGTGGAGAGATAGCATATATATGCCCCGGATTTGAGGAAGCCCGTTTTCGGGAGTTAATAACCATAGGTAAAAAAGTATACGTCTGGCAGGAAGATGAAAGTCCTTACGAACAAATCATTCATGCCTTGATTGACGCAGATATAAGTTCCGGAAAAATCGGAATTGAAGAGCAGCTTCGTTTTTTTATTTTTAACGGAATCAGAAAAGCAGGTCCTACCATGGAATATGTAAGCGGCGATCCGGTTACCGTTCCCTGCAGGATGATCAAATCTGCAGCTGAACTGGCGCTGATGCAAAAAGCAACTGATATAACGGTTGCAGCCATGAAAATAGGAATCAGTAATCTGAAAGAAGGTATTTCTCCTTCCGAAATATCTTCAGTAATAAGCAAAGCCCACGCGCAAATGGGAGCCAGACCTGATTTCGCCCTGGTTTTATTCGGAACTTCTTCAGCACTACCGCACGGTAGCATCAAACCACAGCTGCTGAAAAAAGGAGATATCGTGCTGATGGACTGTGGATGTAAGGTTGAAGGATATTGTTCCGACATTACCAGAACCATCGTATTTGGAGCTGAACCAGCTAACCGGCAGCTTGAAATATGGAACCTGGAACAGAAGTCCCAGGCTGCCGGTTTTGCCGCTGCCCGCATCGGGATTGCCTGCGAACAGGTAGATGCTGCTGCCCGTAAAGTAATAACTGACGCAGGTTTTGGCCCTGGATATAAACTCCCGGGATTACCTCATCGCACAGGTCATGGCATTGGAATGGACGGTCATGAATGGGGCAATATGGTAAAAGGGAATCAACTGGAACTAAAAGCCGGCATGTGTTTTAGCATTGAACCAACTATCTCAATCCCCGGTGAATTCGGTGTACGAATGGAGGATTGTGTCTACATGACTGAAGAAGGCGCAAAATGGTTTTCCCAACCCGCCACTTCAATCAATAAACCATTTGCGTAGGGAAGCTTGAAATCAATAAAAATCATTTTATTTATCATCTGGATTACAGATCCTGAAAATCAGCGCTGCTACGGAAGCTCCTCCAAAGCATCCTATCAGAAATACCCATATACTGGTCCAGGACGCCAGTTTTAGCATACAAATTCCAATTGCAACTGCCGGATTAAAAGCGCCGCCCGATACGCCTCCGAAGGCGAGGGCCATTGTTAAAACTGTAAATCCGATTGCCAGCCCATAAAAGCTGTTGCCACTCGTTCCTTTAGAGGTAGCAACGTTCAGAACAACATAAGCTAAGGCAAAAGTACCCAGGAATTCTGCCAGAAGCCCTTTTGAAGTATTGGTCATATCTACTGCCATCTCGGGAACTTTATCATTCAATAAATACATTACCGTTACTGAGGCAATAACAGCACCTGAAATCTGTACTATCATATATAAAATTGCATCTGGAAGGGATATTTTACCGCGGAGCAAAACTGCCAAAGTAACTGCAGGGTTATAATGTCCGCCGGAAATATGTCCGCCTGCAAAAATCATAACCATAAGAGACGAACCAATCGCTAAGGGTGCAAAATCACCCTTTCCTCCAATCACGACCATTCCAATAGTTAGTACCAGGAAAAACGTACCAATAAATTCGGTAATATACTTTCTCATAAAAATTCATTTAGGTTTTATAAAATTAAATCTATTCTGAATCATCAGGCTTCATTTATCTTCAGCCACTCATTCAATTCAATCCAGATGCCTTACTATATCACTGTAATATTTTTTATGTTTATGTCTTTGCCGGTAATTGCCCAGCACAATAATGATCCGGTTTTTCCGGCGAAAGATCTGAGTCTTCAATGGGAAACAGTCCAGAATGATTATCAGAACAAGCCGGTATCACTGAATGCAGTTACAATAACAAATAACGGTTCAATTGAATTTCCGGGAAGCGGCTGGAAAATATATTTCAATTCGGCCAGACTCATTTCCCCTGCTGCCGTGACTGGCAATGCCCGGATCGACCTTATGAATGGTGATCTATTCAGTCTGACACCTGCAGAAGGTTTTCCTGCATTGAAACCAGGAGCTTCTGTTCGAATTGAATTTGTGGCAGAAGAGCCTGTGGTGAATATTACTGATGGTCCTGAAGGATTCTATTTGGTTTGGGATGCGATGCCAGGCAAAGGATTTTCAACAGGGTCCTTTACCATTCATCCGTTTAAACCTAACTATAAAGGTCTGATCACGCCTGTAATCATTTACAATCAAAATGGTATAATAAGGGATATTCCCACAGAACAACTGACCAAAATATTTCCGACACCGCTGTATTACCAGGAAACTGCCGGTTATTTCGACCTGAAAAATACAGTCCGGCTGGTTTCTGATAAAAGGTTCATGAAAGAAAAAGAAGGGTTGGTCACAACACTGGAATCTCTTCTTGGAAAAAAGATTATTGCGGAAACATCGGGCAATACCATCAGCCTGGAATATAAAAATGGATTGCCTTCCGAAGCATATGAAATGGAGGTGAAAACAAATTCGGTTGCCATCAGTGCTTCCGGTTCCGCAGGAATATTTTATGGAATTCAATCTCTTAAAACATTAATCCCTCCGGCTGCCTGGGCCAAACCCCGGCAATCAATTGAAATACCTGCTGTATTTGTGAAAGATGAACCCCGATTTGCCTATCGGGCGTTTATGCTGGACGTTGGCAGGAACTTCCAACCTAAAAAAGAGGTCCTGAAATTACTCGACGTTATGGCGCTTTATAAATTAAATGTCTTCCATTTTCACCTGACAGAAGATGAGGGCTGGAGACTTGAATTACCTTCTCTTCCCGAATTAACTGAAGTAGGTTCCAACCGCGGACATACCCTTGACAGTAAATCTTTCTTACCGCCTTCCCATGGTTCAGGACCAGATACCGGTAAGGTTCCCGGATCAGGTTTTTATAACAGGGCTGATTTTATTGAGATCCTGCGGTATGCTTACGATCGTCATATTCTGGTTTTACCGGAAATCGAAACACCCGGGCATGCAAGGGCCGCGATTAAATCCATGAATGCCCGGTATGAAAGATTAATGAAAGCTGGTAGAAAAGAAGATGCAGAGCGCTACCTGCTTTATGATCCTGGTGATCAGTCAAAATATAGTTCGAATCAGTATTGGAATGATAATATTATGGATCCTTCCCTTCCATCTACCTATAATTTTATCGAAACTGTTATCAATGATATTGTAGAAATTTATAAGGAAGCTGGTGTTCCTTTAAAAAGCATTCATTTCGGAGGAGATGAAGTGCCTGATCATGTTTGGGAAAAATCTCCGGCCTATTTAACTTTAAAAGCCAGCCATCAGGAGATCCAAAACACCAGTGATCTCTGGTATTATTTTTATAGCCGGGTTAATCAACTGGTTAAAGCCAGGGGACTCTATCTATCGGGCTGGGAAGAAATGGGATTGCGTAAAACCTATCTTGACGGCAATTCCATGTATTTGCCAAATCCTGATTTTGAACCTGAGCACTTGCAAACAGAAGTATGGAATAATACACTTGGCGGAGGAAATGAAGATCTGGCATACAAACTCGCAAATGGAGGATATAAGGTTGTGCTTACCTGTGTAACGAATCTCTATTTTGATATGGCTCATTATAAATCATTCGAAGAACCGGGATACTATTGGGGTGCGTTTACAGATATTGATAAGCCATTTTCTTTTATACCCTTCGATTATTTTAAAAATTCAACTGTAGATAAAGACGGACTCCCGCTAAACAGGAATATTTTTATAGGTAAACAACGGCTTACTGATTATGGCAAAAGTAATATCGTGGGTTTACAAAGCGCTGTTTGGGGAGAAAATATCAAGACGCAAGATCGGTTCGAATACATGCTGCTTCCGCGTCTTCTTGGCTTTGTTGAAAGAGCATGGGCCAAAAATCCTGATTGGGCTACCTCAAGTGATACCAGCTTAAGCAGGTTACTATATGATCAGGCATGGTCTTCTTTTTTAAATGTTGTCGGAAAGAGAGAACTTCCCATGCTGGACTATTATCTGGGTGGATATGGATACAGAATCCCAAAACCCGGACTAATTTTTGAAAACGGACAATACGCCGCCAATATCCAATTCCCTGGTTTGGTTATACGATATACTTTGGATGGCAGGGACCCTGATACATTTAGCACTATTTATACAGGTCCTGTAAATGATAAAGGAAAAGGAATTAAATTCAGGGCTTTCGATACGAAAGGCAGACCTGGAGCCATTGTTAGTTCAACGCCATGAAAATAAAAACAGAATCTGAATTTAAAAATTCCTTGTTATTAAATGAACCGCCAGCAGGCTTATCTCTTTATGAAAAAGCATTGTGGTATTCGGGAAAAGGTGACTGGGAAAAAGCCCATAATATTGTCCAGGATATGAATGATAAATCTTCTGCACTTATACATGGATTCCTTCACCGGCAGGAAGGTGATCATTCCAATGCAAGGTACTGGTATGATAGGGCTGGTTCCCGTATGCCTTCAATTAGCCTGGATGAAGAATGGGAAGAACTTATTACAAAATTTTTAGCAGACCAGACGTTTCGATTTTAATCTCTTTTTCCGGATAAAAAAACAGAACTGAATCATGTTATTAATCATTATCATGGCTGAAGTTTTAAACGGAATCCAAATCTTCTGATCTTTTAAAACCAAGTTTCTCATACATTTTCCATGCTGTCTGCATTGCTTTTGTTGTATGAATAGTCACCTGAGAATGATTTCTGTCGTTTGCTTTTTTAATGCATTCATTAATTAACAGACTGCCTGCACCATGACCCCTGACCGAAGCAAATAAAGCAACTACCTCTTTATCTCCCGCGCCAAGTACTTTTCTAATTCCGATTTCCTTTGTGCGATGTTCAGCATATAGGGTGACTATAGTTATGGATGGTTGCATTTTTTATTTTAAATTAGGGTAAAATGAAATCAATATGACCGTTAAAGAAATTATGGATGAACTCAGGTCCATGGGTTCAGAGAATATTAAAAAGATCCTTTTGAAACATGGCATTAAGGAGCCTCTTTTCGGCGTAAAAGTGGAGTATCTTAAAATAATTCAAAAAAAAATCAAAAAAGATTATCAACTGGCGAAGGAACTTTATGCCACCGGGAATGCTGATGCCATGTACCTTGCCGGATTAATTGCGGATGATAAAAAAATGACAATTGCAGATTTACAAACCTGGGTCCGGCAGGCTGTTTCTCAAAATATCAGTGAATATACAGTACCCTGGGTGGCAGCTGAAAGCGATCATGGATTTAAGCTCGCTATTCAATGGATCGATTCCCCTGAAGAATATATAGCAGCTGCCGGATGGTCAACATTGGGGGCGCTGGTTTCATTAAAAGATGATTCCAATCTGGATCTTCCAGAATTAAAATCTCTCCTCGCAAGGGTTGTCAAAAATATTTCCACTTCAAAAAGCCGGGTTCGATATGCCATGAATGGTTTTGTAATTTCTGTTGGTTCTTATGTGACAGCATTAACTGGAGATGCAATGACCGCCGCAAAAAAAATCGGCACTGTAAGTGTTGAAAAGAATGAAACGGCATGTAAAGTTGCGGATGCTGCCGCTTATATTTTAAAAATAAAAGAAAGAGGCGGTCTTGGGAAAAAGAAAAAAACAGTAAAATGCTGACCGATATTCAACTTCACAAAAAGAACTTCTGATATCCTGCAGATAAAGAAAACATAGTAGATTTGGGAATGAAGTCTATTCATTTTCTATCCACACTAACGTTATTGTTCTCAGCAAAATCAGGATTCTCACAAACCTTACTCCCCGTTCCATTAAATATTGAACAGGCAATCCATAAGGGAAGCCGGACAACCAATGGACTACCTGGAGATAAATACTGGCAGAATAAAGCCGACTATACTATCCTGGTAAGTTTTGATCCCGCCACCCGGATGGTTAGCGGCACGGAACAAATAACATATTATAATAACAGTCCTGACACGCTTAGTCAGATAGTATTTAAACTTTATCCGAATATTTATCAGAAAGGAGCTGTTCGCGATATACAGGTAAAGCCACAGGATTTAACGGATGGCGTATCCCTGACAAACCTGATGATAGACCAGGTAAGTCATCCTGTAAAAGCTATTCCAGAGGGTACAAATTTAAAATTGTCCATATCAAAGTTATATCCAGGCCATACCCTGCAGGTTTCCCTTGGTTTCTCTTATACTTTGAATATGGGATCACATATCCGGACCGGTGCCATTGACAGCACTTCTTTTTTTATTGCATATTTCTTTCCCAGGATCGCTGTATATGATGATATTGATGGGTGGAACAATTACCCTTATATAGGTTCGCAGGAATTCTATAATGATTTCTGTCATTTTGTAGTGAACATTACGGTTCCTGATAATTATGTTGTATGGGCCACCGGAGATTTGAAAAACAAAGAGAATGTGCTGGGTCAGAAATATATCAAGCGTATCGCTGACGCGGAAATCAACAACTGGAAAGTCGCTATTATAGACAGTAGTGATCTGGCTGCCGGTGAAATTACACGCCACAATCCTTCCAATACCTGGAAATTTGAAGCCGTTAATGTAACAGATTTTGTTTTTGCAACAAGCAATCATTATTTATGGAATTCTTCCAGCATTGAAGTGGATCCTAAAAGTAAACGAAGAACACGTGTAGACGCTGTATTCAATCCCATGCACAAAGATTTTCGCGAGGTCATAGATTTTGCACGCAATACAGTTGATCTCATGAGCTACCGTTTCCCAAAATGGCCTTATCCCTATCCGCACGAAACAGTATTTGATGGACTGGATCAGATGGAGTACCCGATGATGGTAAATGATAATCCCCTGGAAAACCGAGTGGAGTCGATTTTACTAACAGAACATGAAATCTTTCATACGATGTTCCCATTTTATATGGGAATGAATGAAACTAAATACGGTTGGATGGATGAAGGCTGGGCAACAATCGGAGAATGGCTGCTGTCAGCAATGATGGATTCTTCTATTAAAGATGATTATGGTATGGGAGCTTATAATAAATATGCCGGCAGGGAAGTGGACCCGCCAATAATATCATTGACTACCCAACTCAGTGGTACCGCATTATTTTTGAATTCATACCCCAAACCGGCACTTGGTTATTTATATGTAAAAGATATGCTGGGGGATTCAGCGTTTTTTAAGGGTCTGCATTATTATATAAGTCATTGGAATGGCAGGCATCCTATACCACTTGACTTTTTTTATTCGATGAATGCCGGTTCCGGAAGAAACCTGGACTGGTTTTGGAAGCGTTGGTTTTATGACGAGGGTTATCCCGATCTGGCATTCGGGCCTGTAAAGAAAACCGGTAACGAATACCTGGTGACGGTAGAAAGTCTGGGAACAAAACCGGTGCCCATTGACCTTACCATTTTATTTCAGGATAGTACCATCCAAAAGATTCATCGCGATATTTCATGCTGGGAAAAAGGCAATCGTCTTATCCAGTTAAGTTTTTTCTCCCCTAAAAAAGTACTGAAAATGAACCTCGGAAGTTTATACGTACCGGATATTAACAAGAAAGATAATGAGTATATATGGAAGTGAAAGCAACCGTTTTAAATTGAAAACAGTATCTTCATAATGGCCGTCAGGTAGTATAAAAATAGAAATTAAAATATGAAAAATAGTCTTGTAGGCTTATTCCTGCTCCTTTCAGCGCCAACCTTCGCACAATTAACAGTGACAGAACAATTTCAAAAGATCGTGACCGTACAACAGGCACAACAATATATCGATGCCAATGCGCCATTAAAACCAGTCTTGCTTCATCTGGCCTCCGGTAAAGACTCAACCCTTATCGATAAAAGGTTATTACGTCAAAATAAAGGCGATATCTTTTCAGTCGGTTATGTCACTTATAAAGTCCTTGAATCTTCGGATACAGTTGACTACAGGGCAAGTTATATTTTCCTGGACGGATCAACACTATCATTGCCCGAAGTCGATAGCCTCAGAAAAATTATCGTACAAAAAGCTTCTTCAGGCGCTTCTTTTGATCAACTCTCTGATCAATACACCATGGATGGCAATACCACGCATGGCGACACCGGATGGTTTTTCGGGATAGAAATGATGCCGAAAGAATTCCAGGATGCTGTAGCAAAACATAAGACCGGCGAAATATTCTTTGTGGATGTATCGGAAAAGCAATGGCATTATATCGTTAAAAAGACCTACGATGACCGGGAAAAGAAAGAAATTACTGTTCTGCGTTCAAATGGCAGATAGTAATTATCAGCATGCATTTAATTTATTCATGAGGTTTTTATTTGTTTTCTGATCAGGCTATCACTATAACGGGAAGATCTAAGAAATGCTTCCCTGACAAATTTGTTTTTCTTTTTGGTGCGCCTGCAAAGATCAATCATGTATTGGCTTGGTCCGGTATTATATTTCTGAATAATACAATTGGTAAAATCACAACAGGCGCATTTTAATTGCCCTGTCTTATAGTAGGCCATCCCACGGTCATACAATATATCGCGGGTCGGAATATCAGTTTCAGCCGATTCACTTTCAAAATTATCCTTATGCAAATCAAGCAGAGCCTGAATGCTGGTTGTATCTGCGGAATTGAAACCACCTTTTGTATCAATAGCCTTATCAAATAAAGTTATGGCCTCTTTATATTTTTGCTGACTATATTTACAGATACCTGAGTAATAATAGGCAGCCGTATTATCCGGAAACAGCTGCAGTAATTTCATGTAAACATTTATCGCAGAATCATGCTGGTTCAGATTTTCGAGGGAGAGTCCTAATTGAATGTAAGCATCTTTCAAAAATGGATTTTTCTGTATGGCCTTTTCATAGAACAAGATAGCTGCTTTAGAATTTCCTTCAGAACTAAGGTCCAATCCTTTCGATAAATAATCTTCACCAGATTTACAACCTGATAATAAACATAAACCAAGCAGGAAAAACATAAATCGTATAACCATCATAAAGAGTTCTCCCCGGTCGAAGAGCAAAACTCATGCCTGCATTAATTTATCATTAAATATTTATTTCCTGCATATAACTTCATTTTCAAAGTTTTATAAATATAAAAACTATCAGTCATGCCCGTTAGTTGTAGTTTCCTTCATTAAGGTCTAAATATTACCGGGAAAAATTGTCCCTCCATTTTGCTGCCTTTCTTGATTGGAGGTACGCCAGTCAGCAAGACCTCATCCGTATTGGATTCCGTTCCGTCTGTAAATACATTCAAAACGAAAGCACGCCTCGATTTGGAAGATTTGTTGGCAAAAGATCCATGTACCATTAAAGGGTGATGAAATGTTGCAAAGCCCTTTTTCAATTCAATTGGCACAGGTTTGAATTCGGCCTTCTGCTGATCAGTAAGATATTTTATCAAGCCCTCCATATCTCCGGCGAGATCAGGTTTTTCCAGTAAACCCCAACGATGACTTTTAGGAACATAATACAGGCAACCATTTTCTGTCGTCGCATCATCTAATGCTATCCAACAGGTAAGATGTTGCAAAGGAACGGTCCTTGTCCAATAAGAATAGTCCTGATGCCATGCAACCACACCTCCATGATAGGCCGGTTTGCAAAATAACTGATCATGCCAAAACCTTATTGCCTTAGTACCCAGTATCTGGCTGGCAGCCATAGTAAATGCAGGGTTCCAGATCGTATCATGAAAACTTTTTGAAATGCGCCATGCACCCAGGGCGTGAAACAAAACAGCATCGGGATCAGATGATTCATTGCTGTGAAATTCATAAAATAATTCGTGTGCCGGATGTGCAGGATCTGCAATCTCCGCCAATTCACTATTTAGCTTTTCCACCTGCCACTCATCCAGCAATTTTAAATCACTGATATACCCATATTCATCAAAAAAATTTAGTTGTTCCTTCGACAATCTATATCGCTCCCACTCCGATTCTGTATCCGGCAATTTAAAAAGGTCCGAAATGAGTTGATGCCGTTTCGACAGATCATTCAATAAATTATTCACATTGAAAAATTTTAATGTTTTTTGTTATTGCCAGATACCAAATCCAAAACGAGAGTAAGTATGTGTCCATACAAACCGTCAGTACGTTTATAATAACTATATCGAAGCCAAATCGTGTCAAAATAAATATTCGCTTTTTGCTTTGCAAGTACAGCTAACCTTGCATCTATGCCGGTTTCATAACTGTTAAATGATGATAAAGCATAATTGGATGTGTAAAACGGTTGTTTGGGATCCAATTCATAATATGGTTTAAAATAAGGGCTTCCCTTTTGTGTATAAACCCTGAATGTGGGTGTCAAAGAAAACCTGGATGAAATCTTTGTAGTAAGGTCGACTTCCATAGTATGGGCCGTAATTCCAAAATTATCATAATAAAAACGGTAATATAAACTTAGAATATAACGGTCAAGAATAAATGAATTCAATTGAATGCCTATTGGGATCAGCCATCTTTTATCAGGAAATTTCTCAACTCTTTCAGTGCTGTCGGTAAAATAGACTCTGTGATAGGGTGTAGATAAAAGTCCCTGCTGGTAGGAAATGCCGGGGAAAAATGCAAGGATCATTTTCTCATTTATCGTTTGGGTAAAACTCAGGCTGAGATTGTAAGAATTGCGTTTGTAAACTGTATCCCATACTTTGTAGCGCAATTCTACGGGATATACAAGACGTAAAGGTCTTTCTCCATTGAAGAGACCCCAGCGCAAATCATCAAAAAATGCCTGGAACTCTGCAGATAACTCACTTGATTTATCCTTGCTGGTATAGTCAATAGATAACGCACCACCAAGTGATAAGTAAGCTGACTCAATGGAAAAATAACCATTGCCGCCAATTATGATGTTGCGGTTCTTTTTCAATTTTGTATTATATCCGGGTATAATATAGCCCCTTTTACTTATACGTGATGCGGATGACATCACAAAATCGATATTGTCCATAGACGCGGAAGTAATCACATCAACACCGACATCCACCCAATAAGAACGCAGAGAATCTATCTGATGATTTATTATAACTTCCGGCTCATAAACAATAAGATTTTCTGTTCCCAACCCGCCCGTTATCGCAGAATGATCACCATTTCCAATGTATTGCGAGTAAACGAATTCTATCGTCGATTTAGATATTCTTTTAATGCCATAAGGATTCAACGCAACCTGGGAAACGCCATATAAAAAGGATGTCGTAAAAAGGCCAAAGCAGATATACTTCTTTTTCATTTTACGACTTAATTGCATCCGCAGCCGCCGCTGCTTTTTCCACGACCTCCACCTGATGCCCCTTCTTTATAAGAATGCATATCCGAGGAGAGTTTATCAATATTTTTTTTACTGATTTGCATAGCATTATCATTCAAATATGCCCGCTGGTAAGGCTTCACTGCCCTGCAGGATCCGAAAGACAATGACACAAAGACAATCAGGTTTCTGATATTAAGTCTCATCAGGCAGTTTTTTTAAAGAAGCCGGCACGTTCAATATTATTTGAAAAATGTATCTGATCCAGGTCATCAATAATTATGCAATGCGTATGTGGCAATTGGTTAATTAATCGCAGCCCATTATGCACTCCCATAACAGTGACAGCCGTTGCAAGTGCATCACTTAGTTCCGCATGCGGACTAATGAGTGAAACGCTTTTTATCCCTGTAACCGGCCGGCCAGTCCCGGGATTTATATTATGAGCATAGCGTATACCATTCAATTCAAAATATTGTTCATAATTACCCGATGTTGCAATAGACATTTCTTTTAATCGCAACCAAAGCAAAATTTCATCGGGAGTATCGGGATTTGCAATTCCTACATTCCAATGGGCACCATTATGTTTGGTTCCCCACGCACAAAGGTCCCCGCTTGCATTTATAACACCTCCCAATACTCCTTTCTGTTGCATCAGCTTCATGGTTTTATGTGCTGCATATCCCTTCCCGATTGCTCCAAAACCAATATGCATTCCCTTTCGTTCGAGATAAACTCTATTACCACTTAATAATTTAATTTTTCTGTATCCCGTTTTATCAAGACACTCCAGAATTTTATTTTGTGAAGGAAATACAAATGCTCCATCCCTGAAATTGTATAGCTTTTTCAAAATTCCTGTTGTGATGTCAAAACATCCATCCGTAAGTTTAGATATTTGAATACAACGTTGCAATAACTGGTACATCTCGTTACTTACTTGTACCGGACGAACTCCCGCATGGTTATTGATCAATGTTGTTTCTGAGTCTTCATTGAATTCCGTTAGCAATTTTTCTATGCGTCTCACTTCTTCAATACAATCATGTAATAGACCCTCACCGGCAACTTCTGTTTCCGCTCTTACAATAAATTGAAAGGCGGATCCCATCAGTTTAATATCAGTCGAATATTCATTCATTTTCCTGATAATGTTATGGCATTATTTATCTCTTCAATAAAGTGTACAGAATCATAGCGAACATAATCCAGTGAAGTAATAATTGTTTTATCTGCATTCAACAATAGCAGATAGGGAAAAATACCATCAGGGTTGAATTCTTCTGCCAGCTTTTCGTTCCATAAAACCTGTTCCTTAGAAAGTTTTATCTTTTGTGGGAAATCTGCTTCTATTAGAACCAGGTTCTGGGCCGCAAAATTTTTGAAAGCTGAATCAGAAATAATTTCCCTGTTAAGTTTTTCACAGGGCAGGCACCAGTCCGAACCAGAAAATATCAAAAGCACCGACTTTTTACTTTGTAAGGCAACTAAAAAAGCCTGGTCAGGATTATTAAACTCCTGACCGAAGCAAATCCGGGGAAATGCTATAAAGAAAAATCCAAATATGACGGACCTGCAAAGTTTCACTGGCGGAAATTATTAGTTTTTCTTAAGATAGTTATTCTTTTTTATTTTTTCGCAATTTGACTCAAAAAGGTTTTATATGCGATTTTAATACACTTTAACGATATACTGAACTACAGAAATAACGCAAATTAAAAAAATGAATAAATTATTCCATTCACGAATAATAGGGATTAATCGTCATTATACGAGTGCGGGATATGGGTTGTTTGAGCATTGATGGATTTGAAGAAGAAATAAGCAAATATCAGAAGTGTTCGGATTATTCATTAATTTCCTTCTTTGAATTCATATGAGAAAAATACAAAGCACCCTGCTCTTTTTTGCCATAATGCTTCATTTAAAAGCCCAGCATCAGGATTCTTTAACTGCGAATGATTATGCACGTGCTGAACGTTTCCTGAGATATAATACACAGCAATACATCGATAATGGGGAGGTAAATCCAGTCTGGATCACGGCCGATAAATTCTGGTACAGGAATCTTAATCCAAAAGGGAGTGAAATTATAGTAGTTGATGCCGTTCAGGGAATCCTTGCTCCTTCAGCAGAGCAACAAAAAACCGGTACTCCTGCATTAAATCGCAGAGAATTCAATAAAAAAGCATTGATTTCACCAGACAGCAGCAAGGAAGCTTTTATTAAAGATTACAATTTATGGGTGAAAGATCTGAAAACCGGCAGGCTTTTACAGCTCACCACAGATGGGATTAAAAATTTTGGATATGCGACTGACAATGCCGGTTGGAAAAAAAGCGACAATCCTATTTTAAAATGGTCGCCCGATTCAAAAAAAATTGCCACTTTCAAACAGGACGAACGCTCGGCTGGTGATATGTATCTGGTAACAACAAATGTGGGCCATCCGAAACTGGAATCATGGAAATATCCTCTTCCGGGTGATACAAACATCATCACAATTCAACGTGTAATTATAAATGTGGATGAACCCAAAGTAATATTTATAAAAGCGGCTCCTGATCCGCACAGAGCAAGCTTAAGTGATGACATTTCAAGCAGCGGGACTTTTGACGATGTTGCATGGAGCCCGGATGCTTCTCAACTGGCTTTCGTTTCCACATCAAGAAATCATCAGCAGGAAAAATTCAGGATAGCTGATGCAAATACGGGGATTGTCCGCGAAGTTTTCGATGAAACAGTTAGTACCCAGTATGAATCCGGACAGGGGACCATTAACTGGCGATATCTTCCTGAATCGAAAGAAATAATATGGTATTCTGAAAGGGATAATTGGGGACATCTGTATTTATATGACGCCCAGACAGGAAAGCTAAAGAATCAGATCACTAAAGGAAACTGGGTTGTCACCCAGTTAATTAAGGTAGATGAAAAGAAACGTATACTGTATTTTCTGGCAAATGGCAGGGAGCCTGGGAATCCCTATTTTACTTATCTCTATAAAATCGGTTTTGATGGGAAAAACATCAGCTTATTGACACCGGATAAAGGTAATCACATAATAAAACTGTCTCCGGGTGAAAACTATTTTATTGATTATTATTCCCAGCCCGATGTACCCGGCATTAGTTTACTCCGGAGTATTGATGGAAAACTTATTCTGACACTTGAAAAAACAGATGTATCCAGGCTAAAAGCCACAGGCTGGAAGCCACCCATTCCGATCACGGTGAAATCACATGATGGTGTAACAGACTTATTCGGATTGATGTACACTCCCGTTTTTTTGGATTCTACAAAAAAATATCCGGTTGTTGATAATATCTACCCGGGACCACAGGGCGGAAGTATTGGCAGCTGGTCATTTATAGCTTCAAGGGGAGATAATCAGTCACTGGCGGAACTTGGTTTTATTGTTGTACAGATAGAAGGAACCAGCAATCCGCTTCGTTCAAAAACTTATCATGATATGAATTATGGGAATATGGCAGAGAATACCTTACCTGACCAGGTAGCAGGTATTCGTGGCCTTTCCCTTCGATTTAATTATATGGACACAAACCGAATAGGCATCTGGGGTCATTCAGGTGGCGGATTTGCTACTGCATGCGCCATGTTTACATATCCTGATTTCTTTAAAGTTGGTATTTCTGAATCCGGCAATCATGACAACAGGAATTATGAGGATGACTGGGGAGAACGATACAATGGTCTGCTCACCAAAGATGCGAACGGTTCTTCAAATTATTCATCACAGGCAAATCAGTTGTATGCAAAAAATTTGAAAGGTAAATTGCTATTGGCACACGGATTCATGGATGATAATGTGCCCCCATATAATACCCTGTTGGTAGTGGAAGCTTTGGAAAAAGCGAATAAGGATTATGATCTGATTATATTTCCGAACAGTGCCCATGGTTATGGTGCTTATTCCCTATACATGACGAGACACCGATGGGACTATTTTGTAAAATATCTACTGGGGAGAATTCCTCCGAAAGAATATAAATTGGAAGCTAAACAGGATCCCCGAAATCCTTGAGCACCGTGGTCATTTCCCATTCCACTTATATTTGCACTTCGTGTATTTTAAGAATAAGCAAGATTTTATACAATGTTTTTTATAAAAAGAATAATTGAATCAATTAAAATCCTGTTCTCTAAAGACACGATTTTAGATATTCCGATTAATAGAATAATTAAAATAACGGGCGAATCCAATATTAAAACCTTTGTACAGATTGGTTCCAATGATGGGATGAAAAATGATCCTCTGTATAGTTATATAAGAAAAAATGCCTGGAAAGGAATCCTGGTTGAACCGGACAAGACAAATTTTAATAAGCTCAGGAATAATTATAGCCAGGTGACTGGCCTCATTTTTGAAAATGTCGGCATAGGCCCGGAAAAAGGGGAAATGTTATTTTACAGAATAAAGGATATCAGAGAAAATGAACCCGGCTGGTATGATCAGGTCGGATCTTTCGATAAAGAAACCTTTATAAAAAATATTGAACACGGGAAGGAACTGGATAAAAGGATATTTGTTGAATCTCTTCCTGTAATTACATTTTACGACCTGCTTCAAAAATATAATTTCCAGGAGATTGATCTGTTGCATATAGATACAGAAGGATTTGATTATAAAATCCTCAGGTCAATCGATTTTTCAAAATATAATATCAGGGTCGTAATTTTTGAAGGAGAATGGATGACCCGTATTGAACTGAAAGAGATCATTCAATATTTAAGGAAATATAATTATCACATTTATCGGTGCGGAATTGATTATGCAGGCGTAAAACAATGAATCTTAAACAACAGAAAAGCCCCGGCGAATAGCTGAGAGCAGGTGCCTCCAATGATCTCCATTTAAAAAGGCTTTCCATAGTTTCCTGCCTGCCTCAGAATATTTTTTCTGCATGATTCTCTTTACCGCTGCTTCTGCAAGTTCACCTGCCATACGCCGGCGAGCGATTTTTACCAGTACTTTATCCGGATGTGTACGAATAAAATGTTCGTATACAGACGCCGTACGGTCGTTGCCATACTCAAAGGCATTAGTTGACCGGCCTGTATGTTCTCTGACCCGAACCAGCAGATCAGGGACCGCCAAAGCCTCTGCTCTGATGGCTAGCCTGATCACCAGATCGTAATCTTCACGGAATAATAGTTCAGCATCTTCATTGAATCCACCCGCAACTTCAAAAAGAGACCGCTCAAGCATCAGGGTTCCGATGTTTACCGAAGCTTCGGTAGTGAGCACTTCTTTAGCGATCCATCCGGAAACAGGACGATATATTCCTGCCTTGGTAGAAATCGTCTGCATCTCCCCGTTCATCAGTTCGAATCCTCCATATCCCCAACGTTTCCCTTCCCGTAATAACGTTTGTAATTGAATTTCCAGTTTTTGCTTAACCCATATATCGTCTGAATCCAGGAATGCCAGCCAGTCACCGGAGCCTGCTTTAACACCGGTATTGCGCAGGGACGCAATATTCCCAATATGCTTCATCTGCAAAAGTTTGATACGGCTGTCATTCATTGAAATGATTGCATCGGCCGTTCCATCATCTGAACCATCATCCACAATAATTAATTCCCAATGAATATATGTTTGTGCAATGACAGATGCAATGGCCTGCTGAACAAACTGAAGCCGGTTATATGTTGGAATTACTATGGTTACAAGCGGCTGAATGGGGGGAAGGTTTAACGGGCTCAAGAAAGCTTTCTTAAAGATATTCAATTCCCAAAGGGTGTTAATAAATTGATACAATATATTTATCTATATACCCATCTTTTAATGAACTTTATGCACCTTATATAATATATCTGACAATTAGTTTAACCAATGAAAAAGTTATTCGTTCTCTCTTTGTTGTCCATTCTTACTGCATGTGCCACAGTAAAACTTATTCCACCCGCCCAATCAGATGTGGACAGGGTTTCATCTAAATATCCGGGTTATACCCTGGCCAATTTAAATTCAGGTCAGGCTTTATTTCAGCAAACCTGCAACAGGTGTCACCGGTTAAAAAATCCTGCTTCCAGGAATGAAGATGAGTGGAATAAAATAGTACCCAAAATGATACAAAAATTAAATAAAAAAGAAGGTAGCATAGTGATTGATGATAAGCAGGAACAATCGATTTTGCAATATCTGGTTACCATGAGCAGTGCCCCAAAACATTCCTGACAATAAAAGTTCCCATTCCTCAGTTATTTTTATACCCGTTGCAGGATTATAATAATCCCTCCTGTATTTGATTCCAATTTCAACCCCTGCATTAAGAGACAGATCCTATTTTTCCTGTATCAACAGTATAGCTGCTTTTCCCGTATTGGGCATTGGATCAGATGGAAACTATAAGAACAGAAATAAACTGGATTACCCGGATAAATTTTAACATTTTCTCCAAATTGATCAGTCAAAATTATTAACAAACTGAATAACGAAGGATTTCCGTCTCAAATCCACATAAGCAGCCAATATCATTTGGACAGATTACGCTAAAAACTTACATTGTTAGTGATATAAGGGTACTTTTAGTGCCTTCAAATTTGCTATATGGGACCAGCGTCCTTAATCATACTATTTTTAGCCGCCATCGCATTTTCTGCCGGTGGAATATTCATTTCCAGAATTCTGGTAAGGGGATCGAAAAATCCGCAAAAAGGGCAGGCTTATGAATGTGGTATTCCGGTCACAGGATCTCCCTGGAATCAATTCAATGTTGGTTATTATCTGTTTGCGCTGATCTTTCTGATTTTCGATGTAGAACTTGTTTTCATGTACCCATGGGCAGTAGTAGTCAAAATATTAGGCCTCCCGGCATTAGTCGAAATCCTTGTATTCCTGTTCATTCTGTTTATGGGATTTTTATATGCGCATAAAAAAGGAGCCCTGAAATGGATGTAGATAAAAAAGGGAATACCCAGAACGATTTTCCCGGTAAAATTCATGAAACACCCGGAGGCGGTGTTGTATTAAGTAAGCTGGATGATGTGATCAACTGGGCCCGTTCGAATTCACTCTGGCCACTAACCTTTGCCACCAGTTGTTGCGGCATTGAAATGATGTCAGTGGCTTCAGCAAAATATGATTTCTCCAGGTTTGGATTTGAAGTGGCAAGAGCCACACCCCGCCAGGCAGATGTGATCATCATAGCCGGAACCATCGTTAATAAAATGGCTCCTGTTTTAAAGAGATTGTACGATCAAATGGCCGATCCGAAATATGTTATTGCCATGGGTGCATGCGCCATCAGCGGAGGACCTTTCTTTTATAACACCTATTCGGTAGTTAAAGGTGCTGATCATGTTATTCCGGTTGATGTTTATATTCCGGGCTGTCCGCCAAGACCAGAAGCTTTGTTACACGCCCTTATCACTTTGCAGGGAAAAATTAAAGCCGGTTTAACAAAAGAACAAATCAAAGAAAACTCCAGTTTAAATCCATAAAATATTCTGAAGGATAGATATGTTGAATGAGGATTTAAAATTGAAGCTTACCGAAATACTTCCAACAATCATTTTTGAAGAAGGGGGAGAATGGCTCAATGCCTTTATTCCCCCGGAAGAATTAGTTTCATTTGTCAAACAACTCCGGTTCTCTGAAGGCCTGGACTTTGATTACCTGTTTTGTCTGACCTGTATAGACTGGAAAACACATTTTACCATGGTCTATCATTTTTCATCTACCCTTCACCGGCACAATATTGTGGTAAAAGCCAAAATCGACAGGATCAGTCCGGAAATTGAAACGGTTTCAGATATATGGCGGACTGCCGAAATGTTAGAAAGAGAAGTGTATGACCTGTTTGGGGTTATATTCCTTCATCATCCTGATCTGAGAAGACTCATCATGCCGGATGACTGGGAAGGATGGCCATTGAGAAAAGATTTTGAAGACCCGGTAAATATGATAAAGTTATAAGTGCCTGAAAACAGAAAGTTCAATTTAAAATGATTGAGGAAATCGGCAGAACCACCGAAGGCGATTTGATTATCAATGTTGGCCCCCAGCATCCTGCTACTCATGGCGTACTGCACCTCGTCATTACGCTGAATGGTGAAACCATTAAAAAAGTCGAGCCGCATTTAGGATATATACACCGTTCCATTGAAAAAATGTGTGAAAGCCTATCTTACCGGCAGTTCATTTATGTAACCAGCCGGATGGACTATCTATCATCCCATATTAATAATCACGGTTGTGCATTATGCGTTGAAAAGGGCCTGCAGATTGAAGTGCCCCTGCGCGCGCAGTATATCCGTGTAATCATGGATGAACTCACACGTATTGCATCTCATGAGCTGTGGTGGGGCGCCATGGCAATGGATCTGGGCGCATTCACGCCATTCTTTCATGCCTTCAGGGAAAGAGAAACCATTACAGATATAATGGAAAAAACCTGCGGTGCCAGGCTGACAATGAATTATATAGTTCCTGGTGGCGTAATGGCTGAACTTCATCCCGATTTTCAAAAAGACGTGCAGAATTTCATTCAATTGTATAAATCAAAATTCGAAGAATACAATGAATTGGTAACCGGCAATGTGATCTTTCAAAACAGAATGAAATCAGTTGGAATCATATCAAAGGAAGATGCCATTTCTTACGGATGCAGCGGCCCTGTTGCAAGGGCCAGTGGCGTTATCTGCGATATCAGAAAACTTTACCCCTATGATATTTACAATAAAGTGGAGTTTGAGGAAATAACAGAAACGGAAGGAGATTCTTTTGCCCGCTATGTAGTCAGGTTGAAAGAAATGCAGCAAAGTATCCGTATCATTGAACAATTACTTGGCAATATTCCTGAAGGAGACTTTCAGGCGAAAACAAAAGCAGTATTAAAATTGCCTAAAGGCGAATTTTATCAAAGAGTGGAAACAGCCAGGGGTGAATTGGGTGTATATATCGTTAGCGAAGGTGGCACAACACCTTACAGGATCAAATTCCGTTCGCCTGGATTCTCCAATCTTTCCGCCCTGGAACATATGGTGAAGGGGTTGAAAATCGGGGATCTTGTTGCAGCGATGGGATCACTTGATTTGGTTATTCCGGATATTGACAGATAAATAAGATGGCATGTTTAGTTTAGAAAATATCACCCGCATAATTCATGAATGGCTGAATAGTCATTTCAATCCGACCTTTGCATTGCTCAGTGAATTTATACTGGTGGGACTTGCCTCTATTACTTTATTCGCTGTACTGGGACTGAGCCTAGTATTTATGGAACGAAAAGTAGCGGCAGTAATGCAAATCCGTTTAGGTCCTAACAGAGTCGGCCCAAAAGGAATATTTCAAACTACTGCCGACACATTGAAATTGCTTATGAAAGAAGGATTAGTACCCGACGGTGCTGATAAATTTCTATTTTCCCTGGCCCCCTTCATTGTAATGATCGTTGCTATGCTGATCCTTGCACCGATAGCTTTCGCTAAAAATTTCCAGATATGGGATATCAATATAGGTGTGTTGTACCTGTCAGCCGTTTCTTCGCTTTCTGTTATTGGAATTCTTATGGCTGGATGGGCAAGCAATAATAAATATTCGCTGCTGGGGGCTATGAGGAGCGGTGCGCAGATTGTAAGTTATGAGCTGTCAGCCGGACTTTCTGTCCTTTCTATCGTTGTGATGACGGGAAGTTTGAGTATTAAGGACATAATTCTTTCGCAGGAAAATGGCTGGTGGATTTTCAAAGCCCATATTCCTGCTCTCATCTCATTTGTAATTTTCATTATAGCAGTCACTGCTGAAACAAACCGGGCGCCATTTGATATGGCTGAAGCGGAAAGCGAATTGACCGCAGGTTTCCATACTGAATATTCCGGAATGCGGTTTGCGCTGTTCTTTCTCGCAGAATATATCAATATTTTCATTGTATGTGCAATCGGTGCAACTTTATTCTTTGGCGGTTGGATGCCCCTTCATATAGGGCACTGGCACTCATTCAATCATATCATGGATTTTATTCCTTCTTCCATCTGGTTCCTTGGAAAAACGATTGCTCTGATATTTTTGATCATGTGGTTCAGGTGGACATTCCCCAGGTTAAGGATCGATCAGCTTTTGAATCTGGAATGGAAATACCTGCTGCCAATCAGTATGTTTAATTTATTACTGATGACACTTGTGGCTATAATGAATTGGCATTTTTAAAATTTATTATGTTCCTGAAAGATTATATAAAAGATGTATTCGGAGCTGTCAGGTCAATGCTAAAGGGCATGCGCATGACGGGTTACTATTTTACTCACCGAAAGGAAATTATCACAGAACAGTATCCGGATAACCGCGAAACATTAATATTGGCAGAGCGTTTCCGGGGAGAAGTGGTCCTTATACACGATGACAAAAATGAACATGCCTGTACCGGTTGTTCTGCATGCGAAATTGCATGTCCCAACGGAACCATTAAGATCATCAATAAGTTTGATATTACTCCGGAAGGAAAAAAGAAAAAAGCCATTGATACGTTTGTCTACCACCTGGAATTATGCACGATGTGTAATTTGTGCATTGAAGCCTGCCCTACGGATGCCATCAAAATGGCACAGACTTTCGAACACAGTGTTTTCGACAGAAGTAAACTCACAAAAAAATTAAACAACGAAGGATCCAAACTCAGGGAGGGAATAGAATAATGAGTGCATCTGTTATTATATTTTATATCATCTCCGCCTTTATACTGGTTGCTGCCCTGCTGGCAGTAACTACAAGAAGAATTTTCCGTTCTGCTATTTTTCTATTATTCACTTTAATCGGGACTGCGGCCCTGTTTTTCTGGATGGGCGTTGAATTTATTGCGGCAGTACAAGTCATCATTTATGTAGGAGGCATTGTGGTACTCATTATTTTTTCCATCTTTCTTACTCAGAAATCCGGAGATGAATTGCCAAAACCTCTGAGAAACCGGTCTTTATTTTCCGCTTTGGCCCTGGTATTCTCATTTGCTTTTACCTATCACCTGATTTATGGATATGGTTTTGGCCAAACCGTCCATAAACCATTTGACGTTAAAGTATCAGAAATAGGCTTGCAGATGTTAAGCACAAAGGAACATGGATTTGTATTGCCATTCGAAGTAGTGAGTATTCTGTTGCTCGCCTCGATGGTAGGTTGTATTATAATCGCTATGAAAATAAAACCTGTTGAAGAGAAAGAAGGAAAATAATATTTTAAATCCGAATGAACTAAGCCGAAACTGTTGGAATGTCTGAAATATCAATAACACATATCCTCTTTGTAAGTACTGCCCTTTTTTTCATCGGCATGTATGGATTGTTCACTCGCCGGAATATGATTACAATGCTCATGGCTATTGAATTGATCCTGAATAGTGTGAATATCAATTTTGTCGCATTCAATAAATACCTGTACCCCGGTAAATTAGACGGTGTGTTTTTTACCATTTTTATTATTACAATTGCCGCAGCGGAAGCAGCTTTAGCTATTGCCATTATAATCAATTTATACAGAAGCCACCATTCCATCGATGTGGAAGATGCAAGCGAATTGAAATACTGAACGATGAGTCATTATTCTTATATAGCATTTATTCCCCTCCTGCCACTGATCTGTTTTTTAATACTCGGACTATTCGGAAGAAAATATTTTAAAACATTCTCGGGTACGGTCGGAACATTTTCTACTCTTATATCTACCCTTCTGTCCCTTTACACAGCTTATCAATATTTTTTTATTGAAGGAAAGGTGAATGGTATATTTCGAAATATTACCGCCCTGAAATATACCTGGCTTCAATTCTCACCCAATTTCTCTATCGAAATGGGTATTCTTCTCGATCCCATATCAGTTATTATGATTGTAATAGTAAGTTTTATTTCATTGATGGTACACATTTTCAGCCTCGGTTATATGAAAGGCGAAGAACGGTTTGCCACGTATTATGCATTTCTTTCGCTATTTACTTTTTCCATGCTGGGCCTGGTTTTATCCTCTAATATATTTCAGATTTATATATTCTGGGAACTGGTTGGTGTCTCTTCTTTCTTATTGATTGGATATTATTATGAAAACCCCCCAGCAGTTGCCGCTTCAAAAAAAGCATTTATTGTCACACGTTTTGCCGATCTCGGCTTTTTAATCGGGATTCTGATGCTGGCATTTTACAGTGGTACCCTGGATTTCAATACCCTGATAGAAAGACTGACTTCAACACAATCACCTGAATTCATTCAGATTAGTTCGGCGACATTCCTGGGAGTATCCATGCTGACCTGGGGACTGGTACTTGTATTTATTGGAGGTGCAGGAAAATCAGCCATGTTCCCCTTACATATCTGGTTGCCAGATGCAATGGAGGGTCCTACACCAGTATCTGCATTGATCCACGCCGCTACGATGGTTGTTGCAGGAGTATTTTTAGTAGCCCGGTTATTCCCCGTTTTTTCTATTGATTTTACAGCCATGCAAATCGTAACCTGGGTGGGGTCCTTTTCTGCTTTATTTGCAGCGGTTATTGCATGCACGCAAACGGATATTAAGAGAGTGCTTGCATTTTCTACTATTTCGCAGATCGGTTTTATGATGTTTTCACTGGGTGTTTCAAAATATGGCGGTGAGAATGGATTAGGGTATACAGGATCTATGTTTCATTTATTCACACATGCATTCTTCAAATCATTATTATTCCTGGGGGCAGGTGCAGTGATCCATTTCACCCACAGCAACGATATAAAAGAACTGGGAGGTTTGAGGAAAATGATGCCGGTAACGCATATCTCATTTTTAATAGCCTGTTTAGCCATTGCAGGGATTCCGCCTTTTTCAGGATTCTTCAGCAAGGAAGATATTTTAATAGCGGCTTATCATTCCAGCAAACTGATTTATGGAATCGCGGTATGTACATCCGCATTGACTGCATTTTATATGTTCCGTTTATACTATTCCATTTTCTGGAGCAAAGACTTTCATAATCATGGACCCCTGCATGGTGAAGGAACTTTATCTATGAAAATTCCATTGATAATCCTGGGCATTTGTACAATTTTTGCAGGATTTGTTCCGGTTTCATCCTTCGTAACTTCGGATGGCGCACCACTGGAATCCCATGTGGATTTGGCCTTTTCTGCATTCCCTGTTTTGATGGCTGTCACAGGAATTTTATTAGCAACTTATCTTTACAAAACTCAAAACAACAGACCCCAGGTTATTGCATCTTCCCTTGGCAACATTTACAAAACCGTTTACAGTAAATTTTATGTTGATGAAATATATCTTTTTATAACAAAGAAAATCATATTCAATAGTATTGGCAGGCCGGCTGCATGGATAGATAAAAATATTGTAGATGGCCTCATGAATTTCCTTGCAACCACCACTGAAAATATTTCTGCATTGATCAAAGGGTTACAATCGGGAAAAGTCCAGAACTATGCGCTGTATTTCTTTGGAGGCATTGTCGGACTTGCAGCGTTATTTATATACTTGTTGAAGTAATTCATTGGTTATGTATTGAGTAACAAGCCAACCCATAACCCATAAATCATAACTCATAACCAGATGACCCTTACGCTCCTAATCTTAATTCCTCTCTTAACGGCGTTAGCTGTCTTACTTTGCAAAGGATTGAAACAGGTAAGAACAGTTTCTTTGATTGGGATAACTGCACAGTTTATATTTTCCTTCATTCTACTGTATGTATACTGGAAAGGACGTGCTTCGGGCAACAGCTCGCAGTTTTTATTTGAATTAAACTATACATGGTTTGAGCCATTGAAAATTCATTATCATATCGGGATCGATGGCATTTCACTTTCAATGATCCTTTTAACTTCTTTTGTGGTAATTGCAGGTGTGCTGGTTTCGTGGACACAGGAATTCTTAAACAAAGAATTTTTCTTCCTGCTATTATTTTTAAGTGCCGGCGCCTACGGATATTTTATATCCCTTGACCTGTTTACCCTGTTTTTCTTCCTTGAACTGGCAGTCATACCTAAATTCATGTTAATCGGCATATGGGGCAGCGGTAAAAAAGAATACAGTGCCATGAAACTTGCTTTAATGTTAATGGCGGGATCGGCGTTGGTCTTTGTCGGGCTGCTGGGCTTATATTTCAATACAAGCCTGAATGGAGAACATAGTTTCGACCTGGTGGAAATATCACAAATGCATATAGATGCCGGTATTCAGAATATATTCTTCCCGTTTGCATTTATAGGCTTTGGTGTTTTTTCTGCCTTGTTCCCATTTCATACCTGGGTGCCTGACGGACATTCATCTGCGCCTACAGCAGCCTCTATGTTTTTGGCGGGTATATCCATGAAACTCGGCGGATACGGATGCTTACGTGTCGCAACTTATTTAATGCCCGATGCAGCTCACCATTATTCTCCCATCATTATTTTATTGTCAACCGTGGCCATTATATATGGTGCATTTGTTACCATGATGCAGAAGGATCTTAAATATATCAATGCCTATTCATCCGTCAGTCATTGCGGATTTGTTTTGCTGGGAATTGGCATGTTGACCCAAACATCCATAAACGGTGCAGTATTACAAATGGTATCTCATGGTTTAATGACGGCTCTATTCTTTGCTGCCATCGGAATGATATATAGCAGAACGCATACCAGGCTGACAAAAGAATTAGGGGGATTATTAAAAGTCCTTCCCTTTATATCAACAGTATTCGTAATTGCAGGTTTATGTTCACTTGGCCTGCCTGGTTTTAGCGGATTTGTAGCTGAAGTAACCGTGTTTATGGGCAGTTGGGAAAATCCGGATATATGGTACCGGCTGGCAACCATCCTGGCATGTGCTTCCATTGTTGTTACGGCAGTTTATATTTTGCGTGCAGCAGGAACGGCAGTCATGGGACCAATCACCAACAATCATTATCAACATTTAAAGGACGCAAAATGGAATGAAAGATTGGCCGCAGGAATTCTAGTCACTGGAATTGTTGCGATTGGTGTAGCTCCTTTCTGGTTATATAACCTTATTACTCCGGATACAGAGTACATTATTCAACATCTGGGAAAGGCCCTTACCCTAAAATGAAAAATGAACATGGGAATTGACTTCTTTATATTAATGAAACAGGAATGGGCAGTCATGATTGTTTTATTTATCCTGTTATTCATAAAAGTGGGGAGCAAGGACTGGACGAATGAAAACATTCTGAATCTCGTAAATATATTGCTGCTTTTAAATGTTATTGCAGGATTTTTCGGTTATAAGGAAGGAATCCTGTTTAATGAGATGTTCAAAACAAATCATCTGATTGCTACGGAGAAAAATATTCTCTCCCTTGGTACTTATATTATAGCATTACAATCTTATCCCTGGCTGAAAAACAATAAGAACATCCTCGAATTTTACATACTCCTGCTTTCCACTTTGCTTGGTATGTTCTTCATGATCTCGGCAGGTAATTTATTGATGTTTTATTTAGGTTTGGAATTGTCAAGCATTCCATTGGCCGCACTGGCTAACTTCGATCTTGATAAAAGAAAGGCAAGCGAAGCTGCTTTTAAATTCATCATTTCTTCAGCCTTTTCCTCCGGATTATTATTGTTCGGTATTTCACTGGTATATGGAACAACAGGCACGTTAACTTTATCTGCGCTTCCAGAACATTTATATGGCAGTCCTTTACAAATATTTGCCTTCATTTTATTAATCTCCGGATTTGGATTTAAGATCTCTGCAGTGCCATTCCACCTGTGGACGGCAGACGTATATGAAGGCTCACCGGTTACGGTCACTTCTTATTTTTCAGTTATTTCAAAAGGGTCTGTAATATTCGTATTTATGACTGTATTGTATACCGCATTCAAATCATATGCCGTGACCTGGTATAATATATTATTTATTCTTTCCGTGCTTACAATGGTAATTGGAAACCTGTTCGCCATCCGACAGAATAATATAAAACGATTTCTTGCATTCTCATCTATTGCACAGGTAGGATTTATTTTAATTGGTATATCCGGAGCAACACAGGCAGGGAGCGCATCCGTCATTTACTTTGTTTTGATTTATACTTTCTCTAATCTCGGTGCATTTGGTGTAGTTGGCCTTGTAAGTGCAATAGCGGGCAAAGAAAATATGGAAGATTATAAAGCATTTTATAAAACCAACCCGATGTTATCCTGGGTTCTGGCCATTTCGCTGTTTTCATTAGCCGGCATTCCACCAACTGCCGGGTTCTTTGGGAAATTCTTCCTGCTGATGGCTGGCGCAGGTCAGGGAAATTATTTGCTAATCACCATTGCGGCATTGAATATGGTCGTTTCCCTTTACTACTACCTGAAAATAGTAAAAGCTATATTTATGGATTCGAATGAAAATCCTGTTAAAAAATTAATAATAGCCCCTTCTCCCAAACTTGCCTTATTCATATGTGTGACCGGAATCGTACTAACCGGGCTAATAAGTTATGTATATAATTATATTTTTTCAATGAGCATCGGAATATAAAATTCTATTTATGCCCATCAATCAAAATCATTTGTCTGAAGAACTGAATGGAGTTAAGTGTTCTATCGTTGAAAAAAACGTATCACCTGAACGAGCTTCTTTTCTTCAGCAACTCCTGTTATTTAATAAATACAAGGTTGAAATAGCCCCGTCTCCGCCTCCAAAAACCGTAGTCCCAAATCCGGTATCAGAAGGAGCCGAACTTCCTTCACTGCCTCCGCCTCCCCCAACATTTACTGTCGGAGTAACTGATATGATGTTCAATCCCATCAATGCAATTTTCGGAAGATTGCTCCACACGCCAGACGGACATGTAGTTACTTTAGCTTATTGGAACCAAAAGGATAAATCATCCCACGATGATTTACCTTATTACGAAGGAATATAGGATACAATTATTGTGACATTTTTTCCATAAAGACAATACTTAATTGTACAGACATCGCCAATACCCCTAAAAAGAAAACTAACATGGAAAATCTGTTTTGGACTGAAGTTTTACTTACCCTCAATAATATGTATCCTATCAATAAATTTAAACATGCCCATAATACATTAACAGTTGGGGAAGAAAGGCCTTTCCCCGGAGGATGAGAAAAGGGACTTGGAAAAGAATCACCTGAAACACCATGAATAAAATGAGGAACTGTATTTGCCAAAAAAGCTCCTGAGAAAAAAGCAGCCAAATAATGATACCATTTCATAAAGCTGTATTTTATTTTTTTATTAAGGCCCTAAAATCTTTCCTGCATTATCATGATATAATTTCTTAAGCATATCATCCGATAAGGCAAGGCCATATAAAGGCCAGTGATAATTGAAGAGTGCCTGATCATAAAAATGTTCATCTTCGGTTTCTAGAATCCGAAAAGTACTGCGATACATGTCGGGAGAAGTTCCCATATCAGTTCCATATACAAGACGGTCGCCATATTTTTCCATAAATGCCTTTGTGTACCTGGGTACCGGAGATATCTCGCCATATCGGGCCGCTATATCAGCCCACAGGTTCGGATATGTATCAAACAGTCTCGCCAACACGCTAAGATCTGAACAACAATTAGCAAGATGACAGGCAATAAAAATCGTTTTTGGATTTTCCTTTACCGCATTTTCCAAAGTCGCAATCAACTGGTCATGGTTCAAAATCCCTTTCTTCGATAAATCTACCTTCCATGTTGCTGCATTCATCAATCCATCATTTGTAGAATCAGCCGCCAGATACATCCATGCATCTTCTGCAACATGAATGCTGACAGGCATGTGTAATTCTGCGCATTTTTCAAGCAATGGTTTCATTTGTGGATCGTCAATATGCAAACCATAACCTGGCGTCGGTCTGGAATACAATTCCCCTAATCCTTTATCTCCTAATTCACCAACTCCAACAGCTCCCATTTTGTGACATCTCTCCAGTTCGGCGATAGCGTGTTGCTGCCATCCTGGTTTATCATGACCCGTATAATCAAAACCGCACCATATGGCAAACCTGTCCTTATATCTTTTATATTTATCAACAACAGAATCAAACCTTGCACCTGTAGAGTATGAAAGAATCATTGTTTTTGATATACCTGTTTCATCCATGGTTTTCACCCAGGCATCTACCCCGGCATCTGATTTTGGATAATCGTGAGAATGAAAATCTATTACCGGATATCTTGACTTTTTAATTATTACCTGAGTCGTTTTGTAAATTGAAACGGGATGATAGTCTTTTAGTTTCAAATTGCCTATGTCCTGGGAAAAACCCGTATCAGCAATAGAAAAAATTGACGCCAGAAGGCAGAGTTGTCGATGAAGATATTTCAAAGTCTGGGAATAGAAGATAAAAATAAGTATAGTTCTTTGAACAAGGATTATTAAATGCTGGATTTGTATGGGTTATGAGTTATGGGGTATTGAGGATTTTCTTTATGAGATTAATCTGAAGGAACTATGAGCCAATGAGTTTATCATTAAACTCGATTGCCCCTGCGGGAAAGCCTCCGTGAAATAAAAATAACAATAATAATAAGAAGCCAGGATATCAGCGGTGTTATAAGGAATCTAAAAGCAGTCTTTTCGCCAGGTGAAGTTAATATTCCGCTATAACTGGCCAGAGCACCAAACGTGAGAATTATTACCAGGATAAAGAGTGAAGCACTGGCAGAATTAGACCATCGCTTAGAAGCAATATTAGCCACAAGTAAAGCCATGAAAGGGGAAAATACCCAGATTACAAAAAGTGCAACTAATAAAATAGATCTATTATTTCCGCCTGCGCGCAATGTAAACCCAATCGAACCTACAGCCCCGATTAATATCATTACTAAAGCTATAGTGCGCCGGATGACAGAAGACCTAATTTGTTTCAATAACGTATATATTTAGCTGTATTACCAGAAATCCAATGCAGAACAGTTACCCAAAATTAATAAAAGAAATTTCAGGAAATATTATTACCTAAAATATGTTCGGAAAACTGCAAAATATAATCTGATCCTGTATTTATGCTCAAAAGCCACTTTCACAGAAAAAATTATCAGGAAGCGCATATCCGCGAAGTTGAAAAGTAACTTTTTTCAGTCGGTATTTTCCATTACCACATTGGAAAATATTGCAGTATCAGTTTTGGCAGGAAGATGTGAGCAAAAGCCAATGCCTACATAAAATGGCTTATCAAGATGCAAATGAATTGAATCTCCTACCTGGTGCACAGGTTCGCCATTCATGCTTACTAAAAGTGCAAAGGAATCACCACGTTTCTTAATGCCGATTCGTTTTGCATATCCTGTTACAAGATCCGGAAGACCCTCGCGATTGTTTGCGCGCATTTCCTTCATGAATTTTCCTTTCCCCGGACGCCAGGCAAGGTGTAGCAAACCGCTACCATGAAGGGCAACGACGGCCTCTTTGGAATCATCACTAAGACTCTGGCGAATTATAACGAATGCCTTACGATCATCATAACCAGCCGTGTCGGGGAAGTAGATATCGGTCGCCAGCGAAACATCTCCGGACTTTTTAATCCAGATATAACGAAATTCATCCCGTTGATACCATACATTATACCCGGCAGAAACAATAGTATATTGTTTAGTCGCATCATTGTAACTGGAGGAGCCCGGTACCAGCGCTGCCCCTACATCGCTCTGCCCCTCGAATATACCTAAGCGGGTTTTACTTGTCCTTGTAACACGGTGAAAACCCGCAGGGGGTGGGACTTGTGTATGTGTTGCAGATCCTGGGAGGGCCCAATCGGGTACTTCCACTTTCGCTGGTGCTGATTGCGCAGAGGATTGAAACGATGCGATGCAGAATAGCATGGCTGAGAGTAAAATGGTGAGCGATTTATTAATAAATTTTAGTGAATACATAATATTCATTTTTAGAATTTACCTGAACATGGTAAAAGTTACTAATTAAATGTATTCAAATTCCTGAGAAAATATCCATTGACAGCCTTGTAGTAGTACTGATGTGGTAGAAATCAATATTTGATTTCAATGATGTATATCTGTAGTAGTGTAATGTGAGTACTTAAAATCATGTTTAAACTGAAACTTTATTATAGCAGAGGCATAAGCACCTTCCATACATTTTCTGCCACAATTTTATGACCCTGAACGTTCGGATGAATCCCGTCCTGTTGATTCAACTCTGGTACTCCGCCGACTCCTTCCAGCAGGAATGGAATCAGATATATTTTATTCCTGACTACCAGTTGCTGAAACATGGCTTTGAATTCGGAAGTATATTTTTTCCCCATATTGGGAGGAATCTGCATACCTGCCATTATGATTTTGGATGAAGAATATTTTTGCTTCACTTTATCTATAATGAATTGTAAATTCTTTGATGTTTCTGAAAGAGGAATTCCTCTTAATCCGTCATTTCCCCCTAACTCCAGAATAAAAATATACAAAGATTGGCGCAAGATCCAGTCAATGCGATTATTACCACCGGCCGAAGTTTCGCCACTTAGCCCGGCATTGATCACCTGATACGGAAGTTTAAGTGAATCCAGTTTTGTCTGAATTAATGCAGGAAAAGCCTGTGAAGGATCAACGCCATATCCTGCCGTAAGGCTATTACCAAAAAAAACAATATTTTTCCTTACTTCATTGTTTTCGTATTTATGTTCCTTTTTAATCTCCTGCTGAACCGGTAATGTTACAGTTTTATCTGTTTTTCCGCTACTGTTACATTCAAATGATAACAACATCATAAGAAAGGAGCCAATTATAACAATAACTTTACGCATAGGTCTGAAACAATGTCTGTCTAAAAGATATTTTAAAAACATTTGCAATCAAAAAATAGTTTATCTGCCGTGAATACTATTCTCAACATTCGGAATTTAAGTAAAACCTATTCCAGTGCCGGCCATACGCTAACGGTTCTGCACAACATTAATTTATCTGTGGAAGGCGGATCGACATTAGCAGTAGTCGGACCTTCAGGCAGTGGAAAAACAACCTTGTTAGGTTTAAGTGCAGGGCTCGATCGTTCAACCACAGGTACCATCGACCTGAATAATATAACACTTGACAAACTCAACGAAGATGAGCGGGCAAAAGTCCGGAATCTTTATGTAGGTTTTATTTTTCAAAACTTTCAACTCTTACCTACATTAACTGCACTTGAAAATGTTATGGTGCCGCTTGAATTACGGGCGGAGAAAAATGTTAAAGACCGTTCCAGGGAGTTATTGGATAAAGTTGGACTGAACGACAGGCTTCATCACTATCCGGCCCAATTATCAGGAGGGGAACAGCAAAGGGTTTCACTGGCACGTGCCTTCTCCAATAACCCCAAAATTTTGTTTGCCGACGAACCTACGGGAAATCTGGATTCCGAAACAAGTGAAAAAGTGATAAAATTATTATTTGATCTTAATGCGGAAGCAGGTACCACGCTGATCATCGTAACACACAACACAGAGCTCGCAGCCGGAACACGGCGCATCATACGCCTTAAAGGTGGAAGTATTATTTCAGATGAAAGAAAGTCGTAAACATTCAAACATAGGCTGGCTTTTCAATATGGCCTGGCGTGACAGTCGCCGGAACCGTTCACGTCTTCTGCTTTTTTTATCTTCCATTATATTGGGTATAGCAGCACTGGTAGCAACGTTTTCATTTGGTTATAATCTTCAGCATGATATTAATGACCAGGCCAGAACACTTGTTGGAGCTGATCTCATCATTGACTATAACCGTCCGCCTGAACCGCAAATGCAGCACATGCTGGATTCCCTTGGCAACCAGCGCTCACAGGAACGCACGTTTGCCTCTATGATATACTTTATTAAAAACCAGGGAACGCGCCTGGTGCAGGTGCGGGCATTGGAAGGAAGTTATCCATATTATGGCAGTCTGGAAACCACTCCAGCTGATGCGGGACTCAGATTTGGTTCCGGAAGACAAGCTCTCGTAGACAAAACCCTGATGTTGCAATATGGAGCCAGTGTAGGTGATTCAATAAAAATCGGAGATCTTAGTTTTGTTATTAGTGGCATGTTGAAGAAATCACCAGGCCGGAATGAAATATCCACCACTGCTGCTCCGCCAGTTTATATTCCACTACGCTATCTTACTCAAACCGGTTTAATGCAAAAAGGAAGCAGGATCGGCTACCGGTATTATTACAAATATGATTCAGCAACAGATATACAAAAACTGGTTTCAGCAATAGAACCCCGGCTTGAACAGGCAGGCATGGATTATGAAACAGTTGAAAGCAGGAAAAAAAATACCAGCAGGGCATTCGATGATTTTACTCAGTTCCTCACACTGATCAGTTTTGTCTCCCTGTTGCTGGGTTGCATCGGGGTTGCCAGTGCGATTCATATTTATATCCGTGAGAAAATGAGTTCTATTGCTATTCTGCGTTGCCTTGGTGTCAAATCCTCACAGACATTTTCCATTTACCTGATCCAGGTTGCGGGCATTGGCCTGATCGGATCCTTACTGGGTGCAGTTCTTGGTACAGTAATACAGCAGGTATTGCCGGCCATTCTGAAGGATTTTTTACCATTTCAGCCTACCACAACCATTTCGTTTCTGGCAATTGCCCAGGGCATTATTCTTGGGCTGATCATTACATTATTATTTGCTTTACTGCCCCTTATTTCCGTACGAAATATTTCCCCATTGAACAGCCTTCGATTATCGGTTGAGCCAGCCCGCGGTATGCGTGATCCCTTAAAATGGTTCCTATATGGTTTGATCCTTTTTTTCATCTCCGCATTTTCCAGGTGGCAGATGCACAGCTGGTACAAAGCAGCAGTTTTTTCGGGTAGTATCCTTATTGCTTTTTTGTTTTTAGTTCTTGTGGCGCGCTTACTGATGTGGCTAGCTCGTCGTTTTCTGCCCACATCCTGGAATTATCTGTGGAGGCAGGGTTTTGCCAATTTATACCGTCCCAATAACCAGACTATTGTACTGATTATTACGATCGGCTTGGGAGCAGCCTTTATCGGTACTCTTTATTCAGTACAAAGCATGCTGATAAAACGCGTATCTGTTTCCTCAAATATCGAACAACCCAATATGCTTCTTTTTGATATTCAGCCTGGCAATAAAGAGGCAATTGTATCGATGACAAAACAATACGG
Organism: Puia sp.; assembly: GCA_035937535.1. Classification (GTDB taxonomy): domain Bacteria; phylum Bacteroidota; class Bacteroidia; order Chitinophagales; family Chitinophagaceae; genus Puia. Next base: position 4,155 of record DASZHV010000031.1, on the reverse strand, counting down.
ATTACCGGTTCTGCAACAGATACCTATCGTGACAATGCGTATAGAAAATATCAATGGCATCAACGCAGCTGAAGCATTGAAAGATAGTACCGATTCCATCCCAAGGCGCGCATTTGAATCTGAACAGCGGGTTACTTACCGCGATTCACTTTTAGGAACAGAAAAAATAACTGCCGGCAAATTTGAACCTGCAGTTAAGGGCACGGGTGACACAGCAGATATTTCAATCGAAGACAGGTATGCCTCCCGTCTTCATGTGAAGATCGGAGACCGGATTACATTTAATGTGCAAGGCCTTCTGGTTCCCACAGTCATTGGAAGTTTCAGACAGATTGACTATCGAAGGGTACAACCCAATTTCCGGATTATTTTTCCCAGGGGTATCCTGGAAACTGCGCCACAATTTTTTGTAATGCTCACTCATGTACCTTCAAGCGAAGTGTCCGCCCATTTTCAACAAGCTGTCGTTCGCAGGTTCCCGAATATTTCTATTATTGACCTTGAATTAATCCTGAATGTACTGAATGATTTACTGGATAAAATTGGATTTGTCATTCGATTTATGGCCGCGTTCAGTATATGCACAGGACTTGTAGTCCTGATTGCATCTGTCCTGATCAGCAAATATCAACGCATACAGGAAAGTGTTCTGCTTCGCACGCTGGGAGCGAGCCGTAAACAGATACTGATCATTACAAGTTTGGAATTCTTTTTTCTGGGCGCACTGGGCGCGGGCACCGGAATTATCCTGTCATTGGTCGGCAGCTGGACTATGGCCAAATACAGTTTTGAAAGTTCTTTCACACCGGAATGGCCGGCCTTAATCGCACTATTCCTGGGAATCTCTGTAATAACTATTCTTATAGGTATTTTTAACAGCCGTGAAATTCTTAATAAACCGCCCTTGGAAATCCTCAGGAAAGAAGTGTGAATTTTTCAAATCAGTCCAAATAATTCGCGCAATAACATCAGAGCAAAAAGAGATAAATTTTTACCAGATCATTGGAATTAATCTGAAACGGGTTTTTTGACAATAAGTATTGTATCCTGACAGATTTTTAGAAAGAAACTTTTCTTCATCAAGAAGTCTGTATATAATAACTATAATCATTAAAATCACAAAAATTAAAGCCCAAAACGAACCCAGGGCCAGTGGAGTAAAAAGCAACATTAGAAGCGCTCCTGAATACATAGGGTGTCGGACGATTGCATATGGTCCTGTTGAAATAACTTTTTGGTCCTCTGAAATTTCAATTATGGCTGAAGTAAAACTATTCTCCCTAAAAGCTAGAAATACGACAAAAAATCCAAGCGCCACAAAAATATTTCCTGCAAGTACAAGATAAAGAGGAACATCTGACCAATTAAATCGATGATCAAAACCAGGAACGAGCAGTATAGCGATAAAGAAAAAACGTGCAAAACTTTGTATTATCTTTTGACTGCTTTCTTTCTCAGCTTCCGGCCCGGCATTTAGCCTTCGCTTCAATAATTCCACATCTTTATTCATCAAAAATAAAGTGATAAGCAATGATGATGTACCGAATATGAACAGGTAAACCCAGGCCTGCCAGAAGTTCAGTGTTCCGGCGGGTATAAAAAGTAAAAGTCCCATAATGATGATAAGACAAAAAAGTCCGAAAAAAGCTTTTCTTTTAATAGTTTGGTGAACTTTATGCATACACTATCATCAGGGAGTTTTTACTCCGAATACATAACCTACAGTGGCAGTAATGCCCATGGCAATCGTCCCCCAAAAACATATTCTTATAACACTCTTCACAATACCTGACCCACCGGCTTCAGCTGCGAGTACACCCGACAATGCAAGAAATACAATTGAAAACGAATATTGGAAGATTACCATTTGTTTGATTGGCGCAAATATTGAAACTAAAAGAGGAAGCAGGCCACCGGATATAAATGAAGCACCAGAAGCCAAAGCAGCCTGTAATGGTCTTGGTTTAGAGGATTCATTAATACCCAATTCATCTCTGGCGTGTGCTCCTAGTACGTCTTTTTTTGAAAGTTGAATAGCTACCTGCAAGGCCAGGTCACTATCCAGGCCTCTTTTTTGATATAGACCAGCCAGTTCTTTTAACTCTCTTTCAGGAGTCGTGTCAAGTTCAATTTGTTCTCTCTTTAAGTCTGCAATCTCTATATCGGACTGTGAACTGACAGAAACATATTCTCCTGCTGCCATAGACAATGCACCTGCAACCAATCCTGCCAGAGCTGCCAATACGATCGGACTTCTCGAATCACTTGCAGCTGCCACCCCGATAACTAAGCTCGTAGTTGAAAGAATTCCATCGTTTGCGCCCAGTACTGCTGCTCTAAGCCATCCACTTTTATTTGTATAGTGCTTTTCTAAGACCATTTTTAAAGATAGCTTATTATTTTACCGGTCACAAAAAGGAAATATACTCCTGAAAAGAGAATTGCCCCTTAAGGGGCATCTGATCTAGAAGAAAAGCAATTTATTATAGTACGTGACCATTTCCTGAATAGTTTCCATTTCCCCTTCTGTACTCCCGGATGCCTTTGGAAAAGGAAGGACTATCTTTAATAGATGGATACATACCGATGGCAGAATGCGGAAGCCAAATATTTTGCAGATTACTTCATTCCATTTATACTGAAAGCCGATTCTCATATGGAACCAGCTCCCCAAATTCAATATATCTCCTGAGAATTCTCAGATACATGGCCCAGCAATAATTGGAAATTCTGAAATGCTCGTTATTCTTTGGCCAGCCTGTATGATAAAAATTGACTTCGGTAAGAGCATTTTTCGGATTTAATGAAAAACCAACTTTGGTTTCCAGCCAGTCGGCATCGGCAGTGGTCATTTGCAGTTCAAAAGAGTTGTTTAATTGATATTTTGTAACTACAGCTTTCCAGATAAAGCCGGGTCCAAAATCCAATGTATAAGTCGCACCAGGTTCTTTCTTCCCTTCAGAATGTTCAGTCCACCAATGATCAAGTCCTCCTGGTTCACTGATACATTCAAAAACTTTTCCGGGAGAAGCGTTTATTGTGAAAGAGTGAAATATGTCAGGCATAAAATCAGTATTTATTGATTAAGCCTTCAAAATTATAGCTTTAATATGGGGAATTGAGTGCAAAAAAATGTACAGTGATTATTTTATCAATAAAAATCTTATTGTAATAACGGATGTTTATTGTCTTCTTTTAATAATGCAAAAACAAAAGATGCTAACAAGGCGCCCGAAATGGGACCCATAATATATACCCATATGGATTGAAAATGTAAAATATAACTGGCGAGGCAACCACCTCCCAGCTGTACAAATATATAAGGGATGATATTTGTCCATTTAAAACGTCTGACTACTGATAAGGATATTGTTACTGCCGGATTGATATGAGCACCTGAAATATGACCGAATGATAAGATCATCACCATAACAATTAATCCGAAAGTAATCGCGATTCCCAGGTGGGTTATTACTCCGTTAAATTCCTGATTTATGATAATAGCTCCCGTACCACAAAAAACCAGACCAAATGTTCCCAAAAATTCTCCTAACATTCTTTTAAGCATATCCTTAATTTGAACAACATCCAGGTTCGCAACAAGGATCTTTTGATTTTTCAGCGTAAACAGTAATGCTATAGATTCCTGTTCCGGAATTTCTAAACTCCCTGATTTCTGTTTCTGACAGATAGGAGCTTAAAATATCATCCGGAATACTAATGGGCTTTTCTTTCTGGATCAATATGTTTCGGAATCCATTGAAATCAATTAATTCCAGATAAGCTTGTTTCTGAATAGCGCCTGATACACAACCTGCATACATTTCAGCAGCTTCGCGAATCTTAGCAGGTAATACGCCAACCAAAACAATATCTGAAATACTAAAATGTCCACCTGGTTTTAAAACTCTTTTTATTTCTTTGAATACACCATCTTTATTCGGAACCAGGTTCAATACGCAATTACTAACAATCACATCGGCCGTATTTGAAGTAACAGGCATTTTTTCTATGTCTCCATTTCTAAACTCAACATTGTGAAATCCTAATTTTTCCGTGTTTACCCTGGCTTTTTCAATCATGGCATCTGTAAAATCGATTCCGATCACTTTTCCCGTTTCGCCTGTTTCAGAGCGTGCAATGAAGGCGTCATTA
>DASZHV010000030.1:0-41267 GCA_035937535.1 Puia sp. | reverse complement strand
AGGCTCCCATCCCTTTTCATATTCTCTCTGCCAGAGTTTCATGGCGTTTGCATCATGTAGAATATGTCCGTTTTTTTCGTCACAGTCCAGCGAGCTGCCGGTTCTTTGTGAAATGTTGGCGAGGTGACAAAGCAAAACACTTTTCTGTGCTTCATTCACAGGAGAATTCAGTTTTGCTTCTCCCCTTATACTATCTACGAAATTCTGGAAATGGTAGAAATCGAGGTTTCCAGTTGCACTCACCGGATTTGCGGGATCAGCTGCCATTTCTCCTTTCACTTCTTTAACAAGTTTATTGGCTGCATCAAAAATTTTATAATCTCCACCTCCAAGGTTGACCAGCGTTCCCTTCTCTCCATATATTGTAAATCCTCTTCCCGATCCTTCTACCGGAAATTTATTGCAACTTCTGCCCTCCCATGTAATGACCTTTTTTGTACCAAATTCAAATGAGGCAATTTGTGTATCCGGAGTTTGCCAGTCATCATGATAAGCGTATCGGCCACCGGATGAAGTGACTTTGGTAGGATAATCCACGCCCAGGAACCAGCGACAGCAGTCAATTTCGTGGGTTCCGTTATTACATGCTTCTCCGGTTCCCCAATGCCAGAACCAATGCCAGTTATAATGAATGAGATTATCCTTGTATTCTCTCCGGGGTGCAGGGCCCTGCCAGAGTTCATAATTTAACGTCCCCGGAACGGGTATCACTTTACCAATACCTATAGATTTTCGATCATTGACATACCATCCTTTCGCCATATAAGGATCACCAATTATTCCGGCACGAACTTCCTTCACGGCTTCAATCAAAGTGGGAAATGACCTGCGCTGATTTCCCATCTGGATCAATTTTCCATAACGGCTCATCGCCTGTGCGAGCATCTCACCCTCCGCAGGATTTTGTCCGCAGGGTTTTTCAACATATACATTTTTACCATGGGAAACACCCAGTATAGCCGCCGGCGTATGCCAGTGATCCGGGGTGGCGATCACCAATCCGTCAAAATCATTTTTCTTAACGAGTTCGCGGATATCTCTTACCAGAATGGGTTTTCGCGAAGCATCTTTCAGCGCATCATATCCGTGCTGAATGGCTCCGTCTTCCACATCACATATGTATGCGATTTCAACATTGGGTAATTGAGCATATGATTTTGCCAGATAGGAACCCCGGCTGTTCAGGCCCATTACCGCGAGAATTACTTTATTCGAAGGTGCTCCTTTACCGAATACAGGAAAATTAAATATATGGACTCCTGCTGCGACAAGAGAACCTGTTTTTATGAAATCTCTCCTTTTCATATATAATGATTATTCAAGTACGCGAATTTTAATGCTACGGAAGCTGACCTCGTTTCCATGATCCTGAAGCAGGATATGCCCTTCCGGCGCTTCTCCGAAATTCGGCCATATTTTATATTTGCTAACGGCGACGAGTGCCCGAAAAGCTGGTGAACTTCTTTCATATTCCAGCACTTTGATTCCATTCAGATAATGCTCTACATGGTTATTTGGGTAAACTACAATCCTGCCCGTATTCCATTTCCCCACAGGATGTATGAAGCGTTGCTGTTTGACTGAAGGGATGAGATCGTATAAAGAAGCCATCGTTCGGTCGCCATCCCTTCCGAGTTTGGCATCGGGATGGAGACTATCATCCAGCACCTGGTACTCCAGACCAATGGCAGATCCTTCATTTTTTTCTTTTAGTGTTACGAAATATTTTACTCCGCTGTTGGCACCGGGCGTTATTTTAAATTCGAAGGAAAGGTCAAATGCTTTATACTGATCCAGGGTTACGATATCACCACCGTTGGCAGATTCATGTCCTTCTGAAGAAAGAACCGTAATATTTCCATCCTTTATTTCCCAGCCCTTAGATGGAAAGCTGTCTTTATATGCACCCCGCCAGCCTTTGGAGCTTTCCCCATCAAAGAGAAGTTTCCACCCACTCTTCAATTCAAAATCCGTTAGCATATTCGGTATCATATTCATTACATAAAATCCCTTCGGAAGATCATCAAATTTTGAGAGGGACTTGATACGGATATTCCTGAAAAAAACCCTGGGCGGTTCGAGGGAAGGTTTTGTAACAGCATGCACCTGCAGTGCAATAAATCCCTGGTAATCGATCATATCCACCAGGCAGGCCGCGGGAACTCCGTTTATCCAGGTTCTCGATTCATTTCCGATACATTCTATCCTGACCTTGTTGAATTCTTTTAATTTATAATAGCCCTGTGCCTTGGGATTAAGGGAAAGCGGATAAAGCCAGTCCCGCCTCCCTTCATCATAAATACCGCCGGACCAACGCCGTGAAGAGGGATCGATTTCATACTGATAGCCGTAAACTTTCCCTTTGCCTCCGTTTCCCACGGGATCAAAATGACTCCTGAATTGTATCCCGGAATTGAAACTGGTATCCTGACAATAGACTTCCATTTCCAATATAAAATCTCCATATTGGGTTTCAGTTGCAAGAAAACTATTGGGAGAATTCGGAACCGCCGTACCCATAATTGAGCCGTGGAAAACTTCAAATGTTGCTTTACCGGTCATCTGTTTCCAGCCGGTTAAAGTTGTCCCGTCAAACAGGTTGACCCAGTTCTTCTGACCAGAAACTGTTGTGATGGAAATAAAAATGATGAGGGATACTGAGAGCAGGGATCTTTTCATATTTCAGCAAATTGATTGAATCAAAAACGGGACTAAGTTAAACATTGAAGACGATTTCCATATGAGTATTTACTATTTCCTCAGGACCAGGTCTGATAATTTTCCATTAAATTGAAAAATGGTAGAAGAAACGCTTCTATATGTGATAGCCCTTTTATTTGCGGTAATGCTCCTGGTAATCCTGGGACAAAAACTCCGGATTGCCTATCCTGTATTCCTGGTAATCAGCGGACTGCTGATCAGCCTGATAACCGGCGCTCCCCGTTCAGGCATCAGTCCGGATTTGATTTTTCTTATCTTCCTTCCTCCCCTGCTATATGAAGCCGCATGGTTTACTTCCTGGCCTAACTTCTGGAAAATGCGCTGGCCGATTGGATTACATGGATTTGGACTTGTTATCGTGACATCTGTCATCGTAGCATTTGTTTCAGAAAAACTTGTCCCTAGATTTACTTTATCTATCGGACTTCTGCTGGGTGGAATCATATCCCCGCCGGATGCTGTAGCGGCGAGTTCTGTCCTGAAGTTTTTTAAGATCCCTAAAAAAGTAAAGACTGTACTGGAAGGAGAAAGTCTCGTGAATGATGCTGCGAGCCTAACTGTATTCCGCTTTGCACTGGCTGCTGTTATTTCAGGAACTTTTGTGTTTCATAAAGCGGCCATATCCTTTGTAGTAGTTACCGTACTCGGTATCGTGATCGGACTCATTATCGCGCAGCTCATCTATTATATACATAAATTATTTGCTACCACCACCAGCATTGCAACCGCACTTACCCTGATAACGCCCTATATTATGTATCTCACAGCGGAACACTTTCATACATCCGGTGTTCTTGCTGTTGTGAGTGGCGGATTATTTCTTTCTTACCGGTCTAAGGAAATTTTGAATTTCAAGGCCAGGCTGCAGGCACTTGGTGTTTGGACAACTCTTACTTTTATCCTGAATGGATTAATTTTTATACTGATCGGTCTCCAATTGCCTTTGATTGTAAACGGTCTGAAATATTATTCACTGGAAGAAGCCATCCGGTATGGACTCATTATTACGGGTCTCATCATTGTGATCCGGATGGTATGGATTTATGCGGCCACTTACCTGCCTTTGCTGTTAAATAAAAAACTAAGAGAGGGTATTTTGAAACCGGATCCACGTGAAATTTTCCTGATAGGTTGGGCTGGCATGCGGGGAGTTGTTTCACTGGCATCTGCACTTGCCATCCCGGTAACACTGGCCGACGGAAAAGAATTTCCGGAAAGGGATCTGGTTTTGTTTATCAGTTTTATGGTGATCCTTGTGACATTAGTATTACAGGGTTTAACGCTGCCCTGGGTGATTAAAAAATTAAACCTGAATGAGGATAAACTCGAAATACCCGCCGATATACAGACACAGCAAATTCATCTAATGCTGATGAAACTATCCCTTGCTCGTTTGGAAGAAAAGCATCAGGGTTTACTTCAATCGAATATGCTGGTTAAAAACTATAAACAGAAACTCGAAGATGATATGGATTTTACCCTGGTTAATATAGAATATTTAAAAGAAAACAAGGATGAAATGCATCAGGTGGATGAATTCAACCGGGTTCTTCTCGATTTAGGAGAATACATTACAAAGCAGCTGACCATATTAAGGCTGCAGGAAGTTTTTGACGAAGCTGTAATACGCAGGGAAGAAGACAGAATTGACCTGGAACAGAACAAAATAGGCTGAAAAGGAGGAATTCTCCACATATCAGCGATCCCTGATAAATAATTTGTACGAAGCCCATTTTCCACTATTTTTGCACGCTCAAAACAAGGGGGTAGATTCATGTTTTATACCAAGCAGGTTCTGATAAAATAACCGTCAAGATTGATTCCGTAGCTCAGTTGGTAGAGCATTACACTTTTAATGTAGGGGTCCTGGGTTCGAGTCCCAGCGGGATCACAGATTAAAGCTTAGGTCGCTGATTTTCAGCGACCTTCTTTTTTACTCTATAAAGGCATTTTGACTCAATTCCTTTATCTCCTTTATATCTGCACAGACTATCCTTACAAAAGAGTCAAGGCCGGGACATATGATCTGATCAAATTTTAACGAGAAAAAGTAATCAACAGTATTGGGATAAGGCGGTTGACGAAAATATTTTAATCTTTAGGCTCCCACAATTCAATTTTATTTCCTTCAATATCTAAAATATGAACAAATTTTCCATAATCATATGTTTCAACTTTGTCAACGATAGTTACGTTTTCCTTTCTCAATTCTTCAACCAATGCTTCTAAATTCTCTACTCTGTAGTTTATCATAAATTCTTTTGTTGAAGGATCAAAATATTTTGTGTTTTCTGGAAAAGGATTCCATTGGGTAAGTCCCTTTTTTGTGCTGTCATCAATTTCTCGCCATTTAAAGCTTGTTCCATACGGGCTCGTGTCAAACCCAAGATGTGTTTTGTACCATTCGTTAATTGCTTTCGGGTCTTTACATTTGAAAAAAATACCGCCTATTCCTGTTACTTTTTTCATTTTTGCATTTTTATTTTTGTCAGTGATTATTGTCTTAAAAGTAAAACCTAATAGAAATGAAGTTGCAATTAGTGTTATTGTCAATACCGTCCGTTTCATTGTATATAAAATTAAATTTTTAAAATTAATCTTTTTTTATTTTATCATTGACATTTGAAGTCTGCTTTACATTCGGTGGGATAAGTTTATAAACTATCGGTGTGACGATCCGGGACAATAGTGTTGAACTAATCAAGCCCCCTATCAGTACAATGGCCAGCGGAGCAATCAGCGGATTGGTGGAAAGCGCAATGGGCATTAATCCGCCAATAGCAGTTAAAGAAGTCAGCACAATGGGCAGGAAACGTGTTTCTCCTGCTTCCCTGATAGACGAATCCAAATCCTTTCCCTGGCTGCGAAGCTGATTGGTAAAATCCACGAGAAGGATTGTATTTTTCACTTCAATACCTGCCAATGCAATCAGTCCGATGATCGAAACAAAGGACAATGAATTTCCCGTGAACCAAAGGGCCAATGCAGCACCCACAACGCCCAACGGAATAACAGATAATACAATCAGGGTGCTTTTAAATGTCCCAAACAGCAAAACCAGCGCAGCAATAAACAGGAATATGGTTATGATGATGATACTCATAAAACCTCCGAAGGAATCTTTTCGTGATTCAACTTCTCCACCCATTTCATAGTTGTAACCTGCCGGCAAAACCATATCATCCATTTTTTTGGTTATGTTATTAATTACACGGTCCACCAGAAATCCTTTTTTCACATTCGCTTTTATTGAAACCACCCGTTTCTTTTCCTGGTGATTAATAACCTGTGGGGAAGTTTCAAGCTTCAGGGTGGATACCTGTCCGACAGGTATGGCCACGCCCATATTATTATTTACATACAGATCATTGAAAACATCCAGTGTGGGCCTTTCTTCTTTCGTGCGGGTTAGCAGGATGGAATAATCTTTATCATTGTCGTCAGTATAGCTGCCCATATTTAATCCTGCAACGGCCAGCCGGACTGTTCTGTCAATATTCACAGTCGGTATTCCCAGTAATTGTGCCTTCTCTTTATTGATATCCACTTTGATATCTGATTTGAGCAGGTCAACCGGGTTGTCAATATATATTGTTCCGTCTGTATTGCGGAGCATGCCTTCTACTTTTGCAGCAAGGTTCCGCAGGGTGTCCAGGTTATCTCCGAACAACCTTACTTCTATGGGTGCAACGACCGGTGGGCCCTGTTCAAAATTCTTTACTTCTATTTTCGCTCCGGGATAGGGTGTCCACTTTTTACGCAGCGACTCAATCAACTGGAGTTTTTTATCCGGTGCGGTTTTATTATCCAGCTGTACAAAAATCTGTGCATAATCTGAGCGTTCATTTTCAGGGACCTCGTTGTAATAAATACGCGGATTCCCTTTCCCTACATTGCTAGCAAAATAAGTAATCGCGGATTCCTTTTTCAAAGATGATTCTATATTGCGGGTGATACCATCTGTATAGGCGATATTTGACTGTGGGGGAGTTGTAATATTGACGAAAAATTGCGGTTTTTCGGAAGATGGAAATAAACCAAATCCGATGATTTTAAAAATGTACAGGGACCCGCCGAATAATAATGCTGCTACTGCAATGGTAAGGGCCGGTCTGTTCAGCGCTCTGTCCAGCAGGCGCGCGTAACTTCCATGAATTCCGCGTTTAAGGGCACGCATGAAAATATTTCCTTCCGGTGACACGTGATTTTTCAAAAGACGGCTGGATAAGAATGGAATAATGGTCAGGGAAACAAGCATGGATGCAAACACAGAAAGGATAACGGCCATGGGCAGGCCCCTGATGAAGTCTCCGGAACCTTCCGGTAAAAATACCAGGGGCATAAAGGAAATGATCAGCATGATGGTGCATCCTACAACTGCTTTGCCGATCTGACTGGTAGCTTTCAGTGTAGCCTGCATCCGTGAATGACCCTCTAGCATCCAGCGTTCGATATTTTCCACCACTACTATGCTGTCGTCAACAAGCAGGCCCAGTGCCACAACCAGACCGACAATGCTCAGCTGGTTCAAATTGATTCCAAACAGGTTCAATAATACGATTCCGATCGAAAGAGAGAGCGGGATGGATATCATAACGATCATGGCTGAGCGAAAACCGAGCGGCAGAAGGGTAACGGCAACGAGCAAAATAGCAATCAGGAAATCTTCTCCAAGGCTGCCGAGTCTCATGTTCACATTATCGGCCTGGTCAAAATTCTGTACCAGGTCAATATTGTTTGGCAGGGTTTTCTTGAACCGTGCGAGTACAGGTTCATAGGATTCTTTAGTTTTGCTGATATTTTCACCTTCTTTCTGCGCCGCTGTAATAAACAGGCAGCGATGGCCATTCAATCGTGTTTTATACTTGGTATCTTCGAACCCATAGTAAATCTTTGCGATGTCTTTGAGGTAAATATTTTTCCCTGAATTTGCGGAAACAATGGTATTCTTTATTTCTTCGATGTTTTGGAAGTTTCCGCTGGTTTTGATATTGAAACTGCGTTCTCCGGCATCAATACTCCCACCCGGAATATTTGCAATTTCACTTTGCAGACTGCCAGTAATAGAACTCAGTGGCAGGTGCATCTGTGACATTTTTTCCAGATCAAGTTCTACCCGTACCTGCTGTTCCGGGATACCATGTATTTCTACTTTCTTCAATGCGGGTAATTTTTCCAGTTCGTCCTGTAATTTCTCAGCATAGTATTTCAGTTTCTCGCGCGATGCGTTTTCAGATATCATCGCGATCTGGATAATATTTACGTCAGAAGGCTGAAATTTTTTTACGTCTATGCTTACGATATCCGGTGGCAGTTCAGGTCTTTTGCTGTTTACGACGCGCACAATTTCCTGGTACTTATTATCCACATTGCTGCTGTATTTATATTCCACCCTCAGGACGGCCACGCCATCTCCGATGCTGGTGCGGATTCTCTTGATATTTTCGAGTCCCCAGATTTCTTTTTCAAGTGGTTTTACAACCAGTTCTTCCATATCCTTCGGACTGGTGCCAGGATAAACGACCACCACAGAATAAGTGGGTGCATGCATTTCAGGATCTTCCGAGCGGGGCATATTCAGTATGGTAGTGGCACCCAGTGCAATGATCATAATGAATATCACAAGGGTGAACTGGTAATTCTTAACCGCATAGTTGGCTATTTTCATGGAATTTTTTTTATTGTATGATGATGGGACTGTTATCAGTCAGGTAGGCGCTTCCGGAAATAATCAGCGAGACGGCATTTTCCAATCCCTGGCTGATGATTACATGATCTTTTTCCACACCTGCAATGACTACTTTTACCCGGTTGGCTGTTTTATTATCATTGGTAATGAAAACATATCCTGTACTGCCGTCTCCATCCAGGAGGGCTTCATAAGGTACGGACCAGCCGTCAGCCAGATGTTTCCCTTCATTATTATTCTTACCGGTAGTTATGATCCCATTGCCGAACATTCCTGTCGCAATTTTTCCCGGATGGTTCCCTGTTACCGTAATGTCTATACTGAATAATCCGTTGGCAGGATCTACGGCCTCGGATTTCCGGGATACTTTACCGGGAACTGTTTGTCCATTGCCAGAGGCGATTCTGATCTCAGCCTCATCTCCCATTTTTATGGCGGACCATTGTTTATCGGTTACGCCTGACCGTAAGATCCATTTTCCGGATCCGGCGCCATTGGTCTGGAAAACAGCATTTCCGGAACTGACCTGTTGGCCTTCATTGGCCAGTTTACGCAAAACATATCCATTGGCTTCGGCGCGAATCTCAGAATAGCGCCGGTTGAATTGCACGCTGTTTAGTTGCTGGGCCGCAAGGTCCATTGTAGTTTTTGCATTTTGAACCTGTTCCAGTGTGGCCACACTGTCGTTGTAGAGATTCATAAGGCGTTGGTGATCGCGGATTGCTTTTTCATAAGCCAGCCGGGACTGTTGCAGGCTCGCATCAATTTCAGTGAGGTTCAGGGTTGCAAGCAGCTGGCCTTTTTGAATGGCATCCCCTTCTTTCACAAAAATTTTATCAATAATGCCGGTCGTCTTGAACGAAAGCATTACTTCATCATCCGTTGTGAACTGACCGGACACGGCGACGGTAGCAGTCGAATTATATTGTTTCAGCGGAATTGTTTTAACTGGAATGATAGCCGATTCGATTTTTTTGATCGGTTCTGTTCTTGCAGTACAGGAAACCATTGACATTACAATGGATATAATAAGCAGGGAAAATAAAATGCGTTGCATGGTTTATAATTTATTGAGTGGATAAGTGGCTGCGTCTCTTTCTGTGTCAGCATAGGCGACCTGAACATTGGCGATGGTTACGGCCAACTGTAAACGGGCATTCGTGAGTTGGGTAAGGGCGTCCAGTAATTCGATATAGAGCAGTTGGCCCGCTTTATACACTTTATTCTGATCAGTGTAATATTTTTCAGCCAGTGAAAGCTGGGTATTTGCATTGTGGTAATCGGATATCGCTGTATGAAGGTTGTTGACTGACTGAACCAGCTGCATCTGCATTTGTACAGAAGTCTCTTTATAACTGGCTTCAGCTGCCTGTTTGTCGATATTGGCCTGTTGTATTCTGTATTTATGGAGACCTCCCGCGAATAAATTCATCTCCAGGTTAAGGCCCCATACATAATATTGAGTCTTATTATTATATTGAAATTTAAAACCCTGAGAACCCAGGTCGATATAAGTATTCAGCTTTGGAACCATATATGCACTCTGAAGTTTTTTGTTCAGCTCATGCATTTGTATCACGGCCTGAAGTTCCTGCAGCTCTTCCCTTCTATCCGTATTTGAATTCATAATCGAAGCGAGGGTCTGACTTTCGGTAATGAAACTGGCAGTGTCCAGGACAATTGGCAAATCAAGCGACCGGTTCATAAGAAAGTTTATATATACCTGTAGATTCTTTCGGTTACCGGAGGCCTGCGTAATGGAAGCCTCAATCTTTTGTTTTTCTGTTTCGGAACGAGTAAGGGCCGTGCTGTTGCTCACTCCGTTTTTAAGCAGGCTCTGGTTTACACGTATATTTTCGTTTACCAGGGTCAGTGCATTATTATAAATTTCTTCTGCTTTTACTGCCTGGTAATATTTATAATAGGCAGTTTTTATTTCCTTAACCAATTCCCGTTTGTAAACATTCACGGCGGCTTTTTGCTGGGAAATGTTTTCATTTTTTATTTTCTCGTTATAATAGATTTCTGAATTAATTAGTGAAAGCGTGGTCCTGAAACGGGCGTCATAATAATTATCGGGATTCAATAAAATGGATTGGTTTTGCAGGTTTGGAAATGCCGTTGAGTTTGTAAGCTGATTCAGAGATTTATAAACAGGATTGAACAGGTCGCCAATCGGCAGATCGATGGTTCGGCCTCCATCTGCTTTCGAATAAGAAGCGCCAAAAGAAATATTCGGTAAAAAAACTGCGCGAGCTTCTTTGAGTGCATACATGGATTTCTCAAGTTGCAGCTGCTGGCCCTGAAGGCCCTGGTTATTTCTAAATGCTTCGCTGATATAATTTTCAAGCGTACTTTCCTGTGCTTTTGCCTGGCTTGCCAGTAAGAGGAGCAACGGGATAAACAGTAGTTTCATAATTATTAACGTTGATTTAATGAACGATGTTTAGTGACAAGGCAAAAAAAATAGTCATACCACCCTTGATTTCTCAGGGGGAAAAATATGTTTATGGTTATTGTTTTTAATTTTTAATGAGTTTAAGATATTCCTGTACTGATTTTTCAATAGCAGCTGCAATCGAGTCCTCATCCATATCCATCACTTTAAAACGGCAGCGCAGATCCAGGGAAACCAGGCCATGTCCCATTGACCAGACGGAGAGCGCAGCAATCATCACGTCGTCGTATCGGATCAGTTTTTTTTCAATACAATCCGAAATACATTGAACCAAAAATCCAAAGGAATCATGCCCGTTATCCCATAATTCCTTTTCTTTCATCACATTCATCGGGGCACGGATAATAAACATAAGGTCATAGAGTTCAGGATTATTTTTCCCAAAGCGGACATAGGTCAACATGATTTGTTCCAGTCTTTTGATTGGATCTTTTGAAGTTGCTTTCTCACGGAATGCCTGGTCAAGTTTTTCAAAAGCCTGTCCCTGCACATCATAAAGCAATTCATCCTTGTCCTTATAATAGAGGTAAATAGTAGCCGGACTATATTCAATTTTCTCAGCAATATTGCGGATGGAGGTTTTTTCATACCCCTCTTCCAGGAACATTTGGACAGCTGCACTCATTATGCGCTGCCGCATCTCAACTTTGTCTCTTTCTTTACGTTCAGTAATGCCCATTTAATTAAATTACAATGCAAATATAATGAACACTGTTCAGAAAACCAAATAATTCTTAAAATAAGGTGTTTGGATTGGAGCTCTGAGCAAATAAGTAGTTACTAAGTACAATTTCTAAATACTTTAATTTTTTCATTTTACATTTCTTGGGACATTAAATGAGTCTCATTCGTGCACCAATAAATTTTGTGCGAATATTTTTGATACAGAAGTCCGCATATTTTTTTCAATCATAATAATCATAGAATTATCAAATGGGATTTTCTCCTTTATTGTTATTTTAGTGCCGATTCCGATTTCCAACTTTTTTAGATATTGAAGAAACTCAGGACTGGTATCTTTTACCCCTACTACTTTATAGGTTTTTCCAACATTCGCTTCTTCCAGCATGAATCTATTCATAGAAACCATTTCCCCATTTGCCGAAGGAATCGGATCTCCATGGGGGTCATATTTTGGAAAACCCAGGAACTTGTCTAATTTATCTGCGAGATCAGCATAGTGAATGTGTTCTAATTGTTCTGCAATATCATGAACCTGGTCCCACTCGTACCCTAACTTTTCCAGTAAAAACACTTCCCATAAACGGTGCTTTCTTATGACAGAAATGGCAACAGCTTTTCCATTGGGAGTTAGTTTTGCCCCTTTGGATTTTTCATAGGCAAGCAATTTTTTGTCTCCCAGTTTTTTCAACATGTCAATGACAGAGGCAGGATTATTATCCAGCGCCTCTGCGATGGCCGTTGGGGTTATTTTTTTAATTCCTTGCTTATCAAGGTTATAGATGATTTTAAGATAGTTTTCTTCAGAAAATGTTTGCATCTTTTTTAAGCTATTCTTTAAAGATAGAATAAATAATTATTTCCATTAATTAGGTATACCTAATAATATAAATATGATAAATTAAATTATTTATTTATGTTTGCTAAAACTAATAATAATTGCCTCGATTAATCTTTATTTTTGTATTTATACTGAATTGTGAATACTTATGTGGACAAATGGATACTACTATTACGAATCAGTTTCAAAAATGGAACATCCATTTTCAGAACACCGTTATTGTACAAGGCGATCATGGTTTTTCGGCAAAATACTCAGGCCCAAATAGCCTGAACAGCAAGGGTGAGATTCAGTCAACCGTCACATTAGACCTGTATGCAGGCGTAAGGTTATGGCGTGGTGCCGAGGCGCATATGGACTTCTTGGTATGGCAGGGCTTCGGCCTGACCCAGACCTTTGGTATCGAAGCATTTCCCAACGGCGACGCCTATAAGGCCGGCACGAAGAGTCCCAATTTTTCGTTTGCGCGTTTGTTTATCCGTCAAACCATTGGTCTGGGTGGCGAACAGGAGGATGTGCCTGATGACCAACTCTCACTTGCGGGCAAAGAAGATATTTCGCGACTGACATTTACCATCGGAAGGCTAAGTCCTTTGGACATTTGCGACAACAATACCTATGCGCACGATCAGCACATACAGTTTATGAATTGGGCGATGATGGGCAACCTCACCTGGGATTACGGACAGAATACTATTGGATACACAACGGGAGTCGCAATAGAATTGAATCAGCCAAAATGGTCTTTGCGCTATGGATTTTTCCAAATGCCGCGCGACAAGAATGGATTTACCGGCGATGACCAGTATCTCACGTGGCCTCACCGGGGAGCCTATGGACCGTTTCTCAGGGCCTGGGGAATGATGGCGGAATTTGAACGCCGGTATACTATTAAATCACATCCGGGGGTGATTAGATTTCTGACCTGGCTGGATGACGCAAATTTTGCCAGCTACCGGTTGGCAACTTCCCTATTGCTGGCTAACCCGCCGAGTCCAAAAGTCGGTCAGGGATCTGGTGTGACGATCCCGGATTCCGCGCGCGCCTTTCACCATAAATATGGCTTCGGGATAAACTGGGAACAGGAAGTTTCAAGGAATGTCGGCTTGTTTTCGCGTCTGGGCTGGACCGACGGACATTACGACACCTTTACGTTTACTGATGCGGATTGGTCGGCCTCGCTGGGCGTGAGTGTCATGGGCGAAATATGGCATCGGCATGGTGACACCTGGGGACTTGCTATAATCATAAGCGGCGCTTCAAGAGATAATCAACAATTTCTGAAAGCAGGAGGAACAGACATGCTCGACGGCGATGGGACACTGAACTATGCTCCGGAGAAAGTCATGGAAACCTACTACGATTTTCATATCTGGAAAACCGTTCATGCCACACTGGATTACCAGTTCGTTATAAACCCTGCATTCAACCGCGACCGCGGTCCGGTATCAATTTACGGAGTGAGACTCCATTGGGGATTTTGAATGTGAAATAGTTAATACACTATAAGATTATATTTTAAAGAATAAAGAAATTGGACACGTCAGCCGGAATTAAAAAAATAGCCACTCCCAAAGGATGGCGAAAAGCAAAAGTCAGCAATTCATTACCCGAAGTTTTCTCTTCTATCCATGTGCCTAAAGGAGGAAGTTTTTGGAGAAAATTACTGGCTTTCTCCGGACCGGGTCTAATGGTAGCAGTCGGCTATATGGATCCGGGCAACTGGGCTACAGATATTGCCGGTGGTTCAAAATTCGGATACACATTGTTATCGGTCATCCTTGTTTCCAATATTTTTGCGATCATCCTGCAATATCTCGCTCTGAAACTAGGCATTGCCACAGAGCGTGATCTTGCTCAGGCCTGCCGTGATCATTACAGTCCCACGGTAAGTTTTTGTTTATGGGTCTTATGTGAAATCGCAATAGCAGCCTGCGACCTGGCTGAAGTCATAGGATCAGCTTTGGCACTAAATCTGTTATTTCATATTCCCCTTACATGGGGGGTAGCTATCACTGCCTTGGATGTGCTGATAATTCTTTTCTTTCAATACAAGGGCTTCCGGTTAATTGAAAGCATAGTGGCATCGCTCATTTTTGTTATCCTGGTATGTTTTACTTATGAAATCCTGGCATCACATCCGGATTTTATTCCCATTCTAAGCGGACTGATTCCGCGACAACAAATTATTTCAAACCCATCCATGTTGTATATAGCAATAGGTATACTGGGCGCTACTGTAATGCCACATAATTTATACCTCCATTCAAGTATCGTTCAAACGCGAAACTATGAACGAAACGAGGCAGGTAAGAAAATGGCCGTAAAATTTGCAACCATTGACAGTACTGTAGCCTTATTATTTGCTTTTTTTATTAATGCTGCCATACTCATAGTAGCCGGTGCTGCTTTTCATACTACGGGCCACCAGGGTGTAGCTGATATAATGGAAGCACATAAATTATTGACTCCGCTGTTAGGAGCCACCCTTGCCAGCATTTTATTTGCAGTCGCACTTTTGGCTTCCGGTCAAAATTCAACACTTACAGGTACATTAGCCGGTCAGATCGTAATGGAAGGTTTTCTGCGCATAAGGCTAAAACCATGGCTACGAAGATTGATAACTAGAGCAATTGCGATCATTCCTGCTTTTATCGTGACGGTGGTTTATGGAGAAAAAGGAATTACCAGTCTTTTGCTATTAAGCCAGGTAATTCTTTCCATGCAGCTCAGCTTTGCGGTTATTCCATTAATCATGTTTACCAATGACTCTTTAAAAATGGGCGTTTTTGTAAACCATTTGTCCACAAAATTTATTGCCTGGATTGTTGCATTGATTATCCTGGTTTTGAATCTTTACCTTCTTTACAAAACCATTTTTTAATTCAACTTCTCAGTAATCATTATCTATAAGCCATAATTTTATTATTGCATCCGAAAGAGTAACCAGCTGGGGAAAAGAATTTGGCTTTCTGAGAAAACAGTTGGTCCCGTATTCATAGGCAAGTTTTCGATCCATATGAAGGGAGGAAGTCGTCAGAATTATAATAGGTATATGGCTGTATTGCTTTTGACTCCTTATTTCCTGCAGTACATGCATCCCGATAATTCCGGGCATATTGAGATCCAGCATTATTAGTGATGGAAACAGGACATTTGGATCTCTGAGATTTTCAAGCAACTGATCTCCTGATTCTATAAATGCGTAATCCCCCTGATACAGATTTTCAAGGAAGGCATCCAGAATGATCTGCCGGTCATCGGGATCATCATCCACTATATAAACCAGTTTATTATTACTTCCCTTCATAATAAAGAATAACGAAGAATCAGAGGATCAGATCAATAGGATTTAGTTTGTAATTGCTGAAATGGATGTGAATATTCAACAATAACAAATGGAAACCTGTCATTTATATATTATTTGATCTGAAAGTAATGTGTAATTATTTCACCGGATATGGAAAACCTGCATCAATTCACGAAGTCAATATGAAGGAATCAGAAGGTTTATTCATTTTCTTTTGCCGGGTATTGGAGGTTTATTTGATTTTAATCGGGCTCTGGATTTTATTTCATGGTTTTTAACCCATTTTTCAATAAGCAATTTTATTGCCATGCTTCTTTCCAGTTTTTCTTTGCTTGTTAAATGCATAAGATGAGATCAACATTAAGATATGCTTTTATTTTGACAATTGGTATATTTACTACAGTAGCCTTATCATGAAATGAATTAAAAAAAGAAGTTATAAGGGTTTCCACTTACGCCGGCAGAAGAGACTCTTTAACAGGTATTAGAACAGATCAGATCGTTTATGTTTTTTTCTTTTTATCCGAAAAGTCAACCGGCAAAAGCTTTTCCGGAACACCTAAAAGTTAAGTAACTTTAGTATTCTCTTCTTGGAAAGGCTTATTCCGTTCAAGGAATGCAATTAAAATGTCTACTGCAAATAAGGATAAAATAAAAATACGATCATCGAATCTCTTTCCGGTTGTTGGCATTGGCGCATCTGCAGGGGGACTGGATGCATTTAAAAGATTACTAAAGGCCATTCCTGAAAATTCGGGAATGGCTTATATTTTGGTACAACACCTGGATCCGGCTCACGAAAGCATTTTAGCAGATCTCCTTCAAAGGGTCACGCCCATACCCGTTCAGGAGATAACAGATAATATTCAGGTGGTTGCGGATCATATTTACATCATTCCTTCCAATAAGTTACTTACAGCTACGGATGGTGTACTCAAATTAAGCGACCGTCTTCCCAAAAATCAACGGAACATGCCGATCGACTTATTTTTCGCTTCTCTGGCGGAAGTCCACCAGAGCCATGCGATCGGCGTAATATTATCCGGTACAGCTACAGATGGAACGCTCGGGTTAAAAGCCATCAAGGATCACGGGGGAATTACCATTGCACAGGAACTTCAATCAGCCGCCTATAACGGGATGCCTCAAAGTGCCATTGATGCGAACGTTGTGGATTATATATTACCTCCGGAAAAGATTCCAGGGAAACTATTGTCTTTAAACAATACATTAAAAGCCGGTGCTCCCGATTCATCGAAAGATATACAACTACTCGAAGAGGAAGGATTTAAACAAATCCTTTCCCTTCTCCGGACCCGCAAGGGTATTGACTTTACTTATTATAAGCAAACAACGATACAACGACGAATCAACAGGAGAATCGCCCTAAGTAACAAAGTTGGAATTGAGGAATACCTTTCCCATCTTAAGCAGGACAATTCTGAACTGGACATTTTATACCAGGATTTACTTATTCCGGTAACCGAATTCTTCCGGGATCCAAAAGTATTTGAGAGTTTAAACGAAATAATCTTTCCAACTCTCTTTAAGGACAGGCCGTTAAATGAACCCCTTCGCTTTTGGATCGCCGGTTGTTCAACCGGAGAGGAAGCTTATTCTGTAGTAATGTGTCTGCATGAATTTCTGGGAGAACGCGCCGCCAATTCTAAAATACAGGTGTTTGCAACAGATATTTCTGAAATAGCCATTGCAAAAGCCAGAACCGGAATTTATAAGAAAAATGAGGTGGCAGGATTATCTGCCCACCGCCTGCAAGAGTTCTTTTCCATCAAGGATGGCGGATTTCAATTAAACAAATCCATCCGGGATACCTGTGTGTTTGCCTATCATAATTTTCTCAAAGATCCTCCTTTTGCAAGAATAGATTTAATCAGCTGCCGCAACTCGCTTATTTATATGGAACCGAATCTGCAAAAGAAAGCGCTGACCACCTTTCATTATTCGCTTAATGGAAATGGGTTCTTATTGCTTGGGAAATCAGAAACCACCAGCCAGGCGGCAGATCTGTTTAATGTGTTTGACAAGAATTGTAAAATTTATAAAAGGAAAGATGTAAAAGCAAGGTTCCTGCATGAGATTGCCGAACGAAAACAAGAAGTTTTTAAGGAGGGTAAATTCGAAACTGCAAGAATTGAAATCAGTAAAGATGACTTTCAAAAAAATGCGGATGAAGTATTAATATCCAAATATTCTCCTCCGGGTGTAGTCGTGAATAGCGATCTGGACATCGTTCAATTCCGCGGAGCAACCGGTACCTGGCTGGAACCTTCCTCTGGCAAGCCGAATCTGAACGTACTTAAAATGGCCCGGGAAGGTCTGGCATTTGAATTGCGTAACGCCTTGCATAAATCGAAGGCCAGCAAGAAGGCGGAGGTAAAAGAAGATATCCCCATACAATTTATGGGAAAGGAGAAACTGGTTACTATTGAAGTCATCCCCCTGCTTAACACACTTGAACCTCATTTTTTAATTCTTTTCAAAGATGGCTCCCTGCGATCAGGTTCATCAGAAGATCATTCAAAGGAAGTCGGAACCGGGACTCCCCCACCGCTGAACGTAGACAAAATCCGGATTCAGAAATTACAAATGGAACTGGCGCAAGTTCGTGAGGATATGAAAGGTATTACCGAAGATCAGGAGGCATCCAATGAAGAACTGCAAAGTGCAAATGAAGAGCTTCTTTCAGGAAGCGAAGAACTACAGAGCCTGAACGAAGAACTGGAAACAGTCAAGGAGGAAACGCAGACCAGCAATGAAGAACTAATAATTGTAAACCAGGAACTGTACGACCGCAATGAACAGTTAAATCTTTCCCGGTTATACGCAGAATCAATTGTTACAACGATCAGAGAGCCACTCATCATCCTGAATAAAAACCTGGAGGTCAGAAGTGCCAATAAGTCATATTATACCAAATTTAAAACCACACCGGAAGCCACGGAAGGCAAGCATTTATTCGATTTGTCTGATAAACTATGGAATATTCAGGAGCTGCGTGAAATGTTAGGAAAAGTACTTCCCGAAAAGGCAAGTATTGTAGATTACGAATTGACGCTTAACCTTCCTGATTTGGGCGAACGGACCATGCTATTAAATGCAAGTACCATTTTCAGGGATAACAGTGATGAACAATTAATCCTCCTGGCTTCTGAGGATGTTACGGAAAAAAGGAAGGTAGACAAAGCCCTGCATTTATTTTCCGAAGAACTTGAAAAGAAGGTAGCGGAAAGAACCCTTTCATTACATGAGGCGAATATCGAACTCCAGCATTCGAATAAAAATTTAGAGCAATTTGCCTACATAGCTTCCCATGATCTGCAGGAACCACTGCGGAAGATCAGAACTTATTCTTCTCTTCTGCAAAGCAGGCATAAAGATGATTTGACCGATGGGGTCAGAGAGATGCTTATGAAAATTGAAACTTCTGCAGAGCGCATGTCCAACCTTATTAATGAGGTGCTTAATTTTTCAAAAATATTGCACCATGGTGGTGATGCATTTGAAAAAACAGATCTGAATGATATATTAAGGGATGTACTCAATGATTTTGAATTGCTCATCAACGATAAACATGCCGTTATTCACCTTGAACGATTGCCGGTAATTGATGCTATTCCGGTTCAACTAACCCAGCTTTTCTATAATCTGATAAGTAATAGTCTAAAGTTCACAAAAGTGGGTACAACCCCGGTTATTACAATTACTTCAAAGTTTATCGTGGGAAAAGATCTCGGAGAACTTACTTCCCTTGATCCAAAATTATCCTATTGTGAAGTATGTGTAAGTGATAACGGTATCGGTTTTGATCAGAAATATGCAGATCAGATTTTCCTGATTTTTCATCGTCTTCATGGCCGGGAACATTATACGGGAACGGGAATAGGCCTTGCACTTTGTAAAACCATTGTTGTAAACCATAATGGTGAAATATTTGGCATTTCAAATAAGAATGAAGGTGCATTATTTAGAATAATTCTACCTATTCATCAAACCAGGATATAAATATCCGGAATGACTCCATCGATTATTTGAATAAACAGTGTTTGCAAAAAAACCACCAGATGCCTGGGGGGTTTCATTTTTTAAATCATTTAATGGTAAAACTACCTTTCGGAAAATAGAAAAGGGTTTTCTTGCCGCTTCCGCTTATAAAAGTCATTTTACTAAAACTTCCAGCTTTGCCAACGTAAATAATCCTGTCTCCTTCTTTCATTTTCCCTGAATCAAAATAAGATCCAAGCGGACATTTGTTCAGATTATCACCGACATCATAAGTATACGATGAAAAACAGATCATTTTCCTGGTAGTAATATTCGGGTATTCATATCCGAATATTTTGTACTCAGCTTTTGGATTTGTAGTAACAAAGAATTCTTTCGTCTTTTTATCTACATGAGCTACCGTTTGTGTTGAAGTTTGCGATGCATTTTGCGAAAATGAAACTGACGAAGTAATAAGAAATAAAAAAAAAGACAGTAATCTGTTCATAATAATGAAATATAAACGAACTGTTAAAATTACATTGAATAATATGCAAGACATATGCCAAAAAGTTAAATATCAATTAGGATCACGAACAAGTCTGGTTCCATGTAATTTATCGTCGAAAAATTACTTAAATTCATAGTGGAATTTACCATTCTGCATGCGCTGCCTTCTATTCTTATTTCTGCTACCTACGATCTGTTATTCTCAGACCGATTTGAAAGAAATTACTGAGGAACAGGTTAAATCTGCTTATGATTCATTACCCATCGTTGACAGTCAGTATCAGTTTATAGAAGTGGTTCAGCTGGATCCTTCATTCAGTCAGGGAGACCTGTATAAAAACGCCAAGCTCTTTTTTGCTAACGCATTCAGGATATCAAATAATAATTTGTCTTACGATGACCGGGAAGAAGGGAAGCTTATAGGTAAGGGAAGTTTCCAGATCAATGGATCCCAAAAAGTTTTATTTACAAGCGTTTCAGAGACCAGAACTACCAGTTTCAATCTGGAGATATTCTGTAAAGACGGTAAATACCGATATCGTATATACAACATTTATACGGATTATTTAAAAAAGACCAATAAAGGGGGCTCTTACGACCGCATTGAATCCGGAGATGCGTCCCTTGAAAAGGCATACACCCTGACAGAAAACGGATCCACTAAAAAAATGAATAGGAATCTTTTTTACAATACCATTGCTGAAATAAAAAATACGCAGGCATTAATCAAACAATACATGAGTAAAAAACCAACTGATACCGGTGTTTTTTAATTAATGATTTCCTGCCTTGAATAATTCTTTTTAACTCCAACCCAGATCAATAACCCTGCTATTCCTAAAAGCAACGCAATCTTCCATAATGGATAAACAGATTTCGTTTTAATAATTTCTGTTTTGCCAGTAAGAATGGGAGAAGCCCAGTAATATGGCAGCCCTTTCCCTTTGGATCCTTCTTTTATAAATTTTAATTTCGCCTGTTGAAGCGCCACATCTGTCGGCAACCCTTTTGAAATAAACTGGTAAAATAATTCTGTTATCCGGTAAGTGGATTCGTTATCAACAGACCAAAGATTACTGATAGTAGCTGGTATGCCAAGACCAGCAAATTCCCTGCTAAAACTGAATACACCTTCACCTTTATAGTCTCTTCCCAATGCTGTTTCGCAGGCGGACAAAACAACGAGGCGGGCAGCAGGTCTTTCCTTTGAAAACAACTCAGATAAATCCATAGAAGAATCGGCGAAATAAATTAATGGTTTACCATTTGAGCCGCTATAGGAAGCATGTGAATATATCTGTACAATTTTATAGTTTGGAAAATTTAAAAGGAAACTGGTCTTTGATGCCTCATCATTCTTCTGAATAAATACATTCCTGAAATGTGTTTTAATTTGATCAAGTGAAACATCACTCCCTGGCAAGGATGAAAGGTTCATATAATTGGCATATTCTACAGGAGCCATACCCATAAAATCATTTACCAACCTGTTGCTGGTGCTGGCAAAATGACTCAGAAGGAACCTAGCCGAATAAGTATAACTAACACTGTTATCATTCAGCATATAATGAATTTCCGGACCCTTATTAGTAATCAGCGCTTCAAAAGGAAAACAAAACCCATCCGGAGAAATGATGATTCGTCCTGTCGGCACAGGATGATCGTGGAAGATCAGATCATATAATTTCCGTGAAATATTAGTGAATTCCGGGAATTGTTTGTTTAATAAACTGGAATTTGAAATAAATGCCATAAAATTCTGCGAGAGGCTGTCAAATGACCTTTTATCTATTTTTGAAATGCTGGTCTTTGAATTTGTAATAATTAATGTAAAAAGGGAACTATCCCCGTTAAATATTTCTATAAGTGCATTGTGGTCTTTCAAAATGTTATTCTGAACATCCCGGACACTCATGAATTCCGCATTAGAATTCCTGGCGAAATATAAAGGATCATTAACTCTTATGTTTGCCAGGAGCCGGTCCTGTGCTTCCTTTTTTTTAATTATTTCAGCCTGAATTAAAGAATATCGATCTGAATTGGGATTTGTCGTATCGAGTTCATTTTGCAGGTGATTGATCCTGGATTTTAACTGGTATTGATCGAGCATTTCCTGATTTTGCATCAACTGATCTGCTTTCAGCTGATCATCCAGCAGAACCGCCCGGCTTTTCTCAAAAAAATAAAAACCATCCTCAATGTTTTTTGACAGCCAGGAAGCTTCTATTGCATGTTCGTATAAGCGCCTCGCACTTTTGCGCCAGGATAATTTGGACTGTAATTCAAATTGATCTTCTTTTATTTTATCCATTACCTGGTCAGCCTTTTTGTAATAAGCAAGCGTCTCCTTTAATAGGGTTTCGCTTAAGATTACTTTATATTGGCATAGATAAGCGTCTGCCTTGTCCAGAACAAGAGTTCCCAGGTATTCTGATAAACTTCCGAGAGACTGAATATTTCTTGTATTTAACAATCCATTTTCATCCATTCCAGGATGTACCTGGTCAAATGCTTTCTGATAATAATAAAATGCAGAATCAAATAATTTCCGTTTTACATATACATTACCAATATTCGTAAATATACTGATGGATTCATTTGAATCGGAATAATCCAATGCTTTTATATAAGATTCAAGTGCATTAGAATAGTCTTTCAAATATTCAAAATAGACAAATCCTATGCTATTTAATGAAGAAGCGCATCCCTCTTTTAGTTTACTTTTCTTATTAAAATAAAAGGATTTTTTGTAGCTCAATAGTGCTGAATCTGTCTTACCGGTGCCCAGGTAATATCTAGCCCACAAACCATAGAGGTTTCCTATATAGTCTTCATATCGGAATCTCTCATATTCCTGAATTTTATTTTTTAGTTCAATTGCCACAGACGGATAATCATTTAATAAGAGAAGGGCATTTATTTTCCATGCAAAAATCCTCCTGATAATATCTGTATTCACATATCCATATTTCTCAGCCAGGTTTTGGCTTAGTGAGGCATATTGTACAGTACGCTTGTAATCGCCAACATTTAGTAGCCTTATGATTTTATTGCATATTGTATAATAGAGCATTGAATCGTTGAGAACTGAACCCAGTCCGATAGAAATGCAACTGTCTATTGCTTCATCCCTTTTCCCGGTCATATTAAGTGAGTCATAGTAGATATTCAGGTTACGATAACACTTGAATTTTTGACCGGGATTTATATATACCCGTCGCTGAAGCTGATACAGCAAATCCAGGGCTGATAAGGTATACTTTACTGCTTCGTTATAGGCCGTTTTCTTAAAATACATTACACCGATGCGTTGTAGAAGATAGGCATCTGCGGAATCTTTGGCGGAATGACAATTTTTTAAACTATCCTGCAGATCCAATAATTTAATTAACTGTTCATCAGGTGATAGATTTGCCAACCGGATTATTCTGTTCCAAAGGGTGTCTCCATATGGGCACTGAGCCTCTGAAGAAAACCACAGGAGCAGAATCCATATTGGTGATAAATATTTTTTGAAACACAATGTATATATTGACTTTTATTTTTGGATATATTGAATAAAATCTCCTTCATTGGTAAATATTGTAGGAGCCGTAATGCCTACTACAGGCGTTGGTTTAAAGTGAGTAGTTATATATAATTTTATATTCTGGCTTTTACTTGTTACCTGGGACATTAATATTCCTGTTGCTGCTGGTGTTGCGAAGGAAGATCCTTCTATTGCCCTGGACATAAATGGAATAGAAAATGTGCAGCAGACATCGTTACGAGGATTTTTATCCAAAGCACCAACGGTAATATACTTAGGCGAGTAATTCTGGTAGTAACAAGGAACTGCATTAGGAAAAACCGCCGGAGCATCTGGACTAAGCTGGGTTACACTAACTACATTATCTATAGTAGAAGCAAAACATGCCGGATAAAAAAGCGAATCCTTAATATCTAATCTATCCAGATCGTTTAGGTCGTTATCCAGCTTTTTACATATTTTGGCTGTCTCATGAATAATAGGAGAATTCCCCGCCGCAGCTATGACACGTATAGATGCTCTGTCGGCAATTTTAATATATCTTCTAAGCACGGGATCCTGCGCTCCATAATATCCCCAGCTTGCATTGATATAATCCGCCTTATGCTGAATCGCATAACTAAGAGCACAACTTACAGTGTAAATGCTTCCTTTTTCGCCTTTATCAAATGCACGGATAGACATGATTTTAGGCATTTGTCCGTTTTGCATCTTCTTGAGCTGCATTTGTGAAAGGGCAATATAAGTAGCTGCTGTTCCATGTCTCACCTCATTATCATCTATGAGAGTGTTATTTGGTTCACCTAAAACAACATCGAATAAAGTCGGCTTAGCCGGATCCTGCCATAATATATTTCCGTTCCAGATTGTATTCGGATATATCTTTTTATATAAAAATGTATCCAGACCTGTATCTATTACTGCAAGTGTTTTGTCAAATATAGTTCCGGTCGTTCCGGCAATTAAAACAGCGGCATCTCTATTTTTTATATTAACGCTATCCAATACATTTATTGCAGAATCAGATCTTTCTGCCATATATGTATCCAGATTTTTTGCGAGAGTATAATCCCCGGATGGGCCGGGATTAGGCTTGGTCGGAGGTGGTGGTACCGAATTGCCACTACCGTAAACAAGTGTGGCATCGATATTAGTTAATAAACTATCACATGGACAATAATGAAATTCGAAACTCAGACTGGCGTCCGGATTAATTCCTTTCACATATTTATTTAAAGTATCTTCAAAATCCTGAATTACCTGGGCACTCGTACCTACAGAAGTTGGAGTAAATAATAAATTCCAGCTAATCCAATGTTTGGTGGTGATCGTGTCGTGGGACTCAACGCGACCGATACAACAACCTCCCTTTCTTACAAAAAAACAATAAAGAAAAAACAGGAGGATTAACAGCAATAAGAAAAGAAGAAAACTTCTCATATAATTGATTTAAAGGGTTAATGAATTTCCTTTGCACAGTTCGCCATTATTCCTGGGGTACTAAATATAAATCGCTATTTTTCTGAGAAAGTAAACAGTAAGATAAGAGGACTTAAGTCGGGAGTCTTCCGGGAAGGGTTCTACTGTAATTTAAAAAAAAACTCCCATATTAAATTTAAATTCCGATGCTCAAAGATCTCGTTATAAATATATAGCCTATTGATTGTCAGTATATTGGCTTGTATTTTTCACTTGGTCATCCAATAAAAAATTTTTACCTTTTGATGTTCTTATATTGGAACCACTCACTTTTAATTGATTAAGCCATGCCATTCAGGAAACTTTCAGAAGACCAGATAAAATCATATCACAAAGACGGATATATTGTAATAAAAAGTTTTTGCAGCAGGCAGGAGACGGACAAATTATATATTACTGCAATTGAGGATAGTTCTATAACTAAGAATGCTCTGGATTTAAATGATCTGTCTGGTAAAAAAACAAAACTTTCGCTTTGGTTTACACCAGGCAATGATGTTTTTGGTTACCTGACCAGGAGTGAAAGAATGGTGAATGCAGTTGCTCAGTTACTGGATAGCGATGCTCCTGTTTGTCATTTTCATTCCAAATTAATGCAGAAGGAACCGAGGGTTGGTGGCGCCTGGGAATGGCATCAGGATTATGGATATTGGTATAAAAATCAATTTATGTATCCTGACCAATTAATAAGCGTAATGATCGCACTTACCAAGGCGAACAAAGAAAATGGTTGTTTACAGGTAATAAGGGGTTCACATAAACTTGGAAGGGTGAATCATGGATTTTCAGGAGAACAGGTGGGTGCGGACATGGTCATGGTGAATAATGCACTCAGAACTATGGAACTGGTATATAGTGAACTCGAAGCTGGCGATGCACTGATTTTTCATAGTAATCTCCTGCACCGCTCAGAAGCGAATCTTTCAGAAGATCCCCGCTGGTCAATTATTTCCTGTTACAATTCCCAGTCAAACCCAGCCTATAACGAAAATTCAACTTCCTGGAAAATACCCGTTGATATTGTTCCTGACGATGCCGTATTAACCTGGGATGCGGAATCATTTGCCAATGCCGATTTTCTAAAAAAAGAAAATGATCCCGCACTAAAAGAAACGGGATGGGAAAAATCTGTAAGCACTAATTTATAAGATCTTTTCATAAGGTTAAATATGACGCAATTTCTGTTTAAATAGCCACATTCATTTTCAGTCCAAGTTTCTTTAGGACAATGGTTATGGTTAATATTGCCAGGAATTAATCCTGGTACATGGAGCCTACTTTAGATAATTATTGGAGCCTTAGCCCTGAATCCGCCTTTAAACTCCTTTCCAGTTCGGGAAATGGTTTATCTGCTTCTGATGCAGATTCCCGACTTCAGCAATATGGTTCGAATACTCTGAAAGCAAAATCTTCTTCTTCAGGAATCATTCTTTTTCTTTCACAATTTAAAAGCCCTATTACGATCCTGCTGATCGCCGCCGCCATTCTCTCCATGGCATTAGGCGATTTTACTGATGCCATTATCATACTTGTTATAATCCTGATCAGCAGTTTTCTCGGCTTCTGGCAAGAAAAAGGCGCGGCGAATGCCATTGAGGAACTTCTGAAAATGGTCCAGATCCGATGCCGGATCCTAAGGGATGGAACAGAAAATGAATGGCCCATTGAAAAAGTAGTTCCGGGTGATATTGTAGTTCTTTCAGCCGGGGATGTCATTCCGGGCGACAGCCTAATACTGGAATCAAAAGAGCTGTTTATAGATGAAGCTGCATTTACAGGTGAATCTTACCCTGTTGAAAAAAATAGCGGTGTTATTCCGGTGGATGCGTCTTTATCTAAAAGGAGCAATTCATTATTCATGGGATCGCACGTTATAAGCGGAAGAGCAAGGGCCCTGGTTATACGCACTGGCAAATTAACAGAGTTCGGTAAAATATCAGATCGCCTGCGCATCAGACCTTCAGAAACAGATTTTGAAAAAGGTATCCGGCGTTTTGGTTATATGCTGATGGAAATTACTCTGATCCTGGTCATTCTCATATTTGCTATCAATGTGCTTTTACATAAACCCGCACTGGATTCATTTTTATTTTCACTGGCATTGGCAGTCGGACTAACGCCCCAACTCCTGCCCGCCATCATCACAGTTAACCTTGCTACGGGGGCGAGGGCCATGGCAAAAAAGAAAGTAATCGTAAAACGATTATCATCCATTGAGAATTTTGGAAGCATGAATATCCTTTGTTCAGATAAAACCGGGACCATTACAGAGGGAAAAGTAACTATAAAAGATGCACTGGATATCAATGGTAATCATTCAGAAAAAACCCTGAGGTTTGCCGGACTGAATGCTTCTTTGCAACAGGGATTCCATAATCCCATTGATGAAGCCATCTGCGCTAATTACAAATTACCAACTACAACATACACAGTTCAGTGCGAAATACCTTACGATTTTATCCGCAAAAGACTTAGCATACAGGTAAGAAATGATAAAGAAAATTTCGCAATAACGAAAGGTGCGCTAAATTCTGTAATTGAAATCTGTGACAGGGCAGAAACGGAAAATGGAGAGCTAATATCAATGGACCTAAAACGAGAATTGATTTTAGATCAATACCGTCAGTTAAGCGCAGCGGGTTACCGGGTATTGGGTGTTGCATATAAAATTACCAGCAATGAAACAGATTTTACAAGAGAGCAGGAAAATAAAATGATTTTCCTTGGATTTATTACACTATTTGATCCTCCAAAAAAGAATGTGAATGAAACACTTGATAAACTTAAGCATTTAGGTGTTCAGTTAAAACTCATAACTGGCGACAATGCCCTGGTTGCAGGAAGTATTGCAAAACAGATTGGGATTTCCGATCCTGTAATACTATCCGGACCGCAGATACGTCAGATGACTGATGGCGCCATTATGCAACAAGGTGCCAATACAGATATTTTTGCAGAAATTGAACCCAATCAGAAGGAACGGATTATACTTTGTCTCAAAAAAGCAGGCAATGTAGTCGGATTTATGGGTGACGGAATAAATGATGCGCCCGCGCTTCATACTGCTGATGTGGGCATCTCGGTTGATTCAGCAGTAGACGTTGCTAAAGAAGCGGCAGATATCGTTTTGCTTGATCAGAATCTGGATGTTTTGTCGGAAGGAATCGTGATCGGCCGTAAAACCTTTACCAATACAATGAAATATATATTTATGGCTACCAGCGCCAATTTCGGAAATATGTTCAGCATGGCCGGCGCTTCCTTATTCCTTCCATTTCTTCCACTATTGCCAAAACAAATCCTTCTGACCAATTTATTAACTGATTTCCCCGAAATGGCAATTGCAACGGACCGGGTGGATACCGCATCTATTGAGAAGCCGCATCGTTGGGATATTCGTTTTATCCAGCGATTTATGCTGGTCTTCGGACTTTTGAGCTCGGTTTTCGATTACCTGACTTTCGGCGTCTTGTTATTTATCATGAAGGCAGGAGAAAAAGAATTTCAAACAGGATGGTTTGTCGAATCAGTTGTTTCCGCCACTCTGATCGTATTGGTTGTACGTACCAAACTTCCTTTTTTGAAAAGCCTGCCCGGCAAATATTTATCTATTGCCACTATACTCATTGTTCTGACAGTGTTGGCGCTTCCTTTCTTGCCAATCGCCGGTTTATTCGGGTTCAGCCGACTGCCATGGAATTTCTACGGCTGGATGATCCTGATTGTTGGCGCTTATATTGGTTCAGCAGAATTTCTTAAACATTGGTTTTACAGGAAATTGAAGAATAATTAGGAAATCTTAATTTAGCCAGCATCATATAATTATTATCAACCAGATACAATATTTTTGCCACGCCAAACTAATAAACTTTTAATCAGGTTCTGTTTAAAGAAAATCAAATTCGCTAAAACTCATACTAAAATGAAGAGATTGCCCGTCATGATATTGGTGGTTATATTCCTTAATGCCTGCCATACTAAAACTGATTATGAAAAAATATTCAATGACCCGGACCTTTATTGCAGTACTGTCCATGAACTGAATACAATTGTGATGGGGAATAATTTCTCACCCATGGTAGCATCCAGAAATTATTTATATGCTGCGGTTGCCGGTTATGAAGTAATTGCGGCGGGGCATCCGGATAAATATAATTCACTCGCAGGCCAGGTACATGGTCTGGGACCCTCACCTATGCCACCTGCAGGACAAAAAATAGATTTTGAGTTTAGCGCTCTACTGGCTTATTGTAAATTAGGTGAATCTGTTACTTTTCCTGCTGGCAGTATGAAGGATTATACAGACAGTTTGAAAAACCTCGCGACCGATCATGGGATGCCCTCTGATATCCTGGAAAATTCTATAGCATTCAGTGATACAGTCGCGTCTGTTATTATGAACTGGAGCAGGCATGACAATTATTTGCAAACAAGGGGAGCTACAGAATACGAAGTGAAAGATTCTCCCGGTCGCTGGGTGCCAACTCCTCCTGCCTATTCTCCTGCAGCAGAACCACACTGGAGAGAAATACGTTTCCTGGTAATTGACAGCGTAAATCAATTTATGCCTGACCCGCCCTATCCATTTAATATAACAGATAAAAACAGTCCGTATTATAAGGAAGTGAAGCTTAGTCAAAATATAGTTGACAGTTTAACAGACGAACAGGCATGGATAGCCGATTTCTGGGACGATAACCCTTTCAAATTAAATGTTTCCGGACATTTAATGTTCGGCACCAAGAAATTCTCACCTCCGGGCCATTGGATGGGCATTGTGGGAATTGCTGCAAAGAAATCCGGTGCTGATTTCAATGAAACAGTCTATGCATATGCAAAAACATCTATTGCTTTATTTGATGCATTCATTCAATGCTGGAACATAAAATATACTTATAATACACTGAGGCCGGAAACAGCTATTAATAAATATATTGATCCGAACTGGAGACCCCATCTCCAAACTCCCCCCTTTCCTGAGTATACCTGTGGTCATTGTACTATTTCAGCCGCTGCCGCTGAATCATTAACCAGTGTTTTTGGAGAAAATTTTGCGTACACAGATTCTACCGAACTGGAATTTGGAATAAAAAGCAGGTCATATAAATCTTTCAAGGACGCCGCTCTGGAAACCCAGTATTCCCGTTTTTATGGAGGAATACATTATAATTATTCCTGCGTGCGGAGCAGTGAAATGGGAAGGAGACTTGGAAATATGGTGGTAGATCGTCTTAAGATGAAGAAATAATTGATTCTATCCATTCAGGATGTAATTCTTATTCATTTGAAACATCTTTTAAAAGGCTTTTAATATCAGATTCAAGCTTTATTATGCTTTTTTTATTTGTACCGTCATAAAAGCCCCTGATCCTTCTTTGCCTGTCCAGTAACGCCAGGTATTGGGTATGAATAAAATTGGAACTGCCTGAATCCGCAGCCGAAAGCAGATAATCCATGGTTGCGGATTTATATAATGCATTCTTGTCTCCCGTTAAAAATTCCCAACCCGGTGTACTGGCATCATATCGTTGCGCATATTTCTTCAATACGGAAACTGAATCCCTTTCCGGATCAACCGTATGAGATAAAATCATGAATCCTGTATCCTGTTTAAACTTTTTATAGACAGCCATCAGATTTTCATTCATCCTGGGACAAATGGAAGGACAGGTTGTAAAGAAATATTCAACAAGGGTTACTTTGTTTTCGACTGATTTTTCGTTTATCTGTTCTCCGTCCTGATTTACAAAGGAAAATGATCCGGCAATATGCCCGGGCTCTCCTAATACCGGCAGTTTATTTTTAGTGAAAGCGTTGGACAATAGCCAAAATGAACCAAAGGCAGATAATGCAATTATTGTAAACGCAGAAATCTTTGCGGAAACAGTAAGTTTTCCCTTTTTTCTATTCTTCATTTTATTTTGTAATAAGGTTATAATTAAAATGTGCGTTCTTTCTTTTCTTAATTTTCACTTATAAAAAAATTGCAAACACCAGTTTAGCGAAAAAAGGTGTTCCGGAAGTATAATTAACATCATCCACAGGACTGGTTTCGTTTTTCATTCTTGAAACAACTTCAAACTGTTCCTCCCTCCACTTTGTATTAAACAGATTTTGAATCTCAATACCGAATTCGAATTTCTTTTTTGTGTAGAAGGCCGTCAGATCGGTTATGAAATATCCTTTTGCTATTAATGAATTGTCATTATTGGCAGGTCTGTCTTTCATATACCTGTAACTAAGCCCTCCGTTAATGCCATTCGTGAATTTATAATTCAGTCCGGCTGCACTGGATAATGGAACTGCCAGTGGTATATAGTTGCTCCCCTTAGGCGCCTGAATATCCCTTGCATTTGAATAATTTATATCTATAAAAGCATATAGCCAGTTGTTGAACTGGTAACGGGCTGAAAAATCGAGTCCTTCCCTCCTGGTTTTATCACCCGGATTAAGCGTTCCATCATCACCGTTATATACAAATTCCTGCTGGAGATAAAGATACCATACAGCTGCATTGATGAATAAGTGCTCCGCAGGTTTCCAGTTTAGTCCCAGATCAAATCCATAAGCAGCGGGCAATATTTCCTGACCCTGATTTGCAATAACAACCCTTGCATCATTTGAATGGAATCCTTTCCCGGTTTTCAAATAAATCTTGAGAAACGAACTGGCTGTATATTCCACGTTCAGTTTAGGGCTCAAAATAAATTTACTCCTGGAAGGCATTACCTGATTGAGCTTGTCTTCATAATTAAAATAAAGCTCATCCATCCGGAGGCCTGCATTGAAAAACCATTTCCCCATACGAAGATTTTCATCGAAATAAGCATTGAACGTATTCTCATTTATATTACCCAATTTCAGGTAATCAAGTACTTCAAATTTGTCATTGATATGAGACAATTCGCTGTTATTTATTTTATTAATCTGAAAAGCCAGTCCGAAAGATGAAGTCAGATCAATATTATTTTTGAAATAAGCATGGTTTGTAATCTTTCCGTTATATCCGTATAGATTCCTGGATTCCGCTTGCCGAAGCCGATCACCATTCACACTGTCATCAGCGAAATAAGTATCATTGTACCTGTGATTGAAATGGTACCAGGAATAATACACCTGGTTCTGCATAAACCAGTTATCAGAAAGAGACGATGACAGTCTTGCAATAATATTACTCCGGCCAGTATAACCACCCTGGAGACTATCGATATATCCAAAACGGCCAATCAGTCCTTCTTCTACTGCTCTGATAGGTATTTCTCCGGATGATCGCCATTTGCTGCTGAAAGTGGAAAGGGTAACAGTTAACTTCTCTTTTGAATTCAGATTAACATTATATTTTCCAAAAAGATTCAGCCTGCTGAAATGCTGTGGCCAGTCGAACGGTCCGTCCGTATAAGCTGCTTCGCCGGCAATATATGCGCTTTCTCCTCTTTTTTTTGCCTTTTCACTTAACAAATTGAGCATGGCTAATACGCGCCCAGTATTAAATTGTCCGGCTTCAATCTTTACTGTAGATTTATCAAGTACATCTGCAGTATGAAAACCAACATAACCTGCAGTTGTAAAATCACCATGTTCTGCATAATACGGCCCCTTTCCGAATTCATAACTGGTAACCAGTTCCGGGATCAAAAAATGAAGATCTGAAAAACCCTGTCCGTGTATTTGTGAAATGAGGTTAAGTGGCATATCATCAACGGAAACATTCACGTCAGTTCCGTGATCCGCATCGAATCCTCTGAGGAATATATGTTCGGCTATTCCTCCGCCATGATGTTGGCCTAAAAATAATCCTGGCACAAGGCGCATTAAATCCTGTGCAGAATTTATCGGACGTATATGCAGGTCAATTGCACTAAGGGTTTGAAAGGTCGCATTATTCGATTGTGGGGTAATTGTAACGGATTGAAGATCGACCGGTCCTCTATCCATCTGAACTATTAAGGGTTTTTTGATTTTAAAAACAGCGAGCGTTATGGGCCGATATCCAATAATAGAAATATTAAGAGAATCCACAGATCCCGGGATAGTTAATTGAAAGTATCCCTCCTTATCACTGGTAACAGATGTCCCTCTCCCACCCTGACTTACAACCGCATATTGCAGGGGCTCCCCGTTTGTTTTATCCAAAATATTCCCTCTGATGATTTGCTGGGAAAGAACTGGGATAGAGAATGAGATAAACAGGAGGATGAAAATAATTTTCATGCTGACTATTATAATAAAATAAATAGATTAATTGATTCTCAGAATGAAGAACCTTACGCCATGATAACCTCCTTATGCAATAGGAGGATGAAAGATATTCCCAGCGAACTGACTGGAGATAATAGGAACATTATAGAGAAATGTGAATACCTGTAATTCTTTCAAATTTATAATAAACAGATTATTTACAGGTTCAAAAAAATCAATGACCAGATTTTTTATGGAACCCTTCTGGTCTACTGGTTCCTTGTTTTCATTGGATTTAGCCAATTGTTTATTCAAATAACATTTACCGGCGCAATGTATTTCAGGTTTTAACCTGTTTTCGCAAAGATTATTGGCAATGAAACTTTTATTAACAGAATAATCGAGCAGTGAAATGGGCATTGCCATTATCCTGGCCAGTATGATGAAAACCAGGCATAGTGCCGATAACTGATGAATAAAATTATTCATTTCGATAGCAAATATAGGTAATGCGAAATATAATAATTTTAATACTGACGATCCCCGGCAGCTAAAACATCATAAAACAATTTGCTGTAAAGGATCTGATTGATGAATATCAGTTAATGGTGGTGCCTGTTATAACAGGTAAAGGTTCTTCTTGTCTATCATTAACTTAGGTTTAAAAATAATTCCGATTTCTGAACAAATTCTACCACTCTTTGTTATATAAATAAACCCTGGGAAAACAGGGTCCTCAATCTTAAAAAATATGAACATGGATCACAAAACAGTTTCTACCAAAGTAGCATTGAATGCCTGGCAAACAAATGTTGACCGTAGTACAAAATTAATCAATGGTCTGACTGACGATCAACTGTTAAAAGAAATTGCCCCGGGAAGAAACAGGGGTGTTTACCTTGTCGGTCATCTTGCTGCGATTCATGATGTACTTCCTGAAATATTAGGACTTGGAAAAAGGGCTAATCCTGGTCTTCAGCCTGTTTTCATTGAAGCACCGGATAAGACGATTGATAAAATTCTTTCTGTATCCGAATTAAGACAGATTTGGACATTGGTGCATGAAAGATTGAAAAATGATTTTGCGAAAATGACTCCTGAAGCCTGGTTCAGAAGACACGAATCCATGACAGATGCAGATTTTGAAAAAGAACCTACGCGCAATAAGCTGGCAGTTTTAGTGAACCGGACCAATCACCTTTCTTATCATTACGGACAGTTAATACTATTAAAATAGTCCGTCCTATCTTCGCCAACGCTAATTTATAAATAATGAAGAGAGTAGCAATCACAGGCTTGGGCCTGCTTAGCCCATTGGGTAATTCTGTAAATGAATTCTGGCAGCATGTAGTTGACGGTAAAAGTGGCGCAGGACCTATAACTAAATTTGATGCTTCCAAATTTAAAACAAGGTTTGGATGTGAAGTGAGAGGTTTTCACCCCGAAGATTATTTTGAAAAAAAAGAAATAAAAAAATACGATTTGTTTTCCCTCTATGCCATGGTTGCCAGCGATCAGGCGCTGAAGGATGCCCGATTGGATCCTGCAACCATGAAGGATGAAGAGCTATATGATATAGGTGTGATCTGGGCCTCCGGCAATGGCGGTATCGGAACTTTTGAAGAACAGTTGAAAGAATTTTATGCAGGTGATGGTACACCGCGTTTCAATCCTTATTTCATTCCTAAAATGATTGTTGATATAGCTGCAGGTGCTATTTCCATTCGTCATCGACTTTACGGTCCAAATTATTGTACTGTTTCGGCCTGCGCTTCTTCCAATACTGCTATCATCAATGCATTTGACACGATCCGATTAGGGAAGGCTACCATCATGGTAGCGGGAGGTTCAGAAGCAGCGATAACACCTTCTTCTATAGGAGGCTTTAATGCCTCACAGGCTCTTTCAAAAAGAAATGATATTCCTGAAACAGCTTCAAGGCCATTTGATATTGAGCGGGACGGGTTTGTGATTGGCGAAGGCGCCGGCGCACTGATCCTTGAAGAATGGGATCATGCAATTCGAAGAAATGCTACCATACATGCAGAAATGGTTGGTGGCGGAATGGCTGCTGATGCATATCATCTAACGGGCACACATCCCGAAGGACTTGGCGCCAGACTTTGTATATCCAGGGCTTTAAGTGATGCAGGTCTTGCTCCCGGTGATATTGATTATATTAATGCGCATGCGACTTCAACGGGCATTGGAGATATCAGCGAGATGAAAGGGGTTGAAAGAATTTTCGGAGGTCTTCCGGTTCTTATCAGCGCAACCAAGTCCATGACAGGTCATTTACTGGGCGCAGCAGGAGCTGTTGAAAGTATCATCAGTATTTTGTCTGTCAAAAATAATATCATTCCAGCCACTATCAATACGAAAACAATTGATGAAAAAATTCCATCAAATTTAAATATCGTTACCGGAAAGTCAATTCACAAAACCGTCAATTACAGCCTGAATAATACATTTGGCTTTGGCGGACATACGGCGAGTTCAATTTTTAAAAAATACACTTCCTGATCGTTGGCCGTTAGCGGTTGGCCGTTGGCGGTCCAACACTCCCATACTCCCATACTCCCATACTTTCTTTAGTCCCCCTGATCTTCTTCAAGGTCATTGTGATCGTCTCCACCCAGGCTGTAATAATTGTTTTCTTCATCTTCCTCTCCAATCGCTTCATCTGCATCGTCCAGTTCGCTGCCTGGAACATCTTCTCCCCTAATAGGAATGGGATTTTCTTCTGCCAACGGTATTTTCTTTTCCTTACTAAAAATATCTTCCTTTTCGGAGTAATGCGGATAGCCTGGAAATTGGGATTCATCTTCCTCCTTTACCAGAGATTTCTTTTTCTTAATCATTTTTTATTTTTTTAGAGATGTGAATCATATGATGAAATTTATTCAATGATTCTTAATGGCTGATTTTCTCACACCGGTCATTTAGATCAATAAGTTCTTCCTTTTCAAAGTTCATCATTGTTTAGGAGAAACTAACCCTGGAATTTTAAATATCTATCAAAAATCATATCACCAAATGCCTTTTACTAAGGGCAAACCCTTAGTAAAAACTGAGTTATTTACTATTGAAATTCTCATTTACATATTCTATCTTGATGATTGATAAATAACAGTTTCTGAAACCAAAAACCTCATTTGCACCGCTTAAGACAATGCCTAAAAGCTGCATAACATTTTTTTTACGCTCTTTCCTCAATATTCAGATCATCGTATGTTCAAGTGACAATCTTTATGCCCTATTACAGGCTGATTTCTCGATGGATAAAACGGGAGGTTGTTCACTGGCTGCGTAACACTACAAGTTACATTCACATCAATTGCAGATCCTGGCAATGGTTCTGTGAGCGATTAAACAAGGGATTTCGAAAAAGAAAATCCCTTGTTATTTCGAAAGTAATTTATATCAAAGAACCTCGCCAAAATTCCTGGCGGGATCTTTTAATATATAAGCTCAAATTCTGCCAGGAGCCGTTTAACTGTTAAACATTGTGAACGCTATAATTATCCGCAACTTGCTATGAAATTAATCATTTGAGTCCCTTATATGCAGTTCTACGATATTATAATAATCGGTACAGGCGCAGGAGGCGGGACTTTACTGCACAAATTAAAAGACACCGGAAAAAATATTCTGGTATTGGAAAGAGGCGGATTTCTTCCACGAGAAAAAGAGAACTGGCAGAGTATTGAAGTATTTCAAAAGGAACGCTATCATACAAAAGAGGTTTGGAAAACTACAGGAAATAAAGATTTACATCCTGGTACCGGATATTGGGTAGGTGGGAATACCAAAGTATATGGCGCTGCCCTGTTTCGATTGAGAGAAAAAGATTTTGAAAAACTGGAACATAACGGGGGTATTTCTCCTGAATGGCCGGTTAAGTATAAGGACTTCGAACCCTATTACACAGAAGCTGAAAAATTATATTGCGTTCACGGAAAAATGGGTATAGATCCAACGGAACCCTTCCGTTCGGCCGAATATCCATTCCCACAGGTGAGTCACGAACCGCGTATCCAGGAATTGCATGATGGACTGGTCGAAAAAGGAATTTATCCTTTTTATATGCCGATCGGGGTAAAACTGAATGAAAAAGATCCTTTAAACAGTGAATGCATCCGTTGCAGCACTTGTGACGGTTTCCCCTGTCTCCTTCATGCAAAGAGCGATGCGGATATTAATTGCGTGCGGCCCTCACTTTCAAATAAAAATATAACCCTGCTTACTGAAGCCAAAGTTGAACGGTTGTTTACAAATTCTTCCGGTAATGAAATTGATTTTATTGAAGTAACATATAAAAATGAAACGCTTCAATTCAAGGCATCCATTGTGGTGGTTGCATGTGGCGCCATTAATTCAGCAGCCCTTTTATTAAAAAGTGCGAACGATAAACATCCCAATGGACTGGCGAACAAAAGTGGTCAGGTCGGAAGAAATTTTATGAAACATCTGAGTGCCGCCATGCTGGGGATCAGTACAAAAGAAAATCCTACTAAATTTCAAAAGACCCTCGCAGTAAATGATTATTATTTCGGATCAGGTGATTTTTCTTTTCCGATGGGTCATATACAATTACTTGGTAAATCCGATAAGGATCAGATTTCTCCTGATGCTCCCTTTTTTACTCCGGGAAAAATGCTGAATGAAATGGCTTCTCATTCGATTGACTGGTGGTTTACCGGGGAGGATCTTCCTGAAGCGAGCAATCGCGTTACGGTGAGCAATGGACAAATTCATCTTGAATACAACGAAAACAATACTGACGGATTCAGGCGGCTGATTCATAACTGGAAAAATATATTGGGTGAACTGGATTCAGGACATGAATTAATTCCGCATGCTATTTACCTGAGTAAGGATATTCCCCTTGCCGGTGTTGCCCATCAGGCAGGAACGGTTAGGTTCGGCAATAAACCGGCGGATTCTGTTCTGAATCCTGAATGCAAAACACATGAAATTGAAAATCTTTATGTGGTGGATGGAAGTTTCTTTCCGTCAATCGGTGCTGTGAATCCTTCGCTAACCATTATGGCAAATGCCCTGCGCGTAGGAGATATTTTAAAAAGCAGGATTTAATTCGTTGTTACCCGAATAGGCTGAAAGCAAGTATGGGAGTATGGGAGTATGGGAGTATGGGAGTATGAAAATAAGTTTTCAATTGAGTAGTATAATTAATAATCAATAATTGATAATTAACCATCAATCTTTATCTCGTCATTCGCATGCTCAATTACCTTCTCCCCTGCCTGAATCTGGCCAAATATTTCTATACTGTCTTTCGTTTCGTTACCAGTCAGCACATCTACCTTAATATTTTTTCCTTTTCTTACTGCAATCACATATTTCCCTTCTGTAGAAATTACAACGGCGGACCGGGGTACAGAGAGTGCGTTCATATTGCCGGCTGAATATAAAACCACATCAGCATACATACCTGGTTGCAGTGTCTTGCTTTTATTATCGATATCTG
Source organism: Puia sp. (assembly GCA_035937535.1). Taxonomy (GTDB): domain Bacteria; phylum Bacteroidota; class Bacteroidia; order Chitinophagales; family Chitinophagaceae; genus Puia. Next base: position 2,378 of record DASZHV010000030.1, on the reverse strand, counting down.
CTTCAATCCTTTCTGAACGGAATTGTGCATTTATATTCATGGATTGACGGGCGATCCGGCCTGTCATTTTCTTTCCTGGAAAAGCACTGGTATAAAAAGAAATAGTATCATTTATTTTAAATGAACCTGCAAGTGATTCAGGGATATCAACTTTCAAACGTAAATACCTGATTTCTTTAAGCTCGAGCATAGGCTTTTCCTTAGAAGCTGCATTCACTAATTCCCCTGGAAATACATTTCTTTCCGTAATAGTTCCATCAAAAGGAGCAACTACTTTTAGGTATTCCTGCATGGTTTGTTGCATCTGCCAATTACTTTTTTCAGCATTGGCCAAAGCACTATCGGCTTCCATTTTTGATCGGGCTGATGAAAGATCCAAAGGAGAAATTGCGCCGGCTGTTGATGAGGCTTCCAACAGTCGTTCATAGTTTTCCCTGTCAATGCTGTATCCGGCTTTTGCCTGTGCATATTTTTCCCTGGCCTGGGCAGCCGCCTGTATGATTTCAGGAGCTTCCAGAAGCATGAGCAATTGGCCTTTATGGACTTCTGATCCGATGTCCACATATACCTCCTGAACATATCCATTTACTTTTGGGAAAATGCTAACTTCCTGATAAGCGAAAAGTTGGGCCGGTAATTTTATCAGAGTAGCAACGCCTGATTTTTTAACCGGCGCCAGCGAATAGGAAATTACCTGATTTTTTTTATCAGGATCTCCTTCTTTTTTATTTCCACCAGAAGTACAGGCAGAAAACAAATACAGACAGAAAATCAAAAAATAATATTTCATTTGAATGCATTTATTCGTTTTCATCTCCGGGGAATAGGGAAACTGTTTTAAATGATTTTTTTTGTTGTATCCATCCATAAACAAGAGGAACAATCAGGAGGGCGGCAAAGGTGGAAAAAATAAGACCTCCGATCACAGCCCGACCAAGCGGTGCGGATTGATCACCTGCTTCTCCCAGTCCGCTGGCCATTGGAATCATACCTGCAATCATCGCGAGACTGGTCATCAGGATCGGACGTAATCTTATTCCCGCACTTATTACTGCCGCACGAAAAGGATCCTTATATTGATGGCGTAATGATTCAGCGTTCGTAACGATCAATATTGCATTGGCTACAGAAACTCCAATGCTCATAATGATTCCCATATAAGATTGCAGGTTCAGGGTTGCTCCTGTAATCAGAAGCATTACGAGTGATCCCAATAATACTGCAGGCACTGTACTCAAAACACAGAAGGACAATGGGAAGGATTGGTAACTGGCCGCAAGTAATAAAAGAATAACAATAATTGCTGCAAACAGACCTGATTGAAGTGAATCCAGTGTTTCCGTCAGGAGAGAAGACATACCCTTGATTTCCGGAACCAGCCCTGCGGGCGGAATACCCATTTCGTCAACTGCTTTTTGAACTGCTTTTGTGGCAGATCCCAGGTCCTTATGATATATGTTTGCACTGATTGTGATAAAGCGTCGCGGACCACTCCGGTCATATTCACCAGGAAGCGTATCAATGGTCAGACTGGCAACATCACCTATCACTGGCCGCATCTGTCCGGAAACCAGGGGAACGGAATTCAATTCTTCCAATGAGTTCATATTATATTCCGGCACTTCGACCTGTGTCTGGTAAGTATAAAACGTTTTATCATCCAGCCAGAGATTCTTGTTTGTATAGCGGCTTGATGAAGTAACATCGACTATACTTTTAGAAACATTTTCCAATGACATCCCCATTAATGCAAGTTTATTCCTGTCAACATTGATGTGAATAGTTGGAAAATGGAGTGGTTGCGCAATCTGTACATCCCGCAGAAAAGGAATAGTCCGCATTTTTGACAATAATGTTTCCCCATATCTGTTGATATCGTCCATGTTCTTTCCGGCCACTCTGACTTCAATAGGTGTGGAAGCTCCCTGCGACATTATTTTTTCCGTTAGTTCGATCGGCTCAAAAGATAACCGGATCTGTGGATAATTTGATGCGATCGCATGCCTCAGGTTTTCCTTAAGGGATTCCATATTGGCTTTGTAATCCGCCTTCAGATTTACCTGGATAACCGCTTCATGTGTTCCGCTCGTGAAAATATACAGATTACTTGTAGCAAAATTACTCGGCACCAATCCAACGTAAGCAGATGAAATCGCAACATTACCTTGTACTGTTGAATCAATCAGGTCTAAAATATTCCGGGTATCTCTTTCTGTAACTTCCAGTCTTGTTCCATCCGGTTCCCGAATGCGTAATTGCAACTGCCCGTTATTGGTTTTGGGTAAAAGATCTTTCCCGATAAAAATAAAACAGAACAGGGCCAGTGATGCAATGATCAGGAAATAGATGGAAACGATCCATTTCCTGAAAGGCATCCA
>DASZHV010000029.1:0-8420 GCA_035937535.1 Puia sp. | reverse complement strand
AACCCGATGATCCACCATTCCAGGGGGATGCGGTAGGCAAAATCCTTCAGCCAGCTGTTCATGATCCACCAGGAAAGGGGAGCCGCAATGACAAAAGAAATACCGACCAGCTTAAGGAAGTCTTTGGAGAGTAAGCGTACGATGCCTTCCACACTGGCTCCCAGAACCTTTCGTATTCCAATCTCTTTTGTACGTTGTTCGGAAATAAAAGTAGCGAGGCCGAATAAACCCAGACAGGCAATCAGTATGGCCAGTGTGGAAAATATCAGGGCGATTTTTCCGACCCGCTGTTCGGACTTATACATATCGTTAAAAGAATCATCCAAAAACGAATACTGGAAAGGCATGCCCGGGTTCATTTCTTTCCATAAACCTTCAATCTTTTTTATGAGCCGGGTGATATCGGTCGTATTCACTTTAAATGAAGCCATGCCATTCCTTCCACCGATGAAAAAACTCAGGGGTCCGATCGTCTGTTTCAATGATTCAAAGTTGAAATTTTTCACGACCCCGATAATCGTATAAGCCACCGGTTTATTATCGTCACCAATCTTGTATATTTTTTTCCCTATTGGATCCTTATATCCTAAAAACGCTGCCGTCGTTTCATTGATAATAACAGCGGAAGAATCTCCTCCAAAATCAGGAGAGAATGCCCTGCCTTTCATGATATGCATACCAATGGTCTTAAAATAATCATAATCGACGCGCCAGTTTTGCATATCGATACCATCTTTTTGATCAAAGGTCGGGTCTTTGAAAAAAGTATTGTCGTTGCGGGAAGAATTACTTACAGGCAGAAAACTACTCAGGGTGCCCGACTGCACACCGGCCATTTGCAGTACACTGTTCTTGAAAGCTTTTGCCTTATCGCCCAGCGTAAACGTGTTTTCAATCGTCAGCACCTGTTCCTTACTATAACCCAGATCCTTTGACTGTATATAATTGAGTTGTTTATAAATCACCAGGGTACCTACGATCAGTATGATGGAAGTGGAAAACTGAAACACAACCAGCACACTTCTCAGGCCCGCACTATTGCTTCCCAGTTTGAGTTTTCCTTTCAGAACTTCAATCGGACGAAATGCAGAAAGGAAAAATGCAGGATAACTTCCGGCAAGCAATCCAACTGCCAGCGGCAATAGAATTAACACAGGTAAAATTATGGGGGAGAACAGACTTGACAGGCCCATAGATTTATCCGCTAAATTATTAAACACCGGCAACACCAGGTAGGCAATTAGAATAGCCAGAATAAAAGACAGCACAGCCATCAGTGTTGATTCGGTGAGAAACTGGAAAATGAGGAACTTTCTTTCCGTGCCCAATACTTTACGAATGCCCACTTCCTTGGCGCGGCTCGCAGATCGCGCGGTAGTCAGGTTCATGAAATTGATGCACGCGATCAGGAGAATGAAAATCGCTACTGCAGAAAAAATATAGATATATTGAATGTTGCCGCTAGGGCTCAGTTCGAACGACCGGTCAGAATACAAATGGATCTTCGTCAAAGGCGTCAGCGTATACTCCAGCATGTTACCTGATTTTTTAAATTCATCCATGCTCTTGATCTTAAGAATTCCACTGACTGAGGGCAATACGTATTTGTCAATATACTGATCAAAATTCCTTTCAAGCTGTTTGTAGTCTGCCCCTTTCTTTAATAAAAGGTAGGTATGGAAATTATGACTGCTCAGGTCACCCCAGTGATAATTCACATTCTTCATCGAAAACATAAAATCAAAATGGAAATGTGAATTGGAGGGAATATCCTGAATCACCGCTGTTATCTTATAGAAAGGATTTTTTTCAGCCTTTATTTCGACGGTTTTGCCAATCACGTCTGTCGTGCCAAAATATTTTTTTGCAGCAGATTCGCTGATGACAACGGTATTGGGTTCGTTGAGTGCCGTATGCGTATTTCCTGATAATGCAGGCAGGCTGAATACATCAAAGAATGTGGAATCCACACTGGCCACATTATCCTCATTAATAAAATCCTTATTTTTTTTGATCAGCTTGCTTCCGTCTGAGGCATAAATCCTCGTGTATTGTTCAATTACCGGGTAGTCCTTTTTCAGGAGCTGACCCATCATATCAGAAGTGACTGGCAGGTGCAGATTCCCTCCGCCGAAGCGGATATCAGAATTGATGCGATAAATACGATCTGCCTTGTCATTGTACCGGTCATAACTCAATTCATCCAGCATATACAATGCGATCAGAATGAAACTGGCGAGCCCGATGGCCAGACCGGTAATATTGATGAAGGAGTAAATTTTATTCTTTGCGAGATTCCGCCAGGCAACAACTAAATAATTCTTGATCATAATATATTTTTTAATTGTCAATTGTTAATTGTCAATTGTAAACGTGGCTAATCCATTAACAATTGACAATTAACAATTAACAATTGATAATTATTCAGTCTTAAGGCTCTTCACCGGATTCGCCATCGCCGCCCGGATGGCCTGGTAACTTACTGTGAGCAAAGTGATGAGCAATGCGCCGGTGCAGGCTGCTGCAAAGATCCACCACGATAAATCACTGTGATAGTTATATTTTGAAAGCCAGTTATCCATGAAATAAGAAGAGAGTGGCACGGCCACGATCAGCGATATAATTACAAGTCCGAGGAAATCTTTGGAGAGCAGGCCCCATAAATTTAACACGGAAGCGCCCAGTACTTTCCGTACGCCAATTTCTTTGATACGCTGTTCTGCCATAAAAGATGCCATACCGAAGAGGCCGAGGCAACTGATAAATATCGCAAGCGTTGCAAAGAATCCGGCCAGCTTGCCGATGCGTTCTTCATTGCCGAATTTCTTCGCGTATTCATCGTCCACGAACTGGAAATTAAATGGTTCAATGGGACTATACGCTGCGAAAGTCTTCTTGATTTTTTCCAGCGAAGCGGAAGCGCTGGCGGAAGGATTTAGTTTTATAATTGCATAAGCGCCCGGATCGGGATCAATATGAAATAATTGTGGCCTCACTTTCTGATAGGGCGATTCGACGATCATGTCTTTGATCACGCCGATTACTTTAAAAGGTTGCTTATCCCAGGTAATAGTTTCTCCAACAGGATTTTTAAATCCGATGAATTTTGCTGCTGACTCATTCAATATAAAAGCTGAAGTATCTGTAGCAAATGATTTTGAAAAATCCCTGCCATCGAGAAATTGCCAGCCTACGGTTTTCCCATATCCATGGGTGATACCTGTATTGGGAAAATCCACCGCTTGGTTGGGATCTTTGCCCTTCCACATAAATCCTCCGTTGGTTGACCAGATAGCAGTGGTCGGACTGCCCGCTTCCGCCATTTCTGATATTGCTCCTGATTGTAATAAGTCATTTCTCACTGCATCGTAGTGATGATGGATCGTTGGCGTAAGCAGGAATACCATTACGAGACCGTCGCGGTTATATCCGATCGGCCGGTTCTTGGCGAACTGTACCTGGCGGAATACTACGATGGTCCCGATAATTAAAATAACAGAAACCGTGAATTGTAAAACCACCAGTATTTTTCGGGGAACAGCAGCAAATCTCCCTGCCTGGAAAGTTCCTTTCAAAACTTTGACCGGTTGGAAAGAAGATAAATAAAGTGCAGGATAACTGCCAGCGATAAGTCCGGTTATTCCGGTAAATCCCAGGCAAACGATCCAGAACAGCGGACTTGTCCAGAGAATTTTCATGCTCTTGTCTGCAACTTTATTGAAGACCGGCAACATCAGAATTGTTAAAACCAGGGCAAACAGAAATGCCAGGAATGCCACGAGTATGGATTCCATATAGAACTGACTGATCAGTTGCTGGCGTAAAGAACCAACTGCCTTGCGAATACCAACTTCCCTGGCTCTTTTTTGCGAGCGGGCAGTACTGAGGTTCATGAAATTGATACAGGCGAGGATCAGTACAAAAACGCCGATAATACCAAATAACCATACATATTGAATACTGCCTCCCGTGTTCACACCATTTTTAAATTCTCCATACAAATGCCATTTACTCATGGGATGAAGAAAAAGCTGCGGATGATACCTTCTGTCTTCCGGCGGAACCTTTCGAAGTTTGGCATCTTTGATTTTCCGGGACACCGTTTCCATATTGGCATTGTCCGCGATCTGGACAAAAATCTGGAATGCATTATTGCCCCAGTTCATCTGCGACATATAGGGTTCCTTGTATATTCTGAAATTCCAGGGAGAAATAAAATGCACGTTTTCAAAATTGGAGTTCCGCGGAAAGTCTTTATATACGCCGGTAACTTTTGCATCCAATTTATCATCCATGCGGACCACTTTGTTCATGGGATCTGCATCTCCGAAAAGCGCTTTTGCTGTTGATTCGGAAAGTAAAATGGAAAAAGTTTCTTTCAGTCCGGCCCTGGTTCCTTTTATCATATGCAGGTTCAGCAATTCCGTAGCATCCGGTTCCAGAAAATTCCCTTCCTTCGTCACTTTTTTATCGCCTGTGGTCAGGAAATGTGATTCCGTCCAGGATGACATGACCACATATTTGAAATCACTTCCATAGGTTTTACGTAGTTCTGCTCCAAGTGGAAGCGGCATGGATGTCCATGTGTCCACCGAAGTATTCATGGTATTATTCTGGTACAGCTGTGCGATCCGGTCATAATTCGGATTGTCTTTATTGAATGTCAGTTCATCAAAAATCCAGAGACCAATAATCATCGCCACGGCCATACCAACGGACAGCCCGATGATATTAATAAATGAATGCGCTTTATTTTTTACAAGGTTCCGCCATGCGATTTTGAAGTAATTTTTAATCATGATCTTTTTGTTTTTGAATCTCCAAACTTTTATTGGTTATGAATTATGAGATATGAGTTATAACCCATAACCCATATCCCATATCCCATATCCCATATCCCATATCCCATAACCCATATCTCATAACCCATCGTTATTCCGAACGTAAACTAGTGACCGGATTCATCCCCGCCGCTTTCACTGTCTGGAAACTCACAGTACCAATGGCAATGAAAAAAGCAAGCAGTCCGGCGCAGGGAAATATCCACCAGCTGATGGGAATCCGGTAGGCAAATCCTTCCAGCCAGTTATGCATGACCATCCAGGCTACGGGTGACGCGATCAGGAATGAAATGATGATCAGTTTTATAAAATCCTTCGACAATAAAAAAACAATATTCGGAACGGAAGCGCCCAATACCTTGCGCACGCCGATTTCCTTGGTTCTCTGGGCGGTGGTGAATAAGGAAAGTCCGAGTAAACCCAGACAGGCAATAAAGATGGCGAACCCTGCAAAGAGGGCAAATATTTTTCCGAATAGGAGATCATTATTATAAAGCGCATTGAAATGATCGTCAATAAAATAATAATCGAATAAGTTACCGGGGAAAAAGGCATTGTATTTTGCCTTAATGAATTCGATTGTTGATCCGAGATCCTTCGTTTTCAATTTAACCGAGATCGGATTTCCTGATCCATAGAAGGGCAGGAACAGAACAGGCTCCATGGCATAGTGCAGGGATTTCTGATGAAAATCTTTTATGACGCCGATGATATCCCAGGATTTGTTCCACATCATAATCGTTTTTCCAATGGCATCCTGATTCGAAGTATAACCCAATGATTTAGCTGCCGTTTCACTGATCAGGATATTATGCAGGTTTTTGAACTCCCGGTTATAATCAAGCGGCGTGAAATTTCTTCCTGCCAGCAATGGGATATCGTATAGATTCAAAAAATTATAATCCACGCCCATATTGCGCATCGTTAACTGAGCATCTGTGTTCTTATCTGTACGGTGCACATTGAATACTCTGGCCATTTCATCACCCGCCACGCGGTTGGAAGTACATGCCATAATGATACCGGGATTCTGAATGAGTTCGGCTTTGAAACTGTTCTCGTGACTGATAAAACTGGAATCGAAATCCGTAAGCTGGGGTGGCTTCACGATCAGCACTTTCGATAAATTCATTCCAAGATCCTGGTTATTTACAAACCGTATCTGTTTGTATACTACGAATGACCCGATGATAAGTGCAACGGTGGCGGCAAACTGTGTCGTCACCAGTAATTTCCTGAGAAAAACTCCTTTGCCTGACTGGCTGTATTTCCCTTTTAAAACCAGGATGGGTTTAAAGGATGAAAGCACAAAGGCCGGATAAAATCCCGAGATCAGGATGCCAAGTACTAAGCATGAAATGACAATGGTTTTGATATCCAGACCGGTAACTGACTGTGAAAACAAATAAGATAAACTCAGGTCTCGTTCCACCAGCTGATTGAAACTTTTCTGAACAAGAAAAATCAGTCCCAATGCAATGCCCAGTGAAATAAAATTCATCAGCAGGGATTCGGTCAAAAATTGCCGGATCAGTTGTGGCCTTGTTGCTCCTGATACTTTTCTGATTCCCACTTCTTTTGCACGGTTCATGGAACGGGCTGTTGTGAGATTGATATAATTTACCCAGGCAATGACGATGATCAGCGTTGCGATGATGAGCATTCCCCAAACGGCCGTGGAGCTGCCTGTCTTTCCAATTTCATATTCGTAATCTGAATACAAATGTGTTTTTAATAAGGGTTGCAGCAGAAATTTTTCATCACTGCCTGAAATTTTATCACCCTGGAAATGGCGCTTGCTGAATGCATCAAATTTTGCCTGAAGCTTTTTATAATCGGTGCCCGGTTTGAGTTGCAGGTAATGCCAGAAATCAGAATCTGTCCAATCATATTCCGCTTCCTTCCATGGATATTTCTGTTCATAGAGGGTAATATAGGAAATGAGTAAATCGAATTGAAGATGGGAATTTTCAGAAACGTCTTTGCAGATGCCCGTGATCTTATAAGGCAGCGAGTCTCGTGAGATCTGTAATGTTTTTCCGAGAAGAGAGGGAAAATCATTGTCCCTTACTGTAAATATTTTCCGGGCCTGTGTTTCAGAAAGGATAATATTGTTAGGTTCTTTTAATGCTGTTTTAGGATTGCCCGCAATCAGCGGGTAGGAAAATACAGAGAGGAATTCATTATCAACTGCGAAAGCGTCTTTTACTTCATATTTTTTTGTATTGTCAGTGAGGATCTGTGACCCGATCGGCTCAACGCGGGTATTGTTGAGGACTTCGGGAAAGTCGGACTTCATGGATGGACCAACGGCAGAATACGTGATGGTACCATGCTGCACCCGTTTTCCTTTCTGGAACCGGTCGTTTGTTACACGGTAAATTTCATTCGCATTTTTGTTGAACCGGTCATAGCTCAATTCAAAACTGACAAATTCCAGGATCAGCAGACAAGCCGCCATGCCAATCGAAAGCCCGATAATATTAATGGCTGAATCAGCCTTGTTATTTATCAGGTTCCTCCACGCGATTTTGAAATAATTCTTAAACATAATTTTTAAAGTAAAAAGTAAAAAGTAAAAATTAAAAAGTAAAAAATCTCATCGGTCAATGTTCAACGGTCAACGGTCAACGATCAACCGTCAACCTCATTCCGAACGTAGACTATTGACCGGATTGGCATTCGCGCTTTTCAACGCCTGAATACAAACTGTTGCCAGGGCAATCAGCATCGCTGCCAGACCAGCCACAACAAATACCCACCAGGGAACCGGTGCCCGATAACTAAAATTAGTGAGCCAATGATTCATCGCCCACCATCCCAGTGGGACGGCAATGGCAAATGCCAGTCCTACGAGACCCAGAAATTCTTTCGACAATAAAGTAAAGAGTGATGCTACACTTGCACCCAGTACTTTTCGCACGCCAATTTCTTTCACCCTCTGCGTTGCGGTGAAAATGGAGAGGCCCAACAATCCCAGGCAGGAAATGAATATGGCGAGCACGGCAAATATCACGGATAAGCTGCCGATCACTTCATCGCTCTTATATAATTTTGCATATTCTTCATCCGAAAATTTATAACTGAAAGGAAATGCAGGATTCAGTTCCTTACAAAGTTTATTCAATCCTTCCAGCGCGACCTTGGTCTTACCTGCTTCTGTTCGGACAAGGATAGTCGAATACCAATTATTTTTTCCCTGTCCCAGGAGCAGTGGCTGAATGGGATCATGCAGTGAACGGAAATGAAAATCTTTTACTACACCAGCAATATGTCCCTGCCAGCCTCCATTTGATACAGGCTTGCCAATCGGATCCTTGTATCCCATCAGGGCCACAGCGGTTTCATTAACAATATAACCCAGTGAATCATATGATCCATCGGAAGGAAATTCTTTTCCTGCAATGAGTTGAAGTTTCATGGTCTGCATAAAATCCGGACCGATGGCATCATGAATAAAACGTACGTGCATATTGGGATCCTTGCCCTGCCATGTGACGGAGAGCGTGCCATTGTTCATTTCAGTCGGCGCCTCAGAAAGTTCGCTCACATTTACAACACCCGGGAGTTTCTTTGCTT
>DASZHV010000028.1:0-154357 GCA_035937535.1 Puia sp. | reverse complement strand
ACATTCCTTTATACTTCCCTCATCTTTAATCCCAAACAGGTAGCTGATGATCTCAAACGTAACAATGGTTTTGTGCCCGGAGTAAAACCCGGTCAGCCAACCGCAGATTTTATTGGCTCAGTGATGGATAAGATTACTCTTCCAGGTGCAGTCTTACTGGCGATTGTAGGAATTCTTCCCGGATTTGCACAACGCGCAGGAGTTACGCAGGGTTTTGCAGCATTTTACGGAGGAACTTCTTTGCTGATTATGGTGGCTGTAATTCTTGATACTTTGCAGCAGATTGAAACCCAGCTGCTGATGCGTCAATACGACGGGCTGATGAAATCAGGCCGAATCCAGGGCCGTCAGTCGGTTACCAATGCGGTGATCTAGGATGATCTATCACAAAACGAAAACAGAAATTGAACTGGCAAGGGAAAGCGCGTTACTGGTAAGTAAAACACTTACTGAAACTGCTAAACTGTTAAAGCCTGGTATTACAACGCTTTCACTGGATAAGTTTATCGGAAGTTTTATCCGTGACCATGTTGCTACTCCTTCTTTTTTAAATTATCACGGTTATCCTTATAATTCCTGTATTTCAGTTAATGATGTAGTAGTTCACGGATTTCCCAACGAAAATGAATTGAAAGATGGAGATATCATTTCCATCGACATAGGAGTTTTAAAAAACGGATTTCACGGCGACCACGCTTACACTTTTGCAATCGGTAATCCCGGTGCAGCCATTGCACAACTTATTCGCGTTACTAAAGAATCCTTATATAAAGGAATCGAAAAAGCAATAGCAGGAAATCGGGTTGGAGATATATCTTTTGCTATCCAGGAACACACTGAAAAGAAATATGGCTATGGCGTTGTGCGCGAGCTCGTGGGTCATGGATTGGGCAGAAGTCTTCACGAAGACCCCCAGGTAGCAAATTATGGTAAGCGCGGATCTGGTATTAAAATGAGAGAAGGTCTTATTCTGGCTATCGAACCAATGATTAATCTGGGTAAGCGTGATGTATTTACTGAACCCGACGGATGGACTGTAAGAACCGTTGACCATAGCGTATCCGTACATTTTGAACACGATGTATGCATTGGAAAGAACAAAGCCGATATCCTTTCAGATTATACGGAAATTGAGGCAGCTGAGAGGAATAATCCTAATTTGTACTACTCAAATTAATTGCAAGATTCTATTTTAGTGTGAGAGTATGAGAGTGTGGGTATTAAATCATTTTCATTCTCACACTCTCACACTTTCACACTTTCTCTATCCTGCAACTGCGAAATCCCTCAACGCATCATTGAGACTTGTTTTCAAATCGGTTGATGCTTTGCGCTGACCAATGATTAGGGCACAGCCAACCTGGTATTCACCTGCGGGGAATTTCTTCGTGTAGGAACCGGGTATTACAACACTTCGTGCAGGAACCCTGCCTTTATATTCAACTGGGGTGCTACTGCTCACATCAATGATTTTTGTACTCTGAGTAAGAACCACATTGGCCCCCAATACCGCTTCTTTTTCCACACGTACCCCTTCAACAACAATACACCTCGAACCGATAAAACATCCGTCTTCTATAATCACCGGTGCTGCCTGTAATGGTTCAAGCACCCCGCCGATGCCAACACCTCCGCTGAGATGAACTCCTTTTCCGATTTGGGCACAACTTCCTACAGTAGCCCAGGTATCCACCATCGTTCCTTCATCTACATAAGCTCCAATATTTACATAACTTGGCATAAGAATGACTGTTTTTCCAAGATAAGCTCCATAACGGGCAATGGCATGCGGAACAACCCTTACATTCAGAGCAGCATAATCTTTTTTCAATGCCATTTTATCGTAGAATTCCATAGGACCTACCGTCCAGGTATTCATCTGCCGGATGCCGAAATACATTAGGATGGCTTGTTTCACCCATTCATTTACTTTCCAGTCATTTCCGGATGGCTCGGCCACACGCAAGCGACCTTTATCCGTTTCTTCAATTACTGCTTGAATGGCATTTGTATATTTATGATCATTAAGTAAATCCCTGTTCTTCCACACTTCTTCAATCATTGCTTTAAGTTCCATCAGATATATTTTTTGCAAACATAAGGCTGATGGCTTAATCTGAAGTGATAGATCCCGTTGTATTTTAAATCATTCGGTATTTTTACCGAAAATCAATTGTTGGAATTTGAGAACGATATTTTGCAAAGCCTGGAAATCCTGCGACAGGGAGGGATCATCTTGTATCCTACTGATACCATTTGGGGAATTGGTTGCGATGCTACTAATCCGGATGCAGTTCAAAAAATCTTTCTTCTCAAACAAAGACCTGAGTCCAAATCCATGATTGTTTTATTGGCGGACCAGAAAGATTTAAATCGTTATACAAGCCATCCCGAGCCTTATATAACTAAATATCTTGAAAAAACTATAAAACCCACCACTGTAATTTATGAAGGGGCCCTGGGCCTCGCTGAAAACCTGGTAAGTGATGACGGATCAGTTGCCATTCGCATTGTGAGGGAAGATTTTTGCAGGCATTTGATAAAAAGATTCCGCAAGCCGATCGTATCCACTTCTGCAAATATTTCAGGCCAGGATACGCCACAAAACTTTGCCGGAATATCAGAAAGAATTAAGCAGGGTGTTGACTATATCGTGAAATACCGTCAGGAGGATAATCAAAAGACAAGAGCATCTGCAATGATTCGATTCAATAAATCAGGTGTACCAATTATTTTAAGATCCTGATATAAACGGATTACTTAATTCCAATAAATTTTTTAATATGCCGGCATATGTAATTGTAGAAGTTTCAATTTACGACCACAGGGAATATGAAAATTACAAGAAGCTAACACCTGCGGCTATCACAGCTTTTAATGGCAAATTCATTGTTCGGGGAGGGGAAACAATTACATTAGAAGGTGACTGGAAACCGGAACGAATCGTTGTATTGGAATTTCCCTCCGTTGAGAAAGCTAATGAATGGTGGCATTCCGAATTATATACTGAAGCTAAACTGATCAGGCAGCGGACAGCAAAAACGAAAATGATTATTGTTCAGGGTGCATGAAAGTGTGAGAGTGTGAGAGTTCGGGATTTCTTATCATATTTTTTAAAATTTCTCTTTTAATAAACTTCATTGCAGAAATTTCTTATCATACAAACAGCATTTATCGGGGATGTGGTGCTTGCAACACCCCTGATCGAAAAATTGCACCATTTTTTCCCGAATGCGGAAATTGATTTTTTATTACGTAAGGGGAATGAACAACTACTCATTGGCCATCCCTATATTCATGAAATCCTGATCTGGGATAAGAAAAAAAATAAACAGAAAAATCTTATCAGGATGCTAGCCATCATACGCAGAAACAGGTACGATAAAGTCATTAACCTCCAAAGGTTTTTTGCTACCGGCTTGCTAACTGCTTTTTCGGGGGCAAAAGAAATCATAGGATTTGATAAGAATCCATTGAGCTTTTTATTTACAAGAAAAATAAAGCATCGGGTCGGTGGTGAACAGGCAGTTCATGAAACAACAAGGAATCTTGAACTGGTACGCGAATTCACTGATGGAAATGATTTCAAACCCAAACTTTATCCTTCTCAGTCTGACTTTGAATCTGTTAATTCATTCCTGTCTTCGAAATTTATTACGATAAGTCCGGCATCCGTCTGGTTCACTAAACAGTTTCCTGCTTCCAAATGGATAACGTTTATAAAATCCATTCCTGAAGAGATTGAAATTTATTTACTGGGAGGTCCGGGCGACACTTCTTTATGTGAATTTATTCGTGAATCATGCAATCGGGACGGATTGAAATTGCTCACGGGATCATTGTCATACTTGCAATCTGCTGCTCTCATGAGCAGTGCTATTATGAATTATGTTAATGATTCTGCACCTTTGCATTTTGCCTCAGCGGTAAATGCGCCAGTTACGGCCGTATATTGCTCCACTATCCCGGGTTTTGGATTCGGACCTCTTTCCGATATCAGGCATATTATTGAGATTGATCAGCCATTATATTGTCGCCCTTGCGGTCTCCATGGTTATACATCCTGTCCTGAAAAACATTTCAGATGTGCCCTGGAAATCAGGCAGGAACAACTTATCAAAACGCTTCCTGAATAAAGGTCAGTTGATAAATTCTTTATGTTGGCTGATTCCATTTACAGAATTAATTTTCATTTTGAATTTAAGGTTTGGACTTTTGTCTTTAAGCCATGCTTTAAGCCTTATGATTTATCTTTGACGGGATGGAAATTCCCTGTTCTGATACTGAATTGCTGTTGTTTGAAAGAATTGCAGATGCCGCTTCCCGTAAGCAGATGGAGGTTTATGTAATTGGCGGATTTGTCCGGGATAAGATTATTGGTCGACCTACGAGTGATGCCGATATCGTTTGCGTTGGCAATGCGATTGATTTGGCTAATGAAGTAGCCGCTTATTATACCCCAAAACCTGCCATTGCTTTTTTCAAGAATTTCGGAACAGCTCATTTCAAGATTCAGGAATCAGATGGCCAGATGCTGGATGTGGAATTTGTAGGAGCAAGGAGAGAAAGTTATCGTATCTCTTCCCGAAAGCCTGAAGTTGTTCCTGGAACACTTGAAGACGATCAGAACCGCAGGGATTTTACAATCAATGCTCTGGCAATCAGTTTGAATAAGAAAAATTTTGGCCGGCTTATTGATCCGTTTAACGGAGTCCGTGATTTGGAAGAAAAAAGAATTCATACACCGCTGGAACCATTGAAAACTTTTAGTGATGATCCATTGCGAATGTTACGTGCTATTCGGTTTGCAACCCAGCTGGGCTTTCAAATTGATCCGGAAACTTTCAGCGCGATCATCGGGGATGCAGACAGGATCCGAATTATTTCACAGGAGCGGATCACGGAGGAGATCAATAAAATCATTGTGTCAAATAAACCTTCTGTTGGTTTTGACCTACTTTATAAATCAGGTTTATTACAGATTATTTTTCCAAAAATGACTGACCTTGCCGGTGCAGAATATATTGACGGACTTGGACATAAGGATAATTTCTATCATACCCTCCAGGTCCTTGATAATATTTCTGACTATACAAACGATCTTTGGCTTCGCTGGGCCGCGATTTTGCATGATATAGGTAAACCGGCAACAAAAAAATTTGAGCAGGGTCATGGGTGGACCTTTCACGGTCATGAAGTAATAGGCGGGCGGATGATTCCGAAAATATTTGATAAGATGAAATTGCCCATGAATGAAAAAATGCGCTTTGTGCGTAAAATGGTTGAACTTCATTTGCGGCCAATTAGCCTGACCAAAGAAAATATTACGGATTCAGCTATCCGGCGATTATTATTTGATGCTGGAGAAGATATTGACTCGCTCATGATACTTTGTGAAGCGGATATTACATCAAAGAATAAACAAAAAGTTAAAAGATATCTCGAAAATTTCGAACTTGTACGCAAACGTCTCACAGAAGTGGAGGAAAAGGACCGGATCCGTAACTGGCAACCTCCGGTTTCAGGTGAAATGATCATGGACATATTCGGTATCGGACCTTCAAAAAAAGTAGGGGATCTGAAAAATATGATCCGTGAAGCGATCCTGGAAGGAGAAATTCCGAATTCTTTTGAAGCAGCTTACCCGTTTATGCTTGAAAAAGCTGCTGCTATGGATCTGAAACCAGTCAGGCAATTTTATGGAGGCAGCTCACCTCATTAAAATAAGCAGGCTGTTAATTTGATGGTTTCATTTATTTTTGAGCTTTCTAACCTGTATTATTATGGCAGTTTTAAAATTCAGGGTTTATTTCGAAGAAGATGACAGTGTTTACCGGGATGTAGTGGTAAAGCATAATCAGCATTTTTTTGAATTGCATCAGGTGATATTAAAAGCTTATGAGTTTGATAATAAACATCAGGCTACTTTCTTCCGCAGTAATGATCATTGGCAGCGCGGGAGGGAAATTTCACTGGAAAAATATGACAGGGAATATAAAGTAGCCCCCATGCTGATGGCCGAAACTTCCATTGGTTCTGAAATTAAGGATCCCAACCAGAAGTTTGTATATCTGTATGATTTCGTAAAAAACTGGTATTTTCTCGTTGAGCTCATCCACGTATCCAAAGAAGAAAATAGTAAACTGGAATACCCGGCAATTGTTAAATCTGAAAGTATCGGTCCTTCGCAATACGGTACCCGCGGTTTAATCGGAGATAAACTGGCAGAAGTGGAAGAGAAGTATGATCTTAACAAAAGTGCAGAGGGATTCAGCGAAGTTGGAGATGAAACCGGTGACCTGGATGTTGAAGAAGAATTTGGCCCGGAAGAGGATACCTTACTCTAATAATGTCTCCCAAAACTGTTATTATTATTACGGGTCCAACCGCTTCCGGTAAAACGGAACTGGCACTGGAAGTGGCGAAGCATTTCAAAACTTCTATTATTTCAGCTGACAGCCGCCAGTGTTTTCGCGAACTGAATATCGGTGTAGCTAAACCAGATCCAGTACAACTCGGGCAGGTAAAACATTTTTTCATCAATTCCCATTCGATACATGAAGAAGTAAACGCATCCATTTTCGAATCACTGGCAATGCAATGGTGCGATGAAATTTTTTTAACCTGCGACACTGTTATTATGTGCGGGGGAACGGGACTATATATCAAAGCGTTTCGTGAAGGCCTCGATGAAATCCCTGTTATTGATGAGGGGATCAGAAAAAAAATTATTGAAAATTATAATAAGCAGGGAATCTCCTGGTTAGAGGAAAGTATCCGGGAGGCTGATCCTTTATTTTTTACAACTGGTGAAACAGCCAATCCTCAACGGATGATGCGGGCACTTGAAGTAATTCAAAGTACCGGACGATCCATTCTTTCTTTCAGAAAACAACAAAAAAAACAAAAACCTTACCGCATCCTGGAATTCGGATTGCGCATACCGAGAAAGGAAATGTACTCTAAAATAAATGAAAGGGTAGATATCATGATGGATTTGGGGTTATTGGATGAAGCTGCTTCCCTTCTTCCCTTTCAGCACCTGAATGCACTCCAGACTGTCGGATATTCGGAATTGTTTGATTACCTGAAAGGTAAGTCCAGCCTGGAGGACAGCGTTTCAATGATAAAACAAAATACAAGACACTATGCCAAACGTCAGATGACTTGGTTGAATAAAAATGAAAGCCTGATTTGGCTGGAAGATGATTTTTTTAATAAAATACTTGCGCGACACTCAGTGGTTAAAACTTAATACCAAAAGTCAGGATCAGGTTTCCTGTAAACTGTTTCACTGTCGAATAATAATTGTCTTTTTGAGTAAGTCTGTAAGGGAAATTCACGTCGTTCATTATGGCTTCCACATAAGTTAAGTCAATAAAAATTCCTTTCTTCCGATAGCCGACTCCACCGCTGAAGGTTGTCCGGTTCGCTTTTAAATCCGGAGATGAATATGGATTCATCGAATAGGATGCGCCGAGACGGTAAGCCATTTCATTAACTTTATATTCTCCGCCCATTCTGAAATTAAACGTATTCTTATAGTATGATTTAATTGTATTGTTAAGCGGACCGAAATAGCTGTTGTCGGGCTGGTTTCCATTAGCATCAAGTGGAAAACTGAATCTGACATCCCTGTTGGCTACATATTCAATATCTGCTGTAATAAATCCCATCTTTCCTTCTGTAACAGCACCGGGAAAAATATAGGAGCCGCTTGCCAAAAGATGCCAGGGAGATTGCAGGTCATATTCAAGACTGTTGCTTGTATTGGCAACTATGTCCAAAGTATCGGATTGAATGGAGATTGTCCCTGCATATCCCTCCGTATTGGTTGTCATTGCAGAGGAGAGCCTGTCCGTAATGGAATAAAAAGTTGGGGTATGAACAGCCAGCCCGAATCGCCAGTTAAGATTGGGACGAAAAATGGCACCAAATCTTCCATTCACACCAACGCCTTTGGCTGAATAAGTCTCTGTGTAAGTATAATAACCAAAATCATTATTGTTATCGCCGCTAAGATCAGTTTCAGTGTATTGCGTGGTTCGCTGATAGTTCACAATTGGAATACCAATAGAAATTCCCCAGTACCATTTGTCTTTCGATGAACCTGCGATCCCAAGAGCAATTTCTGTAATACCGCCTGAACTTCGAATATCTGTATTCTGTCCGAGAAATCCGCCCGCTGCCAGCACTTTATCAGGCTGAGCGATGATTGGACCGAGGCCTCCTTGTGATGTATCGATGAGATAGGTATAAAGAGCCATACGGGTACCATAGGAAAGACTTGGTGATGTAAATGCCTGATCATAACTTATCCCGGATGCTGCGAATTCTTCTTTATATGCATCGGAAGCTGAAGAATAATTATTTTTCCCCTGATATACGATATGCCCGTTAAAATCGGCGGTCCGGTTTACAGCCAGACTGATTGCCGAACTTTTATCCGGATCGCTTGCCCATCCATAAACGAATCCGGAAGTAGAAAGAAGAAAATTATTTACAGAAGGGCTCTTGATATTATTCGATAAATATCCGGTGTTGGATTTACCAAAAGACCATCCGGGGCTAACTAGGACTTCACTGGTTTTATAAAAACCAAGACCTGCGGGATTTATATAATTGGCTGTAATATCTCCACCCAGGGATCCCATAGCTCCTCCAATGGCCTGTTCACGTGCAGTCCCTGATGGAAGAGTATAAGACATGCGTAAAGCATCTTCCGGAAGCTGTGCCTGAAGATAAAAAGATATAAAAAGAGGCTGGCACAGAACTATCAAACGTTTCATGATCTCTCAAGAATTACCTGCCCGGACGAGAAAAACCTCCGCCACGCGATGCGCCGCCGCCGCCACCGCTGAAACCACCGCTGCTTCTTCCACCACTACTGAAATTGGAAGTATTGTTATATGCCGGACGGCTGTTTGTAGACCTGTTGAAATTGTTGGTCATATTGTAATTCTGAGAATTACGAGTATAGTTTGAATTTGTAGTATTGGGCCTTGAATTATAAAATCTTCCCTGATAAGAAGAAGGATTAAAAGTGCTCATCCTCGTATAACTGGGTGTGGCAGTGTTTTTCCCGTTTATTACTACAACACCCCCATAATAGGGGTTATAGAAACTATTCCAGGCATAGTAACTATTGTAATAACTCATCGGACTATAATAACCAAAACCACCATACCATGGGCTATAAAATCCTGTTCCAAAACCTATACCCATTCCGAATCCGCTTCCATACCCATAAGGGGAATAAGCGCTATATGGAGAATAACCGCCATAATAATCGTAGTTATAATCATCAAAATAGGACCAGCGGTCAGGATCCTGCACCCGCATTTTTACATAATTTTCATTCGGGGTACTATAATAATCCGAATTCGTAGTCTGTGCACTATTGGGGTTTGAAGGAGTGCCCGGTGAATAGTAAACGTCATCCGGTGTTACAGAGCTGTTTTTATATGTTGAGCAACTATAAACTGAGAAAAGTAAAACGACGGGTATGATTAATTTGTATAGACGTTTCATAGTGAAAGCTTTTAGAAATTTCGATCTTAAGTTACTACTTTTGAGCGTTTTAACAAAATTACAAAATATATTCACCTCCATCAGAAAAATACCATGCCAAACTGTTAAAATGAGCTAAATCAAGTCTCGCAAGAATTACCCTAAATATGAGCAAAGAAATTACAAGCCGTAAGGAAGACTATTCGCAGTGGTATAACGACCTGGTAATAAAGGGCGGATTGGCAGATTATTCAGCTGTTCGTGGGTGTATGGTTATCAAGCCGTCTGGATTTGCCCTTTGGGAGAAAATGAGGGATACCCTGGACCAGATGTTCAAAGATACAGGCCATGAAAACGCCTATTTCCCGCTTTTTATACCTAAAAGTTTTCTGAGCAGGGAAGCGGCTCATGTGGAAGGTTTTGCTAAGGAATGCGCAGTTGTAACACATTATCGCCTAAAAAATGATCCGGACGGAGGTGGTATAATTGTGGATCCTGAAGCAAAACTGGATGAAGAACTGATCGTCAGACCTACAAGCGAAACGATCATCTGGAATACATATAAAACCTGGATACAGTCATATCGTGATTTGCCCCTGTTGATAAACCAATGGGCCAACGTAGTAAGATGGGAAATGCGTACGAGACTATTTCTAAGAACAACGGAATTTCTCTGGCAGGAAGGACATACTGCACATGCGACTTCTGATGAAGCTATAACAGAAGCCAGGCTCATGCTGGATATTTATGCAGATTTTGTTGAAAATTATATGGCGCTTCCAGTTATCAGGGGCGTAAAAACAGCCAGTGAACGATTTGCAGGCGCTATTGACACGTATTGTATCGAAGCCCTGATGCAGGATGGAAAGGCTCTTCAGGCGGGCACTTCGCATTTCCTAGGACAAAATTTCGCCAAAGCATTTGATGTTAAATTTTCAGACAGACAAAATAATCTTGATTATGTTTGGGCAACAAGCTGGGGTGTCAGCACAAGGCTTGTAGGTGCGCTGGTTATGGCACACGGTGATGACGACGGATTGATCCTCCCGCCCCGGATCGCTCCCATACAGGTTGTAATCATCCCGATTTATAAAGGAGATGAAAGAAAGGATTTACTTGATGCAAAAGGGCAAGAACTCGCATCCGGATTAAAGAAAGCAGGTATTCGCGTAAAATTTGATAACAATGATAATAACAGACCAGGATGGAAATTTGCAGAATATGAAAAGAAAGGTGTCCCTGTTCGAATCGCTCTGGGATTAAGGGATCTGGATAATCATACTGTTGAAATAGCAAGAAGAGATACCAAAGTAAAAACAAGTTTTCCTGAAGAAGGTCTTGTTCTCAGAGTAGAAAAACTTCTCCTGGAAATCCAGGATGGAATGTTTCGGAAATCTATGTTGTACAGGGATGATCATATAACGAAAGCAGATAGTTGGGAAGAATTTTTGAATCTGCTTGATGAAAAAGGCGGATTCATTCTGGCCCACTGGGATGGAACTGCAGAAACCGAGGAAGCCATTAAGGAGAAATCGAAAGCGACCATTCGTTGTATTCCACTCAATAATCCTGCTGAAGAAGGATTTTGTATTTATAGCGGTAAACCCAGTTTGGAAAGAGTTCTTTTTGCAAGAGCATATTGATCTGAATTGTATCTAATTCTTTGATTAGTGGTAGATTTTCCTTTAATTTATAATAGAAACGGTTTTCTTAACCCCAAAAAAACTACATGGAACAGCCAGTCAATGCAAACTTATTTGACCTGCAAATAGACCAGCCATCAATAAATTATTTAAATGAAACCGCACGTTGGGCCAAATTTCTTTCAATTCTTGGATTTATTTTTTGTGGTTTGATTTTAATAGGAGGTGTATTTTATGGATCTGTCTTTTCATCCCTTACTGGAAGTATGAATAGTGACGCGACCGCTTTAAGCGGAGTCTTTATAAGTGCTCTTTATATAGTAGGATCAATAATATTCGCTTTAGTCATGTTTTTCCCAGCGCTTTTTTTATTTAATTTTTCTACTAAGATGCGTAGGGCACTTGGAAATAACGATCAGCCAGTAATGGTTGAATCGCTTAAAAACCTGAAATCTTATTTTAAATATTATGGAATTTTAGCAATTATAGGTCTTTCCTTTTATGCCCTGGTTATTTTAGCGGCTATTATTGGAGTCATGGTAGGTCATCGTTCCTGAACTGATCAGTGATTTGAATAATAATTATAATCTTTAAGCAGGGTTTCAAGGAAATCAAGTGCGTCCTGGTCGCCCTGCATATTTAATTTCCATTTGATCCTCTCTGCAATGCGGAATGCGAGTTCATGGTTGTTATTTTTCTTTACTGTACGAATGATCATTTTGAGTGAATTAAGATCTTTGTCACTCATCTGCATTACTTTCGGATAACTGGGTTTATAATCTGCTTCTACTTCAATGAAAACCGTGTCCTGCCAGGAAGTATTTGATCTTGTAAAAATTACAATTGTACCCGCAACAATATCTCCGATTCTTTGGGATTTGTCAGAAATAATTACACAGGCTATTCCGGAGAAAACGAGAAAACTGAGCCACCAGGACAGGCTTCCTGCCGCAATGGCGCCGAATATCCAAAAAGGGAAGTCGGCCAGCCTGAAAACCCAACGTAAAATATATTGACTTACGGAAGCCTGTCCTCCGTCCATTGCAATTACACGGATTCCCATTATTCTTTTGCCAATAGTTTGTCCGTTGGTCAGGATTTCCATTACCGGATAATAAAACAGAACCGGGAAGCCTATTATGATCCACAACCACTGTTTTTCAGATAAGCTTTTTTGTGGCAGGAATCCGACGATCTTGCTGCATAAAAGTCCATAAAAAAACATCACCAGTACGTCTATACAATATGCAAACATGCGGCGATGAAACGGGCTGATCGGGAAATCAACTTCTATATTAAAACCTGTATCCAGTTTAACGGTTAACATATAATCGGGGGATGAACTATATTTATAAATAAATGTACTGTTTTTGTGCGTGAAGGTCAATTCATACAACAGAATATTGAAAAGTGGAAAATTTATCAGTATGAGCCGACAACGGATCCTGATGAAATGGCGAATCGATTCACAGAACTGGTGAATGACCTTGGGTATGCAAAAACTTTTTACCCTCAAAGCAAAGTCACCCAATATCTCAACAAACTCGCTTCCGGAATTTATCTTGGTATTTATAAAAATAAAAAAGAGGAATCATCCCGGATTATCAGATTTTGGAAAACGGAATTGCCGCTCGTCATCCGGAAGTATCATCGTGAATTACTTTATGCCTTTCTCATATTTCTGTTTTTCGCAGTTTTGTCAGCTTTCTCTGCAGCGAATGACCAAAGTTTTGTACGCGGTGTTCTTGGCAACGATTATGTGGAAATGACTGAACAGAATATTGCCAAAGGGGACCCATTTGGTGTTTATAAAGGGGAGGATTCTGTATCAATGTTTCTTTGGATCGCTGTCAATAATATCCAGGTTTCTTTTATGATATTTATCCTGGGAATCCTGGCAGGTCTCGGAACGGTATGGCAGCTATTCAATAACGGAGTGATGCTGGGAGCTTTTCAATATTATTTTTTTTCAAAAGGGCTGGGTTGGCAGTCGGTTCTGGTGATATGGATCCATGGGACCCTGGAGATTTCATCTATTATCATCGCGGGTGCTGCCGGAATTGTACTTGCTAAAAGCCTGGTTTTCCCAGGTACATATAATAGACTTTATTCTTTGAAACGCGGAGCGAAGGACGGCATAAAAATGATGATCGGGCTGGTGCCTGTATTTATTCTGGCAGCATTCCTGGAAGGATTTGTAACGCGTTATTCCCATATGCCTCTCTGGTTAAGTCTGTTTATCCTTATTTCTTCCGCCAGTTTTATCATTTGGTATTTTATCATTTATCCTGTTCGACTTGGCAGAAAGGAAAAGATGGTTCAACCTGAAAAACCCTGACCATCCTTCATGATCAAATATCTATTTTTAATTCTTTTTATTTTCTTCATTCAGGAAATTGAAACGGGCTTTGCTCAATCTGGCGAGGATACTGTTTTAAAGATCAAAATGAATGATTCACCTGAGAAAAATTTTCCTGCTTATTCCTTAAGAGCGGTTTCTCAAAGACAAGCGAATTCATATTTAAAAAATCCTGACTATGCGTACGCAAATAATCCGGATTACTGGAGGCTGGAAGAGCCACCAAAGCCGGGAATTTTTTCCAGGCTATTCGGCAGCAGCCTCTTTCAATGGATTATTTTCGTCTTGTTTACCGGAATTCTTTTATATGGGATCTATCAATTAGCTAAGGAAAATAATCTCAGATGGTTAAAACGGAAAGGAAAACAAAATGAATCAACAACGGAAGCATCCGTGTTGGACCAGGAAATTGATTATGATGAACTGATTCATAAATATCAGCTGGAAGGAAATTACAGGCTTGCGGTCCGTAATATGTATCTGAGACTGATCCGGACAATCCGGGATAAGGGTGTCATCGAAATCCGGGATTCTTCAACCAATGCAGAAATTGCACACGCTTTGACAACCCAATCGGGGGCAGGTGATTTCAGGTATCTGGCAACTGCATATGAATACATTTTTTATGGCGACTTTAATCCCCATCAGGATTTATTTAATAGCCTTAAAAATAAATTTGAAAATTTTCAACATACTCTTTCCGATTGAAGAATTTACTAAGAAATAGATTTATTATTTTCTGCTTGCTGGGCCTGTGTTGTTCATGCAAAAAACAACTGGACAGGCGTGTCAGCTTATGGCATACGGATAAAATTCCATATGGTACAAAGTATGCTTATGACAATCTGCCATTTATTTTCCGGGATGCAGATATTCGTACAAGCAGCAGGTTCCCGATTCTATATCAGAATGAAAATGGAGATGATACCCCGCGGGCCCTTATTATTGTCGGTCCGGAATTCAGGCCTGAACCGGATGAAATGCACGACATCATTCGTTTTGCTGCGTCAGGAAAGAATCAGGTCTTTATTTCAGCGCTGTATTTTGAGGATACGGTTATGACTATGCTTAACCTAAAATTGAAAAAAGAAATATTTTATGGAAGAGACAGTTCGGAAATCAGTCTGTTGGGTCCTGATCAAAAAAAATGGATGAACTATAGTTATCCGGGTTATTCCACCCAGTCTCATTTTGAAGGTATTGATACGGGATATACCATGATCCTGGGAAAGGATATTACAGGAAAGCCGGATTTTATCAGGATTTCCTATTCTAAGGGCGGATCCATTTTTATTCATCTGGATCCCTTTGCGTTCACCAATTTCTTTTTATTGCATAATAAAAACAGATCATATTATGATATTGCCCTTTCATATATGCAAAAAGAATCCGGTGTTGTAGAATGGTCTGATTATTTCAGGTACAGGAAGAACCGGAAAAGCTTTTCTTCCCTGCGCTTTATTCTCGGTAACCGTTCCTTGAGATGGGCGTTCTGGTTAACCCTTATATTGTTCCTGCTGATGTTTTTTATAGAATCAAAACGAAAACAGCGTCCGATAACTGTGATCCCTCCACTCCGGAATGCATCAGAAGATTTTGTAAAAACTGTCGGGCGCTTATATTTTCAGCAGAAAAACAACCAGAACCTGGCGGCAAAAATGATAACTGCTTTTCTTGAAAATATTCGGTCTGCTTATAATCTTTCTACTTCATTATTAGATGAAGAATTTGCACAAAAACTTTCGTTTAGGGCCGGGCAGCCTTTAAATGATATTAAACAAGTGGTCCAATTAATTCATGAAGTCCGGTTAAAACCGGTTTTATCTGACCAGGAATTAATGGATCTTCACTATCAAATAAGTCAATTCAACAAAGCGACATAGAATATGGAAGAAAATTTATTTGGCGAAAGAACCCCGCTTCAGGAATTCAGGGAAACTTTAGACAAGCTAAAATCAGAAATTGGGAAGGTAATTGTAGGGCAGCAACAAATGATCGAGTTGCTGATTGCCGGGATTCTGGCAGATGGTCATGTTCTTATTGAAGGCGTTCCAGGCGTTGCTAAAACACTCGCAGCCAAACTTCTGAGCCGTTCCATTGATGTCGGATTTTCAAGGATTCAGTTTACACCCGACCTGATGCCAGGAGATGTAATCGGTGCATCCATATTTAATCCCCGGGAAATGTTATTCCAATTCCGCCCCGGACCTATATTTAGCAATATCATTTTAATAGATGAAATAAATCGTGCTCCCGCAAAAACGCAGGCGGCTTTATTTGAAGTGATGGAAGAAAGACAGATAACGGTTGACGGACAGACTATGCAGATGCAACAGCCATTTTTAGTTATTGCTACACAAAACCCTATCGAGCAGGAAGGTACTTATCATTTACCCGAAGCCCAGCTGGATCGCTTCCTGTTCAAAATTAAAGTGGATTATCCCAGCGAAACAGATGAAGTGATTGTGGTTACCAAACATCACAGCACTACAGGAATGGGGATGAACAATTTGGTAAAACCTGTATTGAATGCATCCATCATTGAGAACCTCCGTCGCCTGGTAAATGGTATTCACGTGGAGGAAAAACTGATTCGATTTATTGTTTCTGTGGTTGCTTCCACACGTCAGCATAAATCAATTTACCTCGGCGCTTCACCGCGCGCTTCCATTGGAATTCTCCAGTCTTCAAAAGCCGTTGCAGCCATGAATGGAAGAGATTTTGTTGTACCGGAAGACATTCTATATGTTATGCCACCCGTTCTGCGCCACCGCCTGGTTCTTTCACCTGAAAAGGAAATGGAAGGTGGTACAGCGGACGATGTAATAAATCAAATCATTCAGTCTTCAGAAATTCCCAGATAACATGCATATTTTTAAACAGCTTTGGCTTTCCATTTTTCTGGGTAAACGATTTTATCGTTTAATGGCGGCTGATATTTTATTATTCGTACTTTCTTATTTTATCCCATTACTTTTTACTGTTTCTTTATTATTCCTGGGTTTATTTTTACTTGCTCTTATTCTCGACATCTCGGTTTTATTTTCAAAATGGAATCCGGTATCAGTCAAACGTATCTTACCAGATAGACTGAGCAATGGGGAAGAAAATATAATACTTTGGCTGGTCGGAAACAGATATCCTTTCAGGACTTTCCTTCAATTAGTGGAAGAATTTCCAGAACCCTGGCAAATTCGGGACTTTAAGAGAAAACTTATCCTGGATCCGGATGAAAATAGCACCATTCGGTATAATGTACGACCTAATAACAGAGGAGAATTTTTTTTCGGTGACCTCCATATTTTTATCAAAACACCACTTCAGATATTATTACGGCGGAAAACATTTGCAGCGAAAGAACCTGTAAAAGTTTATCCCGCCTTTCTGTTACTCCGTCAATTTGAATTTAAATCACATATTACGGACCCGGGAAATATCGGATTCAAACAGGTTCGTAAAACGGGTCATAGCCTTGAATTTGAACAAATACGTGAGTATGTCAGCGGCGACGATATACGGGGAATCAACTGGAAAGCCACAGGAACAACCGGAGGTCAGTTAATGATCAATGTATACTCGGATGAAAAAAGTCAGCAGGTATATTGTATTATTGATAAAGGAAGAGCGATGAAAATGGCATTCGAAGGACTTAGTTTATTGGATTACGCCGTGAATGCAACTCTTGCCCTGAGTGCTGTTGCAATTTCCAAACAGGACAGGTCCGGATTTATTAGTTTCGGTGATAAGGGTGGAGATTTTTTGCCGGCGAATCACAGGTCTACCCAGATGACGGGAATCGTAAATGCGCTTTATAATTTGAATACACAATTTCTGGAATCAGATTTTGCATTTTTACATAAACTTATAAAGACCCGAATTACGCAAAGGAGTCTGCTGATTCTTTTTACGAATTTTGAATCACTTTCATCTCTTAGAAGGCAATTGCCCTACCTGCGTAATATATCCGGCAGACACTTATTGTTGGTTGTTTTTTTTGAAAATACATCCTTGCAGGTGATGGCCTCAGGGAAAGCTTCCAATATCGAAGGTTTATATGAAAAAGTGATTGCGGAGAAATTTATCCTGGAAAAAAAACTGGTAGTTAAGGAACTTCAGCGTTATGGAATTAGTTCGCTATTAACTGCGCCGGAAAAATTAAGTGTTGATGTAATTAACAAATACTTGCAGATAAAAGCAAGAAGGGAAATCTGACTTTAAAAATTTATTATGAATCCTTTTGAAGAAGGACAGGTGATATTGATAAATAAACCCATAGGGTGGACTTCAGCGGATGTGGTAAAGAGAATTCGAAACCAGATACATGCAAAAGTAGGCCACGCAGGTACATTGGATCCTTTAGCTACAGGACTATTGATTTTATGTACAGGAAAATTTACCAAAAAAATCAATGAATATATGTCGCAGGAAAAAGAATATACCGGCACCATAACGCTGGGTGCAACAACTGCTTCATACGATCTGGAAACAAACCCTGAAAACCTGAAAGATTTTAGTCACGTGGATTCAGCATCTTTATTAGAAGTTTCTAAAAAATTTACCGGGGAAATCATCCAGGTGCCACCCGTATATTCTGCTATCAAAAAAAATGGTGTGCGATCTTACGATCTTGCAAGGCAGGGGAGGGCCGTTTCTCTTGAAGGAAGGAAAGTATTCATAAAGGAGTTTGAAATGCATATTCTGGAACTTCCTTTCATTTCGTTCCGGGTTGTATGTTCCACGGGCACCTATATTAGAAGTTTGGCTAATGATGTAGGTCAGTTCCTGGTTTGCGGAGCTTACCTCAGTTCGCTTTGCCGCACCAGAATTGGTAATTATCGTTTAGAAAATGCCATCGATCCTGGAGTGGCAGGGATAATAATCAAAACGGATAATTGATCCCCAGCTGAAGTTGCCCGCTGCTCAGTTCAAGTTTGTAAAACCAGGTATCCGAACCCAGTATTGCCTGAGGATCACGGATCCTGTATGACCAGTCCAGGCGTATAAGAAAATAATTAAAATCCAGTCTTAATCCTGTGCCAGCCCCAACGGCGAATTCCTTATAAAAACGGTTTAATTGAAAATCACTTCCCTTGCCCAATGAGGATGTATCGATTGGAGTCCAGTTCCAGATATTTCCAATATCAGTGAACAATGCACTTTTGAATTTAATTCCAAAAAGAGTTCCCAGAAGGAACCGGTATTCGGCATTAAATTCCAGTTTGATATCTCCATATCGCAGGTCGAAGTTATTTAAGGAATCAGTATAATATTTTGACGATCCCAATCCTAGGTTTCTTACCTGCCAGGCTCGCATACTATTGGGACCTCCTGAATAAAAAGCTTTAAAAGTTGGAAGGGTATGTTCATACCCAGTATCTGTTAATCCATATGCATATCCTGCACCTCCAAATGCCCGGAATGCCAACTGATTTTTTCCATAATCGATGGTGTGCCGGAATTCAATCTGCCCTTTTATATAACGAAGCAACGCGCCTTTATCCAGATTTTTAAAGAAACCCAGCAGCGCACCACTTTCATCAAAATCCACGAGAAAATAATTTATTTTATTTTGTTTAACCCTGACAATATTATAAGCAAACTGTTGTCCGATTACCAGCCCGGAGCGGAATGTAATCTGCAGTGGAGGATTTTCTTTAAGGATGGTTTGAAAGCTGTCTGTAATATTTGGATACGTAGTATTCTCAATATTTATTGGTTTCCAGAAATAACTCTTGGTTACTGAAAAAATCAATTCATTTTTTTTATGAAGTTGTGTTTTTGACCATTGATAACCAAAAGATCCATTTACACTTTCCTGCGTGAAAAAATCTAGGCGTCTTGTATAACCTGCATTGACATTTATCAGTGTCTGCGTATTATAACCCTTCTTTTCAAGATTAGCCGGGAAATCAAGGAAAGGAATAATATGAATGATGCGTGGAATTACGATGGTATGAGATAAACTTGTCAATACGGTTTGAATAGTTGAATTAGAACCCAATTCAATACCAGCCTGCAAATTGGTATTGGTCAGTATGGATTGCCTGTATGCGTTACGGTTCTGTAAACCAAGAATAACACTGGTACCTAGTAGGCTTCCTGTTGTTACAATGCCATTAGTATTGTAACTGGTTTCAAGCGAGAGGGAAAGTTTCTGCTTTTTCGACGGATACATCCGTAATATGACATCCAATAAACTATCACTGTTGGGAGATCGCTGGAATTCAATGTTATTATATTCCCATGCAGAAAACTGACTCAGCCGGTTTGAAGTACGAAAATAGTTTTGTTGTTTGTACATACCACCAGGGTACAAATAAATATTATTTGCCAGGAATGACAGTCTAAATTTATTTGTCCTGTTGATAAATTTGATTTGATTGATAATCGTTGTATCGGTGTGAACCGCCAGAGTATCTTCTGCCGTAGGAAGATCAGGGTAAACAGTAACCTGTCCAATAAAATATTTAATCAAATGGGTTGTATCACGCACCGGCCTTTGCCTGATTACGACTGTGATCGTGGGATTCTCTTTTTTCTGCTTAAGTTTTTCAAGTAACTCCGCCTGTTCAATGGGATCCAGAGAAGGATTTATAAGTGCAGAAAATACAGTATCATGTTCCACATAAAGATCTTCTTTGGAAAAGCGGAAATAACCATTATTCCTGAAGCTGTCTACAAGTCGGTTAATCTCATTGGTGAGAACCAGCTGAGAATAAGGTTTACCAACTTTTATTAAGGATTGTTCTCTTGAATTTATTGCAATCTGTTGTAGCTCCGGTGTCCGGAGACTGAACCCAACAGAATCAATCATAATCTGTTTACCAGGCCTGACAATAAAATTAACATATACTCTTTGTTCCTCCAGGCGTTCGCCTTTATGTTTCCGGCTTTTATCTATTTTCCCTTTGTAAACTGTTTTAATAATGACTGTGTCT
This sequence comes from Puia sp., assembly GCA_035937535.1. Taxonomy (GTDB): domain Bacteria; phylum Bacteroidota; class Bacteroidia; order Chitinophagales; family Chitinophagaceae; genus Puia. The sequence continues at coordinate 133,907 of DASZHV010000028.1, read as the reverse complement.
GATATTGCAGGTGAGTAATAACCATTTGCATGTAATAGAGCATCCATATAACCGATTGAACGGTCCCTGCTTGTTGAATCATAAACAGGAGGAATACTTAGTTTTTTTATAATGATATGTGGCCAGTTGGAAATATAAAATGGAGGAAAAGATGGCCACCATACCGAAACATGCGCACCCGTAAAAAAGTCTGTTACAGTTTTCGCCTGGAGGCTGTCATCCAACTGGTTTTGAAGGCGATCAATCAGGTCCTGCTTTTGGGCTCCTTTAACATTTCCTTCAACTTTAATATTTGTTTTATAAACAAAGGGTTTACCCTTTTGGAAGTCTACTGGAACTCGGCAGGCAAAGAGGGCAAAAATCAGAATCGCCGGAACGATTGCAGGTCTGACCAGTGATGATGTAACTTGCCGGCAATATGACATATTATTAAAACGGCGAATCCATGCTTGTAAAATCGCAGGTCAAATATATCCAAAGTTTAGGCCATAAAAAATTCCGCGATGCTGATGGAGTCTTTGTTGCAGAAGGTCCGAAGATCGTTACGGAATTCCTGCAGTCGGATAATCTTCGTCTGATTCAGTGTTTTGCTATAGAGAGTTGGTTGAATGCCTATAAAGAGATGTGGAAAGACAGACAAGACCTCTACATCAAAGTCGATGAAAAGGAGCTGGAAAGAATTTCTTTTCACAACACTCCTAACCAGGTGCTGGCGATTTTCACTAAACCTGTTTTTAATGATTCTCTGAAACCAGAAGGCCTGACCCTTCTCCTTGATACTATTCAGGATCCTGGTAATCTCGGCACTATACTCCGGATAGCCGACTGGTTTGGCGTTAAACGTATTGTTTGCAGTGAGGATACAGTTGATTTATTTAATCCGAAAGTGGTGCAATCCGCAATGGGAAGCCTCGCAAGGGTTAAAATCGAATATACAAACCTCATAGAATATATAAAAATGAATCCAGGAGTTCCCTTATATGCGGGATCTCTGGCAGGAGAGAATCTCGATAAAAAAATTAAACTATCTAAACTTATGCTGCTGATGGGTAATGAATCAAAAGGAATCAATCATACTTTGGAATCCCTGGCTATTAAAAAAATTCGTATTCCCGGCAAAGGAGGCGCTGAATCATTGAATGTTGCAGTAGCAACGGGTATAATATTGTCCTGGATAGAAATGATCAGTTAAAGGCTATCGCTCTCACTGGGCTAAGCCGGCGGATTATGAAAAAACTGGGAAAGAGAAGAACCGCAAAACAAATCACAAAGGTTCCCAGATTCACCAGGCAAACCTGCTGCCAGGTGATATAAGCAACGGCGGTTGAAATATAATAAGAATCTTCAGGCAGGGTAATAATACCATACTTGTTTTGTAACCAATAGAACAACAGGCCAAACAGATTTCCAAAGATTATTCCGCCAAATGTAATTAGTGCTCCGTGATACAGGAATATCTTCTGAATGCCTTTGTCGCGGGAACCCATGGATTTTAATATTCCGATCATATGGGTTCTTTCCAGGAGTAATATAATTAAACAGGTGACGAGGTTCAGAATCGCTACAAGTATCATGATCACGATGACGATGAGGATAGTAGTATCCTGCAGGTTAAGCCAGTCGAAAATATTTCCATAAATTTCTCTGATGGACTGGCTATTCCATTTTCGGGGAAGATTTTCGTAAATACGATTGCTGACAGAATCAGCCATGGTATAGTCATTGATAAAAACTTCGTACCCGCTGATTTCTCCCGGACCCCAGTTATTGAGTCGCTGAACCAAGCGGATATCCACTAATGCATTGACCCGGTCGTAGTATTCAATGCCTGTTTTAAAAGTTCCTGCAACGACCATGGGACGGACGCGTTTGGAACCATCAGGCTGTATAAAATAGGCATACAGCTTATCTCCAGTTTTCAGTTTGAGCTGGTTGGCAGTATAATTAGATAAATTGACCTCATTACTGTATCCGCTTTCAGGGAAATGAATCCAACTGCCGGACTTCAAAAATTCCTTTAAATGGTCAAAAGAAAAACCGGGTTCAACTCCTTTTAATTTCAGGCCCTCGAAACTTTCAGGCCCTTTCAGGATGGCATCTTTGGTAGCAAAAGCATAAAAATATTTTACTTCGGGATCATTTCTGATGGCAGACAAAACTGTATCATTTACTGCAGCAGGTGTTACAGAATCGTTTTCTGTTTTTTCCGAATCGAAATGTAGAATGCGGATATGGCCGGAAAAGCCATACATTTTGTCAGCAATAGCATGTTGAAATCCTTTTGCGAATGCGATGGTTAGTATCATGGCCATAACTCCTATTGCTGTTGCAGCAATAGCGAGGCGGATAATAAACCTGGAAAAGGAATGCTGACTGTTAAATGCGATGCGCCGGGCGATAAAACGGGAAAGGTTCAAACTTAAAATTTTAACACTCAAAAATAGACTTCCCCCGGCTGTCTGAAAAGTTTTTTACTGAATTGAACTATCATTGTATTAGCAATAATATATGAAATACCTGATTTTACTCATCCTTCTTTCCATTGGAACGAAACTGGAAGGACAAACTCCCGATTCAGTATATACTCCTAATATTTACAGTGTCAAACTGTTTCTGAAAGGCAACCAGATGAGCTACCCGGTTCTGACTCTGACTGGGAATGAACAGTTGGAGCTTGAATTTGACGACCTTGACGCAGACGTAAAAAATTATTATTATACTTATCAGTTGTGCAATGCGGACTGGACACCTGTCCAGGTGAGTACCTTAGATTATATCAACGGATTCGCACAAAACCAGATTACAAACTATCATTTTTCTTCAATAGCCCTTATTCATTATACACATTACCATGTTTTTCTTCCTGAAAACAACTCCCGCCTTACGTTATCAGGTAATTATATCCTGAAAGTATATTTGAATAATGATGAAACAAAAATAGCATTTACAAAAAGGCTGTTGGTCGTACAGACTTTGGTTTCCATTACTGCACAGATATTTCCGCCAATGAATCCCCAGTATTCGGGGACACATCAAAAATTGCAGTTTACGGTTAACAGCAGGGCCTTGATTATTTCAAATCCATTTCAGCAGTTGCACGTGGTAATTTTGCAAAACAATCGTTGGGATAACGAGATTTATATGGGAAACCCGTCATTTTATTCGGGGAATAATTTTGTTTATAACAGCGATGACTCACCCTTGTTTCCCGGAGGTAATCAATGGCGATGGCTTGATTTGCAGAGTTTCCGTTATCAAAGTGACCGGATCGCCCATGTGGATTATTTGAAGAACGGATCCGTAATCACAACGAAACCTGACAAGGACAGGTCAGGACAACCATATTATTACTATGCTGACAATAACGGCCAGTATTATATACAGACTACGGATGACGTCAATCCGAATTGGCAGGGAGATTATGGCCTGGTGCGTTTCATTTTCGTACCGGTCGATAATGCACCGATCGAAGGTAAGGAACTTTACTTCCTCGGAGAGTTTACGGGTTATAAGATTAATGAAGCAACCCATATGAAATTTAACCCTTCAAGTGGCGCCTATGAAGGATCAGCATTGATGAAGATGGGATTTTACAATTATGCTTACGTAACACTTAATAGTAGTGATCAGCAAGCGGTACCTTCTTTTGAAATTACGGAAGGAAATCATTTCGAGACTGAAAACAACTACGATATTCTGGTATATTACCGACCGTTGGGAGGCAGGGCAGACCAGCTTGTCGGAATTTATTCAATGAATTCGATGAACAGCCTGAGATAAGCCCAACGCTTTAAGACCAATATGGAATTGTAAATGATTGCAGTGCAATCATTTTTTGAAAATTTGAAAATGAAATGTGGAATTAATTTAAAATTTCATTTCGCATTTTTGCCATTTTCAAAATTCCACATGTACACATATATTTTTTATTTTTTGCCTTAGGCTTTAAGCTTTATGCTTTAAGCCTATCTTTGCACCGGCAAGTCTTATACGGCCAGCTCCTGCTGAATCCCCCAGGGCCGGAAGGCAGCAAGGGTAGGTGGTTGAGCGGTGCGATATAAGTAACTTGCCATTTTTTTTGAAATACTTAAATCGATTATATGAAATTTTTTATTGATACCGCGAACCTGGACCAGATCCGAGAAGCCAATGACCTGGGAATCCTGGACGGTGTTACGACCAATCCTTCTCTGATGGCCAAAGAAGGGATACGCGGAGAAGAAAATATCACAAAACATTACAAAACGATTTCAGACCTCGTAAAGGGAGATGTCAGTGCCGAAGTGATTTCAACTGATTTTGACGGGATTATTTCGGAAGGAAAAAAACTGGTAAAAATTAACCCAAATATTATCGTGAAAGTGCCGATGATCAAAGAGGGTGTAAAAGCGATGAAATGGTTTACTGATAATAATATCAGAACAAACTGTACGCTGGTTTTTTCTGCCGGGCAGGCAATCCTGGCCGCTAAGGCGGGAGCCAAATATGTTTCCCCCTTTATAGGCCGTATTGATGATTCCAATTGGGATGGGATCGAACTGATCGCCCAGATAGCTAATATCTATGCGATCCAGGGATACGAAACTGAAATCCTGGCAGCCTCCATCCGAAGCTCCTTGCATATTGTTCGTTGTGCTGAAGCCGGAGCCGATGTGATTACAAGTCCGCTGGAGCCCATTCTTGGATTGCTTAAACATCCGTTAACAGATATCGGTCTGGCTAAATTCCTCGCCGACGCCAAAGGTTCCAAATAAGAATAATTTTGGATCTATGAACCTGTCCGGTTATTTTTGCGCCTTAATCATGAATATCAGATTCACTATTCACCATCATCATTTCTTACCCCGCCGGTAGGCTGCTGATGTTTTGTGTAAACAATATAATTGCAGGGGCTTATCGAAAGGTAAGCCCCTTGTTTTTTAAACATTAAATCAACTTTATGCCTATAAGGCTGCGAATTGCGATTCAGAAATCCGGCAGGCTTTTCGACGATTCATTGCAATTATTGAAGGATTGCGGGATTGACCTGAAAAACGGGATCAATAAACTGAAAACAGAAGCGGATAATTTCCCTATGGAGGTTTTCTTTCTGCGGGACGATGATATTCCGCAATACGTGGAGGATGCTGTGGCCGATATTGGCATTGTAGGTGAAAATGTTATCTATGAAAAAAATAAAAAAGTTTCCGTTTCAGAAAAACTCGGGTTTGGGAAATGCCGTCTGTCCGTTGCTGTTGGAAGAAACGAATACTATAAGGATTTCAACTTTCTGCAGAATAAAAAAATTGCTACAACCTATCCCGTTCTGGTAGATCGATTTCTGAAAGAAAAAAATATCCGGGCCGAGATCCATGAGATTAGTGGATCGGTTGAAATTGCGCCTGGTATTGGTCTTGCGGACGCCATTGTGGATCTGGTGAGCAGCGGATCTACTTTGTTTATGAACGGACTCAGAGAAGTCGAAACGATTTTACATTCAGAGGCCGTATTGATACGCCACCCTGAACTTGGCGTCGCCCAACAACAGATTCTTGAGAAATTATTATTCCGGATCCGTTCTGTGCATAAGGCAAGACATACAAAATATATCCTGCTCAACGCACCCAATGAAAAATTAAAAGAAATCATTTCCCTGCTTCCCGGTATGAAAAGCCCTACCGTCCTGCCCCTTGCAGAACCTGGCTGGAGCAGTGTTCATAGCGTTGTGAATGAAAATGATTTCTGGGAAATCATCGAAAAATTAAAACAGGCAGGTGCACAGGGAATTCTTGTCGTGCCCATCGAAAAAATGATTTTATAAATGCCTTTACTGCAAATCATAGAAAACCCTGAAAAACAACACTGGGAGACCCTGCTGGGCAGACCGGTAATCAATTCCGAAAACCTGGAGACAAGTGTTCGAAAAATATTGGAAGATGTAAAGAAGACAGGTGACAAAGCAGTAATGGAATATTCTGTTTTGTTTGATCAAATAACTTCAATTGATCTGATTGTACGTGAAAAAGAATTCGATGAGGCGGAAAATAAACTGGGTGAAGAATTAAAAGCAGCAATACATCAGGCAGAAAAGAATATTTCAATATTTCATAGCAATCAACAGAAACAGGAACCAGTAGTGGAGACCCTGCCAGGAATCAGCTGCTGGCGAAAATCTGTGGCAATTGAAAAAATCGGATTGTATATTCCGGGTGGTACGGCTCCTTTGTTTTCTACCCTCCTTATGCTGGGCATACCAGCCAGAATTGCCGGATGTAAAGAAATTATTATTTGCACGCCACCACAAAAAGATGGAACAATTCATCCTGCAGTTTTATATGTGGCAAAATTGCTGGGTATTTCGAAGCTCTTCCGCGTCGGCGGCGTGCAGGCAATTGCGGCTATGGCTTATGGAACCAATACCATTCCGCAGGTCTATAAAATCTTTGGGCCGGGAAACCAATGGGTAACTCAGGCAAAGAAATTAATCCAGCAGGAGGGCATCGCCATTGATATGCCCGCAGGACCCAGTGAACTGGCCATATTCGCAGATGAGACGGCTATCCCGGCTTTTGTTGCGGCAGATCTTTTATCGCAGTGTGAACATGGAGCAGACAGCCAGGTAATTTTGGTAACGGATAGCCGAACATTTGCAGAAAAAGTAAACCTTGAACTGGAAATACAGATTCAAAAACTTCCTCGTAAATCAATAGTTGAAAAATCGCTGGAAAACAGTAAAATGTTTCTGATATCCAACATTGCGGATTCAATGGATCTCCTTAATATGTATGCTCCGGAACATTTGATTTTAGCCTGCCGCGACGCTGAAATGCTTGCTGATAAAGTACGAAATGCAGGCTCTGTTTTTTTAGGAAATTATGCGCCGGAGAGCGCGGGAGATTATGCGACTGGCACCAATCATACCCTTCCTACCAACGGTTTTGCAAGAGCTTACAGCGGAATAAGTATTGATAGTTTTGTGAAGAAGATCAGCTTTCAGAAATTAACAAAAGAGGGACTACAATCTATTGGAAATACAATTATTGAAATGGCCCGGGCTGAAGGATTCCAGGCACATGCTGAAGCCATTGTGATTAGGCTTCTAAAGCCTAAAGCTTAGTACCTAAAGCAGAACAAATAATTTATAACTAAATATTATAATGATCGATATCAATTTTTTATTGCGTGACAATATTAAAAAGCTGGTTCCTTATGCATCCGCCCGGGATGAATTCAGTGGTTCGGCACATATTTTCCTTGATGCAAATGAGAATAGCCTGGGTTCTCCCATATCACCACCTTATAACCGATATCCGGATCCTCACCAGGTTAAAATAAAGGAACGACTCTCGCAAATCAAGGGTCTGCCGCCAAGGAATATTTTTTTAGGGAATGGAAGTGATGAATGCATCGAGCTTCTTTACCGCGCATTTTGTAATCCGGGAAAGGATAATATAATCATTCATCCTCCAACTTATGGTATGTATGAAGTAAGTGCACATATCCATGATACGGAGGTACGGAGAGCCCACCTGACAGATAAATTTCAACTCAACCTGGCTGCCATGGAAGAGCTGGTGGATGAAAAAACAAAAATCATCTGGATCTGTTCTCCCAATAATCCAACAGGAAATGCATTAAACCACCAGGATATTGAAATGGTCCTGAATAATTTTGATGGCCTTGTTGTTATAGATGAAGCTTATATCAATTTTTCCCGACAGCAAAGTTTTATCCGGGAATTAACGGAATATCCAAACCTTGTAATCATGCAAACACTCAGTAAGGCTTGGGGGCTCGCTGGTCTCCGTATGGGTATGGCTTTTGCAAGTGAAATGATCATCGACGTGATGAATAGAATTAAACCGCCGTATAATATAGGTCAGGCTACCCAGGAATTGGTGTTGGAAGCTTTAAAGGGCACAGATGAAGTGAATGAAATGATCAAGGAAATTGTGGGAATGCGTAATGATTTGTCAACTAAGATCAGCCGTTTATCATCTGTATTGAACGTTTATCCAAGTGAGGCAAATTTTTTACTGGTAAAAATAAAGGAAGCAAGGAATGTGTACGAAACTTTGTTAAAAAAAGGAATTGTAGTACGTGACCGTAGCTCAGCCCCCGGATGTTCGGATTGTTTGCGGATTACAGTTGGAACAAGAGAACAAAATGAGAAATTAATCGACACACTGGAGCATATTGAGAACTCATAAATTCATATTTTTATAATCCCGGTTATAATACATTAAATTTTTGCAGAATGAAACAGATAAAGAATAAACTCTTAATTGGGATGGTACTGCTGGCAACGGCATGCCATGCGACGGTCAATTCTAATCCGGTCGGCTCAGATACGGATAAACTCTTCAAACTGACTTCCTCAAAACCGGATGTAGGTCTGACTCTTCCGAGTGGTTTTAATGCAACGGTATTTGCTGCCGGTTTAGGAAAGGCCCGCCATATTACGGTAACGCCGTCGGGATATATTTATGTAAAGCTCGCAAACAATAAAAAAGGGAATACCATTGTTCGGTTAAAAGATCAAAATGGTGATGGGGTAGCGGATGAAGAATTAGACTTCGGATCTTTTAAAGGGACAGGTATCAAAGAAAAAAACGGTTGGCTCTATGCATCCTCCGATCAGGAAGTTTACAGATTTAAACTCAATAATGACGGAACAGTTGCTAATCCAGATCAGCCTGAAAAAATAATTACCGGTTTAATTGCTCGTGGCGAGCATGAACCAAAGGCCATTACCCTGGACAACAGCGGAAATATTTATGTGAATATCGGGGCATATTCAAATTCCTGTCAGATAGAAGACAGGAAAGTAGGTTCTATGGGAAGGAAACCCTGCCCGATATTGGATTCTGCTGCAGGGATCTGGCAGTTCAAAGTAGACAAGCTGAATCAGACCTATGCAGATGGAGTCCGTTATGCTACTGGATTACGTAATGTGGTCGGACTGGATTGGAATACTACCACAAATACACTATTTGTAATGCAACATGGTCGAGACCAGCTACATACCATATTCCCGGAATTGTATACTGACAAACAAAATGCTGAGCTTCCGGCAGAATGCTTATATGAATTGCACAAAGGATCCAACGCCGGGTGGCCATATATTTACTATGATCAAATCCAGGGGAAAAAAATCCTGGCTCCCGAGTATGGTGGAGATGGAAAGAAAACCGCGGGGGAAGATGCGATCAATCCGGTATATGCTTTTCCCGGACATCTGGCGCCCAATGGACTTTTATTTTATACCGGTCATCTGTTTCCGGAAAAATATAGAAACGGGGCATTTATCGCATTCCACGGTTCCTGGAACCGTGCTCCTGAGCCTCAGGAAGGATTTTATATAGCTTTCGTACCTTTTAGCAAAGGTAAACCATCCGGGAATTGGGAAATATTTGCAAATGGTTTTTCAGGCGGACCCAAGAATACAGCTTCCGGAGGTGCTTTACATCGTCCCTGTGGCCTGGCGGAAGGTCCTGATGGCTCCATTTATGTGACAGATGATGTTCAGGGAACCATTTGGAGAATAACCTATAAGTAAAATGAAAATTCATCACTGGGTCCAATTCATTTTTTTTATTTGCTGTTTTTTCCAGTTGCCTGCTTTGTCAAAAGCGCAGGATGGAAATCATTGTGCAGTAAAGAAATCACCTTACAGGCTTTCTATGGATTCGGGAAAGAAAGTTTATACACTGCAGTGTATAAATTGTCATCAGGCTGACGGAATGGGTGTTCCTAACGCAAATCCTCCGCTGAAAAGCAAACTGGTAACGGGAGATAAGAATAAATTGATTGGCATTGTTATTAAAGGTTCGGCAACACATGAGGAGATTAACGGAATAACCTATTATAATGTTATGCCTCCAAACCCCGGGATCAATGATCAGGAAATTGCGGACGTATTAACGTATATACGTAACAGTTTTGGCAACAAAGTATCGGTGGTAAAGGTTTCAGAGGTAAAATTGGTGCGCATCAAGCTGAAATAATTTTAATGAAAAGAATCCTTTTTATAGACCGGGATGGAACACTGATAAAAGAATCTCCGCCGTCATATCAGATTGATGAATTCAGTAAACTGGAATTTTTGCCCGGTGTATTTGAATTTATGGGAAGGATAGCCAGGGAAATGAATTACGAACTCGTAATGGTAACAAACCAGGATGGTCTTGGTAAACCCTCATTCCCCGAAAACAAATTCTGGCCCGTTCAGGACTTTGTCATGCAATGTCTTTCCAACGAAGGCATCCATTTCAGCGCAGTTCATATTGATAAATCTTTTCCTTCGGAAAATTCCCCTTCACGTAAGCCGGGCATTGGAATGCTTATTTCTTATCTTAACAAAGAACAGTATGATATTCCAGGTTCCTATGTAATCGGAGACCGCATAACAGATGTGCAACTGGCGAAAAATCTGGGATGTAAGGCCATCTGGTTAAAACAGGATGCTCAATTAGGTGGCAAAGAAATAAAAGATACTATCAGCGAACTTGAGAAAGTGGTTGCGTTGGAAACCATCCATTGGTCAGAAATTTATTCGTATTTAAAATCCGGGCTTCGGCATGTTTTTCATGAACGCAATACCCGGGAAACAAAAATCCAGATTGAATTGAATGCGGATGGAAGCGGGGAAGCGGATATCCATACCGGACTTGCCTTTTTTGATCATATGCTGGATCAAATCGCAAGACACGGGAAGATGGATTTAAAAATTGATGTGCGGGGCGACCTTCAGATTGATGAGCACCATACAATCGAAGATACCGGAATAGCACTGGGCGAAGCCATGGCTATGGCGCTGGCAGACAAAAGAGGCATGGAAAGATATGGATTTGCCCTGCCAATGGATGATGCAGATGCGCAGGTATTACTGGATTTCGGAGGAAGAAACTGGATCGTATGGAATGCGTTTTTTCAAAGGGAGAAAGTAGGTGATATGCCTACCGAAATGTTTTTTCATTTCTTTAAGTCTTTCTCGGATGCTGCACACTGTAACCTGAATATTACCTGCCATGGTGAAAATGAACACCATAAAATAGAAGCCATATTTAAAGCCTTTGCAAAAGCCATCCGCATGGCTGTAAAAAAGGATCCTTTCAACTATGATTTACCTACAACCAAAGGAATAATTTAAGTGTCAATTTGGAAATTTCAAAATTAGCGCGCATATTTGCATAGTATGATAAATCAGATAATCAATAATGCATGGTGGTGGCATACAAACTCCGGTCGGGGCGCGTAATGCGATTGCTATGTTATAAGCATATCAGGCCCCGGTTATTTCCGGGGCTTTTTTTTTGTTAAAAAACGACAGTTACTAAAAAATAAGCGGGTGCATGAAAAAAATCAAGCTCAACACAACATACAAAAAATTACTTTCAGATATATATACGCCGGTTGGGATTTACTTACGTGTACGTGACCGGTTCAGAGATACTGTATTGCTGGAAAGTACCGATTATCATGCGGCTGAAAACAGTTATTCCTTTATATGTATCCACGCCATTGGTGGAGTTGAGATTTCTGATAGTGAGCAAATGGAATTCAAATTGCCCGGCCGCCAAACAGAAAAATATCCGCTTAAGTCAGCTTATGTGCCCGGCCTGCTTTGGGATTTTATGGATCATTTCGACGTGCAGAAGGCAGAAGAAAAACCAGTTAAAACAGCTCAGAGCCTTTTTGGTTATACAACCTATGATGCGGTTCGTTTTTTTGACCGAATCCAGCTCAAAGAAAAACCGGAAACTCCAGTGATTCCACTCATGCGATACCGGCTATATCAATATGTCATTGCGATAAATCATTTTAAGGATGAACTTTATATATGCGAAAACAAGGTGGAGGGAGTGCAGAGTGAATTGTCATTGGTTGAATCACTGATCCGCTCCAAAGACGTTCCGGTATATCCTTTTCAGGTTAAGGGCGAAGAAACAGCCAATATGACCGATGATGACTATAGGGAAATGGTGGAGAAGGGAATTAAAAGTTGTTTGCGTGGAGATGTTTTCCAGATTGTGCTTAGCCGCCGCTTCAGACTCGCATTTACTGGTGACGAATTCAATGTATACCGTGCACTCAGAAATGTAAATCCAAGTCCGTATTTATTTTATTTCGATTATGGTGACTACCGCCTCATGGGATCTTCCCCGGAATCACAGGTTTTAATAAAGGACGGTAAAGCCATAATGCATCCTATTGCCGGGACCTGTGGGAGAACTGGTAATGATGAGGTCGATAAGGAACGAGCAGACGCCCTGCTTAAAGACGCAAAAGAAAACGCAGAACATGTAATGCTGGTTGATCTCGCGCGGAACGACCTGAGCAGGCAGTGCTCAGAAGTTTCGGTTGTCCATTTTCGTGAAGTGCAGTATTATTCGCACGTAATTCATCTCGTAAGCGAAGTAAAGGGCAAACTTAAAAAAGACAGTAATCCATTTGAATTGTTAGCGGTCACTTTTCCTGCAGGCACTTTGAGCGGAGCACCAAAGATCCGAGCTATGGAATTGATCAGTAGTTATGAACCAACAGCTAGAAGTTATTACGGAGGTTGTATTGGATTTGTAGGATTCGACGGCAATTGTACACAGGCCATTATGATTCGCAGCTTGTTAAGTCGCCGGAATACCCTAACATATCAGGCAGGTGCCGGAATTGTTGCTGCCAGTAAACCACAATTCGAACTTGAAGAAGTAAACCATAAACTGGGTGCTTTGAAACTTGCCATCAGTTTGGCAGAAACCATTTAATTCCGATTATGAAAATTCTTGTTTTTGATAACTACGATTCGTTTACTTATAACCTCGTACACCTGGTTGAAAAAATTATTGGTGAAAAAGTTGATGTGTTCCGCAACGATCAGATCCCATTGGAAAAAGTTCAGATATACGACAAAATTGTATTATCACCAGGACCCGGACTTCCTTCAGAGGCAGGTATGCTTCTGCCATTAATAGAGCAATATGCAGCTTCCAAATCTATTCTTGGTGTTTGCCTGGGTCACCAGGCCATAGGGGAAGTATTTGGTGGCAGGTTGATAAACCTGACGAAAGTGTATCATGGTGTTGCCAGTCATGTGAATATCATTCCTCAGAATCCTCGAAATGTATCCGTTAATGCAGATCTTTTTAGTGGTATTCCGGATGGATTTATGGCCGGGCGCTACCATAGCTGGGTTATAGATCCGAATGGATTTCCGGAATCCCTGGAAATAACGGCAACAGATGCTAATGGCCATATAATGGCATTGCGGCACAAGAATTATGATATTCTCGGAGTTCAGTTTCATCCCGAAAGTGTATTGACGCCTTTTGGAGAGCAGATAATGAGAAATTGGTTAAAAAGGCCTAAAACTTGAAGCAAAAAGCATAAGACCAGAAATTGCAGGAATGTGAAATGGGGAATAGTTGAAATGTTAACATTGATTTTGAGAATTATTATTTGAGAATATAACTATTTATATAATTGCCTTGAGCCTTTTGCTTTAAGCATTAAGCCTTTTGAAATGAAAAAAATTTTGCAGATACTGTTCGAGTACAAAACACTCACGCGCGAGCAGGCTAAAGAGGTCCTGTCCAATATTTCCCGCGGTCAGTATAACGAATCGGAAATGACATCTTTTATAACGGTTTTCCTTATGCGAAGTATAACCATTGAGGAACTTCAGGGATTTCGGGATGCGTTACTGGAGCTTGCGGTAAAAGCTGAGCTGGATGGAAAGGAATTCATTGATGTCGTAGGTACAGGCGGAGATGGGAAAAATACTTTTAATATCTCTACTCTGGCATGTTTCATAGTGGCGGGAGCCGGGCAAAAGGTAGCCAAACATGGAAATTATGGCGCTACGAGTATCAGTGGAGCCTCCAATGTTATGGAGCAACTTGGGTATAAACTCAGTAATGATCCGGAAAAATTGAAGAGGGAGGCCGAAAAGGCAAATATTTGTTTTCTTCATGCTCCACTATATCACCCGGCATTAAAAGCCGTTGGAGGGATAAGAAGAAATCTGGGAATCCGAACTTTTTTTAATATGTTGGGACCCCTGGTGAATCCGGCTTCTCCCAAATTTCAATTGATCGGTGTTTATAATCTGGAGATGGCCCGGATATATACTTATATACTCCAGAAAACCGGTTCTTCCTTCGCAATTATTCACAGTCTGGACGGTTATGATGAACTTTCTTTAACGAGTGATGCACGCGTAATTACAAATGAAGGTGATAGTGTAATGACACCCGAACAATTAGGAAAACGAATGGTTTCCCCAGCAGATATTTATGGTGGGAACAGTCCCGAGGAAGCGGCAAAAATTTTCGTTGACATTTTGAAGGGAAAAGGATCTTGGGCCCAGAACGCAGTCGTTTTAGCGAACGCTGCAATGGCCTTATATTGCACAGGTGCGTATGGGGATTACGAACTTGCTTATGCGGCGGCGGTTGAAAGTTTTGAGAGTCGAAAAGCAGAAAACGCTTTGAACACTTTAATATCATTGCAATAAAAAGCCTCAGGCCTTAAGCCTTGAACCTTATGTATGGAAAACATACTTGAGAAAATAGTTTCCTATAAGAAAGAGGAAATAAAATTACGTAAAGTAGAATCGCCAGTGCATCTATTGGAAAAACAACCTGGCTTCAACAGAGAAATTTTTTCAATGAAGAAATTTCTTATGGATCCTGAGAAAAACGGTATCGTCGCGGAGTTTAAAAAAAAATCTCCTTCGAAAGGTATAATAAATAATACAGCTACTGTAGAACGGGTCACTGCCGCTTATGCCCAATATGGAGCTTCAATGATTTCAGTCCTGACAGATCTTCCTTCATTTGGCGGATCAACTGAGGATCTTAAACTTGCCCGTTTTAATAAACTACCGGTTCTTAGGAAAGATTTTATTTTGGACCCTTATCAGATCGTGGAGTCTCGAGCAATGGGAGCTGATGTTATTCTCCTGATAGCTGCCTGCCTCCAACCTGCCGAAACAAGATCCCTTGCCAAAAAGGCTCATAAACTGGGTTTGGAAGTGCTCCTGGAAATACATGAAGAAAGCGAATTCGACCATCTTTGCGAAGATGTAGATGTTGTCGGAATCAATAACCGGGACCTAAAGACATTTACTGTTGACATTAATCGCTCCATTCAGCTAGCTGAACGGTTGCCTTTCAATTTATTACATATAGCCGAAAGCGGCATCCGGAATATCGAAACCATATTGCATTTGAAAACAGCCGGATTTAATGGTTTTCTGATCGGTGAGCAATTTATGAAAGAACCCGATCCGGCGATTGCCTTTGCCTCCTTTGTTGATCAATTAAAAAAGAAACTCTATGAGAGTGAAAGTTTGCGGAATGACGCAACTCGATCAGGTAAGGAAGCTTGAAGAGGTGGGAATTGATTTTGCAGGATTTATTTTTTACCCTAAATCTCCTCGATTTGCTGGTAAGCATATCAGTGGCGAGCAGATGCGAAAAGCAAAACTGAGGATTGGTAAAGTGGGTGTTTTTGTGAACACGCCCTATGAACAGATGATGCATATGGTGGATGAGTATGGGCTTGACATGGTCCAGCTTCATGGAGATGAAACACCCCGCGCCTGCGAACAGATTGCCAATTATGTTACAGTAATAAAGGTTTTTCGCCTCGGAGAGAATGATCCGATTTCCTGGATTACTAAACCGTATGAAGATTCCTGCGATATGTTCCTTTTTGATACGCTGGGAGTAGGATACGGAGGAACGGGAAAGAAATTCAATTGGGATCTCCTGAAACCTGCAGGGATTGATAAACTGTTTTTTCTTAGCGGGGGCATTGAGCCGGAAGACACTGATAAACTCAAATCATTTTTTAATGAAGAAGTTTCGAAAAAACTTTTCTCAATAGACATCAACAGCCGGTTTGAAATTCAAAGCGGATTGAAGGACTTGGATAAAATAGATAAATTTTATAAATCGTTGAACACAAAATAGATTTTAAGATGGCAGAACTAAAAACATTACAGCATCCATCAGAAAAGGGCTATTACGGAGAATTTGGAGGCGCATTCATTCCGGAAATGTTATTCAGTAATGTAGAGCAACTCAGAACCCGCTATCTGGAAATTATAAAGGACCCCGTATTCCTTAAACAATTTGATTTGCTGCTTAAAGATTATGCAGGCAGGCCTACACCTTTATATTTTGCCGGGAGACTTAGTGACAAATATGACACGAAGATTTTTTTGAAACGGGAAGATCTTTGTCACACCGGGGCGCATAAAATTAATAATACTATTGGTCAGATATTACTGGCTGAAAAACTTGGAAAAAAAAGAATTATTGCAGAAACGGGCGCCGGCCAGCATGGGGTTGCCACCGCTACTGTATGTGCTCTGAAAGGACTGGAATGTATTGTGTACATGGGTGAAAAAGATATTCAACGCCAGGCACCTAATGTAGCAAGAATGAAAATGCTGGGTGCCACTGTAGTACCTGCCGCAAGCGGAAGTAAAACACTTAAGGATGCGACGAATGAAGCTATCCGGGACTGGATTAATCATCCGGCAGATACGCACTATATCATAGGCAGTGTGGTCGGCCCCCATCCTTATCCGGATATGGTTGCCCGGTTTCAAAGCGTAATCAGTGCTGAAATAAAATGGCAACTGAAAGAAAAAACGGGTAATGAGAATCCCCAGGCCGTAATTGCCTGTGTAGGTGGTGGAAGTAATGCAGCCGGAGCATTTTACCATTTTCTTGATGAATTAAAGGTTCGTCTGATTGCGGTGGAAGCAGCTGGTGAAGGAATTGACAGCGGCAGGTCTGCCGCAACGACCTGCCTGGGTACTAAAGGTATCCTGCATGGCAGCCGGAGTTTGGTAATGCAGACAAATGACGGACAGGTAGTAGAACCTCATAGTATTTCGGCAGGTCTCGATTATCCTGGAATTGGTCCTTTGCATGCTCATTTATTTGTATCGGGGAGGGCTTCATTTTACAACGCTACTGATACTGAAGCGCTGGATGCAGCTTTTCTGCTTGCTAAACTGGAAGGTATCATACCGGCTTTGGAATCTGCACATGCGCTGGCCATATTGGAAAAAATCAGATTTGCAAAAGAAGACAATGTAGTGATATGCCTGAGTGGAAGAGGCGATAAGGATCTGGATACATACATGAAAGCCATGGAAGGCTAAACGCTGAAAGCTTAAAGCCTAAAACTAATTTGGGATTTGAAAATGGAATACCGCCAACCGTCAACCGAAAACAATGAGCCGAATTAAAGAATTATTCTTGAGGAAAAAACAAAATGTGTTGAATGTGTATTTCACCGCAGGTTATCCTGCTTTAAATGACACTCTGCCCGTTATGAAAGCCCTCCAGGATGCAGGTGCAGATATGGTTGAGCTGGGAATGCCATATAGTGATCCCCTGGCGGATGGTCCCGTTATACAATCCAGCAGTACTAAGGCTCTGGCAAACGGGATGACCATTCACAAACTTTTTGATCAGTTGAAAAATTTTAGAAAAGAAATTCGGATGCCCGTATTACTTATGGGATATATGAATCCAATAACTCAGTATGGATTTGAAAATTTTTGCCGGGATGCAGCTTATGTTGGTGTGGATGGTCTCATACTACCCGATCTGCCGGTATTTGAATTTGAAAAGGAGTTTGCTGCCCCGGTCAGGAAATATAATCTGGATTTTATTTTTCTCGTGACCCCGGAAACGGAAGAAACTCGAATCCGTAAGTTGGATCAGCAAAGCAGCGGGTTTCTTTATGCCGTTTCTTCCTCATCGACTACAGGTAATATTGCGACGCTCAATGATCAGAAAAATTATTTCAATAAGCTCCGTTCAATGAGGCTTAAAAACCCTGTGCTGATAGGTTTTGGTATAAAAGATAAGTCCAGCTTTTCGATGGCCTGTTCTTTCGCAAACGGAGCCATCATTGGAACAGCATTTATTAAAATCTTGGAAAACGCTTCCGGGCAGGAGATCCCCCTTCGTACAAAGGAATTCATAAATTCCCTCAAATGAAAATTGTCATCATAAAATATAATGCAGGAAATATCCGCTCAGTATTATTCGCTCTGGAGCGGATTGGCGCTGAAGCCCTGGTAACGGATGATCCGGATCTGATCCATTCAGCAGATAAAATTATTTTTCCGGGTGTAGGTGAAGCAAATTCTGCAATGAATTATCTCAGGGAAAGAAAACTGGATATTCTGATTCAAAATTTACAACAACCCGTACTGGGGATTTGCCTGGGTATGCAATTGTTATGTGCATATTCAGAGGAAAATGATACAGAATGTCTGGGTATTTTTGGTGAAAAAGTAATGAAATTTACTGCGACTGATGATAAACCGCTCAAAGTGCCCCAGATTGGATGGAACAATATTTATGATTTGAATTCATCTCTTTTTAAAGGAATCCCGGAGAACTCCTATTGTTATTTTGTACATAGTTATTATGCCGGCCTTGGAGAAACAACAATAGCAAAAACAGATTACGTTCAGCCCTACAGCTCGGCGCTTCATAAAAGAAACTTTTATGGCGTTCAGTTTCATCCGGAGAAAAGTGCCGGGCCAGGAGAACAAATCCTGAAAAATTTTATTCAATTTTAGTTTAATAACATGTCCATAGAAATAATTCCGGCCATTGATATCATGCATGGAAAATGTGTTCGGTTGACTCAGGGTGATTATTCAAGGCAGAAAATTTATAACGAACATCCTTTGGAAGTAGCCCTGCAGTTTGAAGATGCGGGACTGAAAAGATTACACCTCGTTGACCTGGATGGTGCAAAGGAAGGACGAGTAAAAAACTGGAATGTGCTTGAAATTATTGCGGGGAAAACCAATCTGATCATTGATTTCGGTGGAGGAATTGGTACTACCAAGGATCTTCAGATAGTTTTTGAGTCAGGCGCGTCCCTTGCTTCTATAGGTAGTATTGCTGTAAAGGATGAGAGCCTTTTGCTTGAATGGATGCACGTTTATGGCCCGGAGAAATTTTTACTGGGTGCTGATGTGCGGGATGAAAAAATTTCCATCAGCGGATGGCAGGTTAACACGGAGATACTGATTTACGACTTCATTGAAAAATATTTGAAAGGCGGCATTCAACAGATTTTTTGCACTGATATTTTCCTGGATGGTGCGATGATGGGTCCGTCACTGGAACTATATAAAAAAATTCTGGATCGTTTTCCGGACCTGTGGTTAATAGCAAGTGGCGGAATACGCTCTCTGGATGATATCTATCACTTAGAAGAGACAGGATGCAAAAGTGCTATCGTCGGCAAAGCCATTTATGAAGGATTGATTACGCTTAAGGATTTATCGCATGTTAACTAAAAGAATAATACCATGTCTGGATATTAAAAACGGACGCACCGTGAAGGGAACGAATTTTGTCGATCTGCGCGACGCGGGAGATCCAGTGGAACTTGGAGCCCGATATGCTGCTGAGGGTGCGGATGAACTGGTGTTTCTGGACATTACCGCTACGCATGAGAAAAGAAAGACTTTGAGCGAACTGGCCCGTAGAATAGCACATCATATAAATATACCTTTTACGGTAGGGGGCGGCATTTCATCTGAAGAAGATGTAAGGGTTTTACTAGAAAATGGAGCTGATAAAATTTCTGTGAACACAGCTGCATATAAAAATCCAGGGCTTATTATGGGACTGGCGAGAGTTTTCGGAAGTCAGTGTGTGGTGCTGGCCATTGATGCTAAAAGAGATGCTGTTGGAAAATATTGTGTCTATTTAAATGGAGGCAGGGTACCAACGGAAACAAATTGCCTGGAATGGGCAAGACGGGGAGTGGAATTAGGTGCCGGGGAAATATTACTAACATCTATGGACCATGATGGTACCAGGACCGGATTTGCGGTAGAATTAACAAGTTTATTGGCGGAATCTCTTTCCGTGCCGGTAATTGCTTCCGGAGGAGGTGGCAATATGGCACATTTTTCGGAGATTTTTAAAAAAGGAAAAGCGGATGCAGCGTTGGCAGCGAGCATTTTTCATTTCAGGGAAATACCGATTCCTGGTTTAAAAAAATACCTGAAGGATGAAGGTATCGATATAAGAATTTAATTTTGAACCATGGAAATCAATTATTCAAAATACAGTGATGGTCTGGTACCAGCGGTTATTCAAGACGACAGGACAAACAAAGTTCTGATGCTAGGATTTATGAACAGGGAAGCTTTGGATAAAAGCGAGAGTACCGGCAAAGTCACTTTTTATAGCAGATCAAAAAAAAGACTCTGGACAAAGGGCGAGGAGAGCGGTCATTATCTTATATTAAAAGATATCATACTGGATTGTGATCAGGATAGCCTGCTGATCAAAGCCAGCCCCACAGGACCAGTTTGTCATACCGGAGCTGATACATGCTGGAATGAAAAAAATGAAGGAGGCGAATTCTTAACCAAACTCGGAAGTATTATTCAGGATAGAAAATATCACCAGAAAGAAAACTCTTACATCTCCGGGTTGTTTAAGAAGGGAATTAATAAGATTGCTCAGAAAGTGGGTGAAGAGGCAGTGGAACTGGTTATTGAAGCAAAGGACCAGGATGAAAACTTATTCCTGAATGAAGCCGCAGATCTTCTTTTTCATTATCTTATTTTATTAGAAGCAAAGGGACATAATTTAAAGGAGGTTACAGACGTTCTTCAGGTCAGACATGATAAAAAAACTTCATGAAAAAATATATTATATTATTCAGTTTATTCACCGGAACTGTGCAGGGCCAGCAAAAGAAACCAGCAGGGTTTCATATTGAAGGCCATGTAAAAGGCATTGCTGAAAATTCCGTCGTAACACTAACGGATGCAAATAAACCTACAGATACACTGGCGCGGAGTAAAGTAAAAGAAGGTGTCTTTTTATTAAACGGTCAGGTAACAGAACCAAACCTGGTCGTTTTGAATTTTGCTTCTGCCAATAAAAAAGCCCCCATTTTCATTGGCAATGAAACAATATCGTTGAATGGGGATATTGAAAACCTTAGCAGTATGCAAGTGAAAGGCTCGCCCAGTGAATTGGATTTTAAAGCCTTCGAACAGGGCTTTAATCCATATTTTGCCCGAATTAATCAGCTCAGTCAGCTGGCCAATTCACCGGATGCCACATTAAAAAAGGATTCAATCGGTGATGCTTATCAGATCGCTGTTATGACCATTCAGGTAAAAGTGGATAGTTTTATACAACAGAGAAAATCTTCCTTTGTAAGTCCTTTTTTACTGGTCGTGGTAAATCAATTATCTGACGATGTTTTTTTATTAGAAAAAAGATTTCAAAGTTTATCGCCCGAGGTACAACAAAGTATGTATGGTAAATATATCCGGGAACAAATTGACAATGGCAAGGTAGGAGCTGTCGGAACAGAAGCCATGGATTTTGTTCAAACTGATACAGCAGGGATCCCTGTAAGCCTTTCTTCTTTTAAAGGTAAATATGTACTATTGGACTTCTGGGCCAGCTGGTGCAAACCATGCAGAATGGAAAACCCTAACCTGTTGGCAGCTTATGAAAGATTCAAGGCAAAAAACTTTACAGTGCTGGGTGTTTCTCTTGACCGAAGCCGCGATGCCTGGCTAAAAGCCATTCAGGACGATAAATTGGTTTGGTCACAGGTGAGTGATTTGAAATTCTGGAATAATGCTGTTGCCATGCAATATAGAATTCAGCAAATTCCTCAAAATTTTCTGATAGATCCAAACGGAAAGATTGTAGGTAAAAACTTACGGGGAACCGATTTGGATTCCAGGCTTTGTGCATTACTTGGTTGCAATTAAGGTTAATGGCAGCTGGTTGATAGTATATGTTTTTTATTTCCCATCCTCTATATACCATTCCATTAACCATGGACCAATTGCCTCTTATATAGCTGTACTGCATTTTCATAACCCAGGTAAAGTGCATCGGAAATTAAAGCGTGACCGATTGATACTTCATCTAACCAGGGAATTTTTTCAGCAAAATATTTAAGATTCTCGAGATCAAGATCATGGCCTGCATTTATTCCCAATCCCATTTCTTTTGCTCTCGTAGCTGCTTTAAGATATGGCCAGACGGCATGTTCTTTATTCTCCTGAAATTTTTTTGCATAAGCTTCTGTGTATAATTCAATCCGGTCAGTTCCTGAATCCGCAGCTGCTTCAACCATGGCGATCACAGGATCAATAAAAATGGAAACCCGTATGCCCGCTTTTTTAAATACCGGAATTACAGTTTTAAGATATCCTGAATAACGGATAGTGTCCCATCCATGATTAGAAGTGATCTGCCCAACCGCATCCGGTACCAGGGTAACCTGATCAGGTTTTACCGCCAGAACCAGGTCAATGAATTTTTTCTCTTCACAATTTCCTTCTATGTTAAATTCAGTGCTGATGATTTTTTTTATTTCAAAAACATCTTTATAGCGGATATGCCGCTCATCGGGACGTGGATGAACAGTAACACCGTCAGCACCAAATCGCTGGGCATCGACGGCTGCCTTAACTACATCAGGGTTATTGCCGCCACGGCTATTACGAAGCGTACCAAATTTATTTATGTTTACAGAGAGCCTTATCATGCTGCAAATTTAGGCCTAAAGTCTAAAATAGTGTGAGAGTGTGAGACGGTCAAAGGTCAACCGTCATCGAATAAATCAGTTATTCCTGAAATAAAGAAAGGGCCTGGAAAGGCCCCGTCTAATCCTTATAAAAGTGCAGTTTTAAAAACTTGGTAACAGTGTTTAGAACTTAGTAAGTATTGAACTATATAAAATATTTGATTCCGTGTTTTTTACACTTAGTTGATAAATGCCCGCTTCAAGTGCATTCACATTATCAACATGAATTTGATTTTTTCCCTGGTTCACATTGACTCCCATCATGCGAAGAATCCGTCCCATATGATTGGAGAGCACTATAATACAGTGGTCTTCCGAATCAGTGCTGATTTCTACAGTAATGTTGTCAGTAAATTTTTCGGGGTATGTTGCAATTTCCATATAATTATTGGATTTGCCTGTAAACTCGTCTACTGAGAAATACATTACTGGTTATTATTATTATTTGGTAATTTCCTTTCCTGCGTTTTAATTGGAATGGGAATCAGTCGCATGTTATCATAACCGGACCGGTTTTGTGCTGCTTCAGTAATCAGCTCTTTAATTGTGTCAAGTAAAATTTGGATCGATTTCATAAGGTTGATTTGTATATAACATATCGATTTGCCTGCCAGATCTTAATATGCTTAAAACCAGTATGTTATGAATTGAATATGGGGTAGAATACTCTCTGGTTGGGAAAAATGCATTCTTTTTTGGACGGTCTCTTAAAAGCGGGTAATTAGCTTGAAGTTCAGGAGTCTCGGGGTAAGCCTTTGTGGCATGGCGTAGGTGGTATTAGAGAAGTCTTTTACAAAGAGATATGAAATTGTATTCTCCCTGTCAATTATATTGAATATTTCCAGCGTAGCCCAGATATTTTCTAGTTTGCGGAAAGGATTATGTGATCTCCTGTTTGCTTTATCATTATCCAGCAGCAAAGCACTGAATCCGACATCCGCACGTATATAAGGATCTATAATTAGAGCATCGCGGTATTTAACACTACCTGGAACGCTATATGGCAGGTTGCTTCCGTAAATGAGGTTGAGATAGACCTTGAAGTTTTTATTCGTTGAAAGATAATCCTGAATAAACATGCCTAAAGTAAATAAACGGTCTGTTGGCCTTCGGATCCATCCCTGCTGAACCAGGGTGCTATCCAGCGGTTTGTTCAATGAATCTAACGTATAATTATAATAACTGGCTCCGTTGATTTTTTCTTTCGTTTGCATGATGCCAATACTGATCCAGCTTTCTGCATCTTTTACTAGGTTTGCAAATAACCTGCCTTCAACACCAATGGCATAAGCTTTTGCATTATTGTCAGCGTAATACTGAATGCTTACATTATTTATATTATAAGGGTTTACATTCCAAAGATCTTTATAATATGCTTCTATCGAAAGACGGAATGGTTTTTCATTCGATTTAAAATTAATGTCAAAACCAGCAGTCGCCTGAAAACTTTGTTGTGCTTTTACCGCCGGATTAATCGTCCCGTCTTGAGCTCGAAGTTCCCGGTAAAAAGGTGGCTGGTCATAAATACCAATTGCGGCTTTATAAACAATATCCTGTTTGCTATGTGCTGGCTTCCAGGATATACCCATCCTTGGTGAAAACAACAATTGCCTTGTGAATGTATTATAATTTAATCTTATGCCAGCCTGCAGGGTAAAAGCGGGATATTTTTTGAAACTGATATTATCCTGGAAAAATCCGTTGAACCGTCCGATGTTCAAATTATTATTTCCATTTACAACATAATTGAGATTAAGAGAGCCCGGTTGATAAGGCAGGGAATAACCAACAGAATCTTCATAAATCCATTCATGCAACTGATCGTGTATGGTCTGCAATTCAGCGCCAAAACCCCATTGCAGATACTGGTTTTCTTTGTTCAGGTAGCCTTTATGGTTAAAACTATATAGATGAATGTCCAGGTTATCACGGGCAAAATTCTGGTTGCTTCCAATACCCAGTGGATTTATGATTTTGCCAAAATCCGGACTATTTATATCAAAATCTCTTTCACCGAATAAATAATCCCCTGTGATATCATAGTTCTGATTTTCTATATCGCTGAAAGTTGAGAGCATCCATTTCAGTTTCAGATTTTTATTTATCTGTTGATTCCAGGTAAGTCCGGCCAGCCCGGTTTTATATTTATCTGTTTCCTGTCCGTTGAAAAATATATCCAGTCCCAGGTTTGCAGTAAAATAAGGGGAGAAAACTGCAGTACTTAGCTGGGCCGACAATGGAACCAGGTTGAAAGAGGTCTGTGAGTATACCAGGAATAACTCAAGTGAATTTTTTTGGTTCAGCTGGTAACTGAATAATCCCTGGATATCTGATGAAGAAGGAATATAATCACCTTTTACTTCCTGGGAACTCAGAAGGGTTGCGAAACTCCTGTTCCTGGCACCCACGATATAGCTGAATTTTTTATTTTTAGAACCGCCTTCCAACTCAAGACCTTGTTCTAATAAACTGATATAAGCTGATCCACCGAACTCTGCAGGTTTCTTATACTGAATATCCAAAACAGAAGAAATTTTGTCGCCATATTTTGCCTGGAAGCCCCCATTATAAAAATTGACATTGCGAGTCATTTCGGGGTTAATAAAACTCAAACCCTCCTGTTGTGCATTACTTACCAGATAAGGTCTGAATATTTCATAGTCGTTTACATAAATAAGATTCTCATCGTAATTTCCCCCCCTGACGGAATATTGCGAGGTAAGTTCGTTATTGGATCCGACATAAACTTTAATCAAACTCTCTATTCCACCAACAGGTGTGGGAATATTGATTGCATCTTTTGGATTGATTCGTATTAGACCGGCTTCTTTCCGGTCTCGTTCATCCATAACCGTTATGTTTTGCAGGTTCGAAACCGACCTTTCCATCCGGATTATTATCCTTTCTTCTTCCTTGTCATTCAAAATAAAATTTTGTTGAAGGTTCTTGTATCCCGTATAGGAAAAAACAAGTGCGAAAGCCTTGTCGGCTGGAACGTGCATTCGGAAAGTACCTGAATCGGAACTCATCAGGCCTGATTCTCGGCCAAGTAAAATTATTGAAACTTTTGCCAGAGGTTTTTCATTTTCATCCAATATTTTTCCGGATACAGTTGCTCCGGATTTTTGGGCAAGCAAGTGTACGCAGGGGAAAAATAAAAGGAATATGAGAATTTGGCTTCTCATGCGATCCGCTTCAGCAGACGGATGGTTTCTTTTGGATCCTTTGCCTGGAATATGCTGCTCCCCGCTACCAGGACGTCTGCCCCTGCATGTACGAGATCAGGGGCATTTTCAAGCGTAATGCCTCCGTCTACTTCAATAAGTATTTCCTTGCCGGTTTTCAGGATCATTTTTTTCATTTCACGTACTTTTTCGAGAGAATGGGGGATAAAGGATTGTCCACCAAAACCTGGATTCACCGTCATAATAAGAACGTGATATAGATCCTCCAGGATATCTTTAAGGAATTCAACCGGCGTGTGAGGGTTGATTGCCACGGCAGGTTTCATTCCCAGTGAACGGATTTGCTGGATATTACTATGAAGGTTTTTGCAGGTTTCCAAATGTACAATCAGAATGTCCGCACCAGCTTTTTTAAAAGCAGGAGTGAGCTTTTCCGGTTCTTCAATCATCAGGTGGACATCGCAAATTTTTTTTGTCGCTTTCCGGATATGCTCAATAACAGGAATTCCGTAACTGATATTTGGAACAAACCTTCCATCCATTACGTCCAGGTGGAACCAATCTGCCTCACTTTCATTTAGCATTTTGCAGACTTTCTCCAAGTGTAGAAAATCAGATGCAAGAAGGGAAGGCGCAATCAGGCTCATGATTTTTTTTTTACTGACTGAATAAACAAATGTACTGTTAGTGCTAAGGATGAGCAAATTCTGTGTCAAGGACTTCTAACCTTTGTTTCGCTTCAGTAAAATTCTTATCCAGTGAAATCGCTTTCCGATAATTATTAATGGCTTCCATTTTCCGGTTTTGTGCTTCATAACTACGTCCCAGCCAGTAATAAGCGTCCGGATCAGTACTAGTAACGGTAATGGCCATATTAAAAGTCTTGATGGCTTCATTAAAATTTTTCATTTGGAAAAAAACTCTTCCTTTTTCAAGATAAGCATCCGTTGTTTTCCAGTCCCGGAGAATGCAGGAATCAAATTGCGCAATGGCTTTCGGGTATTGTTTCACATTGGCATAAAATATTCCTTTGATAAAGAATGGATCAATTAGTATCCGGGCAGAATCATGCTTTAGGATATAATCGCAGATCTCCAACGCCTTTGGATTTTTTTGTTCAGCATATAAATTAGCAAGTTCGAGTCCATAGGTGTCAACTCCCTGAAAGGAATAAGCTTTTTGGAGGGCTTTGATTGCGTGAATTGTATCTTTTAACGTCTCCAGTAACATCGCTTTTTCGTAATAGGTTTCAGGATCCATTGAATCCTTAGCGATCATTCCATTATAAATCATCAGCGCCTGGTCGGATCTGCCGGAAACTGCGTACGTATCGGCTAATAACCTTCCTATCTGGGTATTGGAAGGAAACTGGCGGTTCAGAGATTCCAACAAACTGAGTCTTTCACCAAGTCTGCCAAGAATTTCCAGGTTGGCTGCAAAAGGCAGAGCTATTTCCAATGAAGGCTGGAGGGACCAGGCTTTTTGAAAATCAGAATATGCCAGTTCGTGCGCATTCTGCTGGGTTAGGCGGATTGCACGCCGGAGAAAAATTGAAGCATCCCCCGGAAACTTGTTTATGCTGTCGTTGATATTTTTAAATGCCGGATCGTTTAATATCAAAGAGTCCTGCGATTCAGAATGACTGTTTTTATTTTTACACTTGACTATTTCTAGTGTCAGAACGACAAGTAAAATAAAGTAATAGCTAAATTTTGTACAGGACATTCGCAAATTTAAATCATTCCCTTCCCGCAATCAGATATCTAAATGCTTTAATTTCATGTCAAACTTGTTTTTATGTCTTCCGTTTTATTACAGATACATAGTATTTTACGCTGGGTTATTTTAATATTATTAGTTCTTTCAATTGTTCAAAGTTTCATTGGATGGATCAGAAAGAGGGAACTTCGGGAAGTGGACGCTAAACTTTGGTTATTCACTATGATATCTGCACATATCACCCTGCTGATTGGACTGATTCTTTTATTTTTTGGCCGATTTGGCATATTAAGCACGGGCTTGCCAGATGGGGTATTACTTATGCAAGACAAGTTCTATCGTTTTTTCTGGGTTGAACACCCTGTCGGCATGCTGGTTGCTACCGTTCTGATAACTATCGGCCGTGGTGTTGTAAAAAAGCAAATTGCGGATCCCATAAAATATAAAAGGGCTTTCTGGTTATTTCTGCTTGCACTTTTAATTATCCTGGCAACAATACCCTGGCCCGGAAGAGAGATCATTGGCCGGGGACTTTAAAAAATTCCTTCTGCCTTTCTATAAACGGGATTCGTATAATTTTTTTATATTCATACCCTTAAAAAGGTCATATGATCAGATTTCAGGATATTAAGGAAGGAGACATTATTCAGGCAGATTTTGAAGGTCAGCGTTTTGAAGGCGTAGTGACCGAACTCAATCTGGAAGACAAGCAAGTGTGTGTCCACAATGGTGACCAGGAGGACTGGTTTGAACCAAAAGATTTATATCCTATTCAGGTTGATGATCAACAGCTTCAGAAACTGGGTTTTGAAAAACAGGTAAATGGAGACAAATCGGTCAAGTATTTAAGGGGCCCATTCCGGATTCTAATCCCCGGATCTGATCAATTCGATGAATTTGAGATCTGGTACCGGGAAGACCACCGGCATCTCCGCCGTTCAATAGGGGTACATGAATTGCAGAATTTCTATCATCAGATGACAAAAGTAGACCTTAGCCGGGTCTAAAGGGGGTCGTTTTTCGGTTTTTTAGCCTTCCCGGGCTCCCATTCAGCCAGGATTGGATATTTATTCGATGAAATTTTATTCTTTCACCGAGTAATATTATCTTTGCGCTCCCAAAATCTATGGCTAAACAAGCACTCATCAAACAGGATGGATCTATTGTAGAAGCACTTTCCAACGCGATGTTTAAAGTGAAGCTGGAAAACGGGCACGAAATCCTTGCTACCATTTCAGGGAAAATGAGAATGCATTATATAAGGATATTACCTGGTGATAAAGTAGGTGTGGAAATGAGTCCGTATGATTTGACCAGGGGAAGGATCATATTTCGGTACAAATAATAAAGTTTAAGTAGTTCAGGAAGATAAAAGTTAAAAGAAGTTAGTATGAAAGTTCGGGCATCCATAAAAAAGCGAAGTGTAGATTGCAAGATCGTGCGTCGCAAAGGCAAACTGTATATTATTAACAAGAAAAATCCACGTTTCAAACAACGTCAGGGATAACCAGTTGATCAGTTACAGAAAAGTAGAAATTATAAATCAGAAGAGCTTTAAGCCCTAAGCTTCTAGCCTTCAGCTTAAAAAGTAAAAGATGGCGCGCATTGCGGGTGTTGACTTACCAAAAAACAAAAGAGGTGAAATCGGGTTGACCTATATCTACGGAATAGGACCATCAACAGCCAAATACATTCTTACCAAATCAGGAATCAGTTTTGATAAGAAAGTATCTCAATGGAATGATGATGAACTGAATGCCATCCGCAATATAATCACCAATGAACTTAAAGTAGAGGGTGCATTGCGTTCTGAAGTTCAGATGAGCATTAAACGTCTTTTGGATATTGCATGTTACCGTGGTGTACGTCATCGCAAAGGATTGCCGGTTCGCGGACAACGTACACGTACCAACAGCCGAACAAGAAAAGGGAAACGTAGAACAGTCGCAGGTAAAAAGAAGGCGCCTAAAAAATAGTAATTAATATGCTCAGTTTTTAGTGAGTATGTTTTTAAATAGCACCATTAGATTAGAATCAATACCAGATACGGGGTGCTCGGGGAGGATTGATTCGATTCCTGTTTAATAACAGGAAATATTTTAAACAGATTACCTAATTCGAAAAATGGCAAAAGCACAACAGGTTACCAGCACAAAAGCTGCGGCAAAAAAAAGAGTGGTTAAGGTGGATGCATACGGAGACGCACATATCTCTGCAAGCTTCAACAACATCATTATCAGTATTACTAACAAAAATGGTCAGCTCATTTCATGGAGCAGCGCCGGTAAAATGGGATTCAAGGGTTCAAAGAAAAATACACCTTATGCAGCACAAATGGCTTCTGCCGATGCAGCTAAAACTGCCATGGATGCTGGTCTGAAAAGAGTGGATGTTTTTGTAAAAGGTCCAGGTTCCGGAAGGGAAAGCGCAATCCGCTCTCTTGCGAATAATGGTATCGAAGTAGTTATGATTAAAGACGTTACACCATTGCCGCATAATGGATGCCGTCCGCCTAAGAAAAGAAGGGTTTAATTAATTTTTATAACAAGCTGAACAGAATTTCATTTTAAGATTTTTCATAATTCTGCTCGGGTACTTAAAAATCTACAACATACTATGGCACGTTACACGGGTCCCAAGACCAAAATCTCACGTAAATTCGGAGAACCAATTTTAGGAAATGGAAAATGGCTGACTAAAACCAGCAATCCTCCGGGTCAGCACGGTGCAACAAAAAAGCGTAAAACACTTGGAGAATATGCAATCCAGCTGAAAGAAAAGCAAAAAGCGAAATACACATATGGAGTTCTCGAACGTCAGTTCAGGAAAACTTTTGACGAAGCTTCACGGAAAAAAGGCGTAACGGGAGAAAATCTGATTCGTTTGCTGGAATCGAGACTTGATAACACAGTTTACCGTTTGGGAATAGCAAATTCACGGCCGGGCGCACGACAGCTCGTTTCACACAAACACATAACCGTAAACGGAGAAGTAGTAAATGTGCCATCATATCAGCTTAAACCAGGAGATAGTATCGGTTTAAAATCTACTTCCCGGACTAATGCAGGTATTACCGGAGCAGCAAAAGGTAAAAATAATAAGATCAACTGGCTTGACTGGAATGAAGCGGAAATGAAAGGAACTTTCATCGCTTTTCCGGAAAGAGAAAGTATCCCAGAGAATATCAAAGAACAACTGATCGTGGAATTGTATAGTAAATAATTACATTCAGCTTTTATCATTGTAAATCGAAAATTTAAATATGGCCATTTTAAATTTCCAGAAACCAGACAAAATCATACTTCAAAAAGCTACTGATTTCGAAGCCCAGTTCGAATTCCGTCCTTTGGAGCCAGGTTATGGAGTAACTATTGGGAATGCCCTGCGCAGGGTATTACTTAACTCTTTAGAAGGATACGCGATCATTGGCGTGAAAATCGAAGGAGCCGATCATGAATTCGCTACATTGAAGGGCGTTACTGAAGATGTGGTTGAAATCATCCTGAATCTTAAGCAGGTACGTTTCAAAAAGAAGGTAGATCATGAAGTGGCTCAGGAAAAAATAACACTCAGCCTTAAAAATAAAACCGAATTCACTGCAGCAACGATCGGAGATGCATTGCCGAGTTTTGAAGTGATGAATCCGAACCTGCTAATCTGTACTATGGATGCATCGGCAAGAGTGGACATCGAAATTACCATTGGCAAGGGTCGTGGATACGTGCCAGCCGAAGATAACAAACCGAAGGATGCACCATTTGGTTACATTCCGACGGATGCTATTTTCACACCGATCAAAAATGTGCGGTATTCCATTGAAAATACTCGCGTGGAGCAGAGAACGGATTTTGAAAAACTACTGATGGAAGTTTCTACTGATGGTACCATCCATCCGGAAGAAGCTGTTAAGCAGGCTTCCCGTATCCTGATACAACACCTGATGATCATCACAGACGAAAACATTACATTCGATAATAAGGAAGAAAAGAAAGAAGATCTGGTTGATGAGCAGACCCTTCAATTACGTAAGGTGCTGAAAACACCACTTGAAGACCTGGATCTCTCTGTACGGGCTTTTAACTGTCTTAAAGCAGCTAAAATCAACAGCCTGAGCGAACTGGTTACTTACGAACAGGAGGACCTCATGAAATTCCGGAATTTTGGTCAGAAATCGCTGGCTGAAATTGAACAGGTATTACATGAAAGAGGACTTCATTTTGGAATGGATCTTTCCAAACTGAAATTGGATGATGAATAAAACAAGTATAAGAGTATAGGAGTATTAGAGTATGCAAGTCATCCTCACACTCTTATACTCTTATTCTCTTATACTTTTCAAAACCCGCTTTGCAATTCCTGACACGGTGTAAAGCTTAAAAGAACAAAGTCATGCGTCACGGAGATAAGATTAACAACCTCGGCAGAACTGCCTCTCACCGGAGTGCTCTGCTTAGCAACCTGGCCAGTCAACTGATTACCCATAAAAGGATCGTTACAACTCTGGCTAAGGCAAAAGTGCTAAGAACCTATATAGAGCCCCTGATTACTAAAGCAAAAGAAAATACAACGCATCAGCGCAGAGTCGTTTTCAGTTATCTTCAGGATAAAGAAGCGATTACCGAACTGTTTGGACCTGTTGCCGAAAAAGTAGCAGGCCGTCCAGGAGGATATACCCGGGTCATAAAACTTGGTAAAAGAACTGGTGATGCCGCAGAAACAGCAATGATAGAACTTGTAGATTTTAATGAAATCTACGGTAAGGGTAAAGGCGAAGCAAAAGAAGCTGGAAAAAGAACCCGCCGTTCAGGTGGTAAGAAAAAGACTGAGCCGGCAACAAATGTCGCTGATCAGAAAACTGAACCAAAAAAAGAAAAATCAGCCGAATAGTGCATTCAATAAGAAACATTAAAAAGCAGTCCCGCCATAGCAGGACTGCTTTTTTTTAAATATTATTAGTATAGGAAAGTGTGCCATAGTTTATTAATTCGGTTAATGTGAAATAGAATGTTAACAAAATCATTTCGCTCTGACTCTCGCTACCCCATACCCTCACATTAATATTCCTTTTCTTTGCAAAACTTTTCATAAACAATGACCATATCTACTACTCAGCGCTCTGCGATTCTTTTACTTAAGGATGGAACTGTACATCACGGTCAGGCTTATGGTAAAATAGGAACTACTTCCGGGGAAATCTGCTTCAATACAGGTATGACAGGCTACCAGGAAGTTTTTACTGATCCAAGTTATTATGGGCAGGTGCTGATCATGAACAACGTGCATATTGGAAATTATGGAGTGAAAGATGAAGACGTGGAATCAGATGGTGTTAAGATTCGCGGATTAATCGGTCGAAACCTTGAAGAACAATTTTCCCGTATACAGGCAAAGGGGTCGCTCGATGATTATTTAAAATCAAACCAGATTGTATGTATTGAAGGAGTTGATACCCGGGCTCTTGTTACCCATGTACGGATAAAAGGAGCCATGAACTGCATAATATCTTCCGAAATAGTAGACGTCTATGAACTAAAAAAACAACTGGGGACAGTTCCTGATATGGACGGACTGGAACTTGCTACTGGCGTTTCCACTGAAAGAACCTACGAAGCTGGTGATCCATCTTCGTCTGTCAGGATTGCTGTTCTGGACTATGGGATTAAAAAGAATATAGTTCAATGTATGATTGAAAGAGGTGCATATATTAAGGTTTTTCCTGCTAAAACCGGACTCAAAACCCTCAAGGAATTCAATCCCTCCGGTTATTTTCTCTCCAATGGTCCTGGAGACCCAGCCGCAATGGATTACGCAGTAGAAACAGTAAAGGACATTTTAAAAGAGGAAAAACCCTTATTTGGAATATGTCTGGGTCATCAGCTTCTTGCCCTTGCTAAGGGGATACCCACATTTAAAATGCACCATGGGCACCGTGGGCTAAATCATCCGGTAAAAAACCTGCTGACAGGAAAATGTGAAATTACTACTCAAAATCATGGATTTGGAGTAGATCCATCTTCAGTAAGGAAGAATCAGGAAGTGGAAATAACCCATGTAAATCTGAATGATGATTCCATAGAGGGTATCCGGCTAAAGAACCGGCCCGTTTTCTCGGTCCAATATCATCCGGAAGCAACACCCGGTCCACATGATAGCCGCTATCTTTTTGATGAATTCATAGAACTGATTAAAAAAGCTTAAGGCGTAAGGCTAAACGCGTAACGTGTTTACTAAATTTCAAGGCTGTCAGAAATGAAAAAAGCGTTAATCGTTTAGCGTTAAGCTTTAAGCGTAATACCGTATTTTTACATTCAATTAAACCTCATCTTCTGTGGCATTGATTAAGAGTATTTCAGGTATCCGGGGAACGATTGGGGGCAAACCCAATGAAAACCTGACCCCGCTGGATATCGTAAAGTTTACGGCAGCATATGGCACCTGGATAAAAGATTCTGCACCTAATTCCAAAAAAATTGTCATAGGAAGGGATGGTCGTATCAGCGGTGAAATGGTACGCAATCTCGTGGCAAGCACATTGACCGGACTGGGTCTTGATGTGCATGACCTGGGATTATCCACCACTCCAACGGTCGAATTAGCTGTAATAGGAGAGAAGGCATCCGGGGGCATTATTATAACAGCCAGTCACAATGCTAAAGAGTGGAATGCCCTTAAGCTTCTTAACGGTTCCGGAGAATTTATCAATTCTGCAACGGGTTTGTGGATTCTTGAAAAAGCGGCAAAAGAAGCTTTTGTATTTGCTTCCGTTGACAAACTCGGGTCCTATACAGTTGATAACAGTTATCTCCATAAACATATCCAGGCGGTTTTAGACCATCCCCTTATTGACCTGACTGCAATCAGGGGGAAACATTTTAAAGTTGTGGTAGATACAATCAATTCAACTGGATCTTTATTTATTCCACCTTTACTAAGGGCATTGGGAGTTGAAAATATCAGGATTCTGAATGAAGAAGTAAATGGAAAGTTTACCCATAATCCTGAACCACTTCCTGAAAATCTGGCAGGACTCAGTGCTGAAGTAAAAAAATCGGGTGCGGATCTGGGAATTGCTGTTGATCCGGATGTAGATCGTCTTTGTTTTGTTTGTGAAGATGGAACCATGTTTGGAGAAGAATTTACCCTGGTAGCGGTTGCTGATTATGTTCTCTCACAGAAACCTGGGAATACGGTTAGTAATATGAGCAGTACGAAAGCTCTGAAAGAAATTACCCTCAAACATGGAGGACAATATTTCCCTTCTGCCGTAGGTGAAGTAAATGTGGTGAACAGGATGAAGGAGGTGAATGCTGTTATCGGTGGAGAAGGGAATGGCGGAATTATTGTTCCTGATCTGCATTATGGAAGAGACGCCATGATTGGAATAGGATTATTCCTTAGTGCATTGGCCCGGCATAAAAACGGCATGCGGTCTTTCAGATCAAAATATCCTGACTATTTCATATCCAAGAATAAAATAGAGCTTGAAAAGGACGTTGACGTGGATAAATTATTTAACCAGATAAAAACAAAATACAAAAATCACCCGGCAAATACTGAAGATGGTCTTAAAATAGAATTTGATGAAGATTGGGTGCACCTCCGCACTTCCAATACTGAGCCAATAATCCGCATCTATGCGGAGAGTAATTTTGAAACAACAGCGAATAATATCGCCAGACGTCTTATGAAAGACATCCAGGAGTTCATTTAAACTCCCTTTAAATTTTTACCCAGATGGAAAGAATTTATTTTGACAATGCTGCTACAACGCCGCTGGATCCGGTAGTCCTTGAAACCATGATGCCTTTTCTTACTGAAAAATTTGGAAACCCGTCTTCCATCTATTCATATGGAAGGGAAAGCCGTATGGCTATTGAACAGGCGAGAAAAAAGGTAGCCGGTTTACTCCATGCGCATCCTGCTGAAATTTTTTTTACGAGTGGTGGAACGGAAAGCAGTAACGCAGCTATCCGTGCAGCGGTACAGGATTTGGGCTGCCGGAATATTATAAGTTCTCCTCTTGAACATCATGCTACCCTACATACTGTTACCTATTACCAGGAAAGGGGAGAAGCGAATCTTTATTTATTGAATATTCTTCCTGATGGTCATATAGATCTAAACCATTTGGACAGATTGCTTTCGGGCCTGGGTGAAAAAACGCTGGTTACCCTTATGCATGCGAACAATGAAACAGGTAACCTGCTTGATATCCAAAACGTTTCTGAATTATGCAAAAGACACAAGGCAATATTCCATTCAGATACTGTGCAAACCCTGGGCCATTATGAAATCGACCTGAGTACTCTGCCCATACATTTTATTACAGGAGCGTCTCATAAATTCCATGGTCCTAAGGGTGTAGGGATTCTTTATATAAATGAGCAGCTAAAAGTAAAACCTAATATTCATGGTGGATCTCAGGAACGAAATATGCGCGCGGGTACAGAAAATGTATATGGTATAGTTGGATTCGCAAAAGCATTAGAACTGGCTTCCAGTCGGATGCAGGAAGAGAGTAAATATATAAATGAACTCAGGATCTATATGGCTGAGGAATTGAAGAAACAGATACCGGGTGTAATGTTTAACGGAGATGCCTTTGGCAAGACCCTCTATACAATTTTAAGCGTAAGTTTTCCGAAATCCGAAAAATCGGAAATGATCCTTTTCAATCTTGATATCAATCATATCTGTGTATCAGGTGGCAGTGCATGTACAAGCGGTGCCCAGCAGGGTTCACATGTTATCCGTGCAATATATCCCGGGTCAGACCGTTCTACGGTCCGATTTTCTTTCAGTAGGAATAATACAAGAAAGGAAGTAGATGAAGTAGTAAATAAACTAAAATCACTTGTTTGATTACAATAAATAAAAAAATCCAGTCACTACGCTGGATCTTTTTATGTGTGTCTTAGTAATCAATTT
Organism: Puia sp.; assembly: GCA_035937535.1. Classification (GTDB taxonomy): domain Bacteria; phylum Bacteroidota; class Bacteroidia; order Chitinophagales; family Chitinophagaceae; genus Puia. The sequence continues at coordinate 97,467 of DASZHV010000028.1, read as the reverse complement.
TCGAAGGGATCAGATGGATCTTGGACCAAAAACGGGCTATTCAATTTCAAATTTACGCCTATTCTTCTACGAATTTTCAATTCAGTTTCAAAACTTTTTCACAGAATCTGGAATTCCGAAATGTTAACATTTTTTTCAAATTCTATTAATGGCTTTGAACAATTACCACTTGATTTTTAACATTCCGTCCATTGGCTGTAAGTCGGGCAATATAGGTTCCGGTTGGCAGAATCCCGGATTTTGAAACCTGAACATTCTGACGAACACTTAAAGTCTCCCAATATGTTTCACTTATTTTTTTACCCGAAAGATCAAAAAATTCCAATTTAGCACCCCGCAGATTTTTGTCTGATTCAACAAAGACCATATTATTTTGGATAAGGGTGGGATAGATCCGGGTTCCTTCGGCAGGAATATTAATTATCTGAACAACTGGTGACTGATTAGTATAACCATTTTTGCCAATTACTTTAACCCTATAGTAAGAAGTTCCCATTAATGGATGGGTATCTGTATAGTTGTATAGCAACTGGTATACGCTGGTTGAAATCTTCATTTGTGACTGGATGCTATCAATATCCTCGAAATTCATTCCGTCACCGCTTCGCTGGATTTCAAAATAGTCCACATTTGATTCCATCATTGTTGACCAGCTTAGCTCAACATCCTGATTTTCTAAAAAAAGGCCCTTGAAATTCGTAAGGACTACATTTCCACCAAGTGGATCGCTGGATGTATTTGTAGTTGGGTCACTTTTCGACGTAATGGCAGCATAGCTGAAACTCGTTGTAATGACCAGGGCGATGAATGATAAAACTGTTTTCATAAAATTGATTACTCACTATACAGCCAACCGCTGTGCCATAGTCATAATGTAATGATATCCAATTGGTTGTAATCATATTTTTAACTGATATTTTCCCGCACTGGGAATGAATTACAAAAATGAGGCAGGTGCAATGAAATTTTTTTTTCATGCGGATCATCCTACTTTGTATTTTAAGATAGGCAATGCCAGAATTTACTACACATACGCATAGGATTTATTCGATCGATGTATTAAGGGGTGCTGTAATGATTATTATGGCCCTTGATCATGTAAGGGATTTTTTTCATTATACGGCATCGACGGATAGCCCTACAAACCTTCTAACTACAACACCCCTGCTTTTTTTTACTCGCTGGATCACACATTTTTGTGCACCAACGTTTGTTTTCCTTGCGGGAATTTCTGCTTATTTGGTGGGGCAAAAAAAAACTAAAAGGCAATTGAGCATATTTCTGTTGAAAAGAGGTTCCTGGCTTATCATCGCGGAAGTACTGATAGTTTCACTTGGCTGGACCTTTGATCCATTTTATCATATACTAATACTTCAGGTGATTTGGGCAATCGGGATCAGCATGATAATTCTCGGTTTATTTGTTTGGCTTCCTGTCAACCTGATCCTGATTTGTGGAATGATCATTATTAGTTTTCATAATATGCTGGATTATTCTGAGATAAACAGAAATGGACATGTTGGTCTTTTATGGGATTTGGCTCATTATGGAAAATTTAAAATAATAAGTCTGACACCAAAACATAATGCCAAGATCTTATATGCATTTTTACCCTGGACCGGAATCCTTATGACGGGTTATGGATTGGGGAAATTATTTACAGCCAACTTTAGTTCGGTAAGGAGAAGGAAAATATTATTTGTTTTCGGAACTGTCTGCATTTTAATATTTATTGTCTTGAGAACTTTCAATCAATATGGTGACCCTTCACACTGGTACCTTCAACGTACCCAATTATTCTCCTTTTTTTCTTTTATTAACCTGACTAAATACCCACCTTCCCTTGATTATATCGCGATGACTATTGGAGTAGCGATGATAACACTTGGATTACTGGAGCGGATTCAGATGCGCCATCAAATAGATTCATTTCTGCGTGTATTCGGAAGCGTTCCATTTTTTTACTATGTAATTCACATATATCTCATTCATACTTTTACGTTGATTTTTTTCTTTCTTGAAAAATACCCAGCTAAAGATATTACTCCTCAACATTTTCCTTTTATGTTTCGTCCCGACCGGTTTGGATTTGGCCTTGGAGTAGTTTATTTGATATGGGTATCCGTTATATTGATTTTATATCCCTTATGCAAGTGGTACAATCGATACAAAATGACTCATAAACAATGGTGGTTGAGTTATCTATGATCGTATTTAGCAGTTAAGTGAATAATGTTGGCAATAATTTTTTGTACTTAAGTTTTGAACGTTAAGCGTTGTTCTTATTGCAGCATCCCCTTGATTTCATTTAATTTGAGTAAGGCTTCCACAGGAGTAAGTCGGTTAATATCCATTTCCTGAAGAGTTTTGCGTATTTGTTCGAATGTTTGTGTGTGGGCATCAAAAATAGAAAGCTGCACCTGTGGGGCGGTTATTTTTTTTATCCCATCTTTCAACGCCGTATTTTCTACACCTCGGCTATCTTCCAGCTGTTTTAGAATCTGGTTGGCACGTTCAATCAGGGAAGCCGGCATACCCGCCATTTTTGCAACGTGAATTCCAAAACTGTGCGTTGAACCTCCCGGCGCGAGCTTACGCAGAAATATGATTTTATTTCCCATTTCCCGGCTCGTGATATGAAAATTTTTTATTCCTGGAAATTTGTTTTCCAGTTCATTCAACTCATGGTAATGGGTCGCGAATAAAGTTTTCGGTTTATGTATCGATTTGTGTAGATATTCTGCAATACTCCATGCAATTGAAATCCCATCATAAGTTGAAGTACCTCTTCCAATTTCATCCAGGATGATCAGACTCCTGGCAGTAATATTATTTAGGATACTGGCTGTTTCATTCATCTCGACCAGGAAGGTGGATTCTCCCCCACTCATATTATCAGATGCACCTACTCTGGTAAATATTTTATCCGTAAGTGGGATTTTTGCCAGGGTCGCAGGTACAAAACTTCCCATATGGCTCATGAGTGTGATCAGGGCAACTTGCCGGAGTAATGCAGATTTCCCGCTCATATTCGGACCCGTAAGAATAATTATCTGTTGATTTGTTGGATCTAAAATCATATCATTTGCGATATATTCTTCGCCTGGCAATAGATTCTTTTCAATCACAGGATGACGGCTTTCGCTTAATTCAAGAATGGCTTCTTCATGAATTAATGGTTTTTTATAATTAAAACGTATGGCGTTACCCGCGAAACAAAGCAGGCAATCAAGAGTTGCGAGCACCGAACAGTTAACTTGAATAGGCGCAATATAATCCCGAAGATTAAGCATGAGCTTTTCATAAATCCCGGATTCTATCAACTGAATTTTTTCTTCGGCACCCGTGATCTTTTCTTCGTATTCTTTTAACTCAGGTGTGATATACCTTTCCGCATTCGCAAGGGTTTGTTTCCGGATCCATGTCTGAGGCACTTTATGCTTGTGTGAATTCGTAACTTCTAAATAATATCCGAATACATTATTGAAACTGATTTTCAGAGAAGAAATCCCTGTCGTCATAGATTCCTTTTGCTGCAATTCGGCAAGATATTGTTTCCCACCTGATGCAATATGTCTTAGTGTATCTAGCTCAGTATCGACGCCCGATCGGATTAAATTTCCTTTATGGGCGAGTGCAGGTGGATTTTCTACAAGTTCCATCAATACCTGGTCCGCCATCTTAAGACAGGGATTTAATAATGAGTTCAGTCTTGTGAAGTAGGGTTCCTGATATTCTTTACAGAGTTCCTGGATATGTGATATTTCATAAAGTCCACGACCTAATTGCATCACTTCACGCGGATTTATTTTTTTTGCGGGAATACGGGAAAGCATTCTTTCCATATCTCCGCATAGTTTTATATGATGAATTAGCTTCGTGCGCAACTCCGTCTCGCGAATAAAAAATTCGACAAGGTCAATCCTTTCGCGGATGGGAATTATTTCTTTTAAGGGCATTAACATCCATCGTTTCATGAGGCGGGCACCCATAGGTGAAACGGTATTATCCAGCGTTTGTAATAAAGAAAAACGATGTTCATTGCCAGGAAGCAATTCGAGATTTCGGACAGTAAACTGATCCATCCGTAAATAATTTTCCTTGTCGAGTCTTTGAATCGTTGTGATATGTTGCAGGTTAGGGTGTTCAGTATCTTTCAGGTAATGGATGATCGCGGCTGCAGCGATAATGCCCAGCGGCAAAGATTCTATTCCAAATCCCTTTAATGAATGCGTTTGAAAATGTTTGAGCAGATTTTCCCGGGCATATGTTTCATCAAATACCCAGCTTTCCAGGGAATAGGTATAGAAACGATCGCCGTATATCCCTTTAAATGCTTTTTGATGGTTTCGCTGAAAAATAACTTCTGCCGGCATTAATGTCTGAAGCAATTGATCGATGTAGTCAGCCGGACCTTCCGTAGCAAAAAATTCTCCCGTGGAAATATCTAGAAAAGCAATCCCCTGTAAAATATCTCCAAAATGAATGGCAGCAAGGAAATTATTACTCCTGTGTTCCAGGAGTTTGTCCTGAGTTGCTGTACCCGGGGTTACCATTTCAGTCACTCCCCGTTTGACAATACCTTTGGCGAGTTTTGGATCCTCCAACTGGTCGCAGATAGCTACCCGGAAGCCGCCTTTAACAAGTTTGTGCAAATAGGTATCAAGAGCATGATGTGGGAACCCAGCCAACTCACTGGACCCTGCGGATCCGTTATTCCTTTTTGTAAGTGTAATGCCAAGTATACGTGAAGCGTGAATAGCGTCTTCTCCGAAAGTTTCATAAAAATCACCTACACGAAACAACAAAATAGCATCCGGATATTTTTGTTTTATTACCCGGTGTTGCTGCATCAGGGGTGTTTCTGCTGAGATTTTCGACATGCGGAGGTTCCGGTACTGTTATTCGGAAATTAAAGCGCCGGATGAGGCAAATGTAAGGAAGCGATCCCCAAAAATAACAGTGTTTTCCCTGTTGTGAACAACTTAGAAAAGCTTAAAGCCGGAAGCTTAATGAAAATAATAGAATATGGAAGTGTGGAATTTAAACTCCAAATCACCAGTTGGCTACGCCTGGCCTTAAATTTAGGGGCACTGTTATTATCTTTGCTGAATGCGAAAACTTCTGATGGACGAGCTTCCGCGAAAAAATAAGGCTGAATTTCAACAGGCTGATAAACTTCCGGTCGTACTGTTGCTTGAAAATATCCGGAGCATGCACAATGTTGGTAGTGTATTCAGAACAGCGGATGCTTTCCTGGTTGAAGCTATTTATTTATGTGGATATACACCCCGGCCCCCACACAGGGATATTCATAAAACCGCCCTGGGTGCTACAGAAACTGTCGAATGGAAATATTTTGATCATGCACCGGTAGCAGTAAAATTCCTGAAAAAAGAGGGTTATCGGATCGTAGGAGTAGAACAGGTAGCCGGGAGTGTTAACCTTCTTGATTTTAGATTACCTGTGGATGAGAAGGTGGTATTGATATTTGGGAATGAAGTGGATGGAGTTAGTGAGGAGGTCCTGGAATATTGCGATGCCTGTATTGAAATTCCTCAGTTCGGCATGAAACATTCACTCAATGTATCCGTTGCTGCGGGTATGGTTTTATGGGAGCTCGTCAGATCGGTAGTAAAGTATTCATAATATAATATTAATTATGTCCCGATTTAGAAATTATCTTAGCCTCGTAAAATTCTCACATACTTTATTTGCATTGCCTTTTGCCATGATTGGATTTTTTCTGGGTATATTCGGATGGAAAAACTTCCATGAAATCATTTGGAGAAACAATATTTATGAATCGAAATCTCCTGGAATGGTGGTTTTATCCGTTCGTTTTATACTTGTTTTAATCTGTATGATTACGGCAAGAAGCGCTGCGATGGCGTTTAACCGTTATTTGGACAGGCATTTCGACGCGAGAAATCCAAGAACGGCCATCAGGGAAATTCCGCGTGGTATAATTTCACCCAACAGTGCTCTACGTTTTGTGATTTTATGCTGTTTGCTTTTTATGCTCACCACCTGGTTCATCAATCCGGTCTGCTTCTATCTTTCTCCCGTTGCTTTGTTTGTTATTTTATTTTATAGTTATACAAAAAGATTTACGGCTCTTTGTCATATCGTACTTGGAATCGGATTATCATTGGCGCCAATTGGCGCTTTCCTTGCTGTATCAGGCCGGTTTGAATTAGTTCCATTGCTGTTTTCCGGGGCTGTCATTTGCTGGGTAAGCGGCTTTGACATTATCTATGCCATGCAGGATGAGGATTTCGATAAATCAGAAAACCTCTATTCCATTCCAACAGCATTTGGCAAAAAACAGGCGCTCCGCATATCAGCCTTTTTACATGTGCTTAGTGCCATTTTTGTTATAATTGCTGGTATTATCGGGGGATTTGGAACCTGGTACTGGGTTGGGATCATTATATTTTCATCCATGCTGATTTACCAGCACACAATTGTCAAACCAAACGATCTTAGTCGTGTTAATTTAGCATTTATGACTGCCAACGGAATTGCGAGTGTGGTATTTGCACTTTTTGTTATAACTGATTTGTTCATCACACATAAACATTAACCGGTCATGCCAAGAATCATGGCTATTGATTATGGATTGAAAAGAACCGGAATAGCCGTTACAGATCCCTTAAAAATTATCGCATCTGCCCTGACTACAATTGAATCGGCACGGATTTTTACCTTTCTTGAAGAATATCTGAAAAAAGAAATCGTTGAATTGATCCTGATCGGTGATCCCAGGAACCTGGATGATAGTCCGACTGATCTGACGGCAGATGTTCATCGTATCATTGGAATTCTTCACAAAAAATTTCCAGATATACCGCTAACAAAAGTAGATGAGCGATATAGCTCATTGATGGCTTCCCGTGCCATGGTGGACATGGGAATGAAGAAGAGACGGCGGCGGGAAAAAGGCATCGTAGACCAGGTTGCTGCAACCATGATGCTTCAGGAATACCTTTTAAAAGCCTAATGCCTAAAGCTCAAAACTTTTCGATGACCGTGAATCGTGGATTGATAAACGAAATGCGATAAGGGATTAACGATTCACGGTTTTAGGCTTTGGACTCAAGGCTTTAGGCATTAGGCCTTGAGCTTTAAGACTAAGATTGTAATTTTGTGGTATGATTTTACCTATCGTCGCTTATGGCGCACAGGTTTTAAGGACCAAAGGAAAAATGATCAAGGCGGATTACCCAAACCTCGATAAACTGATTGACGATATGTGGGAGACTATGTATGAAAGCAGCGGCGTAGGACTGGCTGCACCCCAGGTCAATAAGCCAATCCGATTATTTGTTATTGACAGCACACAGATTTTTAATAATCTGGAAGATGATGAAAAAGGTAAATATCCGGATGGTCCTGGAATAAAAGAAGTATTTATCAATGCACAGATTGTTAAATTAAACGGTGAACCTTGGCCATATACAGAGGGCTGTCTGAGTATTCCTAAAATCAGGGAGGAAATAATGCGCAACGAAGAGGTTACAATCGAATACGATGACCGGCAATTACAGCATCAAATAAAAACTTTCAATGGATTAACAGCACGGGTCATCCTGCACGAATATGACCATATTGAAGGGAAACTATTTATAGATTATCTCAAACCCCTGAAGCGTAAATTACTGAAGAGCAAACTAGACGATATCTCAAGGGGAAAGATCAGTGTAGACTATAAAATGAGTTTTTCAGGTTGAAAACTTTTCATGTTAATTCAAAAATATTTTGTGGATAAGACCTGATTGAAGTTATTCTGGAATAGGTTTCAAAAATAACAGACTCCAGATTTTGCTTTTGTTCCTTCGTATGTTTATACTATATGGAAAGGAGATCAGTTTCGAGGTGCTACCCCTTCTTATGCAAATATATCCGGTGTTTTTTAATCTTTAGACGTTCCACGTTGAGCGTAAGACCTCCATTTCTCGATAACCTCCCTCATATCCTGCGGCAAATCACTCTCAAACAGCATTTCATGATTGGTCGCCGGATGAATAAATCCAATTGTTTTGGCGTGGAGCGCCTGTCGTTGACAAATACTAAAACAATTTTCTACAAATTGTTTATACTTGTTGAAGATGGTTCCCTTTAATATTTTGTCTCCTCCATAAGTTTCATCATTGAAAAGAGGATGTCCGATATATTTCATATGGACGCGGATCTGATGAGTACGGCCTGTTTCCAGTACACATCTAACCAGGGTTACATATCCAAATCTTTCCAGCACTGTATAATGTGTAATGGCTTCTTTCCCATGTTCTCCTGCAGGATATGCTTCAAATAATTTTCTGAATCGCTGGTGACGACCAATATGTGTGATGATAGATCCCTTATCTTCTTTTAAATCGCCCCAAACCAAAGCAATATATTCGCGCTTTACCGAATGATCAAAGAATTGTTTTGCAAGGCTGGCCAGAGCCCGGCTCGTTTTGGCAAGTACGAGAAGACCGCTCGTGTTTTTATCTATCCTGTGAACCAAACCAAATCTTGGTAAGCTTTCTTCAGTTATAGCCTGATTTTTTTCATGTAAATACCAGGCGATCCCATTAATTAGCGTACCACTATAATTACCTGAGGCCGGATGCACTACAAGTCCGGGTGGTTTATTGATTACTAATACTTCGTCGTCTTCATAAAATATATTCAGGGGCATTTTTTCTGGAACAATTTCTTCACCCATTATCTGCTTGTCTGAAAAGCAAACTATATTATCACCCGGCCGGATTTTATAATTCGCAGAAGCCGCTTTATTGTTTACGAGAACTCGTCCTCCGTCAATGGCCTGTTGTACTTTATTACGGGAGATATTTTCGATACGGGCCGTTAGAAATTTATCCAGTCGCACGGGCTCCTGACCCTTGTCCACTACCAGATTCATTCTTTCATATAAAACCTCGGAAATTTCTGATGTTTCATCCGAATAAAGTGACTCGTTTACCTGCAAGGCTAATTCCCTTTTTGGTATTTTATATTTACCAGGATCCGTATTTTCAGATCTATCTGATTTATTTGGCATTAAACAAAATTACATGCTTAAATCTTAAGGCCAAGGATAATGGCTAATTGTCAATTTCACGCATTCAATAACTGTATGGTGTACAATTAGGTGTTATAGTTTCTTTTAGGATTTAATTTTTGGTTCTGAATCTTTGATATTATGCTTTCAGCCCTATGCATTTAGCCTTCAGCATTAAATCGTAAATTTGCCGGATGCAAAAGCAGCCAGTTTATTTTAAAGATCTTGGTGTGATGCCTTATACAGAAGCCTGGGATTATCAGGAATCCCTGCTGAAACTAAATGTTGACATTAAAACCCGTTATTATTCAGCTCAACAAAAACAGAAAAAAGATTCAACAACGAACTATCTTCTTTTTGTGGAACATCCACCAGTATATACTCTGGGTAAAACAGGCCATGAAGAGAATGTATTGCTGGACGAAAATGAATTACTCGATCGGGGAATACTTTTTGTCAAAACTAACCGCGGTGGCGATATTACTTTTCACGGCCCCGAACAAATTGTAGGCTATCCGATACTTGACCTGGAGAAATTTGGAACGGATATTGGTAAATATCTGCGTAATCTGGAAGAAATTATTATTCGCACCCTGGCAGAATATGGTATTTCCGGAGAAAGATCGAATGGAGAAACAGGCGTATGGTTAGAACCCGGAAATTTGGGCAGGGAAAGAAAAATTGCAGCATTCGGGGTTCGTTGCAGCCGCTGGATCACGATGCATGGATTTGCTTTTAACGTCAATACGGATCTGCAATATTTTGATGGGATCGTCCCATGCGGTATTAAAAACAAGCAGGTTACTTCCCTGGCCCGTGAATTAGGGCATAGCATAGAACTATCTGAAGTAAAGGAAAAACTCAAAATTCATTTTGAAGAAGTTTTTAATGCGGAACTTAGGATTATGGAATAAGAGAAGGTTAATGGGTGATGTTGCTAAGTTTGTGGTATGTAAATTATGAAATGCATCAGGCTTAGGCCTTAAGATTTAAGCTTATTCCCTTGGGATAAGCAGCTTATTTTTCTCTTTTAACTTCCCATCTTCATATAACTCGAACCGGAACCAACCCGAATGACCAAAATTGGTTTTGTCGATAATCAGTACAGGATATTTAATATCTTTTACTTCAAGTACAAGTGTATTATCTGTCTCATAAAATGCGACAAAATAATTTTTATGATTATAGTCTGCCAGGGAAATAGTCACGTTACCGTCCTTTGACGTAAATACAAACGGGGATATTTTATAAACTTCCTTTGGTTCTTTATAGATTTCAATATATGGTTTGATTTGCAGGGTGTCTGAATTTACAAACAATAAAGTGTCTTTAGTTTGTTTTACCAGGGAATCACTGAACCGGCGAACCTGATTACCTGCAAGAAGCATAATAATCGAGTCTCTTCTTTTTACAACCAGGATTTTTTCCACTTCAATAGTCGGACCTTTCATTTTTCCCGGATTATTTACCGAGGGTCTTTTAAGGTTCGAATTTTCCATCATGTAATAAATCCTGGAATTGTCAATTTTAGGCAGGATCAGGTATTCCTCTTCATCAGGGGCCTTGACAGCAGCAGTTTTTACACTATCCACCTGTTTCTTAATATCCTTTTTCATTGACTGGGATGACTGAACCGTGGATTTTGACTTTTCCTTTACAGTTGGTTTTAAAGCTTCTATAGATTGCTCGGCTGTTTCTGCAACAGCCCTTCTGGATTTTGTGAACATGTATTTACTATTCGGAAATAATATGAAGATCCTGTAGTACATTTTTGTACTATTGGCCTTGCTATCAACAAAACCATTTTCCGGAATACGCGGATCAGGAACAGTTATGAGCGTCGTAAAATTGCGTAAACTATCAGATGACCTTTGAATACTGATCTGGTTGATTGCAGGATAATTGTTTCGCCAGCTGATCAGCACTTTTCCATTGGATTTCAGGGATGCAGTAAAGCCGGGCAGGGTATCCTGTGCTTTTGCATAGGGCAGGATAAAAACGGAAAATAAAAACAGTACAAAAAAAAGACGCATGGCACGAACTTATCTTTAATCTTAGATCCCGGCAAAGATAAGGGAAGCACCCTTTTCAGCCGCTTAAAACTGGAGCATGTCCGATGCTAATGAAAGGTTACCCTGAAGGCCGCCACTATGAAGAATCAAGATCCGGCTTCCGGCGGGAAACGCTTTCTCTGCTACATTACGGTATATAGAAAAAAAGAGTTTGCCGGTGTAAACAAAATCTGTAGGGATACCCGATTCCTCAAATATCTGGTTCATAAAATCTATGAGGTGTTGATTCTTTTTTGCGTAACCTCCAAAATGATCTGAATGGACCATTCGAACATTTTTAAGTCTTACCGGATTTTTTATCTGTAAAATATTTAATGGCTCCAAACCACGCGTTCCTTTCAAAACAGATACGCCGATTATTTTCTGACTCGCTCCGGCGCTATTGATTATTCCCGTCAGTGTGGTTCCGGTACCAACTGCACAGCAGATATGGGAATATCGGGTAAGAGGCAGTACGGATAATATTTCTTCCGCCCCCCTGATTCCATCTGAACCAGTGCCGCCTTCTGGTATAAACAGGGCTTCAGGTTCTTTTTCATATTCAGGATACTCCGTGGCTGATTTTTTTTTCTGATCATAATCCGGTCGTATGAGAAAGCGGAGTTCCATTCCATATCCTAACGCTGTGAGCAGCGTATGTGAAAGTTGTCGAGGTCTTTCTCCCCGGATATAACCAATGGATGAAAATCCATATATCGCCGAGGCTGCAGCAAGAGCCAGCAAGTGATTCGAATATGCACCTCCAAAACTGACAAGTGTTTGTTTATTTGACTTTCTTGCTCTTTCAATAAAATATTTTAATTTAAACCACTTATTACCCGAAATATCAGGATGGATTTTATCCAAACGCAGTACTTCTACATTCAATTTATTTTTTTGGAACTCCGGATGATTCCATGGATCCAGGCTGATATTCTTCAGATCGGGCATTATGGCAATCATGATAAATCTTGTACTCTTTTATGTTTATTATTTAATTTCGCCACGCATTAAAATTACGGTAATGAAACCAACCTTATTGATACTCGCTGCAGGTATGGCCTCGCGCTATGGAAGTATGAAACAGATCCAGTCATTCGGGCCTTCCGGAGAAACGATTATGGATTATTCAATATATGATGCAATTCAGACTGGCTTTAAAAAAGTTGTATTTATTATCAGGAAAGACTTTGCTACTGATTTTAAAAATATATTCGAACCAAAATGGGGAAAGAAAGTGGAGACCGCCTACGTATACCAGGAAATGTATTCTTACCTGGATGGGTATAATCCACCAGCAGACCGTTCCAAGCCCTGGGGAACTGCTCACGCGGTGTTATGCGCGAAATCAGCGATCAGGGATCCTTTCGCCGTAATCAATGCCGATGATTTCTACGGCAGGAATGCTTTTGAAAAAGCATATCATTTTCTGACTATTTCTTGTAACGCTTCGACTTATAGTATAATAGGATATGATCTCGCAAAGACCTTATCCGAAAACGGTTCAGTAAGCCGTGGAGTATGTGAGGTGGATAATAATAATAACCTGGTCTCCATTCACGAAAGAACTAAGATCTACCGTAATGAAGAAGGAAAAATCACCTATGAGGAGGGAGGGAAAACTTTTCAGGTTCCCGATGAATCAAAAGTTTCAATGAATTTCTGGTGTTTTGATCCGGCTGTTTTTTCTTTCATCGAAAAAATATTTCATGAGTTCCTTGCAAATAGCGGACAGGATCTGAAGTCGGAATTTTTTATTCCCATTATCGGCGACAGGTTCATTCATGAGGGGAAAGGACAAATCAAAATTATACCTACTGCCGCCAGCTGGTTTGGCGTTACGTATAAAGAAGATGCACCTTCCGTACAAGAAAATATTAATAAATTGGTTGCATCAGGAGAATATCCGGTGAAGTTGTATTAACTCTCACACTCTCACACTTTCCTAGTAGCTTTTCACCAGGTAAACAAAGTCTTGAATTTTCCTAATTTGCTGGACGCGGTCCAAATTCTTAACGATGGAGTTTTGAGGCAAACGGATAAAGGCTAAACTTGAATCCGATTTGTTTACTAGAGTTGAATCTTTTCTGATTTCGTCCAGGGCAAGATAAATGCTTTTCGTGCGTATAGCAAAAACAGCACCTTGTGTCAGAATCTGACGATTACTCAACACTCCAATCACTTCACCATTTTTGTCCAGAACAGGGCCGCCACTATTTCCTGGATTTGCGGGAACGGCAATCTGACATGCCAGTGTATCACCACGATATCCGGTTTTTGCACTCAGGTAACCTTCTCCATATACAATTTCGTCTCTAGGATAGCCTAAAGTAAAAATTGCTTCGCCCAGGTCTATATTTCCCTTACTGATTGAATAAGGTAACACACTGGATGCTTTATAATCACTATCCACGATTTTTAAAAATGCAAGATCCGCTGTCGGACTAATATAAATAATCTTAGTTTTAAATTCTTGCCCTTTATTGTTTTGCACAATAACGACCGTTGAATTTCCAATTACGTGTGCATTGGTAATGATATACCCTTTGGGATCAATCATAAATCCTGTACCACCGAATTTGAAATCAGCTTCCACTGGAACTTTTGGGGGTGGCGAATTTTTCAATTTGGCATTTATAGAATTTGTCTGCGTTACCAACATGGAAACAGTGCGCCTCAAGTCCTGTAATTGTGAGTTTGGTGTTCTTGGTGAATAATAAGAAGTAATACCGCTTATTGCGAGTGCAGTAATACCAGCTATGGATGCAGCAACAGCAACCACTTTCCTGTATTTCTTCCAGAGGCGGACGACTTTTGTTTGTTGAGTTTGCCTTATCTGACCGGATTCGAAAAGTTCATTGTGAACGTTTTGAATGGTGGATTTTACATTTTTACGGTCACCATATCTTTCCATCAGGTGAAGAAAAACTGTATGTTCAACTACCAGCTGGTCAATGCCCGGATTTGATTTTCTGAGTTCTTCAAAAAATTTTCTTTCTTCCGGTAACATTTCACCCCGTATATACCTTTCAATCGATTCCAAAACCAGCCGCTCTTCCATTTCTTCAGTTTATTAGTTGTTATTATAATGGCCAAAGAATATTTTTTTCAAGCGCATTAAGCATTTGTACTTTTGATTCTTTGCATTATCTGCATTTGTATATCCAAATTCCTTTGCTATCTCAGACATATTTTTTTTCCGGATGTAATAACTCTCCAGAAGTTCTTTGCATGGTTCACCCAGGTTTTGAAGTGCCCGTTCCATAAGTTCAAAATCCTGACTGCGATGCTCATAAAGTTCGATATCATCCTCTGTAGCTATCGTCTCTGGTGCGTTAGCCAGATCTCCGGAAAAACGCTGGTTTAATGCCAGTTTTTTTAACCATAATCGCCTGCAGACAGCATAAATATAAGTTTTAAGCTGCGCGTGCAATTCAAAGCTCCCGGATTTGGCCTTTTCGTATAAAACGATAATGGCTTCCTGAAATATATCCCTTGCATCATCCGATGTCCCACTATTATTGATGACAAGAGTCTGAATCATACTATAATGAGCTCTGTAAATGGTCTCAATAGCCTTTCGGTCATTTCCAGCCAAACCCTTCAATAGTGACTGCTCATTACTATCCGTTGTCAAGACTAGCTTTATTTAATACTGAAAGTAAAGAATCGTAACCCATTTGAGAATGGAAAACCTTAAAAAACAGCCTATGCTTCCCCTTTTTAAATTATATGCGTTCAATTTTAGGCTAAAATACAAGTTAAAGTGCTTATAACCAGCATATTACGAAAAATTAAATGAATTATTAAAGATTTTTAATCAGGAAGGAGGTTACTTTTTTAAATTCTTTGTATTAACACTAAATCATTCACAAACAAACAAATAACAATGAAAAAACTTTTTTTGGTTTTAGCAATCGGCTCATTTGCAGCATGTAACGGTTCTTCAAGTACGGATACCAAGGTAGATTCAGTTGCAACAACAGCTAAAGACAGTGTTACCGCTGTTGCTGATTCCGCTAAAGCAAAGATTGACTCTACTGCAACAGCTGCAAAAGACAGCGTAAAATCAAAGGTAGATTCAGCAAAGAAGAAATAATTATTTTCTTAAGTAATCAATCGTTAGACGGGGCCATCTCTTCTTGTCAGTTCCTGATTTAATTCAGAACAGGCAAAAAGAGGTGGCTTTTCTTTTAGTCGATTTTCTTTTGCAGGTTTTGGTCAATAGCATCGAGGAAATCCTCCGTAATCAGATAATCTTTACCAACGGCCACTTTATTTCCGTGGATACATACAGCCAGATCTTTAGTCATTTTTCCACTTTCTACAGTTTCAATACATACCTGTTCAAGTGTTTCGCAAAACCGTATTAATTGCTTATTTCCGTCCAGCTTACCCCTGAAAGCGAGCCCTCGGGTCCAGGCAAAGATGGAGGCAATAGGGTTGGTTGAAGTAGGTTTACCTGCCTGATGGTCGCGGTAATGACGGGTAACTGTTCCGTGTGCAGCTTCTGCTTCCATTATCTTGCCATCAGGAGTTATCAAAACTGAGGTCATTAGTCCAAGGGAACCAAAACCCTGCGCCACAGTATCACTTTGCACGTCACCATCATAGTTTTTACAGGCCCAGACAAAATTTCCATTCCATTTCAATGCGCTGGCAACCATATCATCTATCAATCTGTGTTCGTAGGTAATATTTGCTTCTTTAAATTCCTGTATGAATTCCTTTTGATAAATTTCTTCAAAAATATCTTTAAAACGGCCATCGTATTTTTTAAGGATGGTATTTTTGGTAGAAAGGTAGAGTGGCCATTTTTTGTTCAGGGCCATATTGAAACAACTTCTGGCAAATCCACGGATACTTTCATCAGTGTTATACATGGAGAGGGCTACACCATCACCCTTAAAATCATATACTTCAAATACCTGCGGCTGGCCTCCATCTGAAGGAGTAAATGTCATAGTTAACCTGCCCTTTCCTTTTATCACTGTGTCTGTTGCCCGGTATTGATCACCAAATGCATGCCTTCCTACAATAATAGGGGCCGTCCAGTTTACAACAAGACGGGGAATATTTTTTATAACAATAGGCTCGCGGAATACTGTTCCATCCAATATATTACGAATAGTTCCGTTGGGGCTTTTCCACATTTGTTTTAAATGGAATTCTTCCACACGCGCTTCATCAGGTGTAATCGTTGCACATTTAATTCCGACTCCAAACTGCCTTATAGCATTGGCTGAATCAATTGTAATCTGGTCATTGGTTTTGTCCCTCGATTCAATTCCCAGGTCAAAGTATTTAATATCCAACTCCAGATAAGGTAAGATAAGTTTCTCTTTAATAAACTTCCATATGATTCTTGTCATTTCATCTCCGTCAAGTTCTACAACGGGATTGGCAACTTTAATTTTATTAGCCATGAATTTAATTTATATAGAAAAGTCAGCAAACCTACATGAATTGAGGCAATTCACAAAGCCATCAACGCTTAAAGCTTAAAGGCTAATGCTTAAAGCATTTCTTAATTTGTATCCTGTAAATAAAGAACGTCATCCGTCAATTGTCATCCGTCATCCTGCTCACACTTTGCAACATTAATGGGGTAAAAAATTTGTCACCTCTCTAACATCTTGGTACCTTACAAAGTCAAATAACTTTTCATGGACCTGATTGATATCGTAAAATCTTACTTATCAAATTATGTTACTTTGAATGAGCAGGAATTCAGCTACCTGTCGAGTTTATTTGAATTGCGAAATTTTCAAAAAAGAGAGAAACTGGTGGAAGAAGGCGAAGTGGAGAAGTATCTGAATTTTATTCTGCAGGGACTGGCTCGAAAATATTTCATCAGGAAAAATGAGGAAATGGTTATGCAATTTTCCCGTGAAAACGAAATTATCTGTTGTTATGATTCTTTTAATTCGTGTGAACCATCCAATTTTTCCGTGGAAGCTTTAGAAGACATGGTCGTGGTTTCCATCACTCTGGAAAATATAGAAAAATTATATGAGTTCAGTCCTAAAATGGAAAGACTTGGCAGACTGATTGCCACACAGGAATATCTGAAGAAAGAAAGTCTTGAATATAACCGGGTTCGTTTAACTTCCCAGGAAAGGTTTATAAATTTTATCCGGAACAACGGATATCTTATGCAGCGTGTTCCGCAGAAATACCTGGCTTCTTACCTGAATATGAAACCGGAGACCTTCAGCCGCCTCAAACACCTGATAAAAAAACCTTCATAAATTAACGATCAAAACAGGTATTTTAAGCTCATGACGTACAGTATTGACAGTCTCTCCATAGATAAAGTCCTTTAATCCCGTATGGCCATGGGCTCCAATAACAAGGATTTCGGCACCTTCTTCCTTCACAATGCGCACAATTTCTTTAGTGCGGTGAATATAACCCAAACGTGTAACCGCTTTATAGTTGTTTTTTTCCAGGGATAATTGGTAGCTGTTTAGACGTTCCTGATCCGTTCTTGTTTCGAGGTCATCACTTTGCCTCCCAAGCATTCGCGCAGAGGCGCTTTCCACTACATGGATTAATATGTAATTACTTTCCGTTCCGCCCTGACCGATAGCGAAAGCCAGGAGTTTTTCATCCAGCCGGCTGAAGTCTAATGCCACAGCGATATTTCTGAATTTAGGAATTTCAAGTTTTGTGATCGCATTGCCTTCTCCATGTACGGTAACATCCTTTACTACCGTTTTACTAAGCCAGGGATGAATTAAGATATAGAGTAAAAGAAAGATGGCTCCGATAAGCACCACGGCGGAAAATATTTTCCAGAACAGTAATCCTGGCAGATTGAGAAATTGCATACCCTCTTCCAATACTAGTTTTAAATTTAGATACAGCAACAGGATGGCGATAGACCAGGACACGAACATGGTAATTTTTTTAATCTGGAAAACGCCCATCTTTTTCTTATCACTCACAAAATGAATCAATGGGATAACAGCAAATCCAAGCTGAAGGCTAAGAATTACCTGGCTTAATACCAGGAGCTGGTCAACACGGCCTTCACCCGAAAGTCCAATAACCAATACTGCAGGAATGATTGCCAGCATCCTGGTGATCATCCTGCGTAATAAAGGATTGATGCGCAGGTGCAGATAACCTTCCATTACGATTTGTCCGGCTAGCGTCCCGGTAATGGTTGAACTTTGTCCTGCTGCTATCAGGGCAATTGCGAAAAGAATTGAAGCTATCCTGGAACCCAGAAGTGGTGTAAGTAACTTATGCGCTTCAGTAATAGAGGCAATTTCAGTGCGACCGGATTTAAAAAAAACAGCACCCGCAAGGATTAGGATGGCAGCATTTACCAAAAAAGCCAGGTTAAGCGCTATGGCTGAATCCCAGAGATTCAAATTTATCGCTTTTTTGATATGGAGTTCATCTCTATAAATTTTCCGTGTTTGAACCAGCGCAGAATGCAGATATAAATTGTGGGGCATAACGGTTGCACCGATAATACCGATGGCAACATATAGTGCCGTGGCGCCGGGAAGGGATGGTATAAGTCCACGGCTAATTTCACTCAGACTTGGCTTTGCAAGGAAAATTTCAATGAAAAAAGAAATGCCAACAATGGCTATCAGGCTCAAAATAAAGACCTCCAGTTTACGCATACCTAATCGCTGTAGAAAAAGCAGAAGAAAAGTGTCCAGGGCTGTAATTCCTACACCATAAATAAGGGGCAGTCCGGTTAGCAGTTGAATACCAATAGCCATCCCAAGTACTTCAGCCAGATCACAGGCCGTAATAGCGATTTCAGCCAATATATAAAGACAGAAATTAACCAGCCTTGGATATGCTTCTCTGTTAGCCTGGGCCAGGTCCCTCCCACGTACTATACCCAGTCTGGCAGATAAACCCTGTAGAACCAGCGCCATTAAATTACTCATAAGTAAAACCCATAGCAGGCGATAACCGAAATGGCTCCCACCGGCAATATCCGTTGCCCAGTTGCCAGGATCCATATAACCCACGCTTACCAGATAGGCGGGTCCGAAAAAGGAAAAAATTTGTCTCCAACGTGGTCCTGAGGGGTTTACATCAATAGATCCATGTACCTCGCTTAGAGACAGGTCACTGAATTGGGTTTGCTTCATCGGTATAATATGGCATTTTCCCTTTGTATGAAAGAAAAACGGTATCAACAAATCTAAAATTTGTTCTAATAATCACGGGGAAAATTATAGCCGGTCGGGTAATTGCTGAATCTTTACTTTTGATTTTCAATTTGGTGGAATGCGATTATTGAAAATGATGCTTGTTTTAATTACGGTGATTGCTCTGATGTCATGCCGGCATAAAAACGCAAATGGAGGTGAAACCAGGAAAATTGAACCAGAAGACTTTCGGGCTATGTTTCGAAACCTAAATCTGCCAGTAAATTTTGGTGATAGTTCCCTGGCTAAAAAACCCACTGATTCTGTTATGAGTTGGTCAGTATACCATCAGTTTATTGCAGATTCACTTATTCAGAAATATTTTGGGAAATCTGCAAAACCAAGACTCTATGCAACTGGTAAACTGGTCGTTAAAAATGCTGAGACGTATCTTGTAATTAAGGCCCTGTCCCCGTCCAAAAAAATTCTCTATGTAGTTTGTTTGGACAAAGAAGGAAATTTTAAGACTGGAATCCCCCTGATCATCCGGGAGGATGATTCTGAGTTCCGGTATGCTGCTAACATTGATAATAAATATACAATTTCAGTAAGCAGGCTGCGAAAAGACGCTGAAGGACGGAGTTTTTTTGTAAGAACTGTATATGTCTATAATGAAGAAGGTGTTTTCACTTTAATTATGCGGGAATCCAACGAAGGAAAGCCTAAAATTGCCCAGATTTATAATCCCATTGATACCCTGCTGCATAAGCATAAATACTCAGGAGATTATATTCAGGACAAAAGAAATTTTATTTCATTTCGTGATGGTAAGAATAATTCTTTTCTTCGCTTTTTTGTACACTTTGAGAAAGACAACGGAAACTGTAAGGGAGAGCTTAAGGGAGAAGCGCGTTTTGTTTCTTCCACCGTTGCCCGTTATATTGCAAACGGAGACCCGTGTTCCCTTGAGTTTAATTTCAATGAGAAATCAGTTCGTATGAAAGAATTGGAAGGCTGTGGGAATCACAGGGATATCCGTTGTTATTTTGATGGCGTTTACAATAAGCACAAAGAAAAAAGTGTAAAACAGGTAAAGTCCAAACGACGATAATTATAAAATAAAACAAATCCCTATCCGTTTACTCAAACAATTATGAATTTCACAAATTTTACAGTCCCCTACGCAGTTGATAGCCGTTTTTCGAAAAAAGTTGCCTATTTCTCCATGGAGTTCGCGGTTCACCAGCCATTAAAAATATATAGTGGCGGCCTGGGTTTTCTTGCCGGATCCCATGTTCGCAGCGCTTATGAATTGCGACAAAATACAATTTTTATAGGTATTCTCTGGAAGTATGGTTATTATGATCAGGCCCGGAACCAGGATCAAAGTTTGCAGGTAACCTGGGTTGAAAAGCAATATCCCTTTTTAACAGATACGGGTATTAAATACCAGATAAATATTCATGACCATCCGGTTTGGGTAAAAGCTTGGTACCTGGCTCATGAAACTTTTAACGGAGCACCCCTTTTCCTTTTGAGTACTGACCTGCAGGAAAATGATTATGTTTCTCAAACCATCTGTCATCGTTTATATGATGCAAATCTTGCTACCAAAGTAGCACAGTTTATATTACTCGGTGTCGGGGGAGCTAAACTCGTGGATCAGCTCAATTTTCAGCCAGAGATTTATCATCTAAATGAAGCACATGGCATCAGCGCCGCTTTTTATCTCTATCAGAAATACAATAAAAACATTGCGGAAGTAAAAAAAAGACTGGTCTTCACTACGCATACTCCTGAAGAAGCAGGTAATGAAAAACACGACATACAACTCTGTTACGATATGAGTTATTTCTGTGGATTGTCCATTGAAGAAGTTAAGACTTTAACAGGAATGGATGACCACCTTTTTAACCATTCGCTGGCGGCGCTCCGGTTCTCACATCTTGCCAATGCAGTATCACGCCTACACGGAAAAGTTGCAAAGGCCATGTGGAGCAAATACCAGGGTATTTGTCCAATAATTTATATTACAAATGCGCAGAACTGGACATACTGGGCAGATAAACAACTCTATAAGAAACTGGAAGAGGGGGATAATTTCTGGTGGGACGACCGTAAGCGATATTTGAAAAAAAGATCTTTTGACATTGTCGCCGACCAAACGGGCCGTCTGTTCAATCCCGATATCTTTACCATTGTATGGTCGCGTCGATTTGCCGGTTATAAAAGGGCCGACCTGATTGCAAGGGATAAAAAAAGATTTACTGATCTACTGAATAATAAAAAGTATCCCGTTCAGATTATATGGGCAGGTAAGCCATATCCAATGGATTATCCTGCGATCAACGATTTTAATTACCTGGTACAATTAAGTAAGGAATATCCGCAGGTGGCCGTATTAATAGGTTATGAGCTAAGTTTATCCAAAAGATTGAAGCAGGCAGCAGATTGCTGGCTGAATAATCCACGTGTACCCCGGGAAGCATCCGGAACAAGCGGAATGACAGCTGCTATGAACGGTGCCCTTAATTTTTCAACCAACGATGGATGGATCCCTGAATTCATAAAACATGGTACTAATGGTTTTGTGATAGGGAAATCAGATTACAGTAATATGACAGTACCTGAACAGGATGATTTCGATCTGAATTCGTTGTATGATGTTCTGCAAAACCAAATCCTGCCTCTTTTTTATGAACAAAAAGACAGCTGGAGGCAGGTAGTAAAAAACGGAATGAATGACGTAAAGGTTCAGTTTGATTCAGGTAGAATGGTTACTGAATACTACCAGAAACTTTATATTTGATAGGTTGATTGTGGATGGTATATAGTAGATGGATAATAAATCAATTCCTTCCATCTACCATTAACCATAAATTATTTGACAATTTCCAGTAACTCAACTTCAAAAATCAGGGTGGATCCAGGTTTAATAGTCGGCCCCATTTGCTGGTCACCATAGGCAAGATAAGAGGGGATGAAGAGACGGTATTTACTGCCCGTATTCATCAACTGTAACGCTTCCGTCCATCCCGGGATTACACCATTCACATTGAATTCAATGGGATGACCCTGTTTAGCTGAACTGTCAAATACTGTTCCGTCAATCAGTTTTCCTTCGTATTCACATTTTACTTTATCGGTTGCGATTGGTTTAGGTCCGGTTCCTTCTTTCAATACAATATATTGCAATCCGGTACCAGTGGACACCACTCCCGGCTTGTTTTTATTTTCAGCAAGGAATGCCATACCCTCTTTTTTTGCTACCGAAGCTTTGTCTGCTTTGACTTTTTCAACATAATTCATAAGTACCTGATTACACTGTTGCTCAGTCAGCAGGGTGCTGTCTCCTTTCATTTTATCAGTAATAGCTTTATTAACCAGGGTTTCATTAATATGAGTGATTCCCTGTTGTTTATAAAATGAGGCTACAAGTATTCCAATGCTATAACTCAGAGAATCTGTCTGGTCATTTAATTTAACTGCCGAAGGATGGGTTGTTGCATTTCCCGCCGGTTTTTTCTTAGACTGGGCGAATAACTGAAAACAAGACACAGAAATGGTAATAAGGATGATGTATTTTTTCATGAAGATTTTTTTGCAGCCGCAAAAATAAGGAAAGTCCAGGCTCTTATCAGAATGCTTTTTTGAACTGTGTGGTTGTTAACATTTTCTTTGTTTTTTAGTCAATACTTTTAATCCGGGCACTTTGTAATATTGTTGGCGTCGAAACGTTTAAAAGATCACGAACGGATCGTTCGTAAAATTCAATCTAAATGAAAAAACTACTTACTGTTTTATTTCTTGTTTACGGAATTACAGTCATGGGTCAATCCAGTGATATCCTTGGTAATATCAAAAAAAAGATTAGCGGTGGAAGCGGGTCTTCTCTCAGTTCCGACGATATTGTTGCCGGTCTGAAACAAGCCCTTTCCCTTGGTGCTCAAAAAAGCGCTGACCGCCTTTCTATGGTTAACGGGTTCTTAAATGATAAGGCCGTTAAAATATTACTACCGGAACAAGCACAGAAAGTGGAAAAAACACTTCGCGGACTGGGAATGGATAAATTAGTGGACGATGCCATAACAAGCATGAACCATGCTGCAGAAGATGCATCGAAATCAGCGGCTCCTATTTTTCTGAATGCAATCAAAAATATGACAGTGACAGACGGTGTGAATATTTTACGCGGCACGGATACCGCTGCAACGGCTTATCTACGTAAAAGCGCCACACCGGAATTGACTAAAGCATATACACCTGTAATAGATTCAGCTCTGGAAAAAACAGGGGCGACAAAATATTGGAAAGACGTTTTTGAAACCTATAATAAATTGCCGACTACATTCAAAAAAGTGGATCCGAATTTGTCCGCGTACGTAACACAAAAAGCAATTGATGGCATATTTTATTATGTTGCCCAGGAAGAAATAAAAATCCGTAAAGATCCTACCGCACAGGTAACGGACCTCTTAAAAAAAGTTTTTGGCGGGAAATGACGTTTATCTCAATTTCAGCGACCGGAACAGAATTCCCGTTATCAGGCATATAGCAGCTACAATCCACCATAAAATATCAAAGCCGAAATGCCCTGCAATCCAGGTACCTCCGGTAGGCCCAAGAACCTGCGAAAGAGACCAGGCCATTGCATAATATCCTGCATACTGTCCCCTGTTATGGGATGAAGCCCGGCTTGCCCAATAATTATTCATGAAAGGCATAGCGAGTATTTCACCCAGCGTAACCAAAATGACCGAAATCAGGGCAGTAAAGGCTCGCATAGGGAGAAAAATATATACAAGGAAAGAAAGAGATGTCAGAATAAGACCGTGGGAAATGAAGATGAGTGTCATATTCTTAGATTCAAGGTAAAAAATAAGTACCATCTCAATAAATACTATAATCAATCCATTCAATCCCATCAATATTCCTATTTTTAATTCCGACATATGAAAAACATCTTTATAATAAACCGGAATAGTGGAATAAAGCTGATAAAAACAAAGACCGTACAAAAGAACAAGTGCAATAAAAATGGTAAATTTTTTATCTTTTAACGGAGAGATTTTTTCTTCAGGTTTTAAAACAACCGTCTTTTCTTTTACTTGAGCATCTTCGGGCCTTAATAAATAATATAACATGATCGCAGCCAGAATATTTGTAAACCCGTCTATCCAGAACAGGAGGTGATAGTTGAAAGAAGCAATAAAGCCACCGAGTGTTCCACCTACGGCCCAGCCCAGATTAATTGCCAAACGATTCAATGAATAGGAGCGGGTTCTGGTTGACTGTTTACTATATTGAGCGATTGCAGCGTTATTTGCGGGACGAAAAGCGTCATTAACCAGGCTAAGGACGAATGTAAAAATGCAAATCAGCGGATAACTTTTCATTAATCCCAATAAAATAAACAGGATGCCTCCGCCAGCCAGCGTAATTAACTGTATTTGGCGAAAGCCCATTTTATCAGTCAGTTTCCCGCCGATAACAGAACCGCATACTGCACCTGCTCCAAACAATCCTACAACGATGCCTGCCTGAAAAAGAGAAAACCCTATCCCGGTCAGGTAAATTGTCATGAATGGTAAAACCATAGTGCCGCTGCGATTCACAAGCATAACAAGAGACAACAACCATGTGGAGCGGGATAATCCACTATATGCATTTACATAAAGTGAACGTGTGGTGCTTAAAGGTTTGAAGAGGTTCATCTTGATAAGGCTGAAGGAAGTATAGGGTAACGTCCGGGCAGAGCGAAGATCGCAAAATAACTAGTAATAGATGTCAATACTGTTATTCACCCTCAATGAACATTTTATAGAATCAGTGACCGCTATGACATTAGTTGAAGTTGTAAATTTTTGTACTATTATACTTGTAAATATATTGCCCGAAGTATATATAGATAATGTGGTGTCCTTATTGAAATCTGTTTGATCAAATCCCCACACGGCTCCTTGAGTCTTATTATCAAATCCGATTTCAAGTTCTACTGAAGGATTTTGGGGTTGAATTGGAGTTGTTCTGTGTAAGTTCATTTTGAGTAATGTTTTCGGATAAAATCCGAATATCATGTTTTTCATTTCTGGCGAGTCCAGATTAAAAAATTCCACACTGGATTGACTGACCAGGTTTTGTTGAATTCCAGGTGCAACTAGCTCAGGATACAACAGATAATTGTTCGGTATAGAAGCTCCCGCTACCAAATGGAAATTTTGCATTAATGTCGAATCTATGTCAGCATTCAGAGTGAATCTACCGTCATAGCCGGATTTACAGGATCCTACTTTATAAGTTGTGCAGAAAAGAATACAGAATCCGTTAAGATTCAGATTCGCATCGAAAGTGATATTTGGCAGAGGGAGGTTGGTTGTCTTATCAATTATGATCCCTGCAAGGGTGATATTTGAACAATGTCCAGAGCACCTGGGCAGATTTTCTTTTATGCAGGAATTCAGGGATAGGGTAACCCATCCAAAAAGAGATATGGTTGCAATGTATTTAGGATTGAGGTTCAAAAGTTCACTTTTAATGTTCAATACCGGTGAATTGATGAACGGGTTGCTTTCAGCTCAAATATTGTATAAATTGCCCGCTTTGTAAAATATGTAATTTCAAATGTAATCGGATGAACAATAAGGAGGGAATTTTTTGTTCCTGGCTTCTAACTTGGGTATGTTTTTTGTCCGCCACTCAATTTTTAATGGCGCAGTCAAATCAGTATTCTGCCCATGGATGGCAATTACAGGATTACCGCTCAGATAGTGTGTTTGGGGCCGGTGTGAACAAGGCTTATAATGAATTACTGAAAGGTAAAAAAGCATCACCGGTTATTGTAGCCATTATTGATGCAGGCCTGGATACGGCGCACGAGGATCTTGTGGGACATATCTGGACTAATACCGCGGAGATACCCGGCAATGGCATTGACGATGACCACAATGGTTATGTGGATGATATACACGGATGGAATTTTCTAGGAGGAAAGGATGGAAAGAATATTACTATTGAGAGTTATGAATCTTACCGGGAATATTACAGGTTGATAAACCGACCAAATCCAAAAAATTATCAGGACAGCGCTTATCTGGAGAAAGTGAGAAAATATGTAGTGAAGGATTCGCTGCAACTGGCACAGGCTGTTTTTTTTCTGGGGCAGCTTATACCTCAGATGCGTGCTGCTGATAGTATTTTTAAATTAACTCTTCATAAGGATTCTGTTTTTGCACGTGATGTGGCAAAGTTTCAAACACAGGATTCGGCATTAGCCATTCTGAAGAAAAATACACTGATGTATTTTAAAAAATATGGTGTAATGTCAGAAATGCCCCTGGGCAGTTTTATCAGGGAAGCCGATTCATATTTACAAATCTCCAGTCAAAAGTTAAAATATTTTTCAGGTGATCCAAATGCATTGCGCAGGGAAATAGTAGGAGATGATTATAATAATATAAAGGACATTCATTATGGGAATAACAATGTAGCAGCCGGAACACCAACGCATGGTACACATGTAGCAGGTATCATTGCTGCTTCTCGAGGAAACGGAAAAGGTATGGATGGGATCGATGCCCAGGTTTATATTATGGCGCTCAGGGCAGTACCCGATGGCGATGAAAGGGATAAGGATATTGCACTGGCTATTCGCTATGCAGTAGATAATGGTGCCCGTGTTGTTAATATGAGTTTTGGGAAATATATTTCTCCTGGTAAAAACTGGGTGGATGATGCCGTCCGATATGCGGAGGAACATGATGTATTACTTGTGGATGCAGCGGGAAATGAATTTCAAAATCTTGATTCTTTAGCTCACTATCCAAATCCCGACTTTGAATTATCAGGTAGAAATTCATGTTGCTGGATAACTGTTGGTGCGAATGCGGGTGGGCCGGACAGCCTTGTATTGGCTCCGTTTTCCAATTATGGGAAAAAAGAAGTAGATTTATTTGCACCGGGTGTCAAAGTTTATTCTACACTTCCGGGAAACCAGTATGCTTCATATAGCGGCACCAGTATGGCTGCTCCTATGGTTACCGGTATTGCAGCCTTGCTTCTGGAATATTATCCGAAATTAAGCGCGCGACAGCTAAAATTTATTCTCACACATTCTGTTACGAAACTGTCAATAAACCAGGTCAAATGGCCCGGAAATGGCCTGTGGGTTGATTTTAGTCAATTATCTGCAAGTGGTGGAATAATAAATGCATACAATGCGCTAAAGCTGGCTGCAACCATGAAAGGTGAGCGTGAAAACGTAAAGAAGGTGAAGATTAAGGGTGTAATTAAGGATTGATATTCGAAAATCCGGACAATTTTTTAGGGATTGTTACCGTTAATAATCCATCAACCTTTGAAAACCTAAAATCTGATCCCTATGTCCCCGAATATTGACAATCAACAGGATCGTCTTGCAGAGATCTTCCGCCAACTGGATAACCAGATTATTCAGGAAAGTAAAGTAGCATTTCTGAAAATTCAAAGCTGGCAGTTTGCCGTTCGCACTCCGGAAATCGGGGCAACGTATCTTCGCGAAGCGGCATCCATGATTACCCAGTCACTTCTTTCTTTCGTTCCAAACAGTTTTGTTTTAAGCGAAGAAGGATATTACGTGAATCCAATCGAAAATTAATCATCAGATAAAGCTGATGCATTCTTTCAGCTCTTTTTCTGTATATGCCAGGTTGTATTGTTTCAATACATCATCAGGCACACCATTCCATTGATTCGGAACATTGCCGATATAACCTATGTCTTTCACGCCAATTTCTGAAGTATAAAATCCTGTGGCCGTCAGGTTTCGCATCAGGTTGAAAAATGCTACGCCCTGCATCATTTCATTTTTACTTTTTTTGGGCCACGCAATTTCATCAACCATTTCCATTTGTTGTTTCTGATTGCAATCCTTAAATGCTTTTTCGTACCGTTTCAGGCATTGCAGGTCCAGCCATCGTAATCCGCCACGCATGGGCGTTTGATGTTCCGGCATGTCTTTTACTATGTATTCAATAAATTCAGGAACTTTTGCATCCGAAGCGCTGCCGCTTGTAGCATCCCGGGGAATGATAATGTCTCCTAAGATTGTGATAGTGGTAATTTCTTCCAGAGTAAAAAAAGCCGGTTCTGCATTTATCGTTTTTTCATAGTCTAATTCTTCCTTCATCCGGTTTAACCCGGCTATGATCGACTCCTTATCTTTTTCAGCAGGCGCCACCGGACTATTTTCGTGAAGTTTACAGGCTTCAGCTATGGCACCAATTGAAATTCCGCCGATAACCAGAGTCTTAATTGATTTTCGTCTGTCCATGACCGTTAATTTTATATATTTTGTTTTTTCATCTGGTCCACTATATACTCGCTAGTCCGCATCGAAAGAGCGAGTATGGTCCATGTAATGTTCTTATCAGCTTGCGAAACAAAGGGTCCGCCGTCCACACAAAACAGGTTTTTGCAATCGTGTGCCTGGCTGTATTTATTTAAGGGAGCGAGTTTTGGATCATTACCCATGCGAACTGTCCCCGCTTCATGAATAATATTTCCAGGTGCATGCAATCCATAATTATTATGCTTCCCGTCATCACCGCCCCAGGTGATTTTTGCTCCCATACTATCCAGGATTTCAGCAAAGGTCTGTTTCATATGTTTTGCCTGATTGATTTCATAATCAGTATACGAAGTGTTGAAACGTAAAACAGGAATACCATATTTATCTACCACTTCAGGATCGATTTCACAATAACTGTCTTTTCTTGCGATGGCTTCTCCACGGCCTGCCATGCCTATGTGGGCGCCAAAAAAATACCGGTAGTCCTCCTTAAGTGAAGCGCCGTATCCTCCGGCTTCTTTCTGTTTGCCATTTATTTTATATGTGCCGTTCAGATTCTCAATACCCCAGTTAAAACCATATAATGGCATCCCAAAACCGCCTCCGTATTCGATATGATATCCGCGGGGAAAGTCCAGCTTTTTATTGTCAAGCCACCAGGGGCTGTAAATGTGCATGCCGCCAACGCCGTCTTCATTATATCTTTTTCTGTTGAAGAGATCAGGAATAATTCCACCCATATCAGCACCGGTGGAATCATGAAGGTATCTTCCAACCGCATCACTGTTATTGGAGAGACCGTTCGGATGCCTGGCGGATTTGGAATTCAACAAAAGTCTTGCGCTTTCGCAGGCACTTGCAGCCAGAATAACCGTGCGACCATCCACCTGGTATTCCTGCATATCCTCTTTATTGATATAGGAAACTCCGGTAGCCAGTCCTTCCTTATCAGTTAAAACTTCCCGCGCCATCGCATTGGTGACGAGGTCGATATTTCCTGTTTTCAGTGCAGGAATGACAAGGCAGGATGAAGCTGAAAAATCACCATACACTTTGCAGCTCCGACCGCATTGCGCACAGAAAAAACAAGCGCCCCTTTCTTTATTGATCTGCTTGGTCAGGATGGAAAGTCGTGAAGGTATTACAGGAACACCCACGCGTTTGCTGGCATTTTTAATGAACAGTTCATGAAGTCTTGGTTTGGGGGGAGGAAGGAAAATACCATCAGGGTCATTGTATAAACCTTCATTGGTTCCAAAAACACCCAGCATCTGGTCGATCTTATCGTAATAGGGTTTTATATCTTCGTAACCGATCGGCCAGTCATCTCCAAGACCGTCAATACTTTTTCTTTTAAAGTCCAAGGGACCAAACCGAAGAGAAATTCTTCCCCAATGGTTGGTTCTTCCTCCCAGCATGCGTGCACGCCACCATTCCCATTTAGTATCACCCACATGGGTATATGGTTCTCCGTCTATTTCCCATCCCCAGTAACAGCCGTCAAAATCTCCAAAAGGTCTGAATTTTGTACCCGCACCCCGCCTTGGAGACTCCCATGGGTTTTTTAATTGATTAGAATCTTTTTTTGGATCGAACATAGGGCCGGCTTCTATCAGACAAACCTTTAATCCTGCATGAGCCAGCACATATGCAGCCATACCGCCACCTGCACCTGATCCGACAATTACTGCATCATATTTTTTTGGCTGCTTATGAACTTGAAGATCTCCCATAGAATCATTATGAAGTTAAATACATAGTGAAAGAATAAATTTAGAGTATAAATATTAAGCATCATAAAATTTTTATTTCGAGCCGGCTTTAAGCTTTAGCCTTTAAGCTTTTGAATTAACTTGCCTGAAAATTCCAGATGAAATCTCCTGCCGTATATATTGTTGCCGCAGTACGAACACCAATTGGAAGTTTTGGAGGCATGCTAAAAGATATTCCGGCAACACGTCTCGGAGCGATTGCAATCCGCCAGGCTATGTCAGGGATACAGCTGCAGGGAACGGAAATACAAGATGTGCTGATGGGCTCTGTGTTACAGGCGAACCTTGGACAAGCACCGGCCCGCCAGGCTGCAAAATTTGCAGGTCTTCCTGACCAGGTCAATAGTACGACTGTAAACAAAGTTTGCGCAAGTGGGATGAAATCGATAGCTATCGGTGCACAAAATATTTTACTCGGTGATGCAGGAGTCGTGGTAGCCGGCGGCATGGAAAGTATGAGTAATGTGCCTTTTTATGCCGAACAATTGCGTTGGGGAAATAAATACGGTAATAGTCTCCTGATAGACGGTCTCGCGAAAGACGGACTCACCGACGTATATGATGGTAAAGCAATGGGAAATGCGGCAGAGCTCTGCGCATCCACCTGCGGCATTAGTCGCGAAGCTCAGGATGCATTTGCTATAGAAAGTTACCGGCGGTCCCAGGAAACCTGGAAAACGGGCAAATTCAAAGATGAAGTTGTAGCGGTGGAAATTCAAAAAAAAGGAGAAACCTTTCGTATGGAACAGGACGAAGAACCATTCAATGTAAAATTTGAAAAAATTCCTTCCCTGAAACCTGCATTTCAAAAAGACGGAACAGTAACTGCCGCAAATGCTAGTTCAATGAATGATGGTGCAGCAGTTATGATATTGGTAAGTGAAGAAAAAATTAAACAGCTTGGACTGAAACCACTAGCGAGGATACTTTCTTATGCTGATGCCGAACAGGCACCTGAGTGGTTTACAACTTCACCAGCAATCGCTGTTCCAAGGGCAGTGCAAAAGGCTGGTTTAAAAATGGGAGATATTGATTTCTGGGAACTTAATGAAGCGTTTGCCGTGGTTGGGATTGAAAACAGTAAACGAATGGATCTGGATCCCTCCAGAGTAAATATTCATGGAGGCGCGGTTTCACTGGGTCATCCTCTGGGTTGTAGTGGCGCCCGGATTCTGGTTACCCTGCTTTATATATTAAAGCAACAAAAAGCGAAATATGGCGCAGCTGGCATATGCAATGGTGGGGGCGGTGCAAGTGCCATGGTTATCGAAAATATTTTATAATCCAAATAAGAATTGTTCATGTATATAATCAACCACTTTCACAAGGCTTTTGCCTTCTTCAAA
This sequence comes from Puia sp., assembly GCA_035937535.1. Lineage (GTDB taxonomy): Bacteria > Bacteroidota > Bacteroidia > Chitinophagales > Chitinophagaceae > Puia. Next base: position 65,798 of record DASZHV010000028.1, on the reverse strand, counting down.
AACTTTTAATTGCCGGTCGGCACCGGTGCCTCGATCAAAAATTTTCGGAATTATACTTACAGCGTCACGACTGCCAAGAGGATCGAGTACATCGTCGATAAAATCCAGGAGTTCATAAATTAAAACACGGGTATTTACTTCTTCTTCTTTTCCGAAGTCTATCAGATGACCATCAATTCCGTAACGGCTTGCCCGCCATTTATTTTCATTGATCAGTGCGCGCTGGTATATAATGAAATTCAGATTCTGTGTCTTTAGTTTATAAATTTTTGCACACACTGCCTGGAAAAGGGCAGCAATGCATATGGTTTCTTCCACTGTCATCGGAACATCGCATATGCGGAATTCCACTGTATTAAAAAAGGGATGTACGCGAAGGTCCCACCAGATCTTTTTTGCGTTGTCAATGCAATTCGTTTTTACCAACAGCTTTATAAAGTTTTCATATGCTTCAATACTTTCAAAATATTCCGGAATACCAGTTCGTGGAAATTTGTCAAATACTTTTGTCCTGAAGGATTTATATCCTGTACTGCGTCCTTCCCAGAAAGGAGAGTTCGTACTTAGTGCATAAATATGCGGAAGAAAATACCGGGTTGAGTTAGCAATATGATTAGCCATCTCCCTGCTTTCCATACCCACATGCACATGCAGGCCGAAGATCAGGTTACTGCGGGCAGCTTCTTGTAATTCATTCACAATTTCATTATAACGTGCATGGTCTGTGATAAGCTGACTTTCCCAGTGACTGAAGGGATGAGTGCCGGAAGCGCCCACCCAGAGGCCCTGTTCAGCGGCTATTTGCGAAATGGTTTTACGGAGTGTGGATACATCCTGGAAAGCTTCTGAAATATCTCTGCAGATATCGGTTCCTACCTCTACTACAGCCTGATGCATTTCCGCTTTTACTTTATCGCGGATGATCTTTTGCCCTTCGATAACGATCTTCTGTTCATGACTCTTGAGTTCCCGGCTTTCGGGATCGATAACCATATATTCTTCCTCTATACCGAGAGTAAAATTTTGATAGTTGATATTTGCCATAATTTTTATAGTGTGGAAGTGTGGTAGTGTGGAAGTGTGGTAGTAATGTTGGAAGTGGAAATAACTACCACGCTACCACACTACCACACTACCACACTACCACACTACCACACTTTCTTTAACTCATCAATGGTTTTTGAACTATGCTCTTTTTAATATATTCTCCCCAGGTCAGGTTATCAAGACCATCTTTGGCATCCAGCGCTCTTTCAATAGCATAATTCGCAGCTGTTTCTACCACCCAGTTGAAATTTTCTTCGCCAACGCTGATTTTTTCAGCATCAGGCGCAGGATTGCAAAAATCTATGGCATAAGGAATACCATCTTTAACAGCAAGTTCTACTGTATTGAAATCGTATCCCAGATATTTATTGATGCGTAAAACAATTTGCTCCATCTGTTTAAGTCTTTCCTCAGAAGGGTTGAAATCGGCAACATAACGAAGGTGATGCGGATTTCGGGGCTCGTATGACATAATACGTACATATTTCCCACCGATACAATAGCACCGATAATATTCTTCAAAAACTATCTCTTCCTGGAGCAGCATTACCAGTCGGCCCGTTTCACTGTGTTTTTGATAAAAATCTTCTGCACTCTGAATTCGGTATACATTTTTCCAGCCTCCTCCGGCAAAAGGTTTCATATAAGCAGGAAAGCCAACATATTTAAAAATCGATTCCCAGTCAAGTGGATAAGCCAAATTGGAAAATGATAAATCTGTTGTGTCTTCAGGCAGATCACGGGAAGGAAGGATTACGGTCTTTGGAACCGGCACTCCGATCTTTGTAGCAAGGGCGTTATTAAAAAATTTTTCATCTGCACTCCACCAGAAAGGATTATTAATAACTGCGGTTCCGCTGATGGCCGCATTTTTTAAAAAAGCCCGGTAAAAAGGTACATCCTGCGAGATGCGGTCTATAATTACGGCATAACCACTGGGGTGTCCCTGTATTACTTTATCAATCAAAACTGATTCAGCATGAACTCCCTTTATATTCTTTCCATTTACTGCTTCTATGAATGCCATGGGGAAACTTCTTTCTTTGCCGTAAAGCACGCCGATTTTTTTCATGCAGTTTTTTTATTTCAGGAAGTTAATTGATTAAGGACAGATAATGTGGAAACATTTCGCGCCATATCGGCCAGTCGTGCATGGAATTGGGTCTCAGGTCAAGCCAGTGCCGGATATTTTTTTGTTGCAGAATGGCGTCCATTCGTTCATTATCCGGTTTACAAATGTCATATTCACTTGTGCCAAGAATAATGCCCATTTTCCAGAGATTCGGATTATTGTCGTTCGGAATATAATCAACCGGGTTATTGAAATAAATTGTATCATTATAATAACCGTCTGTAAACTGCTTAATGTCAAATGCGCCGCTCATCGAAAAACAATAGCTCGCCTGGTTCGGATGTCGGAAGGCAGAATTCACTGCATGATATCCACCAAAACTGCAGCCGGCAAATGCCATTCTTTCAAAACCTGTTTCGTGCTGAGCCCATGGGACAAGCTCAGTCGAAATCATTCGATCATATCTTTCATGATTATAGGCCCTGGCATTTGGAGGAATGGATTTATTATACCAACTGTCTGCATCTATACTATCGGGACAATAAATTTTTACCCTGCCGTTTTCAATAAACCAGTGTGCTGCTTCGATCATTCCCTGATCTTTATTCTGGTAATATGCTCCCTTGGATGTTGGAAACAATATGACTGGCTGACCGGCATGTCCGAAAACAAGCATTTCAATATCACGGTTCAGGGAAGGTGAATGCCATTTATAATATTCTTCCTTAATATTCATGTTTAAATGCATTGCTGGGTATCCAAATTTATTTTTAAAATGCTATAAAAACAAATGAACTCCGTATTCTTCACTATTTTTGAAAATATGTCATCCGTAGACCCCGTAATAAGATCGCTTGAAACCCTTTCTTTTCCTTCAGAAATTCTGGAAAGAGACCTTTGCATTGATTTTTATCTCCCCCCAGATAACGGGAAGAGGCAGATTGATGTATTACTTATAAATGACGGCCAGGACCTTCGAATCATGAACTTTGAGTTCATTCTCAACAAACTTTACCAATTACATTCCATCAGGTCCCTTCTTTGTATCGGTATACATGCGGGGCCAATGAGGAAATTCGAATACGGAACAGCCATATCCCCCGACTATAAGGGCAGGGGAAATCTTGCCCGCCGATATATGTATTTTATTACAGAAGAACTTATACCTTCAATTCATAAACTTTTTCCCGGAAAACTGAAAACCCATTGGGCATTTGCAGGATTTTCACTGGGAGGGCTGAGTGCCCTCGATATTTCCTGGAAGAATGGCCAGCTTTTTAATACTGTTGGAGTATTTTCCGGATCCCTATGGTGGCGTACACTGGATAAAGACGACCCCGGATACCAGGATGAACAACATCGGATAATGCACAATCAGATTCAAGATGGACAATTTGTTCCGGGTATGAAATTCTATTTCGAATGCGGAACTGCTGATGAAACAGAAGACCGTAATGGCAATGGGGTAATTGATTCCATCGATGATACAAAAGACCTGATTGATACATTAATAAAAAAAGGATATGATCCGGATTCAGATATATGTTATCATGAAATTGCCGGAGGTAAACATAATATTGATACCTGGGCACTTGCATTTCCAGATTTCCTGCAGTGGGGGTTCAAGGCTTAAAGCATAAAGCTTAAAGCATAAGGCGTAAAGTCAAATACATACTTTAGGATGAATGAAGCAATTTAAAAAACTTATCCAATTCCATTTTTCCTTTCAGCCTTGCGCCTTAAGCTTTAAGCTTTACGCCTTAAGCGTCTATTGTATAAACACTGTTTTATTTATAATCCCTCCATCAGTTGCTGAAGCCAAACCACCTCCTTCACTGCTCAAACTTAACTGGTAAATGAAATTTGCAGAGATAGTAAGTTTGGAATTGGGAATGGAAGTTAATCCCGTCAATTTAATAGTTGAAGTCCATGGGTTCATGTCTGAAACATTTGCTGAACTAAGAATACAGGTTAACTTAACCGGCGATGAAGAACTTCCATAACTGTACACAGGTGATCCGGTAGCCGAAGATTTAGCAGTTACATAAGCATAGACATTTAACGTATCATACATAGTTCCAACAACATTTAAATAAATAGTATCGCCCAAATTAACGGTGTCTTTTGTATGATTCATTGATGTGACAGTAAAATTTGAACTTACAGGCGGCGTATATGCTGGTACGATTGAATTCTTAGTGCAACTAATTACTAAAGTGCCCGATAAAACCAGGAATAATAAAAATATAATTTTCATAAATATTTTTTCAATTAAGTGATTAGTTAAATAAATATTTTATACCAAACTGAATCTGCCACCGTGAAATAATAGTTGTGTTGTTTGAATAGCTGTTGACCAAAGGCACAAAGTTTGTGGCGTCCGCATAAGGAAAAGAGAACAAGGGTGTTTTGTGATCTGCTGCCATTCCTTCAAACGTTAAAGGTGTGGAAGTGTTTTGCAATTTTACAAGCCCCCAGTTCTTGTTCAGGAAATTCCCAACATTAATTAAATCCATTGTTAATCGTAAAGTCTGTTTGGTGACTTCATTACCAATTTTGGCGTTAAAATATATATCCTGCGTAATATTCAGATCCAGGTCCTTATAAAAGGGAAATACGACTGCATTGGCTTGCGCATACTGGCCCCTGTGGGAGGACAGATAATGATCCTGATTGATAAAACTGTTTAATTGTGTCCAAATCTGAGTAGCCGTTCTTGGATCTTTAGCTGTTCCCGTAGTGGTTCCAGTCATTGTTACATTATTGTATGAGCCTACATCAATAAGGTTAATCTCTCCTGCGTTTCTGGGAATATAGATCAGGTCATTGCCGGAATTGCCATCACCATTAAGATCATTACCATAAGTGTAAGATCCTACGCCAGACGGAGCTGCCTGAAATATTGCCCCTATTGAGGTGGCGAAATGCTCTGAATAAGCAACTTTATAGGAGGCATATGCAATGATTCTGTGGGGTTGATAATAATCTGCGTAAGACAAATTTGGTCCGTTAGGATCTCCATTGGCAACTGGTCTTCCGCTCCAAAGAGTTGAAGCTGTGCTGCCTCCGGCTGCGATATTTTTAGCCTGGCTGTATGTATATGCAAGACTTATAAAAAAGTTTCGGTATGTTTTTTGAATTCGTGCAGTTAAAGTATATGCATATCCGGAAGAAGCATTTTTCATCAAGATGGCGCTGCTTAAATTCGGAGTATCTGCGGTTGGTCCGGAAGCACCCTGGCCATACCAGTATTTATTGCTTGTAGAGCTGCCTGTGACGTATCTCATTCTCGTGTCCGCTCCGGATAAAGCGTAACCGTTAGTTTGGTTAAGATTGAGATTAGAAAAATAAACGGCATTTATATCTTTTGAATAAGACGCTTCAAAAGTAGCTATCCAGTCATTACCGAATTTTTTATCCACGGCCAGACCTGATTTAATCACAGTAGGATATTTGAAGTTATGATCAGTAACAGCGGCTCCATAGCTGGAAGCACTTTGTGTTTTTAAAGGTGGTGCAGTATTTACCGGAGGTGGTGGATTAGCGATCGCATTAGCTGTGAAAGGAACATTCGAATAATTTCCTCCGGCAATTAAAACCCCATTATTACCGCCCTGATTTGCCAACCACACAAACGGAGGCGGTCCTGAGAAAATTCCAAAACCCCCTCTTACCTGAAGTGTTCTGTCTCCAAGAGCATCCCAGTTAAATCCAACCCTTGGGGAGATTAATATTGCATTGCCTGGGGCCTTACCAATATTATAAGTTGCGCCATTCTTGAATGTCAGTTGATCGAAATAAGGATTATCGAGGAATAATGATTTATAAATCGTCATATCGTACCGTAAGCCATAAGTCAGTGTAAAATTATTAGTCATCCGCCATTTGTCCTGGACAAAGATTCCTATTTCAGTCGAGCCGGCAGAATAAAAAGGGAAAGCGCCACCAGGTATATTGGACCATTGCTGATAATAACTGTCTGTATTGCTTATTCCATTTGCCGAATTATAAAATGCAGTCAGCGAAGGATACTGATAACTGCCTGCAAAACTTGGTACGAAGGCATCTGTATATTTCCTTGAATAATTTTGTGTTCCGATAGTAATTTCATGTGGGCCCTTATAGAGGGATACGATATCGGATAATTGATATACATCTGTATTGATCAGATTATTATAAGTAAAAGTTTCATAACCAAATGAAGCATAAATGTTACTGCCATTCAGGATATCAACCATCGGCATGGTCGTTCCAGGTACACCCGGGGCGCGAGGGTCTCTTTCTTTAGTGTATCCTGCCTGGAACTTATTTGATAAATTGGGATTGAACCTGGTATTTAATTCAATAAGATAGATATCAAAATTGTTATTGATTATATATTTGCTGCCGCTGTAAGGAAGACCAAAAGTATAATTCTGGGATGCAGGCCCTCTTACAAAACCAGCACCTGACCTGCTTGTACTCTGTGGTTGTTCTGAGTTAGACCTCAGATAATTATATTTCAAAGTCAGTGTATTCTTGCTATCTATATTCCAGTCTATCCTGGCTGTTATTTTTTGGCTTGCGGATGAAAAGGAATAATTCTGAAATGCGCCCGGATCATAATTAAATTTGGTCTTCAGGTAATTCGCCAGTGCAGTCAGTGTATCATAATTTGCCTGGGAAACAACGCCTGCACTCGGTGCAAGGTTTTGAGGTCCTCCGCTGGCTATAACAGTATAAGCGGGAGCGGTTTGTTTTACAGCTTCATAGTTAATAAAGAAAAAAAGTTTATTTTTTATTATTGGCCCACCAACTGAAACGCCCCTGGTATAAAAACTAAAAGGGGATTTTGGAACAGTAACATCTTCCACATTATATCCCTGCGTGTTTGGCCCCTTCAGATATGTATAGATTGCGCCCCTGAATTGATTTGTTCCACTTTTTGTGATTGCATTTACCCCGGCTCCTGTAAAGCCGCCCTGTCTGACATCATAAGGGGAAACATTTACCTGCACCTGATCTATGGCTTCCAGACTTATTGGCTGTGCACCTGTTTGTCCGCCCAATGTGCTGGAAAGCCCGAATCCGTTATTAAAGTTTGCTCCGTCAACAGTAATATTATTGTATTGGGCACTCCGTCCGCCAAAGCTTGTGCCGAATGATGTGTTATTGGCGGTGGGTTCAAGCTTTGTAAAATCAGAAATTGAACGGTTTATGGTCGGCAATTGTTCAATCTGGGCACGGTTGATAATTTCCTGGCTGCCGGTATGACTATTATTGAAAATTTTATTTTGTTTGGTAGCAGTCACCACGACCTCGGTCAACTGATTTGATTCGGGAACTAAAGTAAAATCAGAAGTAAAATCCTGTCCCAGAACAAGATTTATATTTTCCTGCTTATCAGCTTTGAATCCAATATAGCTAACTGAAACAGTATAAGGCCCACCGATACGAAGACCTGGCAGGTTAAATCGGCCGTCTTTACGGGTAGTTGTCGAATACTTTGTGCCTGTAGGCGCATGCAAAGCCACAACTGTTGCGCCAGCTAAACCAGCTTTCCCATCAGTAACAGTACCCAATATCTGGGAGGTAGTTTCCTGAGCGAATAATATGTAAGTGCTGCAAATAAAAATTACTGTAAACAAAAGTCGCTTTCTCATAATGCGATTGGTTTAGGTTGTAAAATAAAATCACTTCAAAAAAAAATGACCGGATAACAGATTAAATAAATATTAACAAAGAAGTAGCAACAATCGAATAGCCTGGGAAGCAATCGGAAGGAAAATAAATGATAAAGAAAAGAAAAAATTCAAATGTTAAATTTTTTATCAGAAAATTTTTATTAACATTCATGCCGGATTTCTAGGGATTCATTTTTTATGTGTATATCGACATTGTAAATCAATGAATTAAGCGTTGTATGTAAAGGCCATGATAAATAGTAACTTTGTGAATAAATTATTTTCATGTTAGACAGAATTGAAGATGCGATAGAAGCCATTCGTCAGGGCAGACTGGTGATTGTGGTAGATGACGAAGACCGCGAAAACGAAGGGGATTTTATTACAGCGGCACGAAATGCAACACCTGAAGTAATCAACTTCATGAGTAAATATGGAAGGGGACTTATTTGCGCACCCCTGATTGAAGAACGTTGCGATGAACTGGGCCTCGAGCTTATGGTCAATAATAATACTGCATTGCATGAAACTGCATTTACGGTTTCTGTTGATCTGCTGGGTCATGGTTGTACAACAGGTATTTCAGCCCATGATCGTGCTTTAACCATACAGGCACTTGTAAATCCGGTAACGAGACCAGGAGATCTGGGAAGGCCGGGTCATATTTTCCCTTTGCGAGCAAAAAAAGGCGGTGTGTTGAGAAGGGCGGGCCATACAGAAGCAACTATTGACCTTGCCCGGTTGGCCGGTTTTGAGGCAGCGGGTATATTGGTAGAAATCATGAATGAAGATGGCAGTATGGCCAGGTTACCGGAACTTAAAGAAATTGCAAAAAGATTTGATTTCAGATTGATTTCAATTCGGGACCTGATCGAATACCGGTTAAAAACTGACTCTCTGATTGAAGAAATAGTACGTGTGGATATGCCTACCAGATTCGGTCATTTCAAACTCATCGCATTCCGTGAGAAAAATACTTCAAATGAACATCTGGCTCTGTACAAAGGTGAATGGAAAGAAAACGAACCGGTTTTAGTCAGGGTTCATTCTTCCTGTTTTACCGGGGATATTCTCGGATCGCTGCGTTGTGATTGTGGAGAGCAGTTGCATAAAGCCATGCAAATGGTTGAAGCCAATAAAAAAGGAATTATTCTGTATATGAATCAGGAAGGGCGCGGTATTGGTCTTCTGAATAAATTAAAAGCATACAAACTTCAGGAGGAAGGCATGGATACCGTGGAAGCAAATTTACACCTGGGCTTCTCTATGGATAAAAGGGACTACGGAGTGGGTGCCCAGATCCTCCGCTACCTGGGTGTAAGCCGGCTTAAACTGATAAGTAATAATCCGAAGAAACGCACAGGGCTGGCCGGTTATGGGCTGGAGATCGTTGAAACCATTCCCATTCAGATTCCTTCCAATCCTCATAATGAACGTTACCTGAATACCAAACGCGATAAACTCGGACACGAGTTACAGGAGCAGGAATGAGGAAAGTATGGGAGTATGGGAGTATGGGAGTGTGGCATTAATGAATTGATAACTAATCTGAAACTCAATTATTATCGTCAGTAAATCATAAATTATTAAATTCAATTTTCATACTCCCATACTCCCATACTTTCTTAATTCTTCGCTTCCGTACTATCGGCGCTTTTCTTCTTTTTCTTTATAAGTTCATCAAGCCTGTCAAAATCACGTCGGTAGGAGATACTTGTTCCTGAGCTGTTCATCGTATGGTTTCCAAGTGACAGGTAGTTGTAAGAGTCACGGTAAAAAAACGTGAGCACTACGCGTCCATTTTCAGTCAGTTTCCATTCAGCGGTAACAGTAGGAAGAAATTGCACTGCTGCATAGGTAGCCTGCTGTGTGGTAAGCCCAAAATCCAGGGCACTTCCAACGGTGAAAGTCAGACGTTCATTGAGGAAAGTTTTAATTACAGAGAGATTGAGATTTGTCCGGTCGTACGTAGATGCACTGGTTTGTTCATTTGTCTCAAGCGCTGTTCCATTATAGAATGCAGTATTGAAATTTACCCTGATACTCTTGTCTTTAAATACCCTTTGAAAATAACTCGAGAAAGAAGTGCTCAGTGCACTCGAAATATAACTGGAAATACTCGATACGAATATTCCCGCAGCTGCATCATTTGCTGAGAAGGCAGAAGAACTGGTACTTGTTGGGCCAAAGCTGTTAAATACTAATAAAAAAGCAACCTGTTTATTCAGTTCTCCCGGATCACTGTTAATTCTGTCTAATGTCCATTGCGCATTTATATCATTTCGCAATTCACTTTTAGGCGGAAGCTGTAGTTCAAAGCTAATAGAAGGATGCATGAGTTTGTCTTTCAGTGATGCAACCACCCATATGGGTCCGATATAATTTTTTGTATTGCCTGTCAAAGCGGTAGATCCCTTTGTTTCTTCTTTTAAATCATTGAATTGAATATTTTCTGCTTCATAAACAGCCTGTATATTGATATCGGCGTCATATGGATCTCCTGACCATCTAATAAAATTTTCCGTTCCCTGCATGAATTCAAATGGTTTTTTGATGAAGGACTGGAAAGAAAAATTATAATTTCCATGATCTATCACATAAAGTCCTCGAATACTCATGTCTTCATTGGTTCCAACCCGCATTTGAAGGTTTCCATGCCCCGTCGCTTTAATTATATCTTTGGTAAGCGGGTCAATAATCAGGTAAACATTAGCATAATTGTTGGCTGTAACATCCAGGTTAACAGTAAAATTATTTGATGAAGAAACCAGTTTCTGATTTTTCATTTCCTTTCCATATACTTTCCATACAATAAAATCAGCATCCGCACTCTCGCGGCTGGTATTTGTAGGAAGGAATATGTTTGAGCTATCTGTTGGTTCTCCCTTTATATACATCTGTAGGTCTTCCTGAGGACCAGTAAGATTCAGATTTGCTCTTCCTATCATGGTTCCGTAAAACTGGTTATTGTCAGTTATTCTGGTATTGAGGAGCAAAAGTTTATTGGTGTTAATACCAAAATCATAACTAAGATCCCTGAAGGAATGATGGAATAATTTTCCTCTCGTTACTTCTGCAGTATTACCCAGTGAATCCAGGATCTGAAATGATCCGAAATCAATCTGGTCAGCACGCAAATGAACCATGGCTGATGGAATGTGGTAGGTACAACGGGTATAGTTTACATGCAATTTGGCATCAGTCAGCCTGATGTCACCTATATAATTCAGACTATCACCGGGACCGACTATCTGTAATGAACCCGTGGCATATCCCGTAACATTACTGAAAATGGTGCCGATGTATTTTTCCAGCAGGTCAATTTTAGTATTTACCATGTTCGGGATCGTAATATTGATGGGCTGTTTTGCACTATCGCTGGTGTTGAAAATTCCTTTCAGATCGAAATGATAATCTTTGTTATCGGAATTTACCGTGCCATTCACTATGCCGGTTTGTTTGCTGTAGTCGGCCGTCAGATTAATTTTACCAACGGAATCGTTGGAAAAGCGAAAATATTCTGCCGAACCGTTGAAGCGCGCATAGGTATGATTAAATGGATCCGTTATATCAACATTACCAGTCAGTACACCTTCCACTCTTTCATCCTTGATAAAGAAGGGTGCAAAGTCTCCGATATTTATTTTATGCAATTCCATGTGCATATCATTCCAGTTTCCCTCACCTGAAGGAGTCGTGCTTATCAGAAACTGCTGATCCCCGCTATAAATCCTGACAGATTCCGCGCTTACGATATTTTTACTGAATAGTAATTCTCCGCTTTTGTCAATCGTCCAGGTTTTACTATTGATGTCGAATGTTGAAGGATTAAATTTTATCTTAACTCCATCGGTCAGGGTTTCAACCCTGGCTGAAACGTTGGCTGCATTGAGTGTCTGATTGGCGCTGGTACTTATTTTTATGTCTGAAATATCATTGAATGAACGAAGCTGAATATGAGTTAATGGGAAATGGAGACTGTCATTAACATATACTTCTCCAATATTTGTTTCAAGTGAAAGGCTGTCATAGTTCCCGTTTCCTTTCAGCTCAACTTTATAGAAAGATATATTTTTATAGTTAAACTGTGGTACATCGGCGTTTACGTTGAGGAGGTTTTGGTCACTGTTGATACGTCCGTTGATATTGGTATTATTGAATCCCCGGATATCTTTTGTAAAGAGGTCGAGATAAGGATCCACCTGGCGGGTAGTAATTACAAAACTGAATTTTTCCTTACTCAGATTTACAGTGTTTGGTTTGATATAACTTGGATAATACCTGTGGAGAAATTCCTGGAAAGATGCTGGTAGTTTTTTGATGGAAAATTCACCCACAATGGCTCCTTCAAATTCATTGCTCATGACAGTGATCGTTTTACTGCTGTCGATGATATTGGATTCAACCACCAGCGAATCGAACGACATTCGCTGTCCCCTATTATAAATTGATGCTTCAAATATTCTTGCCTTACCCAGGAAATGGTCGATATCATTTCCAGTGAAATTAAAACGCAGTTTGCCATTGAAATTAATACTGTCCCTTGTAAAATGAAGCGGTTTCAGGTTTGCATTGTCAATAATAGCATTGAAATCGAATTTGGGAATATACTGGCTGTAATCTATGAGCCCGATCAATGTGGCGTGCAGGTTGGAGTCATTGGAAATGATCTTACCATTAAATCTTTTTTTTGTGACCTGACCATTTACAAAAATATCCTCATAGGTATATCCCTGGAAACAGAATTCCCTTATATTTCCATCGAGGCTTGCATTAATAGTATTCAATGCAAGGCCACTGCCCTGCACTTTTCCATTAAATGAAATCTTGCCCAGGCTGCTGTCTTCTAAAAACCTGCCTAACTGAAAATCATTGGTGAGCAAATTCCCTGAATAAACTGCCGGACGATTCGCAGGCAATTGCATACTTACATTGGTGACCAGGGTTCCAAGGTTTGTCTCTATAGTTCCGGATGTAACAAAATGCTGAACAGTACCCTGGAAATTCCCAACAAAACTCAGATTTTCTATCCGGTCTATCCTTGGATTTTCAATCTTCCTGAGTGAAGGCAGGAACGTAATAATATCACGATAAGTAGTGCGAAAATCATTTGACCTGAAATCAATGAAAGTTTTATTAATGTCAGGCAGTCCGGTTAAATGAATATCCCCATTCAGTTCGGTATGTAACCCTGCTTTGATCCGGATATTTTTCCCGGCAAGATCGGAGACGGAACCTTTTAATTTTCCTGTGATCAGGATATTTTTCTTCCATGTTTTAAGATCAGATGCAAAAAATGCAATATCGTCACTGTCGACAGTGGCATTTGAAAAATCTGCTTCCATTTTTACTTTGTTCGTAAATTCTGACAGGTCGTCAAAACTCTTAAAACGCATCGCAAAGAAATTCCGGAGATGGCTTTTGCCTGTATTCAGATCGAAGTCGTAAAATTCCATCCCTTCCGGATAAAATTTAATGGCTGCGGATAGTTGTTGAATGTTAAAGCCGGACTTTTCTCTTGTCGACAAGCGCATCTTTGCCCTTACGCTATCTTTTACGAAGGATACATCTTTGAAATCTCCCTGAATATTTGAAAAATGCATGTGATAACTATCAAATACAGAGGAATTATTTTTTTCCAAGATTTTATCATCATTAAAAGACCCGTTTTCAATTATCGCATGCCTGACAACGATATTCCATTCCGTCGGATTCCAACGCAGGTGGAGTGGGTCGTTAATAAGTACAGAACTGCTTTTAACAGAACTTGGACGATTGCCATTATAGCTTCGGATTGAAAAATCTGGTTTAGAAAATTTTAATAAATGAATCACTGCTTTTTTATGACTCAAATCCAGCTGTTCAGCATTCATAGTTAGTGCTCCCAGATTCAGTTCCATATCCTCTCCCCGCCAGCTATCTTGTTTCATTACGTGAAGCCTGGAGATATCTATGTCGCTAATTTGCAGTTGAATAGTTTTTTTATCAGACGAAGGGCCGGATGCGAAATAGTCTGCAAGGAATTGATAATTCCACACGGAATCACTCCGATATAAATGCAGATAGGTATCCGTAAGTCCGACGTATTTTAACTCAATTTTATCCTTAATAAAGAACCAGTCGGTGATATTTACCCGAACCTGTCCTGAGGATAAAAGCGTATCACCCTTCTGGTCTTTTACCAATACGCCATTCAGTTTCATCTTATTGAATAGGGAAAAGTCTATATCCTTTATAGAAACTTCTGCATGCAGGTTTCTGGAAAGCGTATTTGTAACCCTAGTCAGTAGCCAGTTTTGGACCGGATGGGTATGGATAATTGCCCAAAGGAAAACCAGGAGAAGGAGTAGGGTGAGCAGCGTCCTGCGTACTATTTTACCGGCATTTTTCAGATACGAAGATTAGATTGGCTAAAGTACAAAAAGCATGCTGGATCTACAAGCTTAAAGCTTAAGGCGTAAGGCACAAGGCTTAAGGCGTAAAGCAAAATATTTAGCAATTTTATGTTTTAAAAAATCGTAAATATCGATTAACAAAGTTTCCATCCCCATGAACATTAAAACTATTATATGTCTTAAGTTGGGGCTTTAAGCCTTGCGCCTTACGCCTAATAGCCTTCAGCGTCATCATCACCTCTCCAGTCTGCTACCGCTTCGATTTCTCCGGTTGGGAAAATCCGTATGACTTCAGTTCTACCAATGGGCCCCCTGACCCTGATCTTATATCCCATTTTCTGTAATTGCAAAGAAACCTCCTGTGGAAAGCCTTTTTCTATATAGAGAGTATCCGGCAACCACTGATGATGAAATTTGGGTTTATTGACGGCATCCGGGGCAGACATACCAAATTCAATGATATTAATAAGGGTTTGAAAAACAGAAGTGGTAATAGTAGTACCTCCAGGCGTGCCAAGCACGAGGAAAGGTTTTCCTTTGAATAGAACAATTGTCGGTGTCATCGAACTCAACATTCTTTTTTCCGGAACGATGGCATTGGCCTCACCACCAACGGCGCCGTACATATTGGGTACGCCCGGTTTTATGCTGAAATCATCCATTTCATTGTTGAGTAAAAATCCCGCACCACCAACAACAGTACGGCACCCATAACCTCCGTTAAGTGTAGTGGTTATTGAAACACAGTTCCCATACCTGTCATAAGTATTAAAATGTGTAGTCTCTTCACTTTCTGGTATAACTCCTGCGCCTGTCATTTCACTATTTCCTGCAGAGTCCATGTTAAATTTTTTCATTCTTTCTTTGATATATGGATAACTTATCAGTGTTTTTACCGGAACCTTAAAATAATCCACATCTCCAAGATATTTTGCCCGGTCGGCATAGGCAAGCCTTTCTGCTTCTGCCATTAAATGAACAGAAGGAACTGTTTCAAAACCATATGATTTCAAATTCCGGTCTTCTACCATTCGCATCATCTGCGGCAGAAGAATTCCGCCGCTGGCAGGCAGTGGCATGGTAATCAGGGTATAGTCGTTTTTATATGTGAAGACGACAGGTTCTCTTTCTTTTGCGGTATAATTCTTCAGGTCCTCGTAACTGATTAATCCCCTTCCTCTTTTCATTTCTTCAATAATCAGACGGGCTGTTTCACCTTCATAAAATCCTTTGGCACCATTGTCACGAATGCGTTTAAGGGTCCGCGCGAGATCTTTCTGAATAAGGATATCTCCGGCTTTCCAGGCGGTTGCTTTAACAAAAACGGGTATTACCGAATTGTACATTTTAAAATCTTCCTGGGTTTCATTCAGGTCGTCTGCTTCGGCAGCTGTAATGGGGAATCCTTTCTCAGCAAGCTCAATGGCAGGCTGAATTAATTCAGCAAAAGGCAATTTTGCAAATTTGTAATAAGTGAATATTCCGGCAACAGAACCTGGTACTCCTGTTGCAAGATGCCCATTTTCACTTTTACCCGGGATCACGTTTTCCTTATTGTCCAAATACATATTCCTGGTTGCTGCCGCCGGAGCTTTTTCTCTGAAATCGATGGTAATATTTTTCCCGTTTGACAGCCGCGCTACCATAAATCCACCTCCTCCAAGATTCCCGGCACCGGGGTAAACGACGGCGAGGGCCAGCTGCGTTGCAATTGCAGCGTCAATTGCATTACCGCCCTGTTTCAGGATTTGTATACCCGCCCGGCTCGCCAGGGGATGAGCAGATACGACAGCACCGTTCCGGCTGGTAACAAGTTTTTTAGAATGATAATAAATTTTGGGTGACTGCTGGGACCTTCCAGCTAAAAAACATGGAATGACCAATACGGATAATATAACTTTCGTTTTCAATCTTGTACTCATTGGATAAAAATTATGTAAAAGTAATGAAGTGATCTGTTTGAATTGCCGTCAAAATAATATCGCGCGGTGTTTCATCAGGGATTCATTAATTTGGCGAATACTAAAGATGTTCATTCCGGATGAAAATTTTCCTTGCTTCCATGTTTACATGTCTTCTGATTTCAGAATATGCAGCCGCTCAAATACCTGAAACCATCAACGCATCAGAGATATTACTCCGGATGAAAAAGTTAGAAGTGCTGGGATCCGTATTATATATCGCTGCCCACCCCGATGATGAAAATACAAGGCTGCTGGCCTGGCTTTCCCAGGAAAAATTATACCGGACAGGTTATCTTTCACTCACCAGAGGAGATGGTGGACAGAACCTCATCGGGGATGAGCAGGGTATTGAACTGGGACTTATCAGGACCCAGGAACTGATGGCAGCAAGGCGTTTGGATGGAGCCGAACAGTTTTTCTCCCGGGCTTACGACTTTGGGTTCTCTAAAACCACGGCAGAAGCGCTCCGGATATGGGACGAACAAAAAATATTAAGCGATGTGGTATGGATCATTAGAAAATTTCAACCGGATATCATCATCACCAGATTCCCGGAAGATAAACGGGCTGGCCATGGACAACATTCAGCTTCTTCTGTTCTTGCAAGACTTGCTTACAGTGCCGCCGCAGACCCAAAACAATTTCCGGAACAGTTTAACTATGGAGTACATACCTGGCAGGCCAGCCGGTTGTTTTGGAACAATTATAATTTCGGGTCAATCAACACGACCCGGGAAGACCAGCTGAAAATTGAAGTAGGTGGATTCAATCCGTTGTTAGGGAAAAGTTATGGAGAAATAGCTGCGGACAGCCGCAGTCAGCACCGCTCCCAGGGTTTCGGTATTGCACATACTAGAGGTAATATTTTAGAATATTTTTCCCAGACTGAAGGAGAAAAGGCAGACTCCACACTTCTCCAGAATATAGATTGCAGCTGGAATCGTATACCCCATGGAGCAGCCATTATTCAGATGATCGACAACCTGATAAAAAATTATAATCCTGCAGTACCATATAAGTCTTTGCAAGACCTGGTAAATATTTATAAAAGTATAAATGCTTTACCTGCCAGTTACTGGAGGGATAAAAAATTAAAAGAAACCATTTCATTAATTCAGGAATGCAGTGGACTGTATCTGGAAGCCACAGT
The DNA here is from genome assembly GCA_035937535.1 of Puia sp. Classification (GTDB taxonomy): domain Bacteria; phylum Bacteroidota; class Bacteroidia; order Chitinophagales; family Chitinophagaceae; genus Puia. Next base: position 48,507 of record DASZHV010000028.1, on the reverse strand, counting down.
GCCACAGGCTTATGCTTTACGCAACCAGACCATTCCTGTTACCTTGCGCATAGTCAACCGGGCTCTGGTTTCTATAGAGCTGAATTCGGTAAGCCTGAATCAACAGGATACAAATTGTAACCTGCAGTTGCAGGCGGGTGTTAATTATTCCATAGTGCGCCGGATTTCTTTGATGGACTTACCTATTTCGCAACCATACTGGTTGATTCAACCGATGTCCCCCGGATCATATAACGTACATGATCAGACGCTGATCGGGAATCCTGAGAATGCACCTTCCCTGGAAGCCCTATTCAACATAACTCTGTACGACGAATCATTCTTAATCAGACAGAGAGTAAATTATAAATATACAGACGCTGTAAAGGGTGAATCATATCAGCCGCTGACTATTGTACCCACATTAATGGCTTATTGTGATCCGTCATTACTCGTTTTTACAAAAGGAAAAGAGCAGGCTTTGGCAGTAATGATTCAGGAAAAGGCAATGAAATATCCAGACGAAGATAAATCCTCGGTTCATTCGACAGGAATTAATACAGAGAATAAAACGATAAAGTCATCTCCGTTTATTTCCATTACTCCGGTCGCAGGTATTGAAACCAGGGAACTGCCCGCATCAATAAAAGGGCAAAAATTTTGGTTGAAGTCAGATGAACTAAAGAATCTGAACGAAGAAACCTGGGTCACAAATCTGCAACAGGGCGTTTCTGATACGCTGCTTCAGTGTCGAACCATTTCATATGAACATATACCCAGGATAGATTATTTCAAACCTGCAAAATCCACCATTGTTTCAGTCGACCTGAAAATCGCAGGAAACAGAATAGGATATATCGAAGGAGCAGGTGATAAAGTTCCTGATGCTTTAACCGCCATGGGATATACGGTTATCAAATTAGATGAAAATTCAGTTACGGACGAAGGTCTGCGGAACCTCGATGCTGTTATTGCCGGTGTCCGGGCCTATGATGTACACGATTGGCTATCCGGAAAATATACTGTGTTGATGAACTATATAAAAAACGGTGGAAACCTGATTGTTCAATATAACCGCAACCAGGGAACGGATTCTAACGGTATAGGACCTTATCCTTTTGGAATTACCAATGCCCGGGTAACGGAAGAGAACGCCCCGGTCAGCTTTCTGAAACCGGCACATCCGGTTCTTCATTATCCGAATGAGATAAGCTATAAAGATTTTGACGGATGGATCCAGGAAAGAGGAATTTATTTTGCGCAGCATTTTGACCAGGGTTACCAGGCTATTTTATCCATGCATGATTCGGGAGAACCGGATCAGAACGGCAGTCTGATTACGGCCACTTATGGGAAAGGAAATTTTACTTATACTGGTCTTGTCTTTTTTCGTGAGCTGCCTGCCGGTATTCCCGGAGCATACCGCCTGCTTGCCAACCTTATTGCGCTCAATCAACCAAAGGATAAATAGAGCATGCTAAATCGTAAGGAAATCGCATTTATCGTAGCTATAGTGACAGGAATTGTAGTAGGACGTCTTATTAAGAAAGTAACTGTTGGCATGCTTATCGGTTTAATGCTGGGATTGATTGCAGCCATGCTGATGGCTAATCGCAGGAGCGATTCAAAAAAATGATATGAAAGAATTGCCGGATGAAAAGCCCCCATTTTTTAAATCCTGGAATTCCTGGTATGTGATGGTTATTGGATTCATGGTCCTGCTGATCATTTTATTCTACCTATTTACCAAACATTTTTCATGAGCCTTATCGACTGGATCGTTCTTATCGTGACGCTGGTCGGTATTATCCTGTATGGATTATATAAAAGCAGGGCTGAAAAAAACCTGGAAAGCTACTTCCTGCTTAACCGAAGTTCCTCTTGGTATCTTATACTTCTTGGCATCATGGGAACGCAGGCAAGTGCAGTCACATTTCTTTCTGCACCTGGTCAGTCTTATACCGACGGAATGCGTTTTGTTCAATACTATTTCGGGTTACCACTCGCCATGGTAGTGCTCTGTATTACGTTTGTTCCGGTATTTCATAAACTGAAACTTTTTACGGCATATGAATTCCTTGAAAAAAGATTTGACGGTAAAACAAGAACATTTACGTCTCTTTTGTTTTTATTGCAGCGCGGACTGTCTACCGGGATCAGCATTTCAGCGCCATCTATCATTCTTTCTTCTTTATTGGGCTGGAATATCCTTTGGACCAATATTCTGATGGGCGGACTCCTGATCATTTACACATTTACCGGAGGCGCAAAAGCCGTTGCTTATACGCAGCAGATTCAATTTATAATCATTATTGCGGGAATGTTTATCGTCGGGTATATGGTTGTTCACCTGCTTCCGGGAAATATAGGATTATCCGATGCCCTGCACATTGGTGGTAAGGCCGGGAAATTAAATGTGATTACTTCGGGCAGAGATGAACATGGATTTCAATGGAATGACCGATACAATATCTGGAGCGGTATCATTGGAGGGTTTTTTCTGCAATTGTCCTATTTCGGCACCGACCAGTCGCAAGTGGGTCGTTATCTTACTGCCAGTTCCTCGCGTGAAAGCAAATTGAGTTTATTACTCAACGGACTGGTTAAAATTCCAATGCAATTTGGCATTCTGCTGCTCGGGGTACTCGTTTTTTCTTACTATCAGTTTGCGAAGGAGCCATTATTTTTCAACCAGACACAACTGGATCTGCTGGCCAAAACCAGGTATGCAGATTCACTGAAAATAGTAATGAAGGATTACGAAGCCTTGCAAAAACAAAAAATATTGCAGATGGATCCATCCCTTGAAACCCAGGTAGAGAACAGGATGCACCAGGGACTTGCTATGCAGTACGCACAGAAAAAGCAGACGGAACTCCGGTCAATTATTCAGCGCTGGTTAAAGGATAAAGATGTGAAGGGTGATGCCAACGATACGAATTATATTTTTCTGCGGTTCGTGGTGGATCACCTGCCAAGGGGTTTGATAGGTTTACTGATCGCTGTTATTTTTTTATCAGCCTGGGGATCCGTGGCAGCTTCCCTGAATTCACTCTCATCGTCTACCATTAACGACCTTCACAAAAGATGGGTGAAGATTCCCTTGAGTACGGAACGAGAATATCAATATTCCCGTTTGTATACGCTGTTGTGGGGAATTTTTTGTGTTGTGATTGCGCAACTGGCATATAATATAGGGAACAGTTTAATTGAAGCTGTCAATGTACTTGGATCATTATTTTATGGTGATATACTCGGCATCTTCCTCGTGGCATTTTACTTTAAGAAAATCAGCGCCACTCCGGTTTTTATAAGTGCGGTCATCGTCGAAATTTTCGTTATCAGCATTCATATTCTAAATCAAAATGATATCGTACATATCAGTTTCCTGTGGCTCAATGCGATTGGAGCTTTGGGGGTCATTTTAGTAAGTTTAACATTACAACGCGTTACGCGCTAGGCTTAAGAAAGCGCTTCCGATCTGATATTATTGTAGCCTTTTTTACTCACTTCAATGAGTCGTAGCACTTTTTCCCGGACGTCTTCTCGCAAACCAGCTACTTCCTGCTCAAATACCTGGTGTAATTCATCCAGTTCTTCATTGGTTGTTCCTCTTAAACGTCTGATTTTATCTTTGAGATTGTCAACTGAATCAGTAAATTTTTTCCGCGTGTCAGATCCCTTGGCGGGGGCGATTAAAATGCCAATTAAAACACCTGAAAGCGTTGCTGTGAAAAGTCTCTGTAAGCTCATATAGTAAGAATTTAAGATGACAAATTATACTATTTTAAAATTCAACAACCTTGCCAGATTATGCATTCCACACTTGCATACATTTTTTATATTGAGTATCTTTGCGCCTCTTTTACTTCATAAAACCTGAATGATCTGAACTATGAGCACTTATCTCATCACTGGCGGAGCCGGATTCCTTGGTATAAATATGACCCGCTATCTGCTCGAACGGGGTCATAAAGTGGTATCCCTGGACATTGCTGATTTTGATTACCCTGAAAAAGAACGAATAAAAGAAATAAAAGGAGATATAAGGGATCGGGCCATGGTTGACCACTCCATGCAGGGAATTGATTTTGTGATCCATACAGCTGCTGCATTACCATTATACAAAAAGGAAGACATTTATTCTACTGATCTGGATGGCACCCGGAACGTTTTACAATCGGCATTTGATAACCATGCTCAACGCGTCATACATATTTCATCTACGGCTGTTTATGGTGTACCGGATCATCATCCGCTGGTGGAGGATGACAAACTTTTTGGTGTTGGCGATTATGGTATCTGTAAAGTCAAAGCAGAGGAGATCTGTGTGGAGTTCAGGAAAAAAGGGCTTTGTGTTGCCATATTCCGGCCCAAATCATTTATAGGACCTGAGCGACTGGGTGTATTCGGCGTATTTTATGACTGGGCAAAAGACGGCAAGGGATTTCCGGTGCTTGGCAATGGAAATAATAAATACCAACTGATGGATGTGGAAGATTTCTGCGCAGCAATTTATCTTTCTTCAACTATCGAAGCGTCAAAAGCAAACGATACTTTTAATGTGGGCGCCAAATCATTTACGACCATTAAGGAAGACTATCAGGCAGTTTTGGACAGGGCGGGATTCGGAAAAAAAATTACGGGTGTTCCGGCGGGAGCAGCCATCTGGATGTTGCGAATTCTTAACAGGCTGAATATTTCTCCTTTATATCCCTGGGTTTACGAAACCGCTTCAAAGGATTCTTTCGTCTCCATAGAAAAAGCAGAAAGGGTCTTAGGATACGCACCTAAATTTTCAAACAAGGATGCATTATTGCGAAACTATGAATGGTATATAGCCAACATGGATAAATTCCAAAAAACAAGTACCGGAGTGTCACACAGGGTTCCCTGGAAGCAGGGGGCATTGGGCATTATTAAGAAATTCTTTTAAGTCCAAAGCTCAAAACTTAATGTGGCGAATACGGAAATGTAGAAATGAGAGAATGTGAGAGTTAAACTATTAATGATAATGTGAAAATGTGAAATTGGTTCTATGGCATTAGCAGCTCATTTACAATATTTAGGATTATCCAGAGGCTTGTTTTGATTCTAACATATGATACGAAGAATATTCATAAAGACTCGTTAAACTAGAATATTTAATTTCCAAATCTTCAAATTATCATTCCCTCATTTAACTTCAACATTTTTCATTTCTACATTTCCGTATTCGCCACATTCAATTTTAGGCCTTTAACTTATTTAGTTTTAGGCTTTAAGCTTTGGACTTTGGGCTTGAAATGCAGGATGATACTTCTGCAGTGTCTCTCTCAAATATGCCCGATCAAGATGTGTATAAATTTCTGTTGTGGTAATACTTTCATGACCCAGCATTTCCTGAACAGCACGGAGGTCGGCGCCACCCTCTACGAGATGAGTGGCAAAAGAATGACGGAACGTATGGGGAGAAACGGTTTTTTTTATACCAGCCTCCAGGACAAGCGCTTTCAGTAAAACGAAAATCATTTGTCTTGATAAACGGGCACCCCGCCGGTTAAGAAAGAGGATATCTTCATTATCCTTTTTTATTACTGCATGTGCCCGCACCTGTTGCCTGTAAATACCAATGAATTTTAGGGCCGTATTACCAATGGGAATCAGCCTTTCTTTGTCGCCTTTTCCAATAACCTTTATAAAACCCAGCTCCGGATAAAGAGACGACAAACGCAGGTTCACTAATTCTGATACCCTCAAACCACAACTGTACATGGTTTCCAGGATAGCACGGTTTCTTTCTCCTTCTGGTTTACTCAGGTCAATAGCTGCTACGATCCGGTTTATTTCTTCAACACTCAGAAAATCCGGCAGAGATCTGCGGAGTTTAGGGGTTTCAAGAAGCATAGTAGGATCCTGCTTAACCAGGTTTTCCTGTAAACAATACTTGAAGAATGAACGAATACCTGAAACAATGCGGGATTGAGAGCTGGCTGTCATTCCAAGGACACTGATCCACTTAAGAAACTCCTGCAGTTCTTTTAAACGGATATTTTCAATGGATAAACCTGGTTCATGAAGTTCAATATATTGTGTTAGTTTTTCTATGTCCCGCAGATAAGCTTCAACTGAATGATCTGAAAGCGATTTTTCCAATTGCAGCCAGGCTTTAAAACCTTTTTTTTCTGCAGACCACATGATTTTTATTTTAACTCCCACTTTCCATCCGAAATTCCTTCTTCCATAAATTCCACGAGTCGGTAAGTGGCCGGACAAAATTCCACATTTTGCTTGTATACATGTACGTAGTCCTTGATTTTTTTCGTACCATGATGAGGGAAACCTGCGCAATCGCCCGGCCGCACATCATAAATTCCGCATAGGTTGGTTTTTAAATCAAGGAACTGACAGGGTTGACTTTTATTCAGCCAGTCACCTATCCGGTCCTTATATAACCACTTTTCTTTAAAAGCCCTGACTGTCATACCTAGGTATCTTGAAATGCGGATGATATCTCTCCGGGTATAAGTTGGTGACATGGTTTTACAGCAATTCGCACAATCCATGCAATCCGTTTTTGCCCATGAAAGTTTATTGGCTTCCAGTGTAACCAGATGTAAATTCCGCGGCGCTTTTTTTTCTACACGTGTCAGAAAACTTCTCAGACGTTTTTTATTGCGGGAAACCAGATTTCTGAACGTTTTTATGTTGACAGTGCTATCGATCATGGAATGAGAGGGATTGAATCCGAAAGTACGGATTGCGTAAATATATTAATCCTGAAAGTGAATACCTATTTTTTTCATGAGTGTTGTGGCATTTAGGCTTTCACAGATTCCCTTTTTGATTTTATAGTCAAAATAGAGTTCATCGTTGATAATTTTACCTTCAAAATGGTAATTGGTCACGGATAGGTCTGCCGCTGACTCTGAATAAGCGAGATCAGTATCATGTGTTGCCATTACTGCAACCGCCTTACCTTGAAGCAATTGACGTATCAAGGCTTGTGATCCCTTATGGCGATCGGTTGAATTGGTTCCCCGTAATACTTCATCCAGCAGGATGAAAACAGGTTCTTTTCGGTTAACTGACTCTATGATGTATTGCAGTTTCTTTAATTCAGCATAGAAAGTGGAAGTGTTCTCCGCTAAATTATCTGATACACGCATACTGCTTATCAGGTTCATTGTACTCAGGTTCATTTGCCTGGCACAAACAGGGGCGCCCATCAGTGCCAACACTGTATTGGTTCCAAGAGAGCGAAGGAAAGTGCTTTTCCCTGCCATATTTGATCCCGTGATTACTGCGATTTTTCCGGTTCCCTCCATTGAAAAATCATTTGTAATCCTGGATACCGCTGGAATCAACGGATGACCGATTGCATCTGCCTGTAAATGGAAATACACTGAATCAACCTCCGGAAAACACCATTCCGGTTCATTGTGAACCATTGAAGCCATGCTGATGGAAACTTCCATTTCAGCTATCACTCTGAACCATTCATTGAGATAAGATTGATTTTTCTTTTTCCAATCGTTCAATGCAAGTATCTGACGAATATCCCATAGCAGAAATGCATTCAGGAAGAAAAAGACAAGCATATTCAATCGCATGTCAAATCTCTTTAGGATGCCATGGAAATCGCGCATGGCTGCCGATGCAGAATCATAACCCTCTGGTTTCAGCCTGTTTTGAAGGGAATGAAGAAAGGGCGATTTAAAGTTTTCTTTTTCTATAAGCCTGAGTTGGTGGTAAAGTGAATCCATCTCTCTTTGAATAAACGAAAGCAAATCATATATTTTTTGAATTTTACTGCTTATAAATGAAGAGATGGCAAAAAATATTATCATGCAAAACAAAAAGATACCGGTTGATATGTAATCCATCAAAAACCCTGATAATATTCCTAGGGAAACAAGTGGAAAAATATTCCGGATCCATTTCCAATATTGTTTATCAAATCCGCCTGAAGGCATGGCCATCCATTGTTTTAGTCTTTCCTCCGTTTTTATGCTGAGTGGATTTGCAAGGGCCATGGATTGAAACTGCTGACAGACTTCCTGTTTCTCAGCCAATTCTCTTACTGCTGATTGTTTTTCTTTGATTGCCGGAGGAGTGAGGTGAGTTTTTAAATAATCTGCCAGTAATTTTTTGGATTGGTCAGCATGACAACGACTAAGCCATTGGAATATGGATGCAGGTCCGAACAAATCAAGGTCAGATGAATAAGCATGATTCGCGTCTGCAAAAGTCGACCCATCTTCGTATCCCTGCAGATTATACTGTATTGCGTCCAGTTCGTGGCGGTTCACCCGGATAAGCCGTTCATGATTTTCTATTGCCGAAGTTTTATCTGCATAACGGAATACAAGGTAAATAAACAGGATAGAAAAAAAAATGATAACGATACTTACGATTGAAAATGAAGGCCAGAAATACCAACTCAAAAACAGTCCGGCCAGTACAACGATGAGCCTTGTTATGGATAAAACTCTTTTGCTATTTTTTATTTTCTTAATGGCGGCTTCAATTTGCTCTATTTTAAACAGGTAATTTTGAATAATGTCTTTCTGTGAATTAGTTGTCTTGCTCATTACCACCAATATACATCTTCTATAAAAAAGAAATCGCGTTTGCCATCCGGGGTTAACAGAATTGAAAGAATATCATACTGGACCTGATTCCAGACTGGATATTTATCCTGAAAAGCTTCTCCCGCTGTTAACAAATGACGCCCTTTCTTCCGGCTCACCCAGTCTTCTGGTTTGCCATAAACATCATCATGCCTTGATTTTACTTCGATAAAATGCAAAATGCCATCCCGGCTGGCGATGATATCCACTTCATACCGGGCAAATTTCCAATTACGGGAAATCAGCTGAAAGCCGTGCTGAACAAGCCATTCCGCAGCCATTTGTTCACCTGCTTTTCCAAATTCATTATGTGCGGCCATTTTTGCTTTACTTTGAGCCACTAATGAAAAATATGGAACTGAGTAAAGATCGGGTGTTACCGATAACTGGGAAAGTACAACACTATGCCTGGGGTGGATTTTATTACTTGCCAAAATTGCTTAATATACCTGTTAAAAAGGGTGAAACATACGCAGAATTCTGGCTGGGTGCTCATGAAAGAGGAAGCGCTGAATTGAAAAACAGCCCGGGAAACCCGGTTACACTTAAAGATTATGTGGAGGCATTTCCAATTCAGACCCTGGGTGAAAAAGCTGGCCGCACTTTTGGCCGTCTTCCTTTCCTGCTCAAAGTTCTGGATGTAAAAGAAATGTTATCCATACAAGTACATCCTTCCAAAGAAGATGCGCAAATTGCCTATGATGCAGAAAATAAACAGGGAATAGATCCGGCTTCACCGCATAGGAATTTTAAAGATAATAATCATAAGCCCGAACTCATGCTGGCCCTCAGTGAATTCTGGCTCCTTCACGGATTTAAATCTCCCAAGGCTTTACAAAAAATTCTTCGTGAAACTCCCGAACTGCATTTCCTGGTTCCGATTTTTGGCGGGGACAATTATAAAAAACTTTACAAACATGTAATGGAATTGCCCCAGGTTCAGGTTGACAGACATCTGAAAACTCTGCTCGAACGAATCATTTCACATTTTAATGCTGGAAAACTGAATAAGGATAAAGAGGATTACTGGGCAGCCCGGGCTGCAATGACTTATTCACATAATGGTCATATTGACCGGGGAATTTTTTCCATTTATTTTTTTAACCTGCTTCACCTTCAGCCGGGTCAGGCTGTCTATCAGGATGCCGGACTACCGCATGCTTATCTGGAAGGACAGAATGTGGAGATCATGTCAAATTCCGATAATGTGTTACGCGGCGGCCTTACTGTTAAACATATAGACGTTCCGGAACTGATGAAACATGTTAAATTCGAATGTACCATTCCGAATATTATTACAGGAATTCCGTCATCTGACGGTAGATTGGTTTATCAAACACCAGCGCCGGACTTTGAACTTAGCCGATTGCAAATCGCAAAGGGTAAGTCTGACAAACTGTTGTCTCATTCCATCGAAATATTTCTTGTTTTCAGCGGATCAGCAGAGGTTGTGGAAAGTAATGGTAAGACATTTAAAAGAAATAAGGGGGAAGCCTGGGTTAGCTTTGATGCGGCAAGCAGCGAAGTAAGGGCACTTGAAGATACGGTTATTTATCAGGCATCCATACCAGGTATGGATTAGCCGCTATCGGCGGGAACCATTGTTAGTAACTTCTCATACAATGTTTTCCGGTTTTTTTAAAAACAGTTAATTTTACAGCTCTAAATCATTAAGATGAAATCTTCTAATAAAATAATCTGGTCATTTTTGCTCCTGGTTATAATAGCGGCACTTTACCGGATCATCCCCGGCCGTCCTTATGGATTTGCACCCCAATGGGCCATGGCCGTTTTTGCAGGAGCCGTTATTAAGGATAAGAAATGGGCATTTCTAATTCCGGTACTTTCAATGTTCATATCAGACCTGCTTTACCAGGTATTATATATTGGGGGATTGACAAATATGCAGGGTTTTTATGAAGGTCAGTGGCAGAATTATGTACTCTTCACTTTATTGGTCTTTGTAGGAATAGCCATCAGGAAAATGAATGTATTACAAATAGTGGCAGCATCTCTGGCGGCGCCCAGTTTGTACTTTATTGTTTCCAATTTTCTCGTCTGGGCAAGCAATGGCACTACACGCGGTCTGGACAGGCCGAAAACAATTAAAGGATTGATGCTTTGTTATTCAGACGGTATTCCATTCTATATAACGAGCATTCTCGCTACGCTGGTTTTCTCTGCAATTCTTTTTGGAACATATGCATTTATCCGGAATTACCGCGCCGTAGGTAAGGAGATAAAAGCTTCTTAGGAAAGTATGGGAGTATGGGAGTATGGGAGTATGGGAGTATGGGAGTAAGGGAGTATGGGAGTGACGGTCAACCGTCAACCGTCATCCTTCGTAGCCTTCATCTTCCAACAAATGCGAGCCGTCGGCCGCGGTTGTGGCAAGTATATCACAACGATTATTATGTGGATTGGAAGCATGGCCTTTCACCCAGTGAAATTTGATATGTTGCTTTCCGGCTAGCTCGGTATACCTAAGCCATAGGTCTTTATTTTTTTTCCCTCCTTTAAAATCCGTTTCTATCCAGTTATTCAACCAGCCCTTCTCAATCGAATTTACAACGTACTGACTATCGGAATAGATCTTCAGTTTTACTCCATGTTTTTTAAGCGCTTCAAGACCGGCTATCACGGCCATCAGTTCCATCCGGTTATTGGTAGTTCTCCTGAATCCGGCGGAAAGTTCCTTTTCAATTCCATTCCATATGAGAATCGTTCCATAACCGCCTGGACCGGGATTGCCGCGGGAAGCACCATCTGTATACATGATTACGTGGTCTTTCACAATTCGCTTTTAATTTTCTTTTTTAAACAATGTGGAATAGTGGAATTGTGGATATGTAAAAAAGTGGAAATGAAATTAAAAATTAAATTTAAAATTTCATTCATACATTATTACATATCCACAATTCCACCATTCCATATTGTTGTTTAAACCTGAAAAACACCAGTCTTGAATTCAGCAATGGAAGGATTTTGGTTGGCTGCTTTTATTCCTTCTGAAATAAATTCCCTGGATTCCAAGGGATCAATAATACCATCTACCCACAAACGCGCAGCGGCATAGTAAGGACTGGTCTGTCTTTCATACCGGTTGCGGATTTCATTCAATAATTTTTTTTCTTCTACAGGATCAATGATCTGCCCCTTCGCTTGTAAAGATGCTACCTGAATTTGCAATAAGGTTTTTGCCGCCTGATCACCACCCATAACTGCAATTTTTGCTGTCGGCCATGCGAGAATTAATCTTGGGTCGTAAGCTTTACCACACATTGCATAATTTCCGGCGCCATATGAATTTCCCACAATAATTGTGAATTTCGGTACTACTGAATTCGCGACTGCATTCACCATTTTCGCTCCGTCCTTAATAATGCCCGACTGTTCACTACGGGTTCCTACCATAAACCCTGTCACATCCTGTAAAAAAAGTAATGGGATTTTTTTCTGATTGCAATTCATGATAAACCGCGCGGATTTATCTGCACTGTCATTATAAATTACACCACCCAGTTGTACTTCTCCTTTTTTTGTTTTTACAATCGTTCGCTGATTAGCCACTATTCCCACGGCCCATCCTTCAATACGCGCATACCCGCAGATAATGGTTTTTCCATATTCTTCCTTGAATTGCTGAATGCCCGGCGCGTCAACAAGCCTGTTGATAATTTCAAGCATATCATAAGGGCGGGTGGAATCTGAAGGAATCAATCCGTAAATCTCTTCCGGGATTTTTAAAGGGGCACGGGACTCTATACGGTCGAATCCTGCAGTTTGTGTATTACCCAGGCTGGACATAATTTTCTTTACCAGGTCGAGGCATTCCTCTTCGGTATTAAATTTATAATCTGCAATTCCGGAAATGGAAGTATGAGTTACCGCACCACCAAGTGATTCGACATCCGTCGTTTCTCCTATGGCCGCTTTAACAAGATAGGGCCCGGCTAAAAAAATGGAACCGTTACCTTCCGCCATAATTGTTTCATCACTCATAATGGGCAGGTATGCACCTCCGGCAACACAGGGACCCATAACAACGGATAATTGCGAAATTCCCATTGCACTCATGCGGGCATTGTTTCTGAATATTCTGCCAAAATGTTCTTTATCCGGAAATATCTCATCCTGTAATGGCAGAAAAACCCCGGCACTGTCAACGATATAAATTACAGGAAGATGGTTCTCCATAGCAATCTCCTGCATACGAAGATTTTTTTTACCGGTAATAGGAAACCAGGCTCCAGCTTTAACGGTTTGATCATTGGCGAGTATGATACATTGTCGCCCGCTCACATAACCAATGCCGGCCACTGTTCCGGCGGCCGGGCAGCCACCATATTCTTCATACATTTCATATCCTGCAAAAGACCCGATTTCATAAAATGAAGTATTATCATCAACCAGGTACGCGATTCTTTCCCTTGCTGTCAGTTTATTTTTTTCGTGTTGTTTTTCGAGTGACTTCAAACCGCCCCCCACCGCAATTTTCTGAAAGCGGTTACGAAGCTGGCTCAGTGCCTGCTTCATGTTATCTTCATTCTTGTTAAAATCAAGATCCATGATAATTGTATATGCTGCAATATAGTATGGATGCTTTAATAATATGTATTTTTAAGGATATGCATTGGAAACATCTCAGGCCCTGGCTTGTTCCGCTGATACTTGCTGTTAGCATAAAAATCTTTTCTTTTTTCCCGGGTGCGGTTGAAAAATATTATTCAACCGGCATCTATCCTCCGATTTCCCGTTTACTTCGATTATTGTTTGGCTGGATTCCGTTTAGTGTGGGCGATTTCCTGTATGCTACATGTTTCATTTATCTGATTACTTCTTTGATACGTTTTCTTAGAAAGACATTCCGACGAACCCTGAACCGGCAATACCTTTTATTCTGTTTAAAAAGATGCATTTCCATAGGATTATGGCTCTACCTTGCTTTTAATATTTTATGGGGACTTAATTACGACCGTTTGCCCATTTCTCAACAAATGCATTTGGAAACGAGATTATATTCCAAAGAAGATCTTCAAAACCTGGTGGACCTGCTTGTAAATAGAATGAATGGAATCGATTCCCTTTCCCGTGAAGCCAGAAAAGATCTCGTTACAAACGATAGTATTTTCAGTCATTGCATCCAGGCCTATCACCAATTACACCTTGAAGATCCGGTAGTAAATTATCCTAATCCTTCTGTAAAATTTTCTTTCTATGGTTACCTGGCGAACTATATGGGGTTTAGCGGTTATTATAATCCATTCAGCGGAGAGGCCCAGGTGAATACAACCATACCAAGATTTGTGCAGCCTTTCACAACCTGTCATGAAATTGGCCACCAGCTTGGTTACGCTAAAGAGGAAGAAGCGAATTTTTGCGGGTTTCTGGCTACTAAAACTTCTAAAGATCCGGCTTTCCGTTATTCTGTTTATGTGGATCTGTATTTGTATTCAGCGAGTGCATTGTACTCGCTAGACTCAACTGCGTTTATTCCTTACCGTGAGTTATTACATCCTGATGTACGGCAGGACCTGCGTGACCTGAGTGCGTTTTACAGAAAATATCAGAATCCTTTTGAACCCATGATACATGCGTTATACGGCAATTTCCTGAAAGCAAACAGGCAGCCACAGGGCATCAATTCCTATGATGAAGTTGTCGGCCTCGCTATCGCATACTACCATAAATATGGAGCAGCAGCGTTTTAGAATTTATTCTTCCACATCATGCTCTCAACCGGCTTATCAGTCTGACCACTGTATTTCGCTCCTTTTTTCTGATTGTATTTCACTTCTATTTCACCGTCAACAGGAAAATAAATCAACTGACCGATCGGCATGCCCCGGTAAATACGCACGGGCTGCTTAACAGAAATTTCAAGGGTCCAGTTACCGCAAAATCCAACATCACCCTTTCCTGCAGTAGCATGGATGTCGATACCAAGCCTTCCGGTAGATGACTTGCCTTCGAGGAAAGGCACGTGTTCATGGGTTTCCGTGTATTCAGCGGTTACTCCGAGATAAAAAATATGTGGGTAAAGTACAAAGCCTTCTTCCGGTATTTCAAAAAATTCAATCTCATTATGTTTTTTTGCGTCCAGAATATGTTCCCGGTATGTAGCAAGCCAGGGGCCGAGGTGAACATCGTAGGAATTGCTGCCCAGATCTGCACGGTCATAGGGTTGAATTTTAATGGTTCCTTTTTCCATCTCTTCCATGATACGCTTATCAGATAAAATCATTCTTTTGGTGGTTTATTTGTTTATTTGTTTACCCTCAACCCTTAAACGGAGCGAATTTCGCATTAAGCTTTTTTCTGATGCCCCTATTTTATCAACATAATATCAACGAATCAACTAAATTGGCGATCTGGCATATCACGGAAGATGAAGATTTTTTTCTGCGGAGAGTCCCTCTGAAACGTGATGTGTCCCATGCCCAGAAAAGATTGCAACACCTGGCTGGCCGATATCTTCTCACGGAATTATTTCCTGATTTCCCGTTGGAAGAAATAATGATTGCCGATACGCGTAAACCTTACCTCGAAGACGAACAATATCATTTTTCGATCTCTCATTTCGGACAATATGCCGCTGCCATTGTAAGCAGCACAAACAGGGTAGGAGTGGATGTTGAAAAAACAAGTCCGGCAATTGAAAAAATCCGGAATAAATTTTTATCTCCGCATGAATCCGATATCGCATTTGAAGGTATTGAAAAATCAGGCCACCGGCTACGACAGCTGACATTATTATGGAGCGCCAAAGAATCCATTTTCAAATGGTATAGCCTGGGCAAGGTAAACTTCAAAGAACATATCCGCTGGTCGGAACCATATTTTATCCACACTGGTGATTTAGGGGAGTTGAGTTTTGAATTCAGGAAAGAAGGGTCCGTGTCACTTTCTGTTTATTATAAAATTTTCTACGATCTGGTACTGACTTTTGTGTACACGTAAATCCAATTGTTAATTGTCAATTGTTAATTGTTAACGGAAATTAATTGAAGCTTCCTAATTGTTTAGTCCTTAAGCATTAACAATTAACAATTGACAATTAACAATTATCATTCAATCCCCAATATCTCATCCGTATCATCAATCAGATTCATATTAAAATCATCCTGCCCTGAAATACCATCCATTGAACCCTTGATATGTGCGGCATTGAGTAATACTTTTTCCAGTTGTTTTTCCCTGGTCTTCCATAATTTCTCCATCATATCCCGTTCCCGCTGAATGGACATTTTCATTGAAGAAAATCCTTCGCGGATAGCTTTCCATTGTTCACTGAATTCACTACTCGTAAGATAGTCGTACAGGAGCTGCATTTTATCACCCTTGTTCTGCTGATTCCTGGAAGCCTGAAAAATCCTTGTAATACCGTCACGAAGGACTTCAGTCAGCGCCCTTACTTCTGAAAAATTACAGATCCATATACCGTTTTTTTCTCCGAATATGGTCATGTCCCTGGGCATTACCTTTGTAACCAGGATGGCCACCTGCGCTCCCTGCTGGCGCATGTCAGTTTTAAGTTTCTCAATCCAGTCTGCTTCAAAATATTTTGTGCGTTTGCTTTCATAAATTATTTTTCCACATTCCTGTCCTAATGAATTTCTAACTGTTAATGTACAATCCGCACCACGAACGCCTTTAGCGATGGGTTCCACCAGGTCGAAGGGAAATGCGCCCAGCAATAGTTTTTCCAGGGCCAGTTCCTGCACTTCACCCTGCAGTTGTGTGGAACCCTGATCAGCCCTTCGTTTCATCTCCTCGGCCAGCTTTTTCTGGTCCTCCAGTTGTTTCTTCAGTTCCTGTAACTGAAGCTGAAAGTCGGATTCCCTTGACTGATTTTTCAGTTCCTCGTTCCGGTGTATTTCTTCCGCGATTTTTATTCTGTCTTCCTGCAACCTTCGCTGATGTGAAATTTCCAGTTCTTCCTCTCTTGTTTTCAGGACCTGTTCCTTCTGCAAAAATTCAAGCTCCTTTTGCCTGGCCAACTTTAGTTTTTCCTGTTGTTCTTCATTTGACTGCTGAAGAATAGTAAGCCGGTTTTCAAAATCATTATGAATGGTTTTGCGTAAATCTTCCTCCAGCTTTTGATGAATTATTTTTTTCTCTTCAATGAATTTTTTCTGAAAATTTTCTTCCTGTTCCTGTAATTGTTTGGCGAGATCCTTAGCTTTCTTCTGGAATTCATCTTCTTTTTTCCGGGTGAATTCGATCATCTGCTCCCGCAGGTCTTTCTTATATTGTTCGGAAACGGCTTCTTCCATCGCAAACTCATGGCGGCAATTCGGACATTTGATGGTAGTGGACATTCAATTTTTTTTGTAAAGATAATCGAACAAAGGAAAGTATGGGAGAATGGGAGTATGGGAGTTCCTTCAACTGTCAACCGTCATCCTTCAACCAAATCAGTTCCAATGCTTAACTTTAAAAGACAATTC
The DNA here is from genome assembly GCA_035937535.1 of Puia sp. Lineage (GTDB taxonomy): Bacteria > Bacteroidota > Bacteroidia > Chitinophagales > Chitinophagaceae > Puia. Next base: position 31,466 of record DASZHV010000028.1, on the reverse strand, counting down.
ATTTTATGAAATATATTTCATTCATTTTTCTGTTGGTTTGTTTTGAATCTGTATGGGCTCAAAAAACAGAAAAACCACCTCTTCATGGAAAGCACTGGATGGCCATTACGGGTAAGCCATTGGGAGCTGAATCAGGTGCACAGATTTTTCAGCAGGGAGGAAATGCTGTTGACGCTGCCTGTGCCATGCTGGCTTCCATGTGCACGCAGTGGGCCGTCCTGAGCTGGGGTGGTGAAACGCAGGCGATTATTTATAATCCGAAAACAAAAAAAGTAATTTCAATCGACGCCCTGGGATTCGCTCCAGGTGCAGCCACTGCGGCTTATTACAAATCGAAGGGTTATTATTTTCCTCCGGAATACGGACCCCTTGCAGCCGTTACCCCGGGAACACCCGGCGGACTCTGCTATATGCTGGCAGAATATGGAACCATGAGTTTGAAACAGGTACTGGCACCTGCCATGCAAATGGCTGCCGGTTATCCGATTGAAGCAATGGCAGCCAACAATATGCAGAAAAATCTTTCCTGGATAAAACAATGGCCCTACAGCAGTAAAGTATTTATTACCCATCCGGGTGAGAAAAGAGAATCGCCCGAACCCGGAGAAATTTTTATCCAAAAAGATCTGCTGGCGACGCTTACAAAAATGGTCGAAGCTGAAGATCAGGCGCTCCGTCAAAAAAAATCCCGCAAGGAGGCGATTTATGCAGCTTACGACCGGTTTTATAAAGGAGATATCGCGCGGGAATTTGTGCGAGGTTGCCAGGAACAGGGTGGCCTCATTAGTATGAATGATCTCGCCCGCTGGAAACCCATGGAAGAAGAACCCCTTCATGTGAACTACAAGGGCGTAGAAGTTTATAAACTGCAGCAATGGTCACAGGGCCCGGCTTTATTGCAATGCCTTAATATCCTGGAAAATATTGACCTGCGCGCAATGGGTTATAACAGTTCAAAATATATTCATACCATTTATCAAACAATGAATCTGGCATTTGCAGATCGGGATTTTTATTATGGCGATCCTTATTTTTCTCCGAAGGAACCCATCAGAGGTTTACTGAATAAAGAATATGCAAAACAAAGAGCCGGTCTGATTCAATACAATTATAATGATAGCAGCTGCGCTCCCGGAGATCCCTATCCCTTCGAAGGGAAAACAAATCCTTATACTGCATTATTAAAATCAAGATTTGGAAAAACGTGGCCGGCTGGAAATGGGAAAGCCTTAAGCGCTCATCGTTCGTCGTTCAGCGTTGAGCGTTCAGCATTCAACATGAAGGAGTCTCTATACCAGGACAGGCTCTGGCGCGGAACTACTTCTATTGAAGCATGCGACGAAGATGGATGGGTTGTGTCTGTTACACCCAGCGGAGGCTGGCTCCCTGCATGTATTGCCGGCAATACGGGTGTCGGCATGAGTCAGCGCATGCAGAGTTTTATATTGGATTCCACACTAAACCCATTCAATGTTTTGGAACCCTATAAAAAGCCGCGTGTCACTTTAACGCCTACTCTCGCTATGAAAGATGGTAAACCATTTCTTTCATTTGCAGTACAGGGTGGAGATACGCAGGATCAGAATCTCCTGCAGTTCTTTTTGAATGTGGTGGAATTCAACATGACGGTACAACAGGCCACTGAAGCAGCCAATATCAATACCGACCAGCTATGGCTCTCACTGGGCGGTGATAAAAAAGAAGATCGTATGCCAAGGCCGGGATATATTTTACTAAATAATAAAACGGATCCTGCTGTCAGAAAAGATTTGCAGCAAATGGGATATACCATGCGTTTTGCAGAAAGAACCAGTGGCCCTGTCAATGCCATTTATTACGACTGGAAACATGGTAGCTTCTGGGGTGGCAGCAGTAATTATGGAGAAGATTACGGGATCGGATGGTAACCTGCGAAAAAATATTTTATTTTCGAATGACTTCTTAAAATCCGGCTCTTTGGAATATTGCTCTAAATTTTTAACTCAAATCAAAACCAAAAGAGTATGAAACAATTTCTATTCCTGATTCTATCATGTTTTGTTTTCTGCTCCTGTAACAATCAGCCAAAACAGGAGGAAGCCAAAACTGACAGCACTGCAAAAAAAGAGCCGCTCGTTTATCCTTACACTGCTAAATACTCACTGAACTGGCAGCCGGGAGATGAAAAATATGCTGTACTCGCTCTCAATTCCATGAAGAAATTTGCAGATGGTGATGTTAAAGGATCTTTCGATTATTTTGCTGACTCTATTGAATTCATTGCCGACAAATATCATTTCAATGGGAAGAAGGACAGTCTGCAAGTCTTGATGATACCTATGCGTTCGGAACTGACCTCTATGACAGTTATACCTGACACCTGGATTACCACCTACTATCCTGACAAAAACGACACATGGGTTACGGTATGGTCAACAGAAAAATGGACCGATAAAAAAGGAAAAACGGATTCTCTTTATGTAGTGGATGATATACTAATTAAGAATGATAAGATCGCCCAGATTGATGAAAAGCAACGAATGTTTCCTGAAGCTCCAAAGAAAAAATAATCAAGTGTACTTCTTCTATAAAAATCCTGTCAGAAATGACAGGATTTTTTATTGCCTTCATTAAATAGATAACCTGATACATTACTATATTTATATGTTGTTAAAATATAATCATTCTGCATATGAATTTTCTATCACTCGAACCATTTGTTCCTTCTGGAAGTGATTTTGAAAGCTCCTCACAATTTTTTCAGGAACTGGGATTTACAATAAAGTGGGATGCCGGAGATTATATTGGTTTCGAAAGGGATAGTTGTAAATTCATATTGCAAAAGTTCAATAACAAAGAATTTGCGGAGAATCTCATGTTAAGCGTAGGGGTGGACAATGTCTTAGAATTAAGGAATTCAGTCATTGAGAAAAAACTACCGGAAAGATTTGGAATAAAATTGGGACAACCAACCAACCAACCTTATGGCAAAGAAGTGAATATTATCGATTTAGCCGGGGTTTGCTGGCATTTTGTTGAAGCACTTCACTAGTCTGTATACTCGTCAGATTTCTACAAGGCAAAACCTATATTCCTTATGGTCAAGACCCGGGTTTCCCAGGGGTTGCCCAGGGGTTGCCGGGGGGTTGGCTTTGGGAATCCAGAAAGAACCCCTGCGAATGGGGCAAAAATATCGTAGAAAATTAGGTAAAAGACTGCCTTAAATTTGGAATCGGTATATAACTTATAGTATATTCAGTTAAACAAATTTTCAATAATTTAAAAAATCCACCCTATGGGAAAACTATTACAAGGCCTCAATGGGCCTTTTTCTGGAAAGGTCGGCCCGGTTGTGGGCTATATGTTGGGAAACCAGTCTGTTATTCGCATTCGTCCAGCTCGAAGTAAACGAAGCCTTACTCCAAAGCAGTTACACCAGCGGAAGAAATTCGCTTTAATGAATGATTTTCTCAAACAACTGCAATCGCTGATGAACCTTACTTTCGCAAATGTTGCTGTCAACATGACCGGGTATAACAAGGCTTTTTCCTATAATGTAATGAATGCGATCAGGGGGTTTTATCCTGATCTTTCCATCGATTACAGCATGGTGTTACTAGGCCGGGGTGACCTCCCCAATGTCAGTTCAGCGAATCCTGCAGCGTTATCTTATGGTAAACTGGCATTCAGCTGGATAGATAACAGCGGAACAGGCAAGACTAAATCATCGGATAAGGCATTTGCAGCTGTTTATAATGAAGAGCTCAATGACTGGGAATATGAACTGAACCTGGCAACAAGGAGTGCCTGCAGATGCGAGATAAACGTTCCTATGCTCAAAGACAAACCGGTACATGGCTACCTGGGATTTATATCCGAAGATGGAAGGGATGTGACCGATACGATATATACGGGTTTGGTTAATTTATAAAAAGTGATAAAAATTCGAACTTAAGATGGTATTAATTATCGTTTGAATTTTCAGTCAGATTTAGTTGAAACTATAAATGGTAATTAGTTAATATTATAAGTCAGTGCTTGAATTGTATTTCATATATCAGGGGCCATAATTTTCCTGTAACGTAGATTTTATTTGTAACAGAATCGAACGCAATTCCGTTTGTTTCTGCTAAAAAGGGATATTTCATTTTAGCCTCTGTCTTTAAAGAGGATAGATCCAGCTTGCCAACAACTTTCCCTGTCGCGGTATCTATTTTCATAATATTATCCGTTAGCCATTGGTTGGCATAAATATATCCTTTGATCATTTCCAGCTCATTGATATTCTGTACAGGGCCGTTATTGTCCATTACGTCAAGTGTTTTTATGATTTTAAATGTTGAAGGTTCACGGTAATAAATATTGCTGCTTCCGTTGCTCATGATTAAATATTTTCCGTTTGTTGTCAGTCCCCAGCCTTCACCATCGTAAGTAAATGTTCCCAGTTTTTTATAAGTTTTAGCGTTATATATAAATCCAATATGAGTTGTATCTGTAAGCTGGTAAATCTTGTCTTTCAAAAATGCAATACCCTCGCCAAAATATTTGCTCTTATCAATCTCAACTTTTGTGTCCATCCTGCCATTTCTTAAATCAACAGGACCAAATGCTGATCTTGAACTGGTATATGAATTGGTATGTCCTGTGCTTTCAAACAGCACCCCTTTATAAAACAGGAAACCCTCCGTATACGAGGTAGTGTCGTGAGGGAAAACGTTTACAACTTTAAAACTGATATTTTCGGGGGAGTTATCTTCAGTTGTGTCCGTCAGTTTTTCTTCCGATTCCTGTTTATTATGGCAGGCAGCTGATAAAAAGATAATAAAATAAAAGTATCTGCATATCAGCAGGGACGGGGACTGTTTCAATATTAGGTTTTATCTTTCTTTGGCTTAAGAGGTTTCATACGTGAATTGTAGTGATCATCTCTGGCGCAAAGAATTATCTGGCTGATATTATTTTCTATGAAAGTTTCCAGGGTTGTTCTTAATAATATATTTGAATTTCGGTTTATGGTTCCAAAATTATATTCTTCGTTTGTCTGATAAATTGTATTTAGCGTAATAGAATCTTGTAAAATAATCTGTAGGGTTAATTTACTAGATTCCTTTTGAAAGCCCATCTCAGTTTTAATAATATAATCAGATCCCAGAGGTGACTTTGTAACAAATTGCGACGATTTAACAAGGTCATTTCTTATAAGGTTCCCCGTTGCATCATTCGATTCCAGATAGAAAAATCTTTGGGCACTCGCAAAATACAGGCTAAAAAATAAAACAGTTAGTATATATATTTTTTTCATTTAATAGCACCTTTTTTAAAAGATTCTAAATTGTTCTTTTAAGGTAGTTATTTTTTGGGTTCGAAAAATAAGCTTATTCAAATTCCGGATTCAATAAAGTGATTTTAGAATTTAATTATAGCTGTAATTAATATAATAATTGAATTCATTAATTACATTAGCCTTTAAGCCTTGCACCTTAAGCCTTACGCCTTAAAATTAATTCTTCAATTTGAAGTTGAAAATAAGTGTACCGACAGATTCATCGGAGCCGCTATTGAATTTAACCTGGTGTGCCTTCTGAATGGCGATTGCTTTCAGGTTTGCATCAGCAGTAGTAGAACCTCGAGCCTGATACTCTGCACTGATTACATTTCCGGAGGCATCCACATGAATATCTACAGCTACTTTTGCATTCTCGTTGAATTCATCTGTAAAAGAAGGAGTACTTCTGATCTTTCTTCCTTGCAGGCCACCTGCGATCGCAATGCCATTACCGTGGCCTCCGCCTTTATAATTGGTTGAATTGGGATCCCCGCCGGGTGCTCCCTGGTCTCCCTTTCCACCCGCAATACCCTGGTTGCCTCCAGGTTTAAAATGATCCGCATCATTTCCACCGGTACCATCCCCATTTACCCCATGAAAAACCGCTTTTGGTTTTGGGGGTGCAGGGGTTGGATTCACTGCGGGCTGAACCGTTTTACGGGGAGTTTTAACAGTGAGATCTTTATCGGGAATTTTAGTTGCCTGTGGTTTTGTTACAGGTGGTTGTTTAACGGCTGGCGCATCTTCCGGATTTTTATCATCCGTTTCAACATCTTTAAGAGCTTCTTTTGCTGCAGCAACAGTTTTCGGTGGCGTATATTTTTCTTGGTCCTGTTTCGAAGGATTGTTTGGCAGAAAAGGCTGGTTACTGCCCAACCCCTGGTCGCTGTTACCGAGATTTACTTCGAGCCCTTCTTCCACAGGTGTAGGCGGATTGAAAGGAAGATTCCAGGAAACCAACAAGAGCATTGAAATAAGGGTTCCACAAATCAGCAAAGTATATAAAGCCGCTTTACGGTTTTTACGGACTTCGAATTCATGATTTGCTTTTTTGTATTCCAAAATTCAAAAAGTAAAAAGTAAAAAGTAAAAAGTAAAAAGTAAAAAGTAAAAAGTAAAAAGTAAAAAGTAAAAAGTAAAAAGTATCTGCAAAATGCAATCTACCAATATTTATGCATTACACCCAGGCCTTTTGCTTTTACTTTTTACTTTTTCCTTTGATTAAGATGCAAAATCTTTTTCAAATTGTCCCCGGATTCGCTCCATAGGCGGATTGAAATAACCAAATTTTAACAGCGGAAATTCCTCCCTCAATAATTCCATGAGATTCTGAACTCCCATGGCATCTCCGGTTTCAATAATTCCGATTTTTCTCAGGTACCAATCAGGATCAATATTAAAATTCCGCCATTGTATCATATCAAGCCCTGTTTTTGAAATCATATTTCGGAGAGCTTCATATTCTTCCTCACTGTCCGTCATGCCCGGGAATACAAAATAATTTATTGAAGTCCATCCAGCTGCGGCTTTGACAATACGAAGACTTTCCACGATATCTTCAAACTGATAATTATTTGGCCGGTAATAAGCTTCATAAATATGTTTACGTGCGGAATTTGTGCTTACGCGGATGGAGTTTAAACCCGCGTCGCATAAGGCTTTTACAGCATCGGGTTTAGACCCGTTCGTATTTATATTGATACTGCCGCGGCTGGTATGTTTTCTAATTTCAAGGATGGCTTCACGAATAGTTTCCCACATTAAAAGTGGTTCGCCTTCGCAACCCTGTCCGAAACTTATGATCGGATAGGGTGCTGATTGCAGGTGCGGTACTGTAAATTCAACGATCTCTTCTGCACTGGGGCGGAAAGTCAGGCGGTCCTGTGTGGAATGAATGGTTTCTTCCTGGGGTTGAAATGAGATACAGCCAATACAATTTGCATTGCAGGCCGGGGAAACAGGAACGGGGCATTCCCACCTGCCAAGGGAAAGATTTCTTGCTGCAGGACAGTGGTAGGTATTGCAACAATTCTCCATCAGGTGTTTTACAAGGCGGTTATGTGGATAGGATTTCAAAAGATTATCTGCACCCGCTTCAATCCGTTTAGCATTATATCCACTGGCTTCCTGACGAATATCAGGTTCGATACGAACAGCCGGCACATAAAATTTTTCATTGAACCACCCTGCAGCCGTATAACAGAACAGGGGTAGCGTAGGCGCATCCGGTTCGGTTTCAAAAGCGGAAAGATACAGTCCGGTATGTGCCGGGGGAATAAATGCTGCAACAGCCCAGCCCTTTTCACACAGGCGCATTTCGCCTGTTTCCACATCGATACCGATGCCCCTTCGGCCGGGAAGTTCATAGAGTGAACCTCCTTCCGGTAGCAGGATCCAGTCTGATTCATCTACTGGCAATGCATCCCATCCGCTGCGTCCGCAGGCATAAAGAGAATTATCTTCGAAAATATTTCCTTTCCTGTCTGAATATAAAATATAAGGCGACATCACTGCAAATTTAAGAGTTTGCTGCGGCAGTAGTCGTTAAATTCATCTTCCGGTGCATCGGGTTCATCATCATCGATCACTTCTTTCTGAATTAATTTATTATCCCTGAAATCAAGGGTCAGTAATCCGTCTTTCAATATTACAGATTGGAATGAAGTCCAGGGAAATTTCTTTTTGAAAAGTGAATTGAGTACAACACCTTCAGAATAAAATCCTATCTCAAGAGGATATTTTGCCTGCGCTTCAAGAAATGCGAAAAAAACAAAGGGTAAAAACATCCATTGAAAATAAGGCATGCCCAGCCAGAAAAGGGCCGATGCTAATAACAAGTTCCTGAATCGCATTTCTTTTTTCTTCCGGAAGGAATAAAGATTTAGAAATAAACCGAGGGAAAGGATAGTGGCTGAGACTGTCAGAAAAGCATTAAACCCGCTGCGGATCTGAACATAACTGAAACTGATGATGGAAAAGATTAATAGTAAAACGCTTACCAGATCGGTTTTCCTGGCATTATCTCTTTTCAGGCTTACTACATAGTCGTAGTGCATTCCGGTTCTTTACGTGTTTGGGGCTGTGGATTTGCGGCAACCAGCATGTTGCTTAGCTTCCATAAGATCCGGGCACCTATATTGGCGTCGAAATTGCTTTCGCCAACGGCAATTTCAACGAGGTCAAATCCAATGAATTTTCGCCCGCTTTCAATAATTTTTTTAACGAGGTAAGTAATTTGTTCCACTTCAAAACCTCCGCTCACCGGAGTTCCGGTATGAGGACATAGTTTCGGATCAAGTCCGTCTATATCAAAGCTTAGATATACAGAAGCGGGCAGCTGTTGTACGATCTCATCAACAATCGAACGCCAGGTATGACCTTCAAACAATTTCTCCTTAATATTCCTGTCGTAAAAAGCGATTACCCTTTCATTACTATTGCGGATATAATTGAATTCTTCCTCACTGTAATCACGTACACCCAGTTGAACCAGCTTGTTGATCTGGGGAATTTCATTGAGCGCATTAAACATGATGCTCGCATGACTGTGATCAAAATTTTCATAGGATTTACGCAGGTCACAATGTGCGTCTATCTGAAGTATTCCAAATTCTCCGTATTTTTCAGCAATCGCTTTCAGATAACCCAACGAAACGCTGTGATCGCCACCGAGCAGGACGACCAGCTTATCATCCAGCAACAGGCTTTTGGTTTGTTCATAAACCCATTTATTCAGGTTGGCACTTCCTTCATTTATTTCTTTAAGCGATTTACACATGAAACTGTTCTTCTCAATTTCTTCGCCCTTTGAAATATAATTGATATAGAGTTCAGCTTCCTTGCGCAGGTAGTCGCTTTTCATAAGAACTTTCCTGTCCGGATGCCGCATGAAAATTCCCTGATTCCAGGCATTACCGGATTCATCATCAAAAACGTCTACCTGCATGCTGGCATTAAAAATATGCTCGCCTGCACGGGAAGTTCCTGACCCGGAGCTGACGGTTACTTCCCAAGGAATGGGTAGTATAACAAGCCGGGCTTCTGCTTCTGTGAATGGGAGTCCAAAAATTGTATTTTTTGGATTACTTGCGATGTTACAATCGAAGTGGGATAAATCTGCCATAGTTTACTTACTACCTTAGAACGGCTGGCAAAGGTAGTTCAGAGGTGCGGATTATCAAAACATTATCAACTGTTAAGCCCAAAACTGAAGCCGTAAGGTTTAAGGCTAAATTAACATTTTGGAAATTAGAAAATATTAGTATGTATTTGCCTTTGAGCCTTATGCTTTAAGCTTTAAGCCTTGTGCTTTAAATCTATATTAAAATTATTCCTCAAATGGCAATTTGGGAATAACTTTGCGCCTCATGAAGAGAATCCATATCATACTCCTGGTTTTCATTGCACTAAGTATCGGATTGCTGGTAAGTTTTATGGGCAATTTATCAACCTATGAAACCATTGCCTCCGCCCGGCAGAATGAAGGGAGAACGGTTACCATTATTGCCAAACTGGATAATAGTCTGCCGATGGAGTACAACCCCGTAAAAGATCCAAACTACCTTAGTTTCTATATTCTTGATACGCTGGGCGGCAAGGCGAAAGTCGTTTATCATTATGGTAAACCCTATGATATGGAAAAAGCGGAACGCCTGGTGCTAAAAGGTAAAATGAGTGGAGATATTTTTGAGATCACACAAAAAGACGGAATCCTGATCAAATGCCCATCCAAATACAAAGATGATCCTGAATCTGCGAAGAAGGACCTCAATTAAACCCAATAGTTATTATGGATTACGTTGGTGAACATTTGATGCCGGGTAAGCTGGGTCAGTTTTTTGTGGTACTCTCTTTTGCAGGTTCTCTTGTTGCTTCACTTTCTTATTTAAAATCGGCTAACGCCAAATCATCCGATGAAGCTGCTTCCTGGAAAAAAATGGCCCGGTTTACTTTTCTTCTGAGTTCGGTTTCCATATTCCTTGTATTTGCAATCATTTATTATATTGTTCATCAGCATTATTTCGAATACAATTTTGCCTGGGAGCATTCCAGCAAAAATCTTGATCCGAAATATATGCTCAGCTGCATCTGGGAAGCCCAGGAGGGAAGTTTTTTGTTGTGGATGATGTGGAACGGCGTATTGGGAACCATCCTTATGTTCCGCGCCAGACAATGGGAATCACCTTTGCTAACCATTATTAGTTTTGCGCAGTTTTGCCTGCTCACCATGATACTGGGAGTATATATTTTCTCATTTCAAATTGGACATAGTCCATTCATGCTTGTGAGACAATTATTCCAGGAAGCGCCTATTTTTCAACGTGCTGATTATTTATCCATTCCGCAAATGCAGGACGGACAAAGTCTCAATGCACTTTTGCAGAATTACTGGATGGTGATTCATCCGCCCGTTTTGTTTTTGGGATTTTCATCCACACTTATACCATTCGCATTTGCTGTGTCAGGTCTATGGAAGAAAGAATATGGATCCTGGACAAAAACCGCATTACCCTGGACTTTATTTTCCTGTTGTGTGCTGGGAACAGGGATAATGATGGGCGCGGCATGGGCTTACGAATCCCTGACATTCGGGGGATACTGGGCCTGGGATCCCGTTGAGAATGCTTCGCTGGTGCCCTGGCTGGTTTTGTTAGCTGGTCTGCATACACTGGTAATTTATAATTCCACGGGTCATTCTCTTCGTACTACATATCTATTTTTGATTCTTGGTTTTACACTGATTCTCTATGCTACTTTTCTTACAAGGAGTGGAAGATTAGGAGATACATCAGTTCATGCATTCGTAGGTTCCGGACTGGATTTACAACTGATTTTATTGATTACCATTTTTTTCCTTCCAGCCATCATTTTATATTTTTTCAGGTATAACCAGATCCCGCATGTGGCAAGGGAAGAAAATACATGGTCCAGAGAATTCTGGATATTCATTGGCGCCCTTGTTGTTTTTTTATCTGCTATTTTTATTATGATAGCAACTTCACTTCCTATAATTAATTCCATAGTTGGAACCAAATGGTCAACTGGTGATGATCCGAAATTTGCTTATAACCGGATAGAGATTTTTATAGCAATCATACTTGGGCTGCTTACTGCAACAGTTCAATATTTAAAATATAAAAACAGCTCACCATCCCAGGTCCTGAAAAAGCTATTACCGGTTACAGTCATCGCCCTGATAATTTCAGTTTGTGTTAGTGTATTCGGTAAGGTACAATACACGGAATATGGAACTGGATATCAGGCAGCCATTCATATGGCCCTGTTTGCAGGCATTTATTCCGTACTCGCAAACGCGGCTTATATATTTAACAGTCTTAAAGGAAAAATTAATATGGCAGGCGCATCCATTGCACATGCCGGGTTTGGATTGCTACTTGTTGGCATCCTGATTTCTTCATCCAAAAAAGAAGTCCTTTCTCATAATACCACAGGGATTAACCTTCCATTCGATCCTAAAACAAAAGAAAATCCACTTGAGAACCTGACATTGATAAAAAATGTTAAGACGGATATGGGAAAATATTACGCTACCTATCTCAGTAACGATTCTATGAATGCGACGGGAAATATTATTTATTTCAAAGTCAACTTCACTGATAAAAAAACGGGCGAATCATTCGATCTATGGCCAAACCTTATAAAGAATACAAAGGGGGCTGAGAATTTTTCCAATAATCCGGACAAGCAACATTATCTGGACCGGGATATATTTACATATATCAGCTATGCCAATATCCTGGATAAGCAAAGAGATACTTCAGGTTTTAAAACTTATCCGGCTGGTCTGCACGATACTATTTATTATTCAAAGGGAATGATGATACTCGATACAGTGCTTGTCAATCCAACGACGGATAAATATCATTTCACTTCGTCAGATACAGCCCTGCTGGCCCAGATAAGGGTGATCAGCCGCGATAGCCAGCAGTATATGATGGCTCCGATATTATATGTAAAGGACAATATGATTCACCGCATAGCGGACACTTTATATGCTCAGAACCTGGCTGTAGAACTGGGAACTGTGATGAATAATAAGAAGATCCAATTGCTTATCAAGGAATCTACGGATTTGGTTCCTTTTGTATCTCTGAAAGTATATTTATTCCCACAGATCAACCTCGTCTGGATAGGTATTTTGATCATGATGACCGGTTTCGTAATGAGCATTGTCAACCGGCGTAAAAACCTGTCCCGAAAGCTTCCGCAACAGATGGTCTAGCGGGTTCATGCCCCCTTGGGCGTACCCGGATTTTGTATTAACTTTAAATTTTAAATGCTCCTTTTTCGTTTACGATACCTCTGTGTTTTATTCCCGTTTATCCTGCTGATTACGGTGCAATCTGCGTATGCCCAGCAGTCGCCCGTTCCGGCCCCGGTTACCAAACAGACCGGGCAGGACAAGAAACTATCTGATCTTCAAAATTTCAATAGCCGCTTTGGTAAGAACGATACGATTTGGAGTATGGTGATAGTTTACGAAGGGGATACTATTCCCGCCAAAACATATGCTGCCGTGGATGTATATGGAGCAATGACGCGCGCAATGCGTAAACGTAGTGAAGCAATGACAAGATTACGTAACGCGGTATATGTCACTTATCCTTATGCAAGGAAAGCCGGCATCATACTGAATGATATGAATGCGCAGCTGGCAAAAATGAATTCTGAATCACAAAGAAAGGATTATATCAAATCAATGGAAAGGGATCTGAAAAAAGAATTCACCGATCCCATGGAAAGGCTTTCAGTATACCAGGGAAAGGTTTTGATGAAACTCATTAACCGGCAAACCGGCAATAACTGCTATGATATTATTAAAGAATACCGTGGCGGGTTCTCAGCCCGCGTCTGGCAAACTGTTGCATTCTTCTTCGGAAGCAGCCTGAAACAATCTTATGATGCCCAGGGTGATGATCATGATGTGGAGGTGATTGTGCAGGAGGTGGAAAGGATGTATAGAGGATAGTTTCTTAATTGTACCATGTGTAGTTTCACAATGTGGGAAATGTGGAATTGTTGGAAATGAGAGAAATGTGGTAATGAAATTTTAAATAGAATTTTAAATTGAGTACTTCAAAATATCAGGTGGCATCCTATTTACGATTGAATTTTTAATTCAATTTTTCATTTCATTTTTACATTACTGCATTTTCCACAATTCCACATTACCAAATTGTGAAAATCAGATTGCCACTATTAATCTATAACTTATTTATTTTACTAATAATCCCGGTTGTCGAAAATCCTGGCAATATCGGATTTATCACGACTCGTCCTCCTGCCGCTATTACTTCTTTCGCACCTACGATCTGATCGATAGTATAGTCGCCACCTTTTACCAGTACATCCGGTTTTATTATACCGATTAGCTCTAGCGGCGTATCTTCTTCAAAAATCACAACGGCATCAACAATGAGCAGGGAAGCCAGCATTAGTGCGCGGGATTGTTCGTCCATTATGGGCCGGCCGGCGCCCTTCAACCTGTGGGCAGATCCATCAGAATTCAAACCCACTATAAGGAAATCTGATTCGCGCGCTGCATCGGAAAGAGATGCAATATGACCAGGATGCAGGATATCAAAACATCCATTGGTGAATGAAACCGTTTTGTTAAGTAGTTTCCATCTGTTCACCTGGAAAACGATATCCTTTGGAGAATAAATTTTATGCTGAATAACCTGGGGCTGATTCATCCAAATTAATTTTTTGACGGTTCACGCGGGGTAATAAAATAAAACTGATTACGCCAAAAATGACAAAGCTCAAAAACTGTCCAAACCAGAGCAGCCATCCGAGTGCTTGTCCGTAAGGTTCTTTGGGTATATTGTATAAGGCAACGGTTTCCATAACGAGCAGGGCATAAGCACCAATTCCTCCTGGAGAAAGAATCATTCCCACACTTCCCATCGCCAGAACGGTCAGGGCATCGGCAAGACCCAGGTGGCTCGTTTCATCAATGGCGAAAAATCCACACCATGTGCTGAGCAGGTACATTACCCAGATGGCGATTGTATAAAAGAAAAATAAAGGTTTATTTTTTAAAGCACGCACGCTGATGAGCCCATGCCAGACGCCAATCAGGACGTCTTTTATTTTCTGAACAATATTAATATGCCCAAAACGACTGAAAACTACTTTTAAAACAACCAGGAAAACGATCAGGGCGATTCCCAGAAAAATAATCTTCCTGTAGGCAGTCTGTCCGTTTTTGTTTTGAAAAAGGGGATAAATATAATCGTGCACAAGGGAGCTTACGATATCAAATTGAAAAACAAAAGTGAGACCGAATACCAGTGTAAGGCAAATCACATCGAAAGCCCTTTCTGCCACGATGGTACCCACCAGTTTTTGGGCTGGTATTTTTTCATATCTCGCCAGGATGGTACATTTTATTACTTCTCCCAGCCTCGGTGCGCCAAGGTTCACAAAATATCCAATCATAACCGCAAAAAAGGCATTCAGCCGGGAAGGACTATAACCCATAGGTTCCATTAATTGTCTCCAGCGCAGAGCGCGAAGCCAGTGGGCAACAAGTAGTAAACTGAAAACGGGAACAAGTAACCAGTAATGAGCACGGTCCATCGCTTTTTTAAGTTGTTCCCATTTCTCATGATCCATTCCACGGACACTTAACCAAACGAAAAATACTGCCAGGGCGGCAAAAAAAATGTATTGCAAAACCGATAAAAAATGCTTCTTCATAGAATCAGGTAAGATACAGTTTTAAAGAGACCCTGCAAGTCTGTAGCGGTTTAAACCGCGCCGGACCTGATTTATAACCTGTTCCCTTCTTTAGGAAAAACGACCCAGGGCCTGAATTTTTTAGCTTCTTCAAAACCCATTCGGGCATAGGAAATTACAATCACAATATCTCCGACAGCGCCACTTCTTGCGGCGGGTCCGTTCAGGCAGCATATTCCCGAGTCCCTTTTTCCTGGAATAAGATATGTTTCAATCCGGGCTCCATTATTAACGTTTACAACCTGTACTTTTTCGTTGGAGATTAAATTCGCGGCGTCCATCAGATCCTCATCAAGGGTCAGGCTGCCAATATAATTCAGATTGGATTCTGTTATGACCAGCCGGTGAACTTTTGACTTTAATATTTCAATATCCATAATCACTTTTTCATTTTGAGCCGCAAAATTAAACTAATTAAGCAGGATATTATCTATAAGTCTGACTTCTCCCTGAAAAGCTGCGACAAGTGCCAGCGCTTTAACTTTTCCATCCCAGTTTTGAATCGGCTGTAAATCCTCTGCACGGGAAATGGATATATAATCGGTTTTAAAATGGGCCGCTTCCAGTATTTGGCCGGCCGATTCAACAGCAGGGCTTGTATCACCAGGTACCAGGGACTCCCTGATATAGTTAAGAGCCTGGAATATTGCAGGCGCATTTCTCCTCTGTTCAGTTGTTAACCGTCTATTACGGCTGCTTAATGCGAGACCATCTGTTTCTCTGATGGTTGGTACAGTATGGAATTCTACAGGTATTTTGAGCAGCCCGATCAATCGCTGTACAACAAGGCATTGTTGGAAATCTTTTTGCCCCATGAACAAATACTCTGGTTTTACTATGTCGAGAAGCCGTCTCATTACCTGGCAAACGCCCTGGAAATGACCGGGTCGGAAACGGCCTTCCAGGATGTTTTCAAGTGCCCCCAGGTCATAAGTTTCCAATCCGGTTTCCCCATAGGGATAGATTTCTTTTTCAGAAGGGATAAAAACCAGATCTGTGCCATCTTTTGAGAGCATTTCAATGTCTTTTTCAAGGCTGACAGGGTATTTCTCAAAATCACTGCGATCATTGAACTGAGCAGGGTTAACAAAAACGCTGCATATGCAGAGATCCGTCTGGGAACGGCAGGTTTCAATCAGACTTAAATGTCCTTCATGCAAAGCTCCCATCGTTGGCACAAAACCGGTTTTAGCTCGGTTGTTTTTTTGATCAGCCAGCCATCGCCGGAGGTCTTCGGACTTTTTAAATAGAATCATTTTCAGCGTTTTAGCAATTCCGAACCATTCCGGCAAGCCTATTTAGGGAATTAACCGTACCTTTGCAAACTGAATTTCAGGTATTCTCCTGATCACCAATTCCCATTCCTAATGGTAGCAAAGAAAAGAATTTTATTTATTGCCAATGAAATGTCTCCTTATCTGGAACTCACAGAATTTGCGGAAACAGTCAATAAGTTAGCGATAAAGTCCAATGATAACGGTTTTGAAGTTCGATGTATCATGCCCAGGTTTGGGGTGATTAATGAAAGAAGGCACCGGCTGCATGAGGTAGTGCGGCTTTCGGGCATCAATGTATCCGTTGATAATGACGATTATCCTTTACAGATCAAAGTCGCTTCTCTTCCCAATGCACGTTTGCAGGTGTATTTCCTGGAGAATGAGGACCTGTTCAAGCGTAAATTTATCTTCCATGATGAAAAGGAAAAATGGTTTGACGACAATGGCCTGCGTACTGTATTCTTTTGCAAAGGTGCCCTTGAAACTGTAAAGAAATTCGGATGGCCGCCTGATATCATTCATTGCAGTGGCTGGATGACCGGATTAATTCCCTTCTACCTGAAAACAGTGTATAAAAAGGAACCTGTTTTTACGCATAGCAAAGTAGTCTATACAATTGGTCAGAATACATTTAAAGAAAAACTGGGCAATCATTTTACTAAAGTCGCCAATATACACGCCAGCATTAAAGAAAAAGACCTGGAACCTTTCAACGAGGCCAGCAATTCTGATTTATTCCGGATTGGTGCAGGTTATGCCGACGCCATCACTTTTGGTGCAGAAAAGACAGATAAAAAACTCATAGAAGAATTCAGTAAAGTCAGGGGCAAAAAAGTGCTTCCTTATAATACGGAATCCGACCTGAGTGATTACCTGCAACTCTATACTGACCTGTCACAATAATTAGTTCCCGCGATTTATAAGTAATAATGCATCATCTATTATCTTTGCATCGCCATCCATTAATTACTTATTGTAGTTAGTGGTTTTTTATTTTCATGATCCAATTCAAAAAGTAAAAATGCCTTATTTATTCACTTCCGAAAGTGTTTCTGAGGGTCACCCGGATAAGGTGGCCGACCAGATTTCTGACGCACTTATTGATCATTTTCTTGCCTTTGATCCGCAATCCAAAGTAGCCTGTGAGACCCTAGTAACTACCGGTCAGGTGGTACTCGCCGGGGAAGTAAAATCCAGGGCCTATCTGGATGTCCAGGAAATTGCGCGCTCGGTGATCCGTAAAATCGGTTACACAAAGAGTGAATATATGTTTGAAGCAAATTCCTGTGGTATATTTTCTGCTATCCATGAGCAGTCAGCTGATATAAACCAGGGTGTGGACCGGACTAAAAAAGAAGAACAGGGTGCCGGTGATCAGGGAATGATGTTTGGTTATGCAAGTCATGAAACGGATGATTATATGCCACTTGCTCTCGACCTGGCGCACAAACTCCTAATTGAACTCGCAACTTTAAGAAGAGAGGATAAAGAAATCAAATATCTGCGGCCGGATGCTAAAAGCCAGGTTACCCTGGAATACGACGATAACAATAATCCGGTTCGCATAGATGCCATCGTAATTTCTACCCAACATGATGATTTCGAAACCGAAGCAAAGATGCAGGCTAGGATTAAAAAAGATATTATTTCCATCCTCATACCCCGTGTTCAGTCGAAATATAAAAAATACGGACATCTATTCAACGATAAAATAAAATATCATATCAACCCAACTGGTAAGTTTGTGATTGGCGGACCGCATGGCGATACAGGTCTGACAGGACGTAAAATCATAGTGGATACTTATGGAGGAAAGGGTGGACATGGGGGTGGTGCGTTCAGCGGTAAAGATCCTTCCAAAGTAGATCGCAGTGCGGCGTATGCAACAAGGCATATTGCCAAGAACCTCGTCGCTGCTGGGTTAGCGAAGGAAGTGCTGGTGCAGGTTTCATATGCTATCGGTGTTGCTCAGCCTACTTCTATATATGTGAATACTTATGGTACTGCCAATGTGAAACTAACGGATGGAGCAATCGGAAAAATTGTAGAAAAGATTTTTGATATGCGCCCTTACTTTATAGAAAAAAGGCTGAAACTGCGTAATCCGATTTATAGTGAAACAGCAGCATATGGCCATATGGGTCGCAAACCGCAAATAGTTGAAAAGATATTTGTTTCTCCTGATGGGAAAACCGTAAAGAAAAAAGTGGAATTATTTACCTGGGAGAAACTGGACTATGTGAAAAAAGTAAAACAGGCTTTTAAGCTTAAGACTTAATGCTAAAGGCACAATGCAAATTTTTTTAGGGCAGGGTTTATTACCGGCCCTTTTTTATTTTGATTATCAATTATTAATGATTAATAATTAACGTATTTAGAAACCCATTAATAATTAATCATTAATAATTAATAATTAAATTCGGTGATGAACATTCACCATAATCCCTGGACGATTCTCAGTAAAAAAGAGATTTATGAGAATCCCTGGATTCAGCTGACAGAATTTAAGGTTATCAATCCAAAGGGAGGAGAGGGAATTTATGGGAAGGTTCATTATAAACATCTTGCAGTCGGGGTAATTCCACTGGACGAAAATTGGAATACATGGCTTGTCGGACAATATCGTTTCCCACTTAATATATATAGCTGGGAAATTCCGGAAGGGGGAGGCAGGATGGATGAAGATCCTATGGAAGCAGCAAAAAGGGAACTGATGGAAGAAACGGGCCTTGTAGCAAAGAGCTGGATGAAAATTCTGACCATGCACCTTTCTAATTCAGTAAGTGATGAATTTTCGGTCATCTATCTTGCGAGGGATCTTAAAGAACATAAAGCAGCACCCGAAGAAACCGAAGAACTTGTCTTAAAAAAATTGCCTTTCGATGAAGTGTGCCGAATGGTAGAAACAGGAAAGATTACAGATGCGATGTCTGTAGCAGCCATTCAGCAAATTCAACTCATGGTTTACCAGGGTAAAATAAAAAAATAAAGTTTGAAATCTTCTGACATTATTATCGGCAGGCAACCTCTCATAGAAGCTATGGAAGCCGGAAGGGCCATCGATAAAATTTTATTTCAGCGAAATGTAAGCGGTGAATCCATTGGCGAAATTCGTAAACTGGCTGAAAAACGTGGCGTCCCGATACAGCAGGTTCCTGTAGAAAAGTTATTGTCAATTACGCGTGCTAATCACCAGGGGGTCATTGCGCTGGCGGCTCTTTTTACTTATATGGACCTGCAGTCAGTGATTGACCAGATCGTTACAGCCGGACAATCTCCTTTATTTATTCTTTTGGATGGAATTACAGACGTAAGGAATATCGGAGCAATAGCCCGAAGTGCCGTTTGTTGCGGGGCCCAGGCAATGATCATTCCCGATAAAGGTATTGCAGCTTTAAACGAAGAAGCATTGAAATCTTCCGCGGGTGCACTGGAAAAAATCCATATCTGCAGGGTAAACAGTTTGCTTAAAGCTGTTGACAGTCTGCATTTGAATGGCATACTAGTATTCGCAAGTTCCATGCAAAGCGAAAAAAAAATATATGAATTAAGCCTCGATCTGCCCTGTTGCCTCATGATGGGAAGCGAGGATAAGGGCCTGCAGCCTTATTTGAATAAGGCGGCGGATGAACGGTTTACCATTCCTATGGCAGGAAACTTCGATTCTTTCAATGTCTCCGTTGCTGCCGGAATTATTTTATACGAAGCAATGAAAAAAAGAATGGCGGACTGAAATAAAAAATTAAGTTATATTTATTTAGACCAAGATTTTGCCGAAGCCGGAAGGATTTAAGTATTAACCGTAAAACAACTAATCAATGGATCAACCAGGCGTTCAGCAGGTATTTTTTCAACATATCAAATCCAACCTGGCCGACCACCTCTCTATGGTGGACGAAGTGGCCGAACTTTTAAACATCAGTAACGATAGCGCCTACAGGAGGATCCGGGGCGAGAAACCCCTGACATTTGAAGAGATTAGTATTCTTTGTTCAAAGTATAGAATCTCAATGGATCAGTTGTTTCATCTCAAGAATGATTCTTTTTTGTTTAATGGCCCCCTTGCAAATAATGATAATTTCGGATTTGATTTGTATCTGGAGCATATATACAACCAGATGAACTATTTTAATTCATTTGAAAAAAGAGAATTCTATTATTTAAGCAAAGACATTTTCCTGATTCATTCATTTGGCTTTCATGAACTAACGGTATTCAAGATTTTTTTCTGGATGAAGACCATTCTTAACTATCAGTTCAATGGCAATGATCTGTTTGTATTAGATTCCTTAAGAGAGAGCGTATATAAAATCGCTTCAAAAATAAGTGATGCTTACAATAAAATCCCTTCAACAGAAATATGGAATATCGAAAGTATAAATTCTACCATCCGGCAAATAGATTATTATAAGCAGAGTAAATTATTCCCTTCTGAAAAAGATGCTATGAATGTGTTTAAAAGTTTACTTGAAATGATTAATCATATTGAAAAACAAGCAGAAGCAGGATGCAAATTTAGCGTCAATGGAAAGCCGACTGCTGCAAGCGCTCCTTATAAATTGTACGTAAATGAGTTCTTACTTTTAGATAATTCCAACATGGCTGTATTAAACGACACGAAAGTGGTTTATCTAAATCATTCAGTTTTGAATATTATTCAGACTAAAGATCCCATTTTTACAGAATATTATTACCAGCATTGTCAGAATATAATGCGAAAGTCAACCCTGATTAGTAATGTTGGAGAAAAGGAAAGAACGAAATTTTTCAATACCATGAGGGAAAAAGTGGAAAACCGCATTAAATCCTTTTGACATTTTAAATCTGGAATTGGATTAGTTTCGCAGGATGAATGTTAATGGAGACGGAGTTAAATGGGTAAAATTGGTTGAATGTCCCAGGGACGCCATGCAAGGATGGGCTCATTTTATTCCGACGGCAAAAAAAATCGAATATCTGAATGAACTTCTGCAGGTAGGATTCGACAGCCTGGATTTCGGAAGTTTTGTTTCTCCCAAAGCCATTCCCCAGATGGCAGATACAAAACAGGTGATCACAAATATCAATCCTTTAAATTCAAAAACCAGATTGCTTGCCATTACTGCAAACACCAGGGGTGCTGCAGAGGCTGCCGCTTATTCGGATATCCGGGATATCGGTTTTCCTTTTTCCATTTCTGAAACTTTTCAAAAAAGGAATACCAACTCATCTGTTAAAACTTCTTTAATGACCGTTTTGGATATTCTCGAAATTTGCCGGCAAAAAAGTAAGCGACTGGTAGTTTATATCTCCATGGCCTTTGGAAATCCTTATGGAGATGAATGGTCTTCAGAAATTGCAATGAGCTGGATAAGGCAATTGGTTAAAATGGGAGTTAAAGTTATTTCACTGGCGGATACCGTGGGAATTGCAAGTCCTGGCCAGGTGCATGAACTAACAAAATCATTGATCACTGAATTTCCGATAATAGAATCCGGTGTACATCTTCATTCCCGAAGGACAAATAGTATTGAAAAATTGGAAGCCGCTTTCAGTGCAGGTTGCAGACGATTTGACGGAGCCCTGAATGGAATTGGCGGCTGCCCAATGGCAGGGGATGAATTGGTGGGCAATATGGATAGCCTGGTCATGATAGATTACTTTAAGAAAAAAAACATATTACCCATACTGAATGATATAGCTCTGGAAAATTGCAGGCGGCTTGCCAATGAAATTTTTTAAATCTTAAAAGTGGATCCTTTTTTTCTGCCAATACAGATCAATGCTCCCGCCGAAAGAATCAGGTACCCTCAAAAAATTTTACTTACGGGATCCTGTTTTACAGAACATATAGGTCAAAACCTGTTTGACATGAAATTCAACATATTGCAAAATCCGAATGGGATATTATTCGATCCTCTGAGTGTTGCCAACAGCCTGATCTCTTATCTGAAACCGGATCTATTCCAGGCCGGTGACCTTTTCTTTCTCAATGAACTCTGGCAAAGCTGGAAACACCATGGCCAGTTTTCAGATACGGATCAGCAGATAGTTCTTAATAAAATCAACGATTCGCAGAGGGTGGCTCATGCTTTTCTGAAGCAGGCGGATTGGCTGATTATCACCCTCGGATCTGCGTTTGCATATTTTCTGAAAGACCGAAAGAGGGCAGTAGCTAATTGTCACCGGGCCCCGGCTGACTGGTTTACTAAAAAATTACTTCCTTTTGAAGAGATGCTGGCTGTACTGGATGAAGCAATGCACAGGTTATTTGATCTAAACCCCAATTTACAAATAGTATTTACCATCAGTCCTGTACGCCATATACGTGATGGCGTAATCGAAAACAATCGCAGTAAGGCCAGACTGATTGAAGTAGCACATCAGCTGGTCAATAAATTCAACCGGACATATTATTTTCCTGCTTATGAACTCGTGATAGATGTATTAAGGGATTATCGATTTTATGATAAGGATCTGGTACACCCGAATTATATGGCGACGAATTATGTTGTAGAAAATTTTATGGAGCACTATGTTCATCCTGATGCAAGATTACTCGCCGAAGAGATCCGCAAATTGCAGATTTCAAAGAGACACCGGGCTCTTCATCCAGGCACAGAAGCCCACCGTCGCTTCCTGAAAGAACAATATGAAAAAACACTTGAACTGGCAGCAAAATATCCATTCTTGGATTTCGAAACTGAATTGCAGCACTTTAAACAAGTATAGGAGGATAAGAGTATAAGGGTGTGCGAATATTCCTATACTCTTATACTCCTATACTCTTATACTTTCTTCAGTGTATCCGATCCCCCCTCACAGCCATGTTCTTCATAAGTCCCGCTTCGTACGTTAACCATTCGGCCCAGCGCTTCTTCACTTTTTCCTTTCCCAGATAGGTTTCAGCCAGATTTATAAAAAGATGGTAGTGACCGGCTTCACTTTCCATAAATCGCCTGTAAAAATTACGCAGGTATTCATCCGGCAGGCCTTCGCTAAGACGCTTAAACCGTTCACAGCTTCGGGCTTCGATCATCGCCATCGTAAGTAACTGATCGAGAAATCTCTCTTCAAAATCGCCTCCTTTGCGTTGAAAGGCAATCAGGTGATTTACATATTCGTCTTTTCTTTGTCTGCCAAGTTTAAGACCTCGTTTTTCCAGTTCTGCAAGTACCAAACGAAAATGTCCCCATTCTTCCGTAACAATGGGTGAAAGTTCAGAAACCAGACGGGTCCGGTCGGAGTATTTTGTAATAAGAGTAATGCAGGTGGTGGCTGCTTTTTGTTCACAGAACGCATGATCAGTCAGGATCTCTTCGATTGACATATTTGCCAGGTCCACCCAGCGTGGGTCGGTAGCCAGTTGTAGCCCCAGAATGTTTTTAATGGCTTTCATGCGTTTTGCAAATGTCTGAATTAAAGAGATATTTGGTCAATTAAATTATGGAAGAAAATTTTCTTTATCAGAAACTGAAGGAAAGATCGGCTGTGCATGCTTTACGCTCACTCCAGCTTGGAGGGGACTATATCGATTACTATTCAAATGATTACCTGGGCATAGTTAAACATAGCCAGATTGAAGAATATCTTCATGGGAGTCAATTTCCCCATGGATCCACGGGTTCCCGTTTGTTGTCAGGTAATTATAAAATGATTGAAGAAACTGAAAGGGAGATTGCCCTTTTTCATGATGCAGCTGCAGCACTTATTTTCAATTCAGGATATGATGCTAATTTTGGATTATTGGCCTGTATTGCCCAGAGAGGGGACCTGATTTTATATGATAAACTCAGCCACGCTTCGATACGTGACGGAATACGCCAGTCTTTCGCTGATTCATTTTCATTTGCGCATAACGATTTACGTGAGCTGGAAAAAAAATTGCAAAACCGCCCTTCCACCGGAGGGAGAAATTGTTTTGTAGTTACTGAATCTGTTTTTTCCATGGATGGGGATATAGCTCCGCTTGCGGAAATGGCCAGCTTATGCGAACGATATGAAGCGAATCTCATCGTGGATGAAGCACATGCTACGGGTGTTATAGGTGAAAACGGAGAAGGTAATGTTCAGCTTTTGGGATTACAACATCGTTGTTTTGCACGAATGCATACATTTGGAAAAGCCCTGGGATGCCATGGTGCAGTGATCCTGGGGTCACAATCACTGCGTGATTTCCTTATAAATTTCTGCCGCCCTTTTATTTACAGTACGGCCATTCCACCTTTTTCCGTAGCCGCTATTCGGGCGGCATATAAGATCTTTCCCGGAAAAAAGAATGAGAGGACCGTTCTGAAAAAACTCATATCGCTTTTTGATCATACGGGGTTTAAAAAATCAGCAACACCTATTCAATGCTTTATTCTGCCCGGAAATGAGAACGTGAAAAAGGCTGCCAGACAACTACTGGAAAAAAACCTCGACGCCAGAGCGATATTATATCCAACCGTTCCATTGGGCGAAGAAAGGTTGCGAATCGCACTGCATAGTTTTAATACAGAAGAAGAAACCAGACTGCTGATAGATTTATTATCGTCGGCGGTTGGCGGTTGACGGTTGGCCGAATTCCCACACTCCCATACTCCCATACTCCCATACTATCAGGTTATCTTCCTGGCGGTCTTCCACCAGGATTCTTCAGGGCGTTCCCTATGGCAGACCCGAATAAACCATCAAAACCCACGCGTACTCCCACCTGTCCCGACTTACCATTCAGGTAGGATCCGATTACATCTACCCGGAAGAGTTTGAAAATATTTTCGAGTCCTGCGAATATTTCTACGTAATTATTTTCCGTGTTGACATAAAAAGCGCTGGAACCCACAACCAGGTTCCATTGCAGGTTTCTTAACAGTGGAACCTTGTTGGTGAGCATGCCGTTGAAATGATGTTCTATATGACCTACACCATATAAGGATGCCGTGGTTGCATTTTGATAATAGGGAGCAAGCTGGAAACTGTTTAAATATGGACTTGCATAAAATGTTTGGTTACCATTAAATTGCTGGTAGTCCATTACATAAACAGATTTGGTATTTAAAAATCCTCCGATACCAAAGCGGTATTTAAATACGCCTTTCAGCTTAAAATTGATATTGTCCCAGAATGAAAATTGCCATTTTTCATAATTCACATCAGATCCAAGCAGGTTTGGAATTCCCATCTGGAAAGAAAGTGCAAGGGTGGGGTATTTTGATCCGATGGAGAACTTGTTATCGGGAAATTCAATAAAACGCTGTCCTGGCTTGAATTGCAGGTCGATACCAGCTATCAGGGCCTGGTTGGGAGAAAAGTTCTCATTGATCAGTTCATAAGGATAATTGGGCGTAAATGCCTTGTCCTTGCTCCCAAAGAAAGAATAATTTGTGGTATTATTCAGTGGCAAACGGTCTTCAAATAAAACGGTTCCGGTTATCCGGAAGCCATTGTCGAAACGTTTTCGATATTGCAGGTTTCCAAAGTAATTTTCATAAATTTTCATATAGTTATCCCTGAAAAACAGCGTATAAAGTTCGTTCATCACCGGGCCGATTGGGTTATCCGGATTAAACTGGCTTACCCTTTTGCCCCCGCTTAATGCCCATGAAGAGCGGCTTAATGCTTCTCCGTCTAAATCTGTAGCGAATTTTCTCTTTGCCAGTCGCAGGGTTGCCCAGGCATTCAGATGACTGTTGCTGAATCCATATCGAATATGCGGTATGAATTCGATGCTGTTACCTGTCTTTTTGTATTCCTTAAGAAAACTAGCTTCCCCGTTTAAAACAAAGCCTTCCACCGTATTATATTCTATCTGGGGTAAAACAGGTTGCACATTAATGCTGAACGGTTGATCAGGATCATAATCCGACCTTTTTATACCGTTAAAGAAGATATTCATGACCGTTATACGACCCTGTTTCTTTCGAAGGGAATCGGCAATTCTTCGCAAACTGGCTGAATCATTATGGCTTTTGAAAATGCTGTCCTTAACCCGGAAGTCTTCGAGTTCTTCCGGAGCCAATGGTACAGGCCTGAGAGAATCCCAGTAAGCGAAACTTTTCTTATTTACACCTGTATCATATTTGACGACTACATTATTGAAGTATTTTTTTCTGAACCTTGGGGTCAGTTCATAATTACTATACACATTCAGGAAATTACCGGATACGTCAATACCGAATTTCTTAAATGAAAAATTTACGATCTGGTTTTGTGTTCGCCATACCTGAGGGGTGATCGGTACATGTATTTGTTTAATAGTAAGTGTGTCTACGATTTCAAGTTGATAGTCTTTTGTGAGCATCAGATCCAGGCTGTGAATCCGCCAGTCTCCTTCTGTGATGTTGATGGTTCCGGAGAAGAGGGGTTCAAATCTTCTTTTTGGGATCACACGTATCTGGTTGATTTCTTTTCCATCCTCAATAAATGAACCGAGGAATTTATACTTGTAATAATTCAGGGCTCCGTCGGCAATTGGGGATACATATCCCCGGGGGCTTAGCTGGGTAATAAAGATGTTTACATTATTGTTATAAAAGTTGATAAAAGTGGGGAAATTAAATCCATATCCATTCGATCCGCTTTCCCTGCCGGAAATAACTTCCAGTTTTATTTTATCTGGTTTTTTGAAAGCTATACGGGTAAGGGATTCTGACAGATAAATAATTCCCCGGCCTTCAGAATCTACGCCAAGGTCTTTTCTGTCTTCGTCAGAAAAACTTTTCCCAAAAATTTTTGAAGGAAGGCTGTGGCTCCGGATCAGGGTTTTGATATAAGCTTCACAGGTAAAGGAATCCAAAGGGTTTTCGTAAGATTTCCTCTTCTTTATTGCATGGCGGATAATTTCATATGCCGGATCTTCTGCGCCGGATTTTACGATTACTTCTTTCAGGTTTGTTTGCTGGATGGACATTTGAAAGTCGAGTATGATAGATTCTGCAGATAATACCACTTTTTTTTCCTGGCGCACGTAACCTACATACTGGCATACGATGGTATAAGTACCTGAAGGAAGATCGAGAAAATATTTACCGCGGTCATTGCTGGTCGTTCCCTGCGAGCTTCCCTTAATAAAAACGGACGCAAATGGAAGAATATTTCCCTTATTATCAGTAACTGTCCCGCTGATTTTTACAGCATAGGCTCCAAAACAGATTTGGAAAAAGGATAAGAAAAAAATAAATGTCCTCATGGAGAGAAAATATTGGATTTAATTTTCTGCTTCAGGGGTTAAATGGTTTCCGCAGGAGGAACTGGATAAATCAGCCTTCTGAAATAGGATCCTGCCAGGGACCCAAATCCTGCCACCAGAGCGCCGATGATGGAAGTTATAACAATCAGTAATAAGGAAGAATTTCCAAGTCTAAATAAACTCGCGACTTTCTGGGAAAGAATGCCATTATTTTTATTGTCTATCCACCAGGCCAGTACTTCCCATAAAAGGAAAACACCGAGGAATCCCGAAAGAAAAGAGAAGGAAGGTTTTTGAGGTATCGCTGCGCTTACCAGAAATGCAGCAATAGCAATTCCCCACCAGGGCATATAAATCCCTGATACGAAGGCCAGCAATGCAGTTACGATTATGGATAATAAATATTTCAACATATGCCGGTTTTATTGTTTTGTTACCCGGATAATGGCCTTCACCCGTTTATCCGTTTCTTCATCTTTTGCCATCATCCATAATGGATAATATTTTCCATTTACCCAATTGTCAATGAAATTATCATAGTACTGACTTCCCGGGTTACCACTTTGTCCACCGGGATAAATTCCGTAAGCTTCTGTACTCTTTGTCAGTTGTACGATCATGCGCCAGCTTGGTCCATGATCTCTTTTAACTGCATTGATTGCATATTCTCCGCCGCCGTTGTCGATATCGTGCCTGCTGAAGGCGTCAATTTTTGCAAGATGTTCAACACGTGTATCCCTTAATTTACTCCAGGTAAGCTTGCCTTCCCGTTCCAGGATTTTGCAGGTCAGGACTGCTTTTTTGAATGCAAGATTCACGTCATGTTTGAGTGTTTCTTTCTCTGGAGTATTGATATCATCAAGGAACTCATATGCACTATCCCTTAATATGCCTTCAAGTAATGTGCTATTAGCAGGGTAATAACCAGACATACCTACGCTTCCCAGTTCATCATGCCATACAACAGACTTCAGGCTATCCCATATGATATTAAATATTGAACTGCCCTTTCCTTCTGCGTCATAATGCAAATCCCAGTCTTTCAGCAATTCATAATATTTCGATTCATCGGGACTCATATCGGTTGTATCGATATTCTTCATTAAAACCGGCTTTGCCATACCTGCAAAAGGATTATATGTATCCAATTGCAATTTCATCATATCCTCAATGCCGATTTCACTCGTCTGATTGAGGTAACGGTTAATCGTCAGGGCCCTGTAGTTGTGATATTCACCCCCAAGGAAATAAGGATAAGTGAGCGGATTGACTGGGTATTGGTTGGCACTGCTAACAAAACCTCTTTCAGGGTTGTACATGAAAGGGTTTTCCAATTGCGGTATCATTCCCTGCCATTGATAACTGCTGTCAATGCCAGGCATTACAAAGTCACCCTGCCTTTTCCATTTAGCTGGAAATTCTCCCTGGGCAGTGATCGCTATGTCTCCATTTTTGCAGGCAAAAACTACGTTTTGTCCTGGCGTATGTAGCCATCTGATGGATTGCTGGTAATCCGCATAATTTTTCGCATGATCGAGGCCGTTAAATATCATTAGCTCATTGCTGGCATCATGGGCCTTCCACCGAACCGCATAATATTTATGATTTGTTCTGCGGTTACCCGAGAAACTTTTGTCATACATAACAGGTCCGAAAACCGTATAAGCGACCGTATCAATATATTCCGTCGTGTCTTTCAAAATGATATGTTCATAACGAAAATCGGTAGCTACCCACTGTCCGTTATACCAATATTCTTTTCTGCTGTCGTCTTTAAATCTTATTTCATAATAATCCCGGACATCTCGCATGGCATTCGTAAATCCAAATGCGCAACTGTCATTAAATCCTATGATCACACCGGGTGCTCCGGGGAAAGTAGCGCCATAGGCGTTGAAAGTAGGGCAGGATATCTGCATTTCATACCAGAGAGATGGAAGATTTAGGCCCAGGTGCGGATCATTACAAAGTATGGGTGAACCACTTTTTGTTTTTATACCACTGACAGCCCAGTTATTACTGCCGTTATCTATATCAGGTTTGCTTGAATGCACACTCAGCGTATCGGTATTTTGCAGATAGGATGAATCATAACCTGCAGGTTTTTTTAATGCAATTCCCGGAAAACGGCTGAATGTATCCACAGGAAAAATAGGATCCAGTGAATCCTGCGATATGGGGAACATTTTATTAAACGTAGTATAACCAAGCCTGGAGCGCAGGTTGGTGAATTCAAAATCGGTTTCATAACCGGCAAGGTCAAGTGACATAAATTTCAGGAAGAGCGCCGTTTTCAGGTTGGACCACAATTCTGGTTTATATCCAAGCAGTTTATATTCTATTGGTAGTTCACTTTCTTTCAGATTTGTAATATAGGTGTTTACACCAGCAGTATAGGCGTCCGCTTCAGCTTTTGAAACCGGGTCTTTCTCTAATTCTGTTACAGCTTTTTCAGCAGCATAACCCATTCCCAGCCTTCTTTTTTCACGGTCGTAAGTTAGTCCGGCTGGTCCGATTAGTTCACTTATTCGGCCTGCAGCGGCATAGGTCTGAAATTCCATTTGCCAGAGACGAAATTTTGCATGCATGTAGCCCTGCAGATAAAAAGCATCGTCCTCATTTGCAGCAAAAATATGAGGTATGAGACGATCATCCAGGTAGATTTCCGCTGGTTCCTTCAATCCAGGCAACTGAAGATCCTGACCGAAATCCTTATCCAGTGGTTCAGCGTTCTGCCAAAAGCCATGCTGGGGACTCAGAAATTCTCCAATAGGGGGTACGGGATCCCACCTGGTATTGAATGCAACGATTAAAAGAATGGTGACAGCCGAAGAAATGAGAAAGGGAACAAATTTCATGGATCGGGTTTCTGCTTTGATAATCATTTAAAAGTAAAAAATTTTTAGCCAATAATACAGGGTTTAATAAAATAGCCTTAGGTTTCATAAAACGTTGATCCTTTTGTAATTTTGCGCCGTGGCGACATTACATAACCGGATATCACAAAAAGAGCTAAAACAAAGGCTTCGTGAAGAAAACTTTCCACGTAAAACACTTTCCTTTTACAGATATTTCCCAATTCCGGATCCACGGGCTTTTCGTGATGAACTTTACCTTAATCTGGCAGAATTACAGGTTTTTGGAAGAATTTACCTAGCTCATGAAGGCATCAATGCACAGGTAAGTGTTCCGGTTTCGAGGGTTGAACAATTTAAGGATTATCTCGAGAGCATCGGTCCACTAAAGGGAATTCGTTTAAATAATGCTTTTGCAGATGATGGAAAATCTTTCTGGGTTTTAAAAATAAAGGTTCGGGATAAAATTGTTGCAGACGGGATCATCGATCCGGAATTTAGCATGGAAAAAAAAGGGCAGTATCTGGATGCCGAAAGTTTTAATCAGCTCGTTTCTGATCCCGATATCCTGTTGGTGGATATGCGAAATCACTATGAATTCGAAGTAGGTCATTTTGACGGGGCCATTGAAATTCCCAGCGATACTTTCCGGGAGCAGCTTCCACTGGCGGTAAAATTACTGGAGAAAAAGAAAGATAAATCTGTTATCATGTATTGCACCGGAGGTATACGATGCGAAAAGGCCAGTGCCTACCTCCTGCATAGTGGATTTAAAAAAGTCTTCCACCTGGAAGGTGGTATTATACATTATGCAAACAGCGTGAAAGAGAAAGGGCTGGAAAATAAATTCCGCGGAAAGAATTTTGTATTCGACGAGAGACTGGGTGAGTCTATTACGGGGGAAATAATAGCCCATTGTCATCAGTGCGGTAAACCTGCTGATTCGCATACCAATTGTAAAAACAGCGGTTGTCACCTCTTATTTATCCAGTGCGCAGCCTGTACTGAAACCTATGACGGCTGCTGCAGCCAGACCTGTATGGAAATATATCATTTGCCGGAAGAACAACAGAAAGAATTGCGAAAAGGGAAGGAAAATGATCAGAAGATCTTTA
>DASZHV010000027.1:0-6415 GCA_035937535.1 Puia sp. | reverse complement strand
TCCATTTATAAAAATATGGCGAGTATGAACTCGTCAAAAGACGTGATGCAACGGTTCGGGCGCGGAGATCACAGCCGCCATCTTTTTCCGAATAGTACCAGGATTTTGCAACTGATAATATCAGGAAGCTCATAGTGGCGGCGAGCACTATCCATTTATTCAATCGCATCAGTGCAAGATAAAATCTTAGTCATTAAATAGAATGATCTTTCCCGGATTTATTCCTGCAGTCAGGGTGTACCAAAACTGACTATTGCAGTATCAATGAGCAAGAGAAACAAAATGGACTTTATCTTTTAATATTTTACACCAGGGAAAGAAAAATCTTGATGAAGCAGCTGAAATGAATGATTTCAAAAAAAGGAACAGGGTTCGGGTTTAGCATGAGTCCTTACTTCCTCAACCAGAGCTCCGGATCAAAATGTTGATCCTTTTCATCTGAAATTATAAAGTCAAATTGACCTGCTTCCTGCAGTTTGCCTAATAACTGACCCATTTTAATTGATTGCCCTTTTGAAACCGAAGCAGAGGATAAGTTACTATATGTTGTGAAATATTTTCCGTGACGAATCATCACAACAGTTGCATCTCCTACAAAAAACACACTTTGCACAATTCCATCGAAGACCGCCATTATAGACGACCCTGCAGCACTTTCAATAGTAATACCCTGATTATCGTGCGTTAACCCTTTTAGATATACATGAGGCCCAAACCGGATTGCAATTGTTCCTGAAGCAATGGGCCAGGGAAGATGACCTTTGTACTTCTCAAAATTGCCCGATAATTCAATATCTGCCCTTGTCTTAAATGGGTTTTCAGCTGGATTTAATTTTGACGGTATATTTCCTTCTCTAAGAGTACCAGAAGAATTCCCTGTTAATTCCTTCTTTCCGGAAGTTGTAATATTCCTGCTCACTGAGATCTTTGAAGGCTTTTTTTTCATTGCTTCGCGTTTGGCCTCAATTCTGGCATTGCGGATAGCAGCAGCAATTGCATTTCCCAGTTTCTGATCCTTTCGCTTCTTCAGATTCATTTCCCTTTTCAATTCTTTTTCATGGCTCAACAATTGTTCAAAAGCTATATCTTTTTCTTTTTTCTCTACTTCCAAAACCTGTCTCTCTCTACTTTGCCTTAACAGGGCTTCGTCTTTTTCAAGACTTTTCATTTTGAGATCGTTAATTTTATTTTCAAGCAATGCCTGTGTTTTTAAAATATTGTCGGCACGCTGTTCACGATAGGTTCTGTAAGATTTGAGGTATTCAAACCTTTTGACGGCATCATTAAAATTACTGGCAGCAAAAATAAAATTCAGGAAATCGTAATTGGTCCTGTTTTCATAAGCGTAAATCACGCTTTCAGCGTATTGCTTGCGAAGGGTATCCAGTTCCTTTTTAAGTTTTATAATTTCTGACCAGGAACTATTCATATCTGCCTGGATAAAACTCAACTGTTTATTGATATTGACAATGGTTAATTCCCGAAGCCGAAGTCTTTTTTGCAGAAGGGCAAGCTGACCCAGGGTTTGTTTCCGGTTTTTATGCGTTATATCGAGGGAGCGTTTTACATACTCAATTTCTTTCTGAATGGAAGCCCGTTCCTTTTCGAGATCACTACGGTTCTGAATCGGCGCCTGGGCCAGGCAGGTATTAACCAGATAAAAAATAGTTATTAAAAGGAATACTGGTATACGCATATGCTTCAGACGTTCCGGATTAAGTTACTGTGGATCATTTTAAATATTATCCTGTTCGTGTTAGCTGGAGATTATAGTGATTGATCAGGCATGAATGGGGCCAGATTAATTTCCATAACTCTGGGTTCCGTCGATTTTGCCAGGTCTGGATGGCTGCGATGGTGTATCACCAGTGTGTTGAATTTCAATATCTTATATAATTTATAAAGTATTTATCGAAATAAGTAGAATATTTATTGTTTATTAATAAATAATTATTGATATTTGCTTATTAATTATTGATAAAAGAAACAAAAACTCATGAAAATAGAAGAACAAACAGGAACCGTTCCCTGGCTGCTTATTCAAAGCATATTGAATATTAACCTAAAAAATCCATTAAGGGTATGAAATTTAAAACACAAAGAAGCAGTGAAAAGCTGCTCAAAATAATGCCCGTCCTGGCATGGGTCGTACTTATTTTGTATGTAGCAGAAGCGGGAGCCATCCTTATTTCTTATACTATAAGCTGTATAAACCCGGAGGGAACAAAGGACTTCTACATGGGATTGAATTTGTACGATCTCAGGCAGTTCGGCTTTTGGTATTACACCGGTTTTGTTTTCTTTATGGTAGCCCTTCCGCTAATGAAATCATGGATTTCCTTTCTGGTTATTAAAACCTTATCGAAGTTTAATCTGAAGAATCCATTTTCCATGGAAGTAGCCAGGAGACTGGAGAAAATTTGTTTTGCCACTTTGGGAACCTGGTTCGTCACTCTGTTGAGTAATATATACACCAGCCTGCTGATGAAAATAACCGGAAAACTTTACGGAAACTGGCTTTCCACAGAATTTATATTTATGGTTGGTCTCCTGTTCATCATTACAACAGTATTCAAGCGTGGTGTAGAAATCCAATCTGAAAACGAATTAACTGTATAACCATGCCCATTATCGTAAACCTGGATGTCATGATGGCTAAACGAAAAATGTCATTGAATGAACTCTCGGAGAAAGTGGATTTAACGCTGGCTAATCTTTCCATACTCAAAACCGGAAAAGCAAAAGCAATCCGATTCAGCACACTGGAAGCTATTTGCAAAGCGCTGGATTGTCAGCCGGGAGATTTATTGGAGTTTACAGATAAATAAGGAAGCCATATTCATCTTGTTTCCAAAAATTCATTTGGACATATGTCTTTTGAAGGATCCAACTTCTGAAATTAGTCTTGTTTATATCTTTACGTGGAAAGGTTTTCAATTATGGCTAACCAAAATTCCGATGAAGTAAGGGTTCCAGGAAAAATTGCATTTATAACAGGTGCGGCCAGGGGAATCGGCAGGGCCTGTGCTCTTGCGCTGGCAGAAGCCGGAGCAGATATTGCATTAGGGCTTAAAAATATACATGCAGACAGCGGATTGGTAAAGGAAATCGAAGCGCTGGGCAGAAAGGCCCTGCCGCTCCAGATGGATGTCAGCAGGATGGATGAAATAGAATCTGCTGTAATGAATGCAGCCGAACATTTTGGAAGGATCGACATATTAATAAATAATGCCGGCATCGCACCCGAGAATTATATTGAAAATGTTACTGAAGCGGATTTTGATTATACACTGAATGTAAATCTTAAAGGAACTTTTTTCACGAGTCAACTGGCAGGGCGCTGCATGATCCGACAACAATTCGGCCGAATCATCAATATCAGTTCCCAGGCGGGATTTATCGCGCTTCCTACAGAATCTGTCTATTGTATGACCAAAGCGGGCATCTCACATATGACCAAGTGTTTTGCCGTGGAATGGGCCAGACATAATATCACTGTCAACGCCGTAGCACCTACTTTTATCCATACGCCGGGAACGGAAGATTACCTCGCCAATGAGGAAACGAAAAAAATGGTGCTTTCCAAAATTGTATTGGGCAGAATTGGTGATCCCAAAGATATCGCCAATGCCGTTTTGTTTCTTGCCTCGCCGGCCGCAGCAATGATCACCGGCACCACATTGATGATCGACGGTGGATGGACGGCGACATAAAAATACAAAGAGTTAGGACGTTTACTCCGGATACCTTAAATAGTAATCAGGCGAAACAAAAACCTGATGCGGCACTATCAGTAAACTGAAGATGGAGCATATTTTAACAAAAATAATTTGCCCTAAGTTTGCAATGCATCTGTCTCTTATGTATATTTGATTCCGAATCAATATTATACCAATGACATATTCTCCTGAGTTATTAAAAGGGACACTTAAAACGATCGTTTTAAAGCTGCTGGCCGACAACAAGAAAATGTACGGTTATGAAATCACACAGAAAGTAAAAGACTTAACACACGATAAAATCCAAATTACAGAGGGAGCCTTATATCCTACCCTTCATGCTTTGGAATCCGATAAGCTTGTTACAACCCGGACTGAATTTATCGGTAAGCGTGTACGTAAATATTATAGTCTAAGCACCGCCGGAAAAGCTAAAACAAAAGAAAAGCTCAGTGAGTTTGCAGAATTCATGAATACAATGAAGTTAGTTTTGAATATTAATTCTAAGACTGCATAGATGTATATCATTACAGAACAAAATATAGATTTTATTCTTGAAGATCTTAGTAAACGAGGAATTACTATTGAGAGCCTCCGTTTGAACCTGCTTGATCATATCTGTATTTTAATTGAAGAAAATCTGGAAGAAAACGGCGACTTCGAGGCATATTATAATATGACAATTAAGACTTTTTATGATAAAGAACTATACGAATTGGAAAAAGAAACTAATTATTTATTATATCAAAATAATCTCATTATGAAAAAAGCAATGATTATCAGCGGAGCATGCTCTGCTGCCGGGTTCATTGGAGGATCCCTGGGTAAAATAATGTTATTTCGTATTACAGATTTCCTCCTGTTTTTAGGCTTTATAAGTTTCGTTCTTTTATTTCTTCCCCTGGTATTCATCGTATTGATAAAAGAGATTAAATCCAAAAAGGATTTGATCATCTATAGCAGCGGCACTATATCTCTAATGCTATACTTCATCTGTATGTTGATGAAGTGTGTGGGCTTACCTTCTTTTATGCGTCTTGGACTTGAAAATTCTGGAAATGCGTGGCTTATTATGTGGCTGACAGGCCTTGCAATAGGCAGTTTCGTTTTTATCCCTTCTTATTTGATTGCGGGTATACGTAAACCGGAAACAAAAATCAATTCAATTATTACATCCATATTATTGGTCGCTTTTATCGGAGTACAATTCCGGTTGACCAATCTGAAGCAAATAAGATATTCAGGTAATCAACACACTTATCTCAAACCCCAGTCAAAACCTGAAAAAACAATTCAATTGGCAAGCTTTACAAATAAGTAAATTTCATTGCCACCATAAATTCGCCGTATCCGCCGAATCATATGGCATTAGTTGGTTTCGTAAGCAGAAGTCGGAGCAGCATTCTATCCCTTCCAGGTCACAAAGGCAAGAACCATCACGCCTGTCAAAAGGATTGCTGCAATTAAATAGATGATGACCGTTTCGCTAACCGGTAGTGATGAATGTGATTTCATAGATTCGGAATTAGTCATAGAATAATTATTTATTTGTTCAATATATAAAAACAACTATGATGCCAGAATTTGGTCTACAAGTCATTCATTGTAAATGAGTTATATATGGAAAAGGAGATACCTGGATACTATAAGACCGCTGCAAAACCAGCCCGTTAATATTACCTGTTTTGCAGGACTTTCGGTTGCTTTTTAATGCTATACAGACCCTTTGCTTTAAAGGCAAAAATTGCAAATGGGCGTTTGCTTGCAGAGTAACAAATTTCCGATTTCATGGATATGAGGTAGTAATAAACATCTTACACCTTCAATTCAGAGTCATGAAAAACGCATCCCAAATAATCGCTCTTTCCAGCCTCTTTGGATTTCCTCAACATTCTCCGGAAGAAGTAAGCAATAAGGCGCATTGGAACGGGAACAGGCCCGCTACCGGAATTGAAAAATCAGCTGAAATTTCCTCTGCCGGTCTTGAACGCCTCCTTTTTTCATCAGCTTTTTCCGAATTGACAGGAACGCTTGAAATTATTTTTTTCCATAGCGATCCTGTTACCATAGACTGTATTCACATTCCGGTTAAAGCCTGCTTTTTATTCACATTTATAAAAGGCACAACAGAAAATACGAGCTTATCCTGGACCAGCTCACTGTCCTGACCTGCGGACTTTCCTCGTGGTAAGTAAAATCAAAGCAACAAGCAAAAAGCCACAAAGGCCCGCAGCGATCCACCAATAGTAAGAGACAGAAGCCCTGGCATCAATGGCTACCGGCTGGTCATTTCCACAATAGACAGATCCGGCCCAAAAATATGGGAGCTTCAAAAAAGGATTATCATGTTCTTTTACCAACCACTCCAGCTTGGCCTCACGTAAAGCAATAGAAGGTCGATTTTTCTTTGCCAGCTGTTGATAAAAATATCCCATCAAAGTTGCTGTCGATTCATCATTCATATTCCAGAGTCCCGCGATGATTCCGCCGGCTCCGCCGGCAGTGAATCCTCTGGACAAGCTGATGATGCCTTCTCCCTCCGACAACATCCCATAGCCTGTTCTGCAGGCACTGAGTACAACCAGTTGAGGTCGAAATGCATGTTCGTAGAGTTCAAAAAGAAAAAACCTGCCATCGGCAAGTTGCAGCACCGGCAACTTGTCCGGGCCCTGTAAAAAAGAATGGCTACTGATGTG